>NZ_JBNPTW010000025.1:0-50000 GCF_051167855.1 Bradyrhizobium sp. HKCCYLRH3099
TTGCTCCACCCGCGCCAATCGGCGTAAAACCCACTCGGACTCTAGATGCTGCTGGATGAAACTTCGGTGGCAGGTCACCACTAGAAGCTTTGGCCAATCCAACAGAGGTCGGCTACAAGGGAGAGCATACGGCGGCGGTGTTGGAGTTGCATCGAGATCGCCGTGTGCGCTATTTGCCTAGCAATTTCCTGGAGACTAATAGTCGTAAGCCCTGGTTGGCTACTCTGCACGATGCCGTGGTCGATTGGTTGAGATATATGGGTGTTGCCAGCGAAGTGCAGACCTCCGACAGCGGAAAATTCGGTCACGAAATTCAGGTTCAAACGCCAGGCGTGTCGCAGTTCCACGATCTTACAAATGTGGGCGTGGGGGTTAGCCAAGTTCTGCCAATCATCGTAATGGCTTTGCTCGCGGAGCCGCCGACGCTCTTAATATTCGAGCAGCCTGAATTGCACTTGCATCCGAAAGTTCAGGCTCGTTTAGCTGATTTCTTCCTATCTGTCGCCCTCTCGGGAAAGCAGTGTCTACTAGAAACGCACAGCGAATACTTAGTTGAGCGCTTTCGCCTTCGGATAGCTCAGGCGGAGGGCGACAGTATGACGAAAATGGTGAGGTTGTATTTTACCGAAAGGCACGAGGGCGATACATCGTGTCGGCCGGTAGAAGTCACGAAGTACGGCGCCGTTCCAGAGTGGCCGACAGACTTTTTCGATCAATCGCAAATTGAATCTGAGCAAATTATCCAAGCGGCGCGCGCCAAGCGTCGTAATGAAAAACTCTCCGGTGGAAATCAAGAATGATTTCAGTCGTCATTGAGCCCGCTCTTTTGGCAATACCGCCACTTGCAAACTCCGAAGATGAGGTTGAGGCGATTGTTGATCGACTGGCGATTTGGTCGGCCTACGCTGTGCGGGGCAGCATCCTCAGAATTGCTCAGATGACTGAGACTGCAGAAGTGCTTGGAGAGACGAATTGCTTTCCGTCCGGACCGAATGTTCGTTCGTTGTTGGAGATGTACAATTTAGATCAAGTATACTCGCCGAACGAGGTAGCTCGGTTGATAAATACGATCATAGAGCGAGCTTCGTTCGTTAAAAGCATAACCGGTTTCGAGGTTCAAAGCTGTGAGACAACCGATATCGAAGTTGAGCAATTCCAAGATCCGCGGCTGGCGGCCGCAAGCGCAAACGCCTTTGCGACTATCTGCTCAGGTATCAACACTAACGGCATGTTTCTCGCAGCGGGTTTTCCAGGGGGGGATGTCGCGCGCCGGTTCAGAGCAGAGGTCAAGGAAATTGATCTGAATGATTCGGTAGATTTGTTAATTGAAGCTCCGTTCTCGGTGAATGGCGACGTCTCGATTGCGCGCGGGCCAGGCTGTGTCTGCAAGGCGCTTAGTTCATCGGATCTATGGGATAGCGCCAAAGATGCGGTGGATGTTCATGGCGCGATCAAGCTAAAGATGTACCAACTTCTAGCGGCAGCGGGCAATGAAGCGCAGATCGGCAATCTGCCAGATTTTTTTGTTGGTAGCGGGTTTTTTAATTCGTTGGTCGGCTGCCAGGCAGGCCCGAACTCAAAGTTTGGCGACAATGTGCTGGAAAGTTGTGCAAGAGTTGTTTTGGCCACGCCAAAAAACTCGCTGGATCCATTCGTAAAGGGCGCCAGGTCGAAATCCTCGGATCAGTGGGTCAGAAAGCGGGACGGTGCGCTCGCTTTTCGGACTCACGTCACCAAGTCAAAAGAAGCATTAAGACTGATTTTTTGGCGGACGTCGAACGGAAGCGTCGAATTCGCGAACGTATCTGTGCATGATGATCTGACGCTACTGGAAGGAGAAGCAGCCGCGGCCGTCGGTAAATCATGGTAGGAAGAATGCGGTGACAGTGCACTCAATAGAGACGGACGAGAGACGGATGGACGGCAAAGTTAAATGCACTGTCATCGTAACTCCCCCCGTCTTGTCGAAGCGATTGCTCAAAAAGGTAGGGCAGTGAAAGGCCGCCGTTGTTTGACCGGGTCTTGCCGGCGTATCAAGATGGGTCAGATGAACGGGCGGCAGAGCATGGGCCAGAACTATGGATGATCTGCAGAAGAAGGGGCGCCTGCGATTGGTGCCAACGGAGCCGTTGAAAGGCGAATACGTTCCGCTGGAAGAAGTGTTCAAAAAAGAAAGTGACGAAGCCGTTAGTAACTACTCCGACAATGACATTGGGTGGAACGTTGTTGACACGAAATTTCTTTTAAGTCCGCCTGCTTGGTTTTCGTCTGGAGTCTACATCATCGTTCTTTCTTTGATTTTGTTTGCGGGGTGGTTGTTTTTTTCTTCGGTGTTCGAGCTTGCCTCACTTCTTTCCAATTCGGACAAGAAGACCTCTTCCGAGGCGGCTAAAAACATCCTCTTGACTATTGGCGCTGCAATCGCCGCTCCTTTCGTAATTTGGCGAACGTGGATTGCGCACCAGCAATGGCGGATAGGCGAACGACAAACAACAAACCAGATTGAAGCAATACAAACTGGGTTGCTCGTAAAAGCGATTGAGCAGCTCGGGGCCGTGCGGGAAGAGAAAATTCCTATAAACTCAAGTGAAAACAGCCGGGAAAAGTGGGAAACGAAGTCCGAGACGGTTGCAAATATCGAAATTCGCGTAGGGGCTATTTATCTACTTCGCCGCTTAGCAGAAGATAATGAACGTGATAGAGGGCCGATCCTTCAGACGCTGTGCACATACATTCGAGAAAATAGCCAACAAGAAGCCGTCAGGTGGGCGCGGCGTGAGGCAGCTCGCTTCGAGGCTCAAAGTTTGCAAGGAGACCCGGCGGCACTGCTTCAGAAGATAATGAGTGATAATAGTGCGGAGCTCTCTGAATTTAGAGTGTCTCCTCGGCGAACGGTTGGTGGGCTGCCGGCATTGTTGCCGAGATTGCGAGAAGATATTCAGGCTGCGCTCAGAGTTATAGGCGATAAAGAGCTACACCGGTCAAACATTGGTAGCCATCTCAATCTCGCGGGCTCATTTCTTCCGAAAGCAGATATGCGAAACTTATGTCTTGAAGCAGTGGATTTTACAGGCGCGCAGCTTCAATTTGCCGATTTTTCCGGGGCCCGGTGCCAGGGCGGTAAGTTTCGAAAGGCGTGCTGCCAAGGTGCGAACTTCGCGAAGGCCAATTGCTTTAATGCGAATTTTGTTCAATCTCAGTGCAGCGGAATGTCGTTCAACGATGTCGTAGCGTGCTTTTCGAGTTTCAATTCCGCTTTTTGTAGTGGTGTTGCGTTCGGGCGCGCTAATCTTGAATTATCAAGCTTTGACGGCGCCATTGTCGAGTTTGCTAGCTTTACAAGTGCCAAATGCAAGCGCGCGCAGTTTAGGAAAGCGAATTTGAAGGGTTCTAGCTTTTTTCTGGCTGATTGTGCTGGATCTGACTTTAGGAACTCCAAGTATTCAGCCGCTTGTTTTGATTTTGCTGATTTGACCTATTCCAAGGGCCTCACTACAGAGGGGCTCTCGGAAGCGTTCGGAAATGGTGAGACGAAGTTGCCGGTAGATGTCGGTCGCCCTTCTGTGGCGATGTACTGGATCAATTGTGCGGAAGTTGATCTTGATGAAGAACTGATGAGGAAGCGTATGGCGATGAGGCCTTCTATACAGGAGCCGATATTTGCCGAGAAGATCTGGGACAAGGAATTACTGGAGGCCTATCTGCCGTTATTTAAGGGAAAGAGCGCGGGTTAAGTTGTTGTGAGGTAGAAGGTAGTTTTAACGATAGGACTATACGGGTTACCCGTGACGATGAGAGATTGTGTTCCACTTAGTGGTTTAGCTGGCATGGTGGGTCACTGGTAGCTCCGGTGCGAGTTGACCTGATCAGTCTGCCGCAGCGGGCAGGTTTACAGTGGGAGTGTGCTTCTGTGAGCGTCAAAGGGCCTTTGGCAATCTGGCTGGTTTCAGAACGGCATTGGCAAGATGGCGCGACGGAATGGCGTTGTCGACGACGAAGCGCGGCCGTTGATCGGGCTTTGCCAGATCTCATGATCGCCGCGTCCATGCCTGACGAATTCGCAGCCCGCTTCGCGCAGGATCTTTTTGAGCTCTTGTGTGAAGCTCTTCATGCGGCGACGTGGGCGCGAACCTTTGTCGAGATGGAGGCGATGATCTCAACGGGGATTTCGGTCTCCGTCAAATCGGGGCTGTCAGGACTTTCGAGCAGGTCCTGGATGATGCCGGGCAGCTTGGCGGCCAGTTCGTTGAGCGCTGCCGCGCCAGTAGCAAAGCCCGGCACATCAGGGCTTTCGGCGACCCAATAGCTGGCTTCCGGGTCCCAGGTCGCGCAAACGACGATCGTCGACATTTCGGCGTGCTCCTCTGCTCGATGCATGTTGTGGCGCGCCGTTCTGAAAAATCAACCCCGCCGCGAAGATTGCTCTTGCGCTTTATCCGAAATCATGCTCTACTCTCTCCCATCCCGTCCCGCTGAGGGGGCGCTTCGCGATCGTCACGGACGTCGGGTGCGGGATGCGGTGGGCGCATGGGGACGCAGCGCGGGCTTGCTCGCGCGGACGAACGATCCCGGTGCGACGAGGAAGTCGCGTGGTTCTGGCATCCCGGTGCTGATGCCAAGTGGGCGATGACGTGTCGTCCGCGACGGGGCCAACAAGCCGGTCCCCGGGAAGAGCGCGTATAATTCGTAACACCATCGCGCAGGGAAGGCCGGGTGATCCCGGCTGAGCCTGTGGTTCTGCCGCGTGCTTATTTGTTGCACGCGGACCGCAGGTGCCAGTCGGCACCTGGCCTTCCCTGCGCCCTCTGTTTGGAGAGGGTGACGAATTCTTGGATAGCTCGGGTGTAAAGGCGCCGCGAGAACGGATGTGCTTGGTTGGTAGCGGGGGCCTCGCCCTTCGAGACGCCCGCCTGCGGCGGGCTCCTCAGGGTGAGGGGCGCGAGTGGTCTCCTGAGTTGTAGCGGCGCTCTCGATGCCCGCTCCTCATGGTGAGGAGCGCCGCGCCGGACGATGTTTGACGTGCGCGAAACTGCCTCGGGCGCGGCGCGTCTCGAACCATGAGGCCCCAGACGCCCGTAACTCCCCGGGAACCCACTCCGGTCACACTCCCGTGTGATCCCCCCGCGCAGGCGGGAAAGTCTTGGCACGGTGCGTGCCTCATGGATGCCTTTGTGGTAGGGTGAACATCCGGGCAACCTGGAGAGACTGTTGAGCGGCCTCACGAACGAGCCGGCCTCGCCGGCAAGCAGCACTCCCGATCGGCTTTCCAGCGACGCTCTCGCGCGGCTGAAGCTGGCGCAGGCGCTGAAGCGGGCGCGGTATGCCATCGCCTGGGAGCGTGGCTGGCCGCATCTCGCGCGGCTCTTGATGGTCATCGGCTTGTTCCTGATCGTGTCCTGGGCCGGATTGTGGCTCGGCCTGCCGTTCGCGGCGCGCATGATCGGCGTGTCGCTGTTTCTGCTGCTTCTGCTCGGCGCCGCCGTGCCGATCCTGAAGTATCGCTGGCCGAGCCGCGAGGAGGGCCTGTCGCGGCTCGATCGCGGCTCCGGCATCGCGCATCGCCCGGCCACCGCGCTCACCGATACGCTCACCAGCAAGGATCCGATCGCGCAGGCGCTGTGGCAGGCACAGCGCGAGCGCACGCTGGCCTCGGTCAAGCGCATCCGCGCCGGCACGCCGCGGCCGCGGCTGCTGCTGCATGATCCCTGGGCGGTGCGCGCGCTGGTCGTCGTGCTCCTGGTCGCGACGTATTTTGCCGCCGGCGACGAGCGGCCGATGCGCATCGCCTCGGCGTTCGACTGGAACGGCGTGATGACGCCGGTCGCGATCCGCGTCGATGCCTGGGTCAAGCCGCCGCTCTATACCGCCAAGCCGCCGATCATCCTCTCCGCCGCCAACAAGGAAGGCGCGGTGCCGGCGAATGGCCCGATCGTGGTGCCCGCGGGCTCGACCCTGATCATCCGCTCCAGCGGCGGCACGCTCGACGTCATCACCGGCGGCGGCGTGACGGAGGCCGCGGCGAACGAGGTCGCCGCCGGCGAAGCCGCGCCGAAGGGCACGACCGAGAAGCACTATGTCATCAAGTCCGACGGCACCGTGCATGTGCGCGCGCCCTCGGGCCAGCCGCAATGGGTGTTCGCGGCGACGCCGGACAAGCCGCCGGTCATCAGCATGGCCAAGGACCCGGAGCGCCAGGCGCGCGGCTCGCTGAAACTGTCCTACAAGATCGAGGATGATTACGGCGTCACCGAAGCCCGCGCCAAGGTCGCGGCGCGTGCCGCCGAGTCGAAGCTGACTGACAAGACGGCGGATGCGCAAGCGGCGCGGCCGCTGTTTCAGCCGCCGGAGTTTCCGCTGGTGCTGCCCAACGCGCGCACCCGCAACGGCCTCGGCCAGACCGTCAAGGACCTGAGCGAGGACCCCTATGCCGGCGCCGACGTTACGCTGACCCTGACCGCCAAGGACGAGGCCGGCAACGAGGGCACCAGCGAGCCGTTCGAGACCAAGCTGCCGGAGCGGCTGTTCACGAAACCCTTGGCGCGGGCGCTGATCGAGCAGCGCCGCATTCTGGCGCTCGACGGCAACCGCAATGCCGACGTGTTCACCGCGCTCGATGCGCTGGCGATCGCGCCGGAAATGTTCTCGCCGGAGCTCGGCCAGTTTCTCGGCCTGCAGTCGGTGACGCGCCAGCTCGAGGCCGCGCGCACCGACGATGCGCTGCGCGAGGTCGTGGCCAGCCTGTGGGCGCTCGCGCTGACGATCGAGGACGGCAACATCAGTGACGTCGACAAGGCGCTGCGCGCGGCGCAGGACGCGCTGAAGCAGGCGCTGGAGCGCGGCGCCAGCGACGAGGAGATCAAGAAGCTCGCCGAGGATTTGCGCAAGGCGATGGACAACTACATGCGCCAGCTCGCCGAGCAGCTGCGCAACAACCCGCAGATGGCGCAGCGGCCGCTCGACCAGAACACCAAGGTGCTGCGCCAGCAGGACCTGCAGAACATGATCGACCGCATGGAGCGGCTGTCGCGCCAGGGCGACAAGGAGGGCGCGCGCGAGCTGCTCGAACAGCTGCAGCAGATGCTGGAGAACCTGCAGATGGCGCAGCCGGGCCAGGGCGGCGACCAGGACATGGAGCAGGCGCTCAACGAGCTCGGCGACATGATCCGCAAGCAGCAGCAGCTTCGCGACAAGACCTTCAAGCAGGGCCAGGACTCCCGGCGCAACCGCGGCAAGCAGGGTCAGCAGGGCGACCAGGACCCGAGCATGGGCGACCTGCAGCAGGACCAGCAGGCGCTGCGCGACCGGCTGAAGCAGCTGCAGGAGCAGCTCGCCAAGCGCGGCATGGGCCAGAAGGGCGAAAAGGGACAGAAGGGTCAGAAAGGCCAGAAGGGGCAGCCCGGACAGCAGGGTGATCCCGGTGATCAAGGCGACCAGGGCGATGCTGGCGACGGGCTCGACGAGGCCGATGGCGCGATGGGCGATGCCGGCAGCCAGCTCGGCGACAGCAACGCCGACGGCGCGGTGGAATCGCAGGGCAAGGCGCTGGATGCGCTGCGCAAGGGCGCGCAGAGCCTGGCCGAGGCGATGCAGCAGGGCGACGGCGACCAGCCGGGCGATGGCCCCGGTCAGCGCGCCGGCCGCCAGCAGGGCGCGCAGCAGACCGATCCGCTGGGCCGTCCAATGCATCCGGGACGCGACATCGACGATTTCTCGCAGAAGATCCCGGGCGAGATCGACGTCCAGCGCGTCCGCCGCATCCTGGAAGAGCTGCGCCGCCGCCTCGGCGATCCCTCGCGGCCGCAGGTCGAGCTCGACTATATCGAGCGGCTGCTGAAGGACTATTAGGTCGCGCGCGGGCTGCGGATGTCAGTAGCGCTTCTCCGAGAGGATGCGCGCCGCGTGCTGCAGCTTCTCGACCGAGCGCTCGGTGTCGGTCAGCGCGCAGCAGCTGACCAGGGTGTCGATGATCGCGAGCTGCGCGACGCGGCTGCTCATCGCCTCCGGGCGGTAGCGCGTCTCGTTGGCGACGGTGTAGAGCAGCACCTCGCAATGCGCCGCCAGCGGCGACTTGCCGAGCCGGGTGATGCCGATGGTCCGCGCGCCCGCCGCCTGCGCCAGCCGGGTCGCCAGCACGGTCTCGACCGTGCTGCCGGAATGCGACACGGTGACGGTCGCGACATCGGGCCCGGTCATCCCGGCGCTGACCGCCTGGACGTGGGAGTCGACGATGGCATTCGCGGCGAGGCCGAGCTGCAGCAGCCGATAGGAGAGATCCTGCGCCACCGGCGCCGCGCTGCCGATGCCGTAGATCTCGATCCGCCGCGCCTGTCGCAGCAGCTTCGCCGCCTGCGCCAGCGCATCCATCGACAGCAGCCGCCGCGTCTCCTGCAGCGAGGCGGCATGGGCGGCGAAGATGTGGTCGGTGACCGTCGCCGGATCGTCGCCGCGATGCAAATCCTCCTGGATCAGCCTGATCGGCTCGATCAGGTCGCGCGCCAGCATGATCTTGAGCTCCTGGAAGCCGCGCACGCCCACCCGCCGGCAGAACGACACGATCGTCCCCTCGCTGACCCCGCAGGCCTCCGCCACCTCGGTGATCGACATGTGGATGAACGGCTCCGGCCGGGCCAGCACCAGCTCCGCAATCTGCCGCGCCTTCGGCGGCAGCTCGGTCTGCAGCTCCCGCACGCGGGACAGGATGCCGGTCGCCGCCGGCCCGGAGCTGAAGGTGGAACCCGTCACGCAAGCCTCATGCGTTCGACTGAGAAAATCTCATCGTGAATCAGATCATAAATAAATATTTCACAGCGACGTCAAGTCGCACTGCTACCCCTTCGGCCGCTCCCAGGCGGAGGCCGTTGTCCGGCCGCCGCCGATGTCCTCTCCAGGATTTCAGAAGGCCGAAACATCATGACAACACGTCGCGACTTTCTCGCAGGCGCCACGGCGGCGGCGACCTTCGCCAGCATCCGCCAGGCATTGGCCATTCCGGCGCGGCGCCGGACCGGCACCATTCAGGACGTCAAGCACATCGTCATCCTGATGCAGGAGAACCGTTCCTTCGACCATTACTTCGGCACGCTGCGCGGCGTCCGCGGCTTCGGCGACCGTTTCCCGATCCCGCTGGAGAGCGGCAAGCCGGTCTGGTTCCAGTCCGACGGCACCCGCGAGATCCCGCCCTATCACCGCGACTCCACCACCTCCAACGCGCTGGTCGGCTACGGCACGCCGCATTCCTTCGGCGACAGCCAAGCGGCGTGGAATCAGGGCAAGATGGGGTATTGGGCGAAGTACAAGACGCCCTATGCGATGGGCTATTTCGGCCGCGACGATATCCCGTTCCAGTTCGCGCTCGCCGAGGCGTTCACGATCTGCGACGCCTACCACGCCTCGATCACCACCGGCACCGATCCCAACCGCATCGTGTTCTGGTCCGGCTCCAACTTCAATCCGGCGCTGCGCGCGCAGGGCATCAACTCCACCACCAACGATGCCGAGCCGAACAATCTGCGCTGCTGGCCGAATCCGCATACCTGGGTCGCGGGCCAGCCGCAGCCGCAGGCGAGCTACAAATATGTCGGCAGCGATTTCAACTGGGACACACTGCCGGATCTCCTGAACAAGGCCGGCGTCAGCTGGCACATCTATCAGGACATGAACGACAACTGGACCGGCGCGATGCACGGCTGTCTCGCGTTCTCCAGCTTCCGCCACGCACAGCCGAACGATCCGAACTACGTCCACGGCCTGACCGGCGGCCCGGACTATCTCGACCGGCTGAAGGCCGACGTGATGGCCGGCACCCTGCCGCAGGTGTCGTGGATCCTGCCGACCCAGGCCAACTCCGAGCATCCCGGCGGCGGCAGCCCGACCCGCGCCGGCAATTTCACCGACCAAGTGCTGGAAGCGCTGACGGCCAATCCCGAGGTCTGGAGCCAGACCGTCTTCTTCCTGACCTTCGACGAGAACGACGGCTTCTTCGATCATCTGCCGGCTCCCGCCGTGCCGTCCTACGACATCAACGGCAAGCTGATGGGCAAGGCGACCCTGCCGCTCGACGGCGAGTATTTCTCCAACACCGTCGGCAACGTCCTCACCGCGACGGACACGATCAGCGGCAACATCCGGCCCTGGGGCCTCTCCGCGCGCGTGCCGATGTATGTGGTCTCGCCCTGGAGCAAGGGCGGCTGGGTCAACTCGCAGGTGTTCGATCACACCTCGGTCGGCCGCTTCCTGGAGAAGCGTTTCGGCATCAAGGTCGAGGCGATCAGCCCGTGGCACCGCGCTGTTTCCGGCGATCTGACCTCCGCGTTCGATTTCGCCAGCCCGAACGATCCGCGCTTCCCGGAGCTGCCCGACCAGAGCAACTGGCAGGCGTCGGACGCGCACCAGAAGACGTTGCCGGCGCCCGTCGCGCCGGCCACGCCGCAGCCGCTGTTCCAGGAGACCGGCGCGCGCTATTCGCGCCCGCTGCCCTACATCCTGCACGCCACCGCGAAGGTCGATGCCGCCTCCGGCAAGGTGAAGCTGCTGTTTGCCAACACCGGCTTCGCCGGCGCCGTCTTCCATGTCTACGACAAGCGGCATCTCGATCTCATTCCGCGCCGCTACACCGTCGAGGCCGGCAAGATGCTGGATGACGAATGGAGCGTCGGCCCTGACGGGCTCTACGATCTCTGGGTGCTCGGCCCGAACGGCTTCCATCGTCACTTCAAGGGCGATGTCGGCAAGGTCAGGCAGGCACATGCGGCCAACCCCGAGATCTTCGTCGGCTACAACCTGTTCGAGGGCGGCCTGCACATGCAGCTGCGCAACGACGGCCAGGGCCGCGTGAATTTCGCGGTGAAGTCCAACGCGATCTATGGACCGCTGCAGGCCGTCACGGCGTCGGTGTCGGCCGCGCTGGAGCCGATGTGCCCTGGCTTCGGTCCGCGGCCCGACGTGCATCCGGTCGGCTTCGGCCTCGTCCCGGGCTTCCGTCCGGCGCCGGACTTCGATGCTCCGGGCTTCGGCTTCGGTGCGCCGAGCTTTTTCCCCGGCCCGAGCCATGGCGGCCCGTTGACCTCGTGGACCGTCAAGGCGTCGGCGCCCGGCCACCACGGCGAGCTGTACTGGCACCTGCGCAAGTCCGGCCTCTGGTACGACTTCGTCGTCACCAGCGACACCGACGACAGCTTCTACCGCCGCGTCGCCGGCCATATCGAGACCGGCCGTCCCTCGTTCAGCGATCCCGGCATGGCGCTCGCCGATCGGTTCTGATCGCGGTGTGCCTAATCAGTTGCGGAGGGCGCCCCTGGGCGCCCTCTTGCCATTCAGTCGCCGCCGAGATCGTGAATCACTGGCGACAGACTGCCCGAGGAGATATCGAGCGTCGCCAGCGTGATCGGCAGCTTGAAGCGACGCGGTCCCGCACTGCCGGGATTCAAGTAGACTACGCCATCGCGGGTCTCGATGCGAGTGCCCGGAGATGACCATGTCGATGCCCTCGGCAGCCGGATCGATTGTGAGATCATGGACGTCATGCACGACATGAAAGCGTCTGCCGCCAAGTTCGACGGTCTGGGTCGCAGGATAGGCCTTCGCCCATTCCGCGCTGTCGATGTTGCCGCGGATCGCGGTGACCGGTGCGATGGCGCGGAGATGATCGATGATCTCAGGACGGCCGATGTCGCCGGCGTGGATGATGTGATCGACGCCGCCGAGGCGTTGCTTCGCCTCCGGGCGGAGCAGGCCGTGCGTGTCCGAGATGATGCCGATGCGCATGGCGGAAGCTCACCTGATGCGTTGAGCCCTCACGCGATGCTCAGGATTTCCAGCTCCTGGCCTGATGCTTCGATCACGTCGCCGACCGCCTTGCCCATCAGCAGCCGCGCGACCGGCGCGACGTGGGAGATCATGCCGAGCTTCGGGTCGGCTTCGTCCTCGCCGACGATTGCGTAGGTCTGCACGCGGCCGTCGCCGCGCCTGAACGTCACCGTGCTGCCGAACGCGATCGTCGCGGTGGAGGCGGGCGGTGGCATCACCTGCGCGGTGCGCAGCCGCGCCGAGAAATAGCGTGCATCGCGCAACGGCAGCGCCTGCTCACGCCGGCGCTCGTTGACGTCCTCGATCGCTTGCGCCGCCTCGTAGGCCGCCTGCGCCTGGCGCAATTGATCCTCGAGCGCCTTCAGCCCCGCCTCGGTGACGAGGTTCGGATGCGGCGAGACCGGCCGGTCCGGCAGCATCGTCTCCGCAGCCGTCTCGGCGCTCTCTTCCTTGGTGAATGCAACGCTCACGCAGGTCTCCTGCAGGCGCCGCCGGATGCGCAGCGCGTCGGGGAGAGATCATGCGGCGGAGACGAATTTCAAGCAGCAGGCGAGCGCTATGCGCACGCGACGGCGCGCCCCTTGACAGACATCGACAAGGCGGCTTGAATATACGAACTATAGTTCGCAATCCGAACTCTAGCAAGCTGAAAACGCCCGCCATCGAGACGGGCGTCAAGCAGGAAACGTCGGAGCCTCCCGTGGACGAGGAAACCAAGGCCGGGAAAAGCGTCGTGCAGTCGCTGGCCAAGGGCTTTCAGGTGCTGAATGCCTTCACCAGCGAGGAGCCCGAACTGGTGCTCGCCGACGTCGCGCGCCGCGCCGGGCTCGACAAGGGCACCACGTTCCGCCTTCTCAACACGCTCGTCATGCTCGGTTACGTCGAGAAGGTCGGAGACACGCGCCGCTTCCGCCTGACGCTGAAATGCCTCGACCTCGGCTTCAGCGCGATCGCGCGCTCCGAGCTGCGCGACCAGGCGCGGCCGATTCTGCGGAGCTTGGTCGGCGAGATGAACGAGGCCGCCTCGCTCGCTGTGCTCGACGGCAGCGACATCGTCTATGTCGAGCGCATCCAGGCCGGCCTCGTCCGGCTCGGCGTCGACGTCCGCATCGGCAGCCGCGCGCCGGTCTATTCCACCGCTGTCGGTCAGGCGCTGCTGGCGCTGCTGCCGGTGGAGACGCAGATCGAGGTGCTCGAGGCGCAGCCGCGTATCAAGCGCACGGAGACCACGATCACCGATCTCGACGCGCTGCTGCAACGCCTGCGCCACGTCAAGACCGCCGGCTACGCACTCTCGAATCAGGAGAACGCGCCGGGGCTGTGCGTGCTCGCGGCTCCCGTCGTCGATCGCGACGGCGTTCCGCTCGCTGCAATCAGCGTTGCCGCGCCGACGATGCGCATCTCGGCCGAGGCGTTCGAGCGCATGGGCGTGGCGCCGCTGCTGCGCGCTGCCGCGCAGCTGTCGCGCGCGCTCGAAGCCATGGGCGGCGCCACCGCCACCGTTTCCAACCGATGACACCAGAACTCACGAGGAACCCGACATGAGCGTCATGACCAACTTCAAGGGGATCATCCCGGCGATCGCCGTCCCCTTCAACGCCGACCACTCGATCGACGAGGCGGAGCTGACGCGCTACGCGGCCTGGCTCGGCAAGCGCCGCGGCATCGTCGGCATCATGACCAATGGCCATACTGGCGAGGTGTTCAGCCTCACCGCCAGGGAGCGCGCGGAGGTCACGCGCATCGTCGCCAAGGCGCTCGCCGGCATCTGCCCGACCATCTCCTCCGTCGTCTGCGAAGGCATCAAGGACGGCATCGAGCATGCGCTGATGGCCAAGGAGGCCGGCGCCGCCGCGCTCGACATCATGCCGCCGCATCACTGGCTGCGCTTCGGCTTCAAGCGCGAGCACTGCCTCGACTATTTCAGCGCGATCGGCGAGGCGACGAAGCTGCCGCTGATCGTGCATGTCTATCCCGCCTGGACACGCGCCTCGTTCTCCTCGGAGCTGCTTGCCGAGCTCGCGCGTCTCGATCACGTGCAGGCGTTCAAGATCGGCACCCGCGAGATGAACAAATACGCCCGCGACCTCAAGGCCATCCGCGCCGCGGCGCCGCACAAGGCGCTGCTCACCTGCCACGACGAATATCTGCTGGCCTCGATGGTGCAGGGCGTCGACGGCGCGCTGGTCGGCTTCGCCTCGCTGATTCCGGACCTGATCCACGATCTGTTCACCGCCGTCACCGCCGGTGATCTCAAGCTCGCCATGAAGCTGCAAAGCATGATCGATCCGCTGAAGGACGCGGTGTATGGCGCGGGCGAGCCGACCGGCGAGGCCCATGGCCGCATGAAAGCCGCGATGCAGGTGGCCGGCGTCATTCGCGACGCCACCGTGCGTCCGCCGACGCATGCGCCGAGCGCCGATGAGATGGCCGCGATCCGCGCCGCGGTGGCCGCGGCCGGACTGACGGTGCAGGCTGCGGCCTGAGTTTGCGACGAGGCGACAGCCGGGCCTGGCCCGGCTGCTGTCGCTAAATCAACGAACAAGATTCCGGGTGGACGCTCATGCTGATGATGGATGTCGAGACCGCACCCCGGCGCACTGCGCCGGACGACGTGCTGATCGCGATCGACCAGGTCTCGAAGACCTACGTCTCCGCCTCCGGCGCGGCGGTGCATGCGCTGAGCCGCATCTCCCTCGACATCAAGCCGGGCGAATTCGTCTGCGTCGTCGGCCCCTCCGGCTGCGGCAAGAGCACCTTGCTGCGTCTCCTCGCAGGTCTCGACAGCTACAGCGAGGGGCGCCTGCTGCTCGATGGCGAGAAGGTCGCCGGTCCCTCGCGCAAGGTCGGCGTCGTGTTCCAGGCCGCCAATTTGCTGCCGTGGATGACGGTGCGCGATAATGTCGAACTGCCCCTGCGCGTCGGCGGCCAGCATGCGCCAGCCGGCGAGCGCATCGAGCGCCTGCTCGCCGTCACCGGCCTCGGCGATTTCGGCGACAAATACCCTTACGAGCTGTCCGGCGGCATGCAGCAGCGCGCCGGCATCTGCCGCGCGCTCGCGCGGGATCCGGAAATCCTGCTGATGGACGAGCCGTTCGGCGCGCTGGATGCGCTGACGCGCGAGCGGCTGAACCTCGAACTGCAGCGGATCTGGCAGGAGAACCGCAAGACCATCCTGCTGATCACGCACTCGATCTCCGAGGCGATCTTCCTGGCTGACCGCGTCGTCGTGATGTCGGCACGCCCCGGCCGCATCCTCGCCGATCTTCACGTCCCGATCCCGCGGCCCCGGACGTTCGACGACATCGTGCTGCATCCGGACTACGCGCGGCTCGCCAAGGAGGTCCGCGGACTGCTCAATGCCCAGGAGCACGGCCATGACTGATCTCGCCAACATCGCCGCGCCCGCCATGACCCAGCACCCGCCCAAATCACGCCGCCGTCTCAGCCTGGGCTCGCCGATCGCGTGGATCGGTCTCGCCGTGCTGGTCCTGAGCTGGATCGCCGCCGTCAAGCTGCTGAACATCCCGTCCTACATCCTGCCGAAGCCCGAGGCCGTCATCCGTGCGTTGTGGTCCGGCCTTGCCGTCAGCCCGGCGAGCCCGCTCGGCTACTATCTGCCGCTATGGAGCACGCTGAGCAACGCCGCCGCTGGCTGCGCCATCGGTGTCGGTCTCGGCCTCGTGATCGGCTCGCTGATGGCCGAAGTCGAAGCCATCGAGCGCCTCGTGATGCCCTATGCCTTCGCACTGCAGAGCCTGCCGAAGGTGGCAATCGCGCCGCTGATCGTGATCTGGTTCGGTTTTGGCGACGGCTCGAAGATCGCGATCTCGGCGCTGCTGTCGTTCTTCCCGGTACTGATCAACAGCTTTACGGGCTTGCGCGCCGTCGAGCCGGAGCGGATCGACCTGATGCGCTCGCTGTCGGCCTCGCGCTTCGAGACCTATCGCATCGTCAAGCTGCCCAACGCCGCGCCCTTCATTTTCGCCGGCCTCGACATGGCGGTGGTGTACGCGCTGCTCGGCGCCATCGTCGCCGAGTTTCTCGGCGCGCAGCGTGGCATGGGCGTCGTGATCACCCAGGCGCAAGCGGTGTCGGATGTCGCCGGCGTGTTCGCCGCGCTGATCATCCTCGGTGTGCTCGGCATCGTACTGCACGGGATCGTGCGCTGGTGCGAGTCCAAGGTCGTGCATTGGGGTGCGAACAGAAAGAAATAAGAACGGGAGGAACGAACATGGTATCGCGCAGGTCATTCCTGAAGGGCAGCGCCGGCGCGGCGCTGCTGATGAGCAGTGTGCCGGCCGGTCTGATGGCGGCTGACGCCAAGAAGCTCCGCTTCGGCGTCGGGCTCAAGGCGCTCAACGCCACCGTCATCAATTGCGTGATCGGCGAAGCGCTCGGCTACAACGCGCAGGAAGGTTTTTCGCTCGACGTTCAGGCGCTCGGCACCAACGCCAATGTCCAGGTCGCGACCGATCGCGGCACCGTGGCGATCGGCGTGGGCGTGCCCTCGACGGCGCTGCCGCTGCTCGCCAAGGGCGAATGGAGCGGCGCCAAAATGTTCTATCAGTACACTTACCCCTACAAATGGGATATCGCCGTTCCGCCCGGTTCGGCGCTCAAGAGCTATACGGATCTGAAGGGCAGGAAGATCGGCGTCTCCGATTTCGGCGCCACCGAATATCCGGTGACCAAGAACGTGCTGAAGGCGCTCGGTCTCGATCCGGAGAAGGATGTGAGCTTCGTCGCCGTCGGCAACGGCACGCCGGCGGGCGTCGCCCTGCAGCGCGGCGTCATCGATGCGCTCGCCTATTTCGACACCGGCTTCGGCCAGATCGAGGCCGCCGGCATCGAGCTGGCCTATCTGCCACGACCGACCACCATCCCGATGGTCGGCGGCCAGTTCCTGATGGCGATGCCCACAACGTTCGAGAAGGATCGCGATCTCCTGATCGGCTTCGGCCGGTCGGTGTGCAAGGCCTCGCAGTTCCTGATCGCCAATCCCGCCGCCGGCGCCAGGGCGTTCCTCAAGCTCTATCCCGAGACGGCGCCGCGGGGCGCCAGCGAGGACGACGCGGTCAAGGCCGTGCTGCAGTCGATCAGCCGCCGCATCAAGCTCTATACGCCGCCCTATGCCGACACCAAGATGGGCGCGATCAACGAGCAGGAGTTCCGCACGGAAGCCGCGATGAACGGGCTCGACATCAAGGACTACAATGCGCTCTACACCAATGAGCTGATCGAGACGATCAACAATTTCGATGCGGTGAAGGTCAAGGCCGAGGCGGCTACGTACAAGGGATGACGGCAGAGCATCACGACAGCGGCTCCGGTGTTCGCCACGCGGTGGTGACCGGAACCAGTTCGGGCATCGGCCGCGCCATTGCCGAGCACCTGCTGGCCAGCGGCTGGCGCGTGACCGGGATCGATCGCGCGCCGTCGCCGTTCTCGCATGCGGGCTTCGCCGGCTTGCAGGCCGAGCTCGGCGACTCCCATGCGTTGGCTGCGCGACTTGCCGACATCGGCTCGGTGACCGCGCTCGTTCACGCCGCCGGCTACATGCGCGTTGGCCGGCTCGGCGAGCTCGCGCCCGACAATGGCGAGGGCATGTGGCGAGTCCATGTCGGCGCGGCCGAGGCGCTGGCCAATGCGCTGGCTCCCCACATGAGCGACGGCGGCCGCATCGTGCTGATCGGCAGCCGCACCGCCAATGGCGCCGCGGGACGCAGCCAATATGCCGCGACCAAGGCGGCGCTCACGGGCCTCGCGCGCTCCTGGGCGATCGAGCTGGCGCCGCGCCGCATCACCGTCAACGTCATCGCGCCGGCCGCCACCGACACGCCGTTCCTGCGCGATCCCGGCCGCGCCGGCACCGCGCCGGTGCTGCCGCCGATGGGCCGCTTCGTCGATCCCGCGGAAGTCGCCGCGCTGACCGCCTTCCTGCTGTCGGGCGAGGCAGGCGCCATCACCGGACAGAGCATCACCATCTGCGCAGGCGCTTCGCTCTAGGGGCAGCGCGCGACCACGACCAGGAGAAGACCCATGACCATCCGCATCGTCGACGTCCGCGAGGTGACGAAGCCGATCTCATCACCCATCCGCAACGCCTATATCGACTTCACCAAGATGACGTCGAGCCTGGTCGCGGTCATCACCAACGTGGAACGCAACGGGCGACCCGTCGTCGGCTACGGCTTCAACTCCAACGGCCGCTACGGCCAAGGTGGCCTGATCCGCGAGCGGTTTCGCGCACGCCTGCTGGAGGCCGATCCGGCCTCGCTGCTGGATGCGACCAGGGACAACATCGATCCCGACAAGGCCTGGGCGGCGATGATGAGCAACGAGAAGCCCGGCGGTCACGGCGAGCGCTCGGTCGCGGTCGGCACGCTCGACATGGCGATCTGGGACGCGGTCGCCAAGATCGCGGACAAGCCGCTGTTCCGCCTGCTCGCAGAGCGTCACGACCGCAAGGCCGATCCGCGCGTCTTCGTCTACGCCGCCGGCGGCTACTACTATCCCGGCAAGGATCTCTCGGCCCTGCGCCGCGAGATGCGCGGCTATCTCGAGCGCGGCTATAACGTCGTGAAGATGAAGATCGGCGGCGCGCCGATCGACGAGGACCGCCGGCGCATCGAAGCCGTGCTCGAGGAGATCGGCCCGAGCAATCAGCTCGCCGTCGACGCCAATGGCCGCTTCGACCTGGAGACGGCGATCGCCTACGCCAAGATGTTGAGTGACTACCAGCTGTTCTGGTACGAGGAGGCCGGCGATCCGCTCGACTATCATCTGCAGGCGACTCTGGCCGACTTCTATCCCGGCCCGATGGCCACCGGCGAGAACCTGTTCAGCCATCAGGACGCCCGCAACCTGATCCGCTATGGCGGCATGCGCCCGGACCGCGACTGGCTGCAGTTCGACTGCGCGCTGTCCTATGGCCTGTGCGAATATCTGCGCACGCTCGACGTGCTCAAGACCCACGGCTGGTCGCCGTCGCGCTGCATCCCGCATGGCGGCCACCAGATGTCGCTCAACATCGCCGCCGGCCTCGGCCTCGGCGGCAATGAGAGCTATCCCGACCTGTTCCAGCCCTATGGCGGCTTCCCCGACGGGGTGAAGGTGGTCGACGGCCACATCACCATGCCCGATCTCCCCGGCATCGGCTTCGAAGGCAAGTCGGATCTGTATGCGGAGATGCGCGCGCTGAGTGCATGAGGCGCGAATGTCGAGCAACAAACTCGGTGTCGTCCCGGACAAGCGCGCGGTACGCGTGCGCAGATCCGGACCCATATCCCCAGGGGGGAGGTTCGAGGCACGACGGCAGATCGATTTCGCCCAGCCACATCCGCCGCAGCGTATGGGTCCCGGGTCAGCGCCCGTCAACGCTGCGCGTTGCCGAGCTTGCCCGGGACGACACCCGATGTGAGACGCCTGCGAGGAACGTCCACTGAGTTTCGTTGCTGCTGATACGCCCGACGGGCAATTTGCTCATGGCACCCCTGTGCCAATTGCCCGTCGAGCCAGTTTGTCGCGCGGCTCAAGCCTTGTGTCGTCGGGCAAATCACCTGCACATTTCCGCGCATCCCGCCTCACTCGGAAGGGGCGTTGCGCGCGATCGTCACGACACGCGAGGCGGGGATGCGATGGCCGCGAGAGCTCGCAGCATGTCTTCATCGATGTGCGGACGAACGGGCGCTTGCGGACGGTCAAGTCGCGTGGTCCTGGCCTCCCGACGCTGAGGTCAAGTGCGCGCTGCTGCGGAGAGCACGGCGTGGACGACGGTGGCCAACAAGCCGGCGCACCGGGGAGATCGCGAAGCAGCCGTCAACCCATCGCGCAGGGAATGCCGGAATGTCGGCTGAACCTGTGGTATCTGCCGCCTGCATTTCTTTCCGCAGGCGGGCCATGGGTGAGGCCTTCACCCGGCATTCCCTGCGCCCTCCGACTTTTGAGGGTGACGATGATCAGCACAGCTCGGGCATGAGATGCCGCGGGGATCGCCTGCGCGCGCCAAGACAAAGGCGCCGTCCCGGAGCAAGCCGCGACGTCACGAAGCGACGGCGAGGCGCCGACCCGAGACCCCATAACCCAAGGGAGATGTGACTTGCGCGAGATGGAGGATCAGCGTGGTGTTTCAACGACCGCCGGTGGCTATGAATCCCGTCGTTCGCCGGGATGACGGCGGAAAATGGGAGTGCAGCGCCTCACGCCTTTGCCGCCTTCGAGGCCAGGGCGTCGGCGACCGCGGTGCGGATGTCGGCAACCGAGAACGGCTTGGTGATCACGTCATGCGCGATGGCGCTGAGATTGGAGGCGCGCTCGCGCTGGTGGGCGAAGCCGGTCATCAGGAGGATCGTCAGATCGGGGAAATCGCGCGCCGCCGACAGCGCCAGCGCGATGCCGTCCATCACGGGCATCTGGATGTCGGTCAGCAGCAGGTCGAAGGCGCCGTTTTCGCGGGTGAGAATGTCGAGCGCCTCGGCGCCGTCCTGCGCCGTGACCGTCTCGTGGCCGTCCATCGCGATCGCGCGGGCGACCAGCGTCCGCATCGAATCCTCGTCGTCGGCGATCAGCACGCGCGACATGTCGTTTCGTCTCCGTCTCGTGGGCCCCGCGGGCGCCCCACGAGACCGGAACCATCATGCACTGCCGGCGGCGAGATCGCGCCGATTGAAGAACCGTATATCGATATTGCGGCCTTCGGGAGGGGGCGAGGCCAAGCGCGACTTGAACGTCGTGCGTTCACCGGGCTTGAGCGCGGTCTGCTCGAGCAGCGCGTTCCAGGCATAGATCTCCATGCCCTGCGCGTCGCGCACACTGAACCGAAGCCGGGGCAGGTCTACGGCCTTTTTGGTCATGCTCACGATGGTGCCTTCGATCACCAGCACCGGCTTGCCGTCCACGGTCTCGGTCGCGATCTTCACGTCCTTGAAGGACAGCCCGCGGAGGTTCACATCGAGCCCGACGAGTCTGTAGAACGATGCCGTCTGCGGCAGCAGCCGGACGACGTCCGCCCGCCAGAAGACGAGCGCGATCGCGGCCGCCGCCATGGCGGCGGTGAGCGCCGGCAGTTTGAGCAGCTTCCTGCCGGGAAAATCCGGCAAGGACGGGCGCTTCAGATGTCTGGTGAGGCCGGAGAGGCGCGCGAGCCGGCCCTGCGGCTCGGTTTCGGCGGATGCATCGCTGGGCTCCTCCGCGGCGACATCCTCGGGCCAGCCGGCGGCGATCGGCGGGCTGTCAACCTCCGGCGGCTGTTCGTCGGGTTCCTCCCGGGCCAGGGCCTCCCATTCGTCGGCCGCATCGCGCGGCGCAGGGGCCGCGTCGGCCTCGGCCTCGGCCATCGCCGGCATCGGCGCAGGCGCCTCGACGGCGTCCTCGGGGCGGGCCAGCCAGACCTCCTTGCAACGGGCACAGCGCACGCTGCGGCCCGCCATACCCAGGGTTGCCACGTCGATGGCATAAGACGTCGTACAATGGGGGCAAACGATGAACATCGCGCCTGTTCTCCAAACGGCCATTGCCGCTTTGTTTCCGGCAGTTCGTGCTACAAGGACCCCCATGTGGACGAACTTCGGAACTCAATCGTACGAATGGTACATGGCAACCATTAACGAACCGGAAACCATAACGGGCGCTCAATCGGGCTATCGTACCACCGGGGTTGTGGCGCGCGGGTCGGTTCCGCACGCCGTCCGACGGAGCTGACGCTTTGGTTCGGTTCGAAAATGTTGGGCTGCGCTATGGACTGGGGCCGGAGATCCTCCGCGACCTCACTTTCCAGATTCCGGCCCATTCCTTTCAGTTTCTCACCGGCCCTTCGGGCGCCGGCAAGACGTCGCTGCTCAAGCTCTTGTTCCTGTCGCTGAGGCCGACCCGTGGGTTGGTCAACCTGTTCGGCTATGACATCTCGCTGCTCAGCAAGGAGGAGATCGCCGATTTGCGTAAGCGGATCGGCATCGTGCTGCAGGACTTCCGGCTGCTCGACCACATGACCACCTACGAAAACGTCGCGCTGCCCTTCCGCGTGATGGGGCGCGACGAGTCGAGCTATCGCAAGGAGGTCATCGATCTCCTCAAATGGGTCGGCCTCGGCGAGCGCATGGATGCGCTGCCGCCGATCCTGTCGGGCGGCGAGAAGCAGCGTGCGGCGATCGCGCGCGCCGTCATTTCGCGGCCGCAACTGCTGCTCGCGGACGAGCCGACCGGCAACGTCGATCCGACGCTCGGACGCCGGCTGCTGCGGCTGTTCATCGAGTTGAACCGCTCGGGCACGGCGGTGATCATCGCAACCCACGACATCACGCTGATGGACCAGTACGAGGCCCGCCGGCTGGTGCTGCATCAGGGACGGCTGCACATCTATGAGTAGCGTAGACGATCGCGGCCTTCTGGTCGATCTCGGCGATGACCGCCCGCAGCTGCCGGCGCAGGCCCGCATCGTGTCCCCCATCGTGCCGCGTGCCTCGATCGCCGGCCGCGCCCTGGTTGCGGTGGTGGCGATCATGACCTTCCTGGCCTCGATCACCACGGGCGCGGTGCTGCTGGTCAGCGAGTCCGCGGCCGAATGGCAGTCGGAGGTGGCGAGCGAGATCACGGTGCAGGTGCGCCCGCGGACCGGCCGTGATCTGGAGCGCGACACGGCGCTGGTGACCGAAGCGATGCGGGCGCAGACCGGCATCGTCGAGGTCAGGCCGTTCAGCAAGGACGAGTCGAGCAAGCTGCTGGAGCCGTGGCTCGGCAGCGGCCTGTCGTTCGACGAACTGCCGGTGCCGCGCGTCATCATCGCCCGGGTCCAGCCGGGCACGCCATTCGACCTCGGGGCGCTGCGCACACGGGTTGCGCAGGTCGTGCCGACCGCCAGCGTCGATGATCATCGCGCCTGGATCGAGCGGATGCGGTCGATGACCGGCGCCACGCTGTTCGCCGGCTTCGGCATTCTCCTGCTGGTGATCGCGGCGACCATCATCTCGGTGTCGTTCGCGACCCGCGGCGCCATGGCGGCGAACCGACCGATCGTCGAGGTGCTGCATTTCGTCGGCGCCGGCGACCGCTACATCGCCAATCATTTCCTGCGTCATTTCCTTCAGCTCGGCCTAGAAGGCGGCGTGATCGGCGGCGGGTTGGCGATGCTCGGCTTCGGCTTCTCGGAGTCGATCGCAAACTGGTTCTCCGGCACGCCGGTCGGGGATCAGTTCGCCGCGCTGCTCGGAACGTTCTCGCTGCGGCCCATCGGCTATGTGGTGATCGCGCTGCAGGCGATCGTGATCGCGGCGGTGACGGGCTGGGCCGCGCGCCGCACCCTGTTCACGACATTGGCGAGCATCGATTGACGGTGGTCTGTCCCCAGCCGTTTGGTTGCGGATTTCACTCCGCCCGAAAACCGCCTAAAATCGTTTGCGTCGGGTGAGGCAGGACAGGGGTGAGCGGGGTCACGAACACGGGCACGGTCGTGCGCCAGGATGGCGGCGAGCGAACGTGATCGGGGGACCGGCGAAACCTGCCAGCGCTCCCGGACTTGAACGACGGGATCGCGCGACGGCATGGCGTCGCGCGCCAGCAGCCAAGGACGATCCAGGCACGGCATGGGGCCAGAGACCGACGATAGCAGACGCAAACTGCCGCTCTATGTGGTGGCGGGGCGCGCGCTTGCCGGCGCCGTGGCGACGCTGGGACTCGGTTTCTTCGTCGCCGCCGTCGGCTTCGTCGGCTTCCTGTCGCAGCTGCGCGGCGCCGAGATCAAGCCCGAGCGCAAGGCGGACGGCATCGTGGTCTTGACCGGCGGCTCGTCCCGCGTGTCGGACGCGGTGGAACTTCTCGCCGGTGGCTACGGTCGCAGGCTGCTGATCTCCGGCGTTCATCCGACCAATGATGCCAATGACATCACCAGGTCGCTGCCGGAGGCGCGGTCGTTCATCAATTGCTGCGTCGATCTCGACTATTCGGCGATCAATACCCGCAGCAACGCCGCCCAGACGCGGCGCTGGGCCGGCGAGCGCGGCTTCAAGTCGCTGATCGTGGTGACGTCGAACTATCACATGCCGCGCGCCATCGTGGAGCTGTCGCACGCGATGCCGAGCATGGATCTCATTCCCTATGCCGTCGTCGGCGAGAAATGGCGCGACGAGCCGTGGTGGACCAGCGCGCCGACGCTCAGGCTGCTGCTGTCGGAATATGCCAAATATGTCGCCGCAGAGGTGCGGCTGCGACTTGCCGATCTCGGGATCGATCTCGTGCCCGAGGCCGAGCCGCCGACGGGCTCGGTGCCGCGCCGGCCGGCGACGGCGCAAGCCAATTGAACTGGGTTTCTGATGGTCTCGATCTTCCTGCGTTCGCTCCTGTTCAACATCCTGTTCTATCCGAACTTCGTATTCTGGGCGCTGATCGCGCTGCCGACGCTCGCGATGCCGCGCAAGGCACTGCTGCGCGTGGCGAACTGGTGGGGCCAGAGCAACATCCTGTTGATGCGTGCCATCTGCAACATCCGCGTCGAGTATCGCGGCGTCGAGAAGATCCCGAAGGGGCCGCTGATCGTCGCCGCCAAGCATCAGTCGATGTGGGAGACGATCTCGCTGCTGCACTTCTTCGACGCGCCGTTCTTCGTGCTGAAGCGCGAGCTGCTGCGGATTCCCTTGTTCGGGCAGTATCTGCTCAAGGCGAACATGATCGCCATCGACCGCAGCTCCGGCGCCCGCGCCTTGAAGCAGGTGATGCGGCGGGCTGCGGAAGAGGTGAAGCATGGCCGCCAGTTCGTGATCTTTCCGGAGGGCACGCGGCGCCCGGCGGGCGCGCCGCCGGACTACAAGGGCGGCGTCGGCCTGATCTACACGGATTGCGGCGTGCCTTGCCTGCCGGTGGCGCTGAACTCGGGTCTGTTCTGGCCGCGCCGCACGTTCCTCCGCTATCCCGGCACGCTGGTGGTGGAGTTTCTCGATCCGCTGCCGCCGGGCCTGCCGCGCGACGAGTTCATGACGCGCCTCCAAACCATGATCGAGGAGGCGACCGGCCGTCTCGTCGCCGCAGGGCAGGTCGAGCAGGCGCAACTGTTCGGCCGCGTGCCGGCCGAAGTGCAGGCTTGATGCGCGTCACGCCGCGCCTCCGGACGGCGGATGCAGCGAGTGGCCGTCGTCGTGCAACATCGTCGCCAGCCGATGCAACTGCGTGTCGCGAAAACCCTGCGCTTCGATCGCGTGCACGGTCGAGATCACGTAGTCGCGATTGGCGCCGGACTGGCCGTGACCCTGGCGGACATGACGCAACTGCTCCTGCAACGACAGCCGGCCGGCATATTGCACATGGCCGCGATCGACCACGTAGACCAGCGCGCTCACCCGCTCGCGCGCGTCGCCTTCGAGCCATACCGCGCGTGTCACCTCGCGGTAGACCGAGGTCACCTGCTCGCGAGCCCGCAAATACGCGATCGTCTCGTCGCGTTTTGTTTCCGCAACCCGGAACGCAATCCCGCGACAGGCCCCGCCGCGATCCAGGCCGAGCACGAGCCCGGGTTTTTCGGGCGTGCCGCGATGGACGAAGGAGTAGACGCACAACGCGCGATGCTCGCCGATCAGCCGTGCCGGCACCTGCTCGACGAAGTCGAAACCGGGACGCCACATCAGCGAGCCATAGCCGAACACCCAGAGGTCACCTTGGGGAAGCTCGCGTGGGGAGAGGGTCATTGCGGACATGACAGCGGACGCCTAAGTGTGGGGCTCGCGAATTGTTAACTTATGTACACAATCCGTGATCGCGGAATCGCCAAAATTGCTGCCCAAAGGGTGTCCTGCATGTCTCGATTGCCACAAGCGCGCCGCAGGCGCCCGCTCTGGGGGCTCTTCATTGCCCCCGTCTTGCTCCTGATCGCCGCCGTCGGCTGGAGCGCCTTCTGGTTCTTCGCTGCTTCGCAGGTCGATGTCCAGGCCGACGCCTGGCGCGCGCGTGAGGCGAAGTCCGGCCGCGTCTATGATTGTGCCAAGCGCTCCGTTGCCGGCTTCCCGTTCCGCCTCGAAGTGCGCTGTTCTGATCCGAGCGTTGCGCTGTTCTCGCAGGCGGCGGGCACACCGTTGATGAACGCCAAGCTCGACGAGATCCTGGTCGTCGCGCAGGTGTGGGACCCGAAGCGGGTCATCGCCGAGTTCAAGGGACCGGCAAAGATCGCCGATGGCCGCGGCCCGGATTCGTTCGTCGTCAATTGGCAGGTCGGCCAGGCCAGCGTCCGCGGCCTCCCCGGACCGCCGCAACGCGCCGACCTCGTGTTCGAACAGCCGACCATCGATCGCATCGAGGGCAACGCCGCCGTACCCACAGCGCGTGCCGACCACGCCGAACTGCACGGGCGGCTGGCCGAGGGTACGCCGTCGGATCATCCGGTGCTGGAAACCGCGCTGCAGATTGCCAACGGCAGCATCCAGGGTGGCCATCCGCTGCTCGCCGAACCCTTCAACACGGACATCCAGGCCCGCGTCACCGGGCTGAAGGATTTCCGCCCCAAACCCTGGCCGGAGCGGTTTCGCGAGATCCAGGCGGCGGGCGGTCATGTCGAGATCGTCCAGGCGCGCATCCAGCAGGGCGAGCTGCTCGCCATCGCCGCGGGCTCGCTGACCTTGACGGCCAACGGCAACATCGATGGCGAGGTGCAGATGACAGTGGCCGGGATCGAAAAGGTCATCCCGGCGCTCGGCCTCGACAAGATGCTCGACAACGGCGTGCCGCAGGGGACGCTCGACCGCGTCGCGCCCGGCGTGAAGTCGCAGGACGTCAACAATCTGTTGGGCGCGCTCGACCGCGCCATTCCCGGCCTCGGCAAGGTCGTCAAGCAGAACGCCAATGTCGGCGTCGCGCTCGGCATCAATGCGCTCGGCAAGGAAGCCACGCTCGAGGGCCGCAAGGCGCGGACCTTCCCGTTGCGCTTCTCCGATGGCGTCGTCGTGCTCGGTCCGTTCAAGGTCGCCCGCGTTCCTCCGCTGTTCTGATCTCAGGGCTTCTTGAGCTGCGGCAGCGGCCGGCCGAAATCCGGCGCCGCCGAATCCTGGCCGATGTCGACGATGCCGCGGCGGATCGCCCGCGTGCGGGTAAAGTGGTCGAACAGCGCCTCGCCGTCTCCGCGCCGGATCGCGCGCGTCAGCTTCGACAGATCCTCGGTAAAGGTGCCGAGCATGTCGAGCACGGCGTCCTTGTTGCTCAGGAAGATGTCGCGCCACATCGTCGGGTCGGAGGCCGCGATGCGTGTGAAGTCGCGGAAGCCGCCGGCGGAGAACTTGATCACCTCGGACTCCGTCACCTGCGCGAGCTCGTCGGCGGTGCCGACGATGGTGTAGGCGATCAGATGCGGCAGATGGCTGGTGATCGCGAGCACGCGGTCATGATGATCCGGCGTCATGATCTCGACCTTGGCGCCGAGCGCCGCCCAGAACGCGCGCAGATGATCGACCGCGCCGGCATCGACGCCGTCGGGCGGCGTCAGGATGCACCAGCGGTTGATGAACAGCTCGGCGAAGCCGGAGTCCGGTCCCGAATTCTCTGTGCCGGCGACCGGATGGGCCGGCACGAAATGAACGTGCGCGGGCAGATGCGGGGCCATGTCGCGGACGATCGCGCCCTTGACCGAGCCGACGTCGGAGACGATGGCGCCGGGCTTGAGATGCGGAGCGATCTCCGCCGCGACCGGGCCGCAAGCGCCGACGGGAATGCAGAGGATGACGAGATCGGCGTCCTTCACGGCTTCAGCATTGCTCTCGACGACACGGTCGACGATGCCGAGCTCGGCGACGCGCGCCCGCGTCTTCTCCGAGCGCGCCGTGGTGATGATCTCGCCGGCGACGCCTTGCAGCTTGGCCGCGCGCGCGATCGAGCCGCCGATCAGGCCGAAGCCGATCAGCGCTACACGTTCGAAATGCCCTGCGACGCTCACTTCGCCCCCATGAAGTCACGAAGCGCATCGATCACGAGACGGTTGGCTTCCTCGGTGCCGATCGTCATGCGCAAGGCGTTCGGCAGCTTGTAGTTGGCGACCGCGCGCAGCACGAGGCCGTGCCGGGTCAGGAATTCGTCCGCCTCGACCGCGGTCTTGCCCTGTTCGGCCGGGAAGTGAATCAGGATGAAGTTGGTGACGCTCGGCGTCACCTTGAGCCCGAGCTTGCCGATCTCCTCGGTGAGCCGGTTGCGCCACGTCTCCGTGTGCGTCTTCGACATCTGCTGATGCGCGGTGTCCTCGATCGCCGCGACGGCCGCGAGCATCGCCGGCGCCGAGACGTTGAACGGCCCGCGAATGCGGTTGATGGCATCGACGATGTGGGCGGGTCCGAACATCCAGCCGACGCGCAGTGCCGCGAGGCCGTGGATCTTGGAGAAGGTGTGGGTCACCACGGTGTTCTCGGTGGTCGCCACCAGCTCGAGGCCGAACTCATAATCGTTGCGCGAGACGTAGTCGGCATAGGCGGCGTCGAGCACCAGCAGGACATGCGCGGGCAGGCCGGCGCGCAGCCGCCTGACCTCGTCGAACGGGATGTAGGTGCCGGTCGGATTGTTCGGGTTGGCGAGCCAGACGAGCTTGGTGCGTGGCGTCACCGCGGCGAGGATCGCATCGACGTCGGTGCGGTACTCGGTCTCCGCGGCCACGACGTTCTTGGCGCCGCAGGCCATGGTGGCGATCGGATAGACGAGAAAGCCGTGCGCCGTGGAGATCGCCTCATCACCCTCGCGCAGGAACGTGTGCGCCAGGAGATTGAGGATCTCGTCGGAGCCGGCGCCGCAGACGATGCGGTCGGGATCGAGGCCGTAGGTGCGGCCGATCGCTTCGCGCAGCACCCGCGAGGTGCCTTCCGGATAGTCCTCCAGATGCGTGGCCGCGCTCTTGAAGGCCTCGATGGCCTTCGGCGACGGGCCGAACGGGGTCTCGTTGGCCGACAGCTTGAACACCTTCCGGCCGGGCTCGGGCTTGGGGCTCTTGCCGGGCGTGTAGGGTGCGATGTCGAGAATGCCGGGGTTCGGCACGGGGCGGTTCATCATCAACTCCGGACAATCATCTCGGGCGCAAGGTTGGCCTCAGCTCGGAACCGTATAGCGTTTCGCATGGCCGCCGACGAGCGCCGCCGAGCGCACAGAGGCGCCCGCCGCGATCAGCGCGGCCTTGATGCTGTCGAGGTTCGACGGCGCCTCGATCGACACCAGCAGAGCGGCGCTGTCGAAGGCGGTATCGGGCACCGCGACGACGTCCGCCAGCGGCGACAGCGCCCGCGACACCTGCGCATTCCAGCCGGAGACGCGGATGCTCCAGGTCTCGACCTCCAGCACCAGTGCGTCGTCGGCGACGCGCGACACCGCGAACACCGGCAGCGCGGCCGGATGGTCGGCACGCTCGATGAAGGGCAGCCGCGCGATGATCTTCGGCGCGCCGACAGGCTCGAGCGTGATCCACCATGGCGTATGGCCCGAGGTCGTCGATACCAGCGCCAGATCGCCCTTCGAGCGCGCCACTGCTTCAACCGCGGCCTGGGCGCTGAAATGGGCGACGTAGGGCACGACGAAGCCGAAATGGAACCTCGCGGAGTCACGCATCGCGGACTCGCCGACCGAGACGTCGGCATGCACCGAGAACGGCGCCTGGACATAGGTGAAGGTCGAGACGATCACCCGCCAGATGCCCTCGACGGTGTCCAGCGGCAGGATGCCGCGATGGCGCTGCACCAGGCGGCGCATCATGTCGGCCTCGCGCGCCGGGCGGAACGCCGAGCCGACCTCCTGGGTCTTCTTGACCTTGATCAGCCGGTCGATGATGTCGGCCCGCTGCATCAGCAAGTGGTGCACCTGCTCGTCGATCGCGTCGATCTCCTTGCGCAGATCGGCGAGCGAGGGCGGTGCGGGCGGCGGGTTCGACATGTCCGGATCACTCTGCGCGGGGGGAACGAGTGCCGTTCTGTCCGATGCGCCGGGCCTGTGCAACAGCAAGTTTACCTTGTGCTGCCTAGGCTTGGCTGGTCTGCAGCCGTGGAAAGTCCGATTGGCGGTCAACCCCAGCTTGCCTTGACGAGGAGCGCCCGCGGGACTAGTTTCTGCTCGTTCCGTGGTCATTTGAGCCGGCCGGCTTGCAGCCACGTTAAAAAACTCGCTAAACAGGCCGGGGACGTTATCGATCCCGGCCGAACCCCAGTTCAGGCCGGGTTTTTCATGGCCTGATATGTCACGTGGTTCGGGAGCCCTTGCCGGAAGGCCGGGGTGAGAGACATGACAGGCCTGACGCCGAAATCCACCTCCGCGCTGCGCAGCGTTGCGCCGGAAGAGCGTTCGCACGAAGTCGACCATCCGAGTTCGCTGGTCGCGCAGTTCGGCGCCGACAAGCCGCTCAAGCTCGATTGCGGCGTCGACCTCTCGCCGTTCCAGATCGCCTACCAGACCTATGGCGAGCTCAACGCCGACAAGTCCAATGCCGTGCTGATCTGCCACGCGCTGACCGGCGACCAGCATGTCGCCAACCGCCATCCGATGACCGGCAAGCCCGGCTGGTGGGAGACCTTGGTCGGCCCCGGACGGCCACTCGATCCCGCGCGCTACTTCATCATCTGCTCGAACGTGATCGGCGGCTGCATGGGCTCGACCGGCCCGGCCTCGCTGAACCCGACGACCGGCAAGGTGTGGGGTCTCGACTTCCCGATCATCACCATTCCCGACATGGTGCGCGCGCAGGCGATGCTGATCGATCATCTCGGCATCGACACCCTGTTCGCCGTGGTCGGCGGCTCGATGGGTGGCATGCAGGCGCTGCAATGGACGGTGGCCTATCCTCACCGCGTGTTCGCGAATCTCGCGATCGCCTGCGCGACGCGGCATTCGGCGCAGAACATCGCCTTCCACGAGCTCGGCCGCCAGGCTGTCATGGCCGATCCGGAATGGGATCACGGCCGCTACGCCGACAAGGCCACGCATCCGCATCGCGGGCTGGCGGTGGCGCGGATGGCGGCGCACATCACCTATCTGTCGGACGCCGCGCTGCATCGCAAGTTCGGCCGCCGCATGCAGGACCGCGAGCTGCCGACCTTCTCGTTCGATGCTGATTTCCAGGTCGAGAGCTATCTGCGCTACCAGGGCTCGTCCTTCGTCGAGCGCTTCGACGCCAACTCCTATCTCTATCTGACGCGGGCGATGGACTATTTCGACATCGCCGCCGACCATGACGGCGTGCTGGCCGCGGCGTTCCGCGGCATCCAGACCCGGTTCTGCGTGGTGTCGTTCACCAGCGACTGGCTGTTTCCGACGTCGGAGTCGCGGGTGCTGGTGCATGCGCTGAACGCGTCGAGCGCGCGGGTGTCGTTCGCGGAGATCGAGACCGACAAGGGGCATGACGCGTTCCTGCTCGACGTGCCCGAATTCTTCGAGATCGCCAGCGCGTTTCTCGACTCGGCCGGCAAGGCGCGCGGCCTCAAGCCTGCGACGGGAGGCTGAGCCATGAGCCTGCAAGGTGTGTTGCCGCTGGACGGCTTTTCCGGCGGTGAGGTGCTGGCCTATCGCCCCGATCATCTGTTGATCGCCGGCATGGTCGAGCGCGGCTCCAAGGTGCTCGACATCGGCTGCGGCGACGGCGATCTGTTGCAACTCTTGGAGAGCCGCGGCATCGACGGCCGCGGCATCGAGCTGTCGCGCGAGGGCGTCAACCATTGCGTCGCCAAGGGGCTCGCGGTGGTGCAGGGCGATGCCGACACCGATCTCGTCGACTATCCCGACGACGCCTTCGACTACGTAATCTTGTCGCAGACCCTGCAGGCGACGCGCCGGCCGAAGGCCGTGCTCGAAAATCTGCTGCGCATCGGCCGCCGCGCCATCGTCACTTTCCCGAATTTCGGCTTCTGGCGGCTGCGCCTGCAACTGCTCGTCGGCGGCCACATGCCGCGCACCGACAATCTGCCCTTCACCTGGTACGACACGCCCAACATTCATTTCTGCACCATCAAGGATTTCGTGCAGCTCTGCGACGAGATCGACGTGAAGATGGAGCGCGCGGTCGCTCTTGATAGTTACGGCCGTCCATTGCGCGTGGCCATGCCCTGGTGGTTCTGGAACATGTTCGGCGAGCAGGGCGTGTTTCTGCTGAGCCGGGGGGAACGGCGGTAGGGGCGCCGTCCGCTGCCCAGCATGCTGTAGACGTTTGTGTCCCGCTCTCTCAACCGTCATGGCCGGGCTTGTCCCGGCCATCCACGTCGTGCGGCACCCTGAGAACCACGTGGATGCCCGGGACGGAGCCCGGGCATGACGAGTAACCCAATTGCGACATGGGACGGAGTGGGTGATGGTCGACCTCTCTCCACCGTCATGGCCGGGCCTGTCCCGGCCATCCGCGTCGTGCGGCATCCTGAGAACCGCGTGGATGCCCGGGACTGCGCCCGGGCATGACGAGCAAATCAGTTGCCATATTGCTCGTGACAATGGCTCGTCGTAGTATCCCGCGATGGCGGGTGGCTACGTGTATTTCATGACCAATCGTCCCAATGGCACGATCTATGTCGGCGTGACCAGCAATCTTGTGCAACGCGTCTATCAGCATCGGTGTGGTCTGATCGACGGCTTCACCAAGCGATATGGCTTGAGGCGGCTGGTCTACTTCGAGATCTTCGACGATATCCAAAGCGCCATCCAGCGCGAGCACAACATCAAGCATTGGTCGCGCGCGTGGAAGGTTGGGCTGATCGTTGCAAGCAACCCCGACTGGAACGATCTCTACGATACGATCGTAATGTAGATCGCGGATGCGGAGCGACGTGGATGGCCGGGACAAGCCCGGCCATGACGAGCTTGGGGTTGGCGTTTTTCACTTTTCAAAGATCCGATGTGGTTGAGACAAGGCATAAACCTCCCGCCGCGCATCCGCGCCCGGGCTCTGCATCAGTCTCGCCTCTGGAAAACGCAGAGGCGCAGGGAAGGCCGGATGCTGGCCGCACCCATGGCCCGCCTGCGAGAAAAAATGCAGGCGGCAGGTACCACAGGTACGAGCCGGGAACACCCAGCCTTCCCTGCGCGATGGTTTGACGGCTGCTTCGCGTTCTCCCTGGTGCGCCGGGCTTTCTGGCCACCATCCCCATGAGAAGCGAAAGCCTCGCCATGAGTTGACATCAGCGTCGGGATGTCAGGACCGCGCGACTTGACCGTGCGCATCGGAATTGTTCGTCCGCGCGAGCGAACTCACGCGCAACCCGACACGCCCACCGCATCCCACCTCAGCGTTCGTGACGACCGCGATACGCCCCTCTTGCAGTGAGGCGGGACGGACGGAAATCTGCAGCTGATTTGCCCGACGAGGCAAGGCTCGACGTTGCGACAAACTAACACGACGGGCAGTTGATGCATGAGATCCATGCGCAAACTGCCCGTCGTGCAATCAGGTGAGTCCACAGGTCTTGGCGCGTGTCACGAGGCCTACAGCAATCCGACCTTGTGCATCATGTCGCGGATCTGGGACGGGGTGGGGTCACCGATCGGCGGGCTCTGCGCGCCGGCCGTGGTCGCCGGCCCCCTCGCAACGGGGCTTGATCCGTTCAGCTTCCCGTTCGGCGCCTGCGGCGGGATCGCCGACGGCGCCGCGCCCTGTGTCAGTCCGAGCAGGCGGCGCAGCACGTCGAGCGACGGATCGGCAGAGGGTGCCGTGGTGACGCTGCTCTCGAGTCCGAGCGCGCGCATCGCGTTCGGCAGGCCGGCGCCCGAACGGTTGGGATCGCCGAACTGCAACGGCGTCGCCGTCTCCTTCAGGATCTGGAACAGCCGCTCCACACGCCGCGCGTCGCGGGTTGCGAACGGCCCCTTGAAGTCGGGATGATGCGCGAGCACCAGCGCGGCGAGGCCGGTGACGTGCGGCGTCGCCATCGAGGTGCCGTCCCACGCGCCGAAGCCGTCCGACGGGAGCGACGACACGATGCCGACGCCCGGCGCGCAGACGTCGATCTCCGGGCCGAAGCAGGAGAACTTCGCCGGGAAATAGCCGTCGCTGCTGCGGAAGCCGTCGAGGGCCTGCTGGGCGTGGAAGCTGTCCTCGGGGAATTCGCCCCACTTGCCCATCGCGGCGACGGACAGGCAGTGCGGCGTCGAGCCGGGAAACTGCACCGGGCCCGATGAGTTGCCTGCGGCGACGATGCAGGCCAGGCCCAACTGCTTGGCGCGCAGGATGCGGTCCTCGATGATCTGCGACGGCTCGCCACCACCGAGACTCATATTGGCGACGTCGATGCCATGCTCCATGCAGTAGTCCAGCGCCTCGACGAGATCGCTGAAGCGGCCGCCTGGGAAGATCCGGCAGACGTGGATTTCGGCCGCCGGAGCGAAGCCGCGAATGCCGCCGCCGGATCCGACCGGACCACCGGCGATGATGCCGGCACAATGCGAGCCATGACCGATGGTGTCGACGGTCCAGGCGGCGGGATCGGTACCGACGATGCTCTTCCCGATGGAGACACCGTGCAGATTGCGATGCGTCGGCGCCGTGCCGGAGTCGATGATCGCGATCTTGATGCCCGCACCATTATAGGTGAGGGGCAGACGATCGAGCCCCATGGCGCGCTGGCCCCAGCCCAGGATCTGCTGGCCGGGGAAGCCGTTCAGATAGGCGCCCAGCGTCTTAGCGGCGATGCGGTTCACGCTGTCGGGCACCAGTTGCGGACGCTCGAGCCAGAACGTCCAGTAATCCACGCGCGGCTTGATCAGGATGGAGCGGATGGTGTCGGGCGTTTCGCCCTGGATCCGGAGCGTGACGCGGCCGCTGCCGTCGGTGACGCCCTGGACCGGCCACACGCTGCCGAATACATACACTTCCGTCTCGGGCAGGGGACCGCTTTCGCCAATCACTTCGATCGTCGTCGAGAACCCGTCGGCAAGCGGAACGAGAACGCCGGGGTTCGGCAGCGCATGCGGCGCGGGCATCTGCGGCAGCGTCGGATCGAGCATGTAGGTGAGCGGCACGTCGCGCTCGACGGCAAGCCGCGCACCGGCCTGGCTCTTCAGCAACTCGGCCTTGTCGGGCGCCATGCGGGCGAGCACCATCGGACCGAGCGGCGCCTGTCCGGGGTCGGCGCTCTGAAACCCGAACAGCCGCGGCGGCTGGATCGTCTTCACGACGTCGATCTCGGGACTGCCCGTCAATTGCTGGACGATGAAGTCGGCGCTGAAGGTGCCGAGCCCCATCTGCTGCCGCGGCGCCAGGATGTACTGCGCCCGCCGCTGCGCCACCGTCGCGACCGCCTGGCCCTTCGGTGGCGCAGCGTTGCCGCTGTCCGCTCGAGCCGTGGCTTGGGGGGCAGGGGACGCCTGGGGTGTCACCGCTGCCGCGGCTTGCGCCGGAGCAGCCGTGTCGGCGACCGGCTGGTCGCCCGTTGCGGGCTGTGCTCCCGTTCCATTGACGGCCATGGCCGCCAGATCCTTCTGATCAGAACTATCAGGTTTGCTTCGTGCGGCCATTTGCGGGCTCCCTCATCCTCGTCACATCGTCGGCGACGCAGCGGCAGTCAGCCGGCGTCAAAGGGTTTCAGCGGAGCATTCGGCTCCACCACGATCGTGCGGAAGGTCGATCGAAGATGATCGGCCTGGGTCTTGGTCATGGAGAGGATCACGACATCCGGCGCGACCTGCCCGACGCGCTTGACGCTCGGCTCGCTGCTCAGATGAGCGGCGAGCTGACCGGACTTCACGGGCTCGCCTTGGACGATGAATTCCTGCGGTGCGTTGGGATCCGCCATGTGTCGTTTCCTCCGTGTCAGGTCGGCGGCGGGCGGACGTTGCGTGCGCCCGCCGCTTCGCGCTTCGTCTCCCACGCGCCGATGCCGTGGGCTTCTGCTTCAGATCTGTCGCGCTAGTGCATCGTGCCGGCCTGGCCGTTGCTGAAGGTGCCGAGCGGCTGCCCGAAGGCGGGGGGGCGGTATCCGCCATAGCCGCCCTGTCCCATCTTCTTCAGTACGCTCCAGAAGCCCTGCAGCTCCATGTCGGTCGGCTGCGCCGCGGGAGCGGCTTGCGGACCAGCGCTGAAGATGCCGAGGCTGTGGCCGACATCGAGGCCGGTCTGCACGCCCTGTCCGATCTTCTTCAGCACGCTCCAGAAGCTCTGCAGCTCCATGTCGGTCGGCTGTGCCGCAGGAGCGGCTTGCGGACCGGCGCTGAAGATGCCGAGCTTGTGGCCGACATCGAGGCCGGTCTGCGCACCCTGGGCGATCTTCTTCAGCACGCTCCAGAAGCCCTGCAGCTCCATGTCCGTCGGCTGCGACGGAGCGGTCGCCTGCGGGCCGGCGCTGAAGATGCCGAGGTTGTGGCCGACATTGAGACCGGTCTGCACGCCCTGTCCGATCTTCTTCAGCACGCTCCAGAAGCTCTGCAGCTCCATGTCGGTCGGCTGCGCGATGGGAGCCGCCTGCGGACCGGCGCTGAAGATGCCGAGGGTGTGGCCGACATTGAGGCCGGTCTGGACGCCCTGGCCGATCTTCTTGAGCACGCTCCAGAAGCCCTGCAGCTCCATGTCGGTCGGCTGCGCCGCAGCGGCCGCCTGCGGATCGGCGCTGAAGATGCCGAGCTTGTGGCCGACATCGAGACCGGTCTGCGCGCCCTGGGCGATCTTCTTCAGCACGCTCCAGAAGCTCTGCAGCTCCATGTCGGTCGGCTGCGCCACCGCTGCGGCCTGCGGATCGGCGCTGAAGATGCCGAGATTGTGGCCGACGTTGAGCCCGGTCTGGACGCCCTGGCCGATCTTCTTCAGCACGCTCCAGAAGCCCTGCAGTTCCATCTCGGACGGCTGTTCCGTGCCGGGTGCGACCGAGAACGGAAGGAACCCGCCGGCGATGCCGCCCGCGACGCTGCCGATGTTGCCGCCGGTCTTGCCGCCGATCACGCGTCCGATCACCTGGCCGGCGATCTTGCCGAGAACGGAGCCGAAGATGCCTTCGGGATTGAGCTGGCTGAAATCCTCAGTCTGCTGCTGCATGCCACTCATGGTGTGTCTCCTCGCTTGTTGCTTGAGCCCGAGCGGCGCGCTCATTCCTCTTCAGGAGCCGATGATGCGCGACGTCGATCGAGAGAGAGGGTGCACGTTCAGGCGTGATGCAGGTGTCAAGCGGAGCGTGAATGTGCCGTCAAAATCAGTCGCGCGATGCGCGAGGCCGCACACGATTTCACACGCGCATCATGCGCCTGATCTCGCGCTGCAGGCTTTCGGTTTCGCTCTCGGGCACCGCGCCGACCTGCCGGCGCAGGATGCTGCGGCAAAAGTCATACTGACGCAGCGCATCGGCCCGGCGGCCCTGTTGCGCGTAGCAGCGCATCAAGGTGCGGTGCACGTCCTCCTGCAGCGGATCCGCGGCGAGGACGCGCAGCGAAAAGGTCGTGGCGATCTCGACGTGCTCGCGGCCGCCGACATCGAGCAGGCCGGCGATGGCCCGTGTCGCCTGGATTCGCAATCGCTGGCGTTCGGCCGACAGCCAGGCTTCGAAGGCGCATGAGGTCGGACTGATGCCGTCGAGCAGTTCTCCCCGGAACAGTTCGGCCGCGCGGGCCATCGACTCCAGATCATCCGATCGGAGGAGGTGTTCGAACTCCTGCACGTCGGTGCTGACAGCGTTGGCTGGGACGCGGAGGTCGTCGCGTTCCGTGGCGATGACGGCTGTGCATTGCGGCAGCATCCGCCGCAAGGTCAGCAGCGTCTGCCGCAGATTGGCGCGCGCATTGTCCCCGAAGCGTCCCTCCCAGAGGAGCGCCGCAAGCTTGCCGCGTGAAATGCCGTGCGGAGAGGTGAGGGCGAGATAGCCCAGCAGCGTCGCGGCCTTGCGGCTCGGGATGACGATCTCCTCGCCGGAGAGCTGCCGGATTTCGACACCGCCAAAGAGATTGATACGCAACAGGCCCATTGTCTCTCTCCTCTGAATGGTGACTCGCGTCGATCGGCCTCAGTCCATCAAGTTCGAGCGTCCTCGCGCGATACGAATGAGCGGCTCTCGGACCAAGCGGGTTCGCACCGTGGTCGCCCAACGGCGAGCCGCCACGTTGATTGTCGTCATCGTCGAAATGAGATTGGCAATGCAGTTATGTCTTGCTGCATCACGCCAGGTTCAATTTTTGATTGCATTGCGGCGGGCGGTTGCATCGCCCGTTCTTGCGGTGTGCACGTCACCATATTGAGGCTACAGATAGACGCCCGCGCGCGGTGTGAGATGTGAGCTGGATTACACTTTGCAGCCCGGCGTCACGCCCGCATCCGCGTCGCAGGGGGACATGGCTAACTGACAGGATCGATCGCGATGAAATCCTTCCGCAAGGAACTCTGGTTCCAGACGCCCGGCCGGCGCGCCTTCATCAACATCACCGGGGATGTCGAGGCGGCCTTGAAGGAAAGCGGCGTGCGCGAGGGGCTGGTGCTGGTCAATGCCATGCACATCACCGCGTCGGTCTTCATCAATGACGATGAGAGCGGGCTGCATCACGACTACGAGCAGTGGCTCGAGAAGCTCGCACCGCACGAGCCGGTCTCCGGTTATCGCCACAACCGCACCGGCGAGGACAATGCCGATGCGCATATGAAGCGGCAGGTGATGGGTCGCGAGGTCGTGGTGGCGATCACGCAAGGCAAGCTCGACTTCGGTCCGTGGGAGCAGATCTTCTACGGCGAGTTCGACGGCGGCCGGCGCAAGCGGGCGCTGATCAAGATCATCGGGGAGTAGGGAATTGCAAATCCCGACCTCTTGTTCGAGCATGACGCATGGAGAGCATTTCGCCAATCTTGATCGTGTTCGGAGGGCTGCCCGCTACCGGGAAGACGACAGTGGCCCGAGAGCTGACGATCAGGCTCGGGGCAATCCATATCCGTATCGACACGATCGAGCAGGCGTTGCGCGCAGCAGGTCGAGAGGTGGGCGCACTTGGCTACGTCATCGCCGCCGAATTGGCCGCAGATAATCTGAAGCTCGGCCGGACCACCGTCGTCGATTGCGTCAATCCGGTGCGGGCGAGCCGCGAGGGATGGCGAGAGATCGCAGAGAGCCAGTCAGCACGGCTGGTCGAGATCGAGCTGGTCTGCAGCGATACGGTCCTGCACCGACAGCGGGCGGAAAACCGTTCGCCTGATCGTTCCGGGCTGCGACATCCCACCTGGGATGAGATCGTCAACCGGCACTATGAGCCATGGGACCGCGCGCATCTCGTGCTCGATACCGCGACCCACTCGCTCGCGCAGATGGTGGATGCTGTCAAAGCCCATGTCGAGCAGTGGTGAGACGTGTGTTGCTGGTCTGGCGGTTACTGTGTGCGACCGCGGTCGACCTCTTGTGCGACGACAAGAGGCTCGGACCCATCGGTGCCGCGACGACATCCGAGTTCGATGAGGAGCAGGATCGGTCCCACGAACGGCACAAGGCCGATAAGCTGATACCAACCCGAGCGACCTCGATCGTGGCAGCGCTTTGCGCCGATCGCAAGGGCCGGCCACAGGGCCAGCAGAAAGAGGCCAAGGACGGCATTATTGAATGCGAACGGCGGCGCAACCACGATCACCACAAAGAACGCGAATGCGAGCGGCAGGACGAAGCCGAGCCAGTACGCTGATCGGCTGACTCGTCCGTCGAATGAAAACAGGAACCGCAGCAATCGCATCGCGCTTCAGCAGCCGTCGCCTATAATTTATCGCAGAGCGCGAAGAGAAGAGCAACGCCGCTACCCCGCCATCGACTGCGGATCGTGCGGCCCCACCGGCCGGCCTCCGCCAGGGCGATGAACCGCTCCATCGCCTCGCAGGCGGGCATTCCGTCACGCAGCGATCTCGGATACTGGATCGCCCGGCCAAACCGGGCGAAGACAGCTGTGGTGTTGCGGCCAGCTTCGCCACGGTCGTCATTGCGAGGAGCGCAAGCGACGAAGCAATCCAGGGCTCCGCATGAAGTCCTTCCGTGTGGCCCCTGGATCGCTTCGCTGCGCTCGCGATGACGGAGGAGGGAGCAACAGCCTTCGCGTCATGCCCGCGCAGGCGGGCATCCAGTACGCCGCGGCCTCTCGGGTCAGCTGCTGCCATGTTGGAATACTGGATCGCCCGGTCAAGCCGGGCGATGACAGCTGTGGTGGTGCGGCCAGCTTCGCCCGGACGTCATTGCGAGGAGCGCAAGCGACGAAGCAATCCAGGGGCTAGGCGTGACGTCCTTCCGTGTGGCCCCTGGATCGCTTCGCTACGCTCGCGATGACGGAGGAGGCGGCCACAGGCGACGGTGGCACCAATCGACCTACGGAGACCTCCTTGGATCAGCCCGCCACCGACCGCGGATCGCGCGGCTCCCATCGCCCGGCCTCCACCAGCGCGATGAAACGCTCCACGGCCTCGTTGAACAGCGCCGGCTCCTCCAGGTTCAATACATGCCCCGACTTCGGAAAGACCGCCAGACCCGACGCCGGCAGGTGCCGCTTCAGGAATAGGCTCGGTTCGATGCAGGCGTCGTCCTCGTCGCCGCAGATGATCAGGGCCGGCGTGGTCACGCGGCGGATGGCGTCCGCCATCGTGTAGATCGAGGGCCTCGCGCCTTGGAAGCCGCGCATGGTGTTGGCCGAGCCTTTGGCGTCATGGCGGGCCAGGGCGGCGTAGAAGTCGGCGTGGCCGCGCGGGTCCTTGACCAGGAAGGGGATGCGGCCGGGGGCCTCGCGCGTGACCTTGGCGGTCTCGGCTGAGCCAAGCGTCTCGAACTGCTCGGCGGTGGCACGGCACTGGGCGCGGAAGGCGTCGAGCTGCGCGAGGTCCGAACCGGAGCCGACCCCAGCCAGCACCATGGAGCGGATGCGATCCGGCGCGTTCAGCGCCACCTGCAGCGACGAATAGGAGCCCATCGACAGGCCGACGAAGTGCGCGCTGTCAAGGCCGAGGTGATCGAGCACGGCCAGCGCGTCGGTATGGAAATGCACGTAGCTGTAGACGTCGGGCGACGCCGGCACGTCCGAGGGCGTATAGCCGCGGGCAGAGTAGGCGATGCAGCGGTGGCGGCGCGCGAAGAAGCGCAGCTGCGGCTCCCAATTGGTGTGGTCGGCTGCGAACTCATGCAGGAAGATGAGCGGCGTGCCGGCGCCGACCTCTTCAAAATACAGGCGAACGCCGTCTCTCGCCGTGGCGTAGGGCATCGTCAGCTCCTCCCGTGTCGCGTGCCCGATCATGACTGATCGCGCTGTGCGCGACAACGCAGCGTATCCTGGTGCGATTTTGGCCGCACAATAAGCGCGGAATCACCCTTTCGTCGCCACTTTTTCGCCATCCATGGTCATGGTTTCGTCACATCCCGACTTTTTACGGACCCCGCTGGCGGCTCGAACGGAGCCGGGCTGAGGACACGGGGGTGCAGGTCAGGGGGCCAAAGTCAGGTCCTCGGGGGAAGTAACAGAAGGAACGAGTATGGTTGTGTCTACCCTTCGCCGGTCGCTTCACGTCGTTGCGCTCACCATGGGAGCGGCTGTGATTGCCGCCACTGCAACACCGGCTCAAGCCCGTCCGCATCACGGCTCGGGGCATCACGCCCACCGCAGCCATGGCGGGCATCACTACACGAAACATCATCATCACCGTCGTACGGCCCGGATGTCGCGCTGGGAGCGCGGCGTGGCGAGGATGCAGGTCACCGGCGTCGCCGACGCGCAGGCCAGCCTGATGATGCCGGGAACGGCGTCCGAGGGCATGTCCGGCGGTTTCGGCGGCGGCAGCAGCGTCGTCTCGGCGGCGCGCAGCTACATCGGCGGCGGCAATCCGACGGGACGGCGCAGCCTGTGGTGCGCGCGCTTCATGAACATGGTGCTGGAGCGCACCGGCCATCGCGGCACCGGCTCGGACATGGCGCGCTCGTTCGCGAGCTATGGCCAGCGCGTCTCCGGCCCGCAGGTCGGCGCCATCGCCGTGATGAGCCGCCGCGGCGGCGGTCACGTCGGCGTCGTCTCGGGCGTCGATGCCCAGGGCAATCCGATCGTCATCTCCGGCAACAACGGCAACCGCGTCCGTGAGACGGCGGTCTCGCGTGGCCGCGTGTATGCGTATGTGATGCCGAACTGAGAGGTTCGGCAAGCGACCTCAAACTGATGGGGTGAGCTGATACGGCTCGCCCGGTCTGCGCCTCCCCCGCGTGCGGGGGAGGTCGCATCGCATCGAAGTTGCGATGCGGGTGGGGGCCTCTCTCCCCACGACGACTTCCCGTGGGGCGCCCCCACCCCAGCCCTCCCCCGCAAGCGGGAGAGGGGGCGCACCGTCAGCGCGGTGAGATATCGCCTAGCTTCGCTCACACCGTCATTGCGAGCGAAGCGGCGAAGCGAAGCAATCCAGGGCCGCATGACGGGATTGCTTCGTCGCCTGCGGCTCCTCGCAATGACGCGCGGAAAAATCTGAACTCACACCAGCCGCGGCTGCTCGACCGCGAGCTCATCGCCGACCGCGATGTCGCCGGCTTCGATGACCTCGGCGTAGATGCCACATTCGTTGTTGCCGCGGGCCTGCATCAGCGCGGGCGGGATGTCGAGGTCGCGCGCGGCGGTGTCGGGATCGACGTTGACGGCGGCGCAGCGGGTGGTGGTCTTGACGACCTTCAGCCGCGCCGATCCGATCCGCAGAGTCTCGCCGAGCAGCGACGTCTCGGACCAGGCCGGCCAGCCGGTGACGTAGATGTTGGCGCGGAAGCGCAGCGGATGCACGGTCGCGCTGACCAGCTTTTCGATCTCGGTGACCGAGGCGAGGTTGATGATCGAGACGACCTTGCGCGCCAGATCGGTGAAGGCGTAGCCGCCGCCGGACAGCAGCTTGGCCGGGCCGCGCAGCTCATCGGCGAACTCGCGCGCGAAGAACGCCTCGATGGCGGCGCGTCCTTCGGCGCTTTCGAGATCGGCTTGCGCGACGATCGCGCCGTCCTTGCGGATGGTGAGGATGTTGGTCGCGTCCTCGAAATGGGTCTTGAACCCCGCCAGGCGCTCGTTCCGCATCAGCATCAGATAGGCCGTCTTCGGCTTCCACACCGGCGCCGCCGGATCGAAGCCGGTCGGGCCGTTCTCCAGCGCGTAGCGCCGGTCGGCCGGCAGGGTCTCGCCGACCCGCAAGGGCGCCGCCTGGAGCGGTTCCGGGGTAAGGCCCTTGACCGGGTAGCGGTACAGGCCGGTGATGCGCGTGGAAGGGATCTGGGTCATGCCGCCTCATAGGAGATTCCTTACCTGCCGGCCAGGGCACACGAATTTGTGAAACGACCTCTTCCGTTTTCGGCAGGCCTTCCCACATTTCGTGTCAAGCCGGGCCACAGGCCGGCGACGTCACGGGTTGCGGCGTTGACGGACGTCAACGTGTGCCCATCGAAACCCAATGAAGATGCTGGAACCGTGCCTTCGGGGCGTCACAGCAGGCTGAGGGAAACATCATGAATATCGACAAATATACCGAGCGCGCGCGGGGCTTCATTCAATCGGCGCAGTCGCTGGCGGTGCGCGACGGACATCAGCAGTTCTCGCCGCTGCATCTTCTGAAGGTCCTGCTCGACGATGGCGAAGGCCTCGCAGGCGGTCTGATCGATCGCGCCGGCGGCAATTCGCGCGCGATCCTCAAGGCGACGGAAGACGCGCTCGGCAAGATGCCGAAAGTGTCAGGCAGCGGCGCCGGGCAGATCTATCTCTCGCCCGAACTGGCGCGCGCCTTCGACGCGGCGGAGAAGGCGGCCGAGAAAGCCGGCGACAGCTTCGTCACGGTCGAGCGGCTGCTGCTCGGGCTTGCGCTCGACAAGAACAGCGAGACCGGAAGCATTCTCGCCAAGGGCGGCGTGACCGCACAGAATCTCAACGCCGCGATCGAGAGCTTGCGCAAGGGGCGCACGGCCGACTCGGCGACCGCCGAGAACGCCTATGATGCGCTGAAGAAATATGCCCGCGACCTGACCCAGGCGGCGCGCGACGGCAAGCTCGATCCGGTCATCGGGCGCGACGAGGAAATCCGCCGCACCATCCAGGTTCTGTCACGGCGCACCAAGAACAATCCCGTGCTGATCGGCGAGCCCGGCGTCGGCAAGACCGCGATCGTCGAGGGCCTCGCCCTGCGCATCGTCAATGGCGACGTGCCGGAGAGCCTGAAGGACAAGCGGCTGCTGTCGCTCGATCTGGGCGCGCTGATCGCCGGCGCCAAATATCGCGGCGAGTTCGAGGAGCGGCTGAAGGCCGTGCTGCAGGAGGTCACATCAGCCGAAGGCACCTTCGTGCTGTTCATCGACGAGATGCACACCCTGATCGGCGCCGGCAAGGCTGACGGCGCGATGGATGCGTCGAACCTCTTGAAGCCCGCGCTCGCCCGCGGCGAATTGCACTGCATCGGCGCGACCACGCTCGACGAGTACCAGAAGCATGTCGAGAAGGACGCAGCCCTCGCCCGCCGGTTCCAGCCGGTCTACGTCACCGAGCCGACCGTCGAGGACACCATCTCGATCCTGCGCGGGCTGAAGGACAAATACGAGCAGCATCACGGCGTGCGCATCACCGATTCCGCGCTCGTGGCCTCGGCCACCCTGTCGAACCGCTACATCACCGACCGCTTCCTCCCCGATAAGGCCATCGACCTGATGGACGAGGCGGCGGCGCGGTTGAAGATGCAGGTCGATAGCAAGCCCGAGGAGCTCGACTCGCTCGACCGCGAGATCATCCGGCTCAAGATCGAGCAGGAGGCACTGAAGAAGGAGAGCGATCTCGGCTCCAAGACGAGGCTGCAATCGCTGGAGAAGGAGCTCGCCGATCTCGAGGAGAAGTCGGCGTCGCTGACCGCGAAGTGGAGCGCCGAGAAGGACAAGCTGTCGAACGCGCAGAAGCTCAAGAGCGAGCTGGACGCGCTTCGCATCGAGCTCGCCAATGCGCAGCGCCGCGGCGAGTACCAGAAGGCGGGCGAGCTGGCCTATGGCCGCATCCCCGAGCTGGAGAAGCGGCTGGCCGACATCGAGGCCAAGGAGAATGCCGGCGAGATGATGGAGGAGGCGGTCACCGCCAACCACATCGCGCAGGTGGTCTCGCGCTGGACCGGCGTGCCCGTCGACAAGATGCTCGAGGGCGAGAAGGACAAGCTCTTGCAGATGGAGGAGAGCCTGGCCAAGCGCGTGGTCGGCCAGTTCGAGGCCGTGCACGCGGTCGCCACCGCCGTCCGCCGTTCGCGCGCCGGCCTGCAGGATCCGCACCGACCGATGGGCTCGTTCATGTTCTTAGGCCCGACCGGCGTCGGCAAGACCGAACTGACGAAGGCGCTCGCCGGCTATCTGTTCGATGACGAGACCGCGATGGTCCGCCTCGACATGTCCGAGTACATGGAGAAGCACTCGGTGTCGCGGCTGATCGGCGCGCCTCCCGGCTATGTCGGCTATGACGAGGGCGGGGCGCTGACCGAGGCCGTGCGGCGCCGGCCGTATCAGGTCGTGCTGTTCGACGAGATCGAGAAGGCGCATCCGGATGTGTTCAACGTGCTCTTGCAGGTGCTCGACGACGGCCGCCTGACCGATGGCCAGGGCCGCACCGTCGACTTCCGCAACACGCTGATCATCATGACCTCGAACCTCGGCTCTGAGTTCCTGGTCAATCAGCCGGAGGGCGAGGATACGTCGGAGGTGCGCGAGCTGGTGATGGGCACGGTGCGGAGCCATTTCCGGCCCGAGTTCCTCAACCGCGTCGACGAGATCATCCTGTTCCACCGCTTGCAGAAGAGCGAGATGGGCCGGATCGTCGAGATCCAGTTCGCTCGTCTCCAGAAGCTCTTGGAGGATCGCAAGATCACGCTCTCGCTGGACGATGATGCCCGCGATTGGCTCGCCGCCAAGGGCTGGGACCCGGCCTATGGCGCGCGTCCGCTGAAGCGGGTGATCCAGCGCAGCGTGCAGGATCCGCTCGCCGAGATGATTCTCGCCGGCGACATCAAGGATGGCGACAAGGTCGCCATCTCCTCGGAAGGCAATGTGCTGACCTTCAACGGCCGCGCGCATCGCACCGCGGAGATCGCGACGTTCGAGGCTCCGATCCCGAAGCGCAAGCTGAACTGACCCCGGCGATCGCCGCACTCAAACGGCCAGCATGGAAACGGCAACGGCCCGCGCTCAGCGCGGGCCGTTTGCGTTCGGGGCCGACCGGGGAGCGAGGCTACCGGTTCACCTGGATCGGTCCGGCATCGGAGATGCGCGAGGCGCCGGCGCCGCGGGTGGTCATCATCTGGTCGACGCGGTCGCGCTCCTTCTCGAAGGAGGCCATGATCTGGCCTTCGAGCGAGCGGCCGCGCGGCAGCTTCACGCGCATCGGGTCGACGAAGCGGCCGTTGACCAGGATTTCGTAGTGGACGTGCGGGCCGGTCGACATGCCGGTCGAGCCGACGAAGCCGATCACCTGGCCCTGGCGCACGCGCTTGCCGGGCTCCATGCCCTTGGCGAACGCCGACAGATGGCCGTAGGCCGTCTCGTAGCCGTTGTTGTGCTTGATGCGGATATACTTGCCGTAGCCGCCTTCGGTGCCGACCTTCTCGAGCACGCCGTTGCCGGAGGCGAAAATCGGCGTGCCGTAGGCGGTGGCCCAGTCGACGCCGGTGTGCATCTTCACATAGCCGAGGATCGGGTGGCGGCGGCCGCCGAAGCCGGAGCGCATGATCGCGTTGTTGACGGGCTTGCGGACCAGGAACTTCTTCGCGCTCTTGCCGGTCTCGTCGTAATAGTCGACGACGCTGTCGTCGGGCGTCTGGAACCGGTAGTATTTCTTGGTCTCGCCGCCGACCGTGAGCGAGGCGAACAGCACCTCGGTCTTGTCGTTGTTGCCCGGCTTGTCGTCGTCGTCGCCGGCATAGAACACGTCGAATGAATCGCCCGGCTGCACCTTGCGCTGGAAGTCGACGTCGTAGGAATAGATCCGGATCATGTCCTCGATGACGGGCGCCGGCACCTTGTTGCGCATCGCCGTCTCGTAGATGCTCTGGTAGAGGCGGACGCCGGTGCCGTCATCCTCGTCGTCATTGGTATTGTCGGCGGTCTCGGTGACCGTATTCATGCTCTGCACGTCGACGGCGACGTAGCGGCCGAGGTCGGACAGCGCCGCGACGGCTTCGATCATGGTGTCGTTGGCGACGACGACGCGGACGGGCTGCAGGCGGGCGCCGGGAGCAGGGCTGGTCGGCGCCATCAGGATGCGCAGCTTCTCGCCTTCCTTCAGCCCGCCGTCACGGCCGCGGGCGCCGAGCTGAGCGGCGATCGCCTTGGCCTCGTCGGGCGTGGCGCCCTGGTCGCGCAGAATCGTCGCGACCGTATCGCCCTTTTTCACCAGATGGACGCGCTCGCCGAGCGGATTGCCGCCGGTGATCTGGTCCTTGGTCTTGGGCAGCAGGGTCACGTTTTCCGGAACCACCCGCGTCTCGAACCCGGCATAGGGGTCCGGCGCGCTGCCGTCGCTGGCATAGGACAGCTTGATGTCGCCACCTTGGACAGCGCCGGAGACATCGGCCGCGGCGTTGGCGAGCGAGGCATAGCGGACGCCGCCGGTGTTGCCGCGCCAGTTGGCCGCATCGCGCACGCGCATGACGATCTCGTCGAGCGCCACCGAGGCCGCGATCTTGGCCTTCGGCAGCACGGTCGCGAGGTCCTTGGTGACGAATGACACCTCGGCGTCGGGCTCGACCGCCTCGGGATTGTTGGGATCCTCGCCGGAGCCGGTCTTGTCGTTGTCGGTGTCGCTGAGCAGGCGCTGCGCGTTGAACGGAGGAATCTTCGCCGACAGATCGCTCGTGGTCATCGAGAGGTTGCCGGAGATCCGTACATAGGGACGGACCCGGATCACCTCGCGCGTCCCCGCGCGGGTCACGGTGGAGATACGCACGACGTTGCGGGCGGCGGCCGCTTCGCTCGGCGGCGGCAGGCGATCGCTCTTGCGCAGGGTGGCGACGCGATCATTGGCGCCGAACGCGCCGCGCAACGCGCTCTCCACCCGTTCGGGCATGCGCGCAAAGGTCATCTCGCCGTCGAGCGACGCAAAAACGGCGCCGCCGATGAGAGCCGCGCCGCACAGACCCGTCAGAATCGTGCCGGAAAACCATTGGACGGAGACGCGACGGCGATCGATCACCGCGGCTTCGGAGCCATCGACCGATAGCGGCGGCTCATGACCGAGATCGATCATGCCGACCTCGCGTCCATACCCCCCGCGTGACGTCCGATGGTTCAACCTCAGTCCCCCAAGTTCAAAGTCAGCACCGAGATCACTCAGCTGCCGGTTGGCGTAGCGTTAGCGTCTAAGACAAACGGCTCGGAATGATGGCGCGTCTCTGACGGTTCGAGGCTCTTGGGTGTCGAACCCTGCAAACCGCCAACCGCTGTTGTTCTTCAGGATCTCTCGATGTCGTCTCGGTCGTCTGAATCGGGCGAAGGGCTCGCCAATTCCTTGATCTGGATCATCCGTGAGCCGATGGCGCTCCCCGCTGGAGCCAAATCAGCTCAGGTCGATGCTTAACAAATCGTCGCAGGATTGTGGCCCAAGTGGGGCACGATGTCCGCAAGAAATCGGGCATCCGGGTGGCTACGGAAAAAATCACCCGATGCGACGATTTCATGAAATTCGTCGTTGACACCCCGATCGGCTCCCCCTATACACCCGATCACTGAGCGCGGCGCCGCTTCGGGACACACCGAGGCGAGCATTCGCGCCAATACTGCTCCTCACTTCGTTGAGTGGTGCACAACCGGTAGAACCCGGTTGCACATCGCCGTCGAATAAGGTTGCGGAACCCCTCCAAGAGAGGGTGGGACTGAGGTCCCGGGCTGTTTGACAAGTGAAGATGAAGAAAGAGAAACGTGGACGGCGGAGTCCTTGCGGGTCTCGGGATTGAGGGCTTCGGCTTTTGGTTCTGAGATCGGACGAGAAGACTTCGGCGGACAATGTTTCAAAGGTAACACCATGGTCTTAGCGCTGTGAAGCGCGGGATCGATTGGTGGGACCTCGTCAAACGTTGTGATCAGCCGGTTCAAAGCTTCAAGTTCAACTTGAGAGTTTGATCCTGGCTCAGAGCGAACGCTGGCGGCAGGCTTAACACATGCAAGTCGAGCGGGCATAGCAATATGTCAGCGGCAGACGGGTGAGTAACGCGTGGGAACGTACCTTTTGGTTCGGAACAACACAGGGAAACTTGTGCTAATACCGGATAAGCCCTTACGGGGAAAGATTTATCGCCGAAAGATCGGCCCGCGTCTGATTAGCTAGTTGGTGGGGTAATGGCCCACCAAGGCGACGATCAGTAGCTGGTCTGAGAGGATGATCAGCCACATTGGGACTGAGACACGGCCCAAACTCCTACGGGAGGCAGCAGTGGGGAATATTGGACAATGGGCGCAAGCCTGATCCAGCCATGCCGCGTGAGTGATGAAGGCCCTAGGGTTGTAAAGCTCTTTTGTGCGGGAAGATAATGACGGTACCGCAAGAATAAGCCCCGGCTAACTTCGTGCCAGCAGCCGCGGTAATACGAAGGGGGCTAGCGTTGCTCGGAATCACTGGGCGTAAAGGGTGCGTAGGCGGGTCTTTAAGTCAGGGGTGAAATCCTGGAGCTCAACTCCAGAACTGCCTTTGATACTGAAGATCTTGAGTTCGGGAGAGGTGAGTGGAACTGCGAGTGTAGAGGTGAAATTCGTAGATATTCGCAAGAACACCAGTGGCGAAGGCGGCTCACTGGCCCGATACTGACGCTGAGGCACGAAAGCGTGGGGAGCAAACAGGATTAGATACCCTGGTAGTCCACGCCGTAAACGATGAATGCCAGCCGTTAGTGGGTTTACTCACTAGTGGCGCAGCTAACGCTTTAAGCATTCCGCCTGGGGAGTACGGTCGCAAGATTAAAACTCAAAGGAATTGACGGGGGCCCGCACAAGCGGTGGAGCATGTGGTTTAATTCGACGCAACGCGCAGAACCTTACCAGCCCTTGACATGTTTGGGACCGGTCGCAGAGACGTGACCTTCTCTTCGGAGCCCGAAACACAGGTGCTGCATGGCTGTCGTCAGCTCGTGTCGTGAGATGTTGGGTTAAGTCCCGCAACGAGCGCAACCCCCGTCCTTAGTTGCTACCATTTAGTTGAGCACTCTAAGGAGACTGCCGGTGATAAGCCGCGAGGAAGGTGGGGATGACGTCAAGTCCTCATGGCCCTTACGGGCTGGGCTACACACGTGCTACAATGGCGGTGACAGTGGGAAGCTAAGGGGTGACCCTTCGCAAATCTCAAAAAGCCGT
>NZ_JBNPTW010000025.1:55000-99266 GCF_051167855.1 Bradyrhizobium sp. HKCCYLRH3099
CAAGGCGAAACCGCCGGAGGTCGAGAACAAGGGCAACATCGACCTCGTCGTGAAATATTACGACAAGCTGGCCGCCGCCTTCGGCGAGGACGACAATTGAGACTCTGACCCATCAGGACAACAAAGCCCCGACCACCGGTCGGGGCTTTTTTATTGTGCATGTGGAGGCACAGCGCTCAGCGGACGAACGCCGCCTCCATCGTCTTGCGAACCGCGACGGTCTCGTCCGATGCGTCCACCGCGACGTCGCTCCAGCGGACCACCGCACCATGGGCGACGTCGTTGATGACCTTCACCCGATGCGCAAGACCGATCGGCAGCGCGCCGATTGCGAGGCTCGATGCGGCCGGCAGCACCTTGCCCCAGACCGTATAGCCACCTTCGCCATCGAGCATCTCGCCGGCGCGGAGCTGCTTCTTGGCGACGGCGACGACATCGCCGCGGAAGCCGAGCGGCTGTCCCGTCGGCTCACGCCGCAGCGCCGCCGACAGCACCGACACGTTCAGCTCCAGCCCGATCAGATGATAAGGCTTGTACATCGCGGCATAGCGGCCGCTGGCGTCGGTCTTCAAGCCGTACTGACGGAAGCAGTCGGCAGCATAGTCGTTCGGCGCTTCCAGCACGACATAGACGCCCCAGCGCAGATCGCGAAACACCGGGCGGCCGTCACGCTCGAGCGATGACACCACCTCGACCATGCCCGATCGCTCGAGCACGCCGCCGCGCTCGCGCGGCCGCAGCACATGCGGCAGGTCATCGACGCCGCAAGGCGGAAACAGCAGGCCGTCCGACGGGACGTCGAGCCCGGTCGCATTGGCGATCGCCGCCATCTCGATCGCCGACTTGGTGCCGTCGAGGAAGGAGTTGAACATCTGCGGATTCATGCCTGCGGACTGCGCTTCGCCCGCGGTCAGCCCGTAGTGCTGCCAGACGCCGTCGGGCGTCACATCGTGATAGGCAGGCAGATACTTCGTGCCCTTGCCGGCGGCGACGACGTGAAAGCCGGTCGCGCGCGCCCAGTCGACGAGCTCGGCCGTCAGCGCCGGCTGGTCGCCATAGGCGAGCGAATAGACGACGCCCGCTTTGCGGGCCTCGTCCGCGAGCAGCGGTCCCGCCAGCACGTCGGCCTCGACATTGACCATCACGATGTGCTTGCCGGCCCTGATCGCCGCGCGCGCATGGCGGATGCCCGCGGCCGGGCTGCCGGTCGCTTCGACGACGACCTCGATGGTGTCGGCCAGCGCTTTCGCGCCATCGACGCTGAATGTCGTGCGTTCGATCAGCTCGGTGGGCCAGCCGACCGTGCGGCAGGCGTCGCGGGCGCGCTCGGGATCGAGATCGACGATGACCGGCACCTCGAGGCCCGCGACATGCGGCACTTGTGACAGAAACATCGAGCCGAACTTGCCGGCGCCAATCAGCGCGACGCGGACGGGCTTGCCGGAGGCGGCGCGGGCCTGGAGGAGAGCGTGGAGGTTCATGGGCGACCTTATCAGTTGTCGTCATTCCGGGGCGTGCGGAGCACGAGCCCGGAATCCATACTCACGATGGTGGTTATGGATCCGGGCTCATCGCTGCGCGATGCCCCGGAATGACGGAGGGAGTGTTACTCCGCCGCCTCGCGATGCGCTCGCGCGAGTTGCAGCAACGTATCATCCGGCAGCGTTTCGATCGGCCTGAAGTCGCGGTGCGCGATGTATTCCGGCCTGGTCGGCGTGCGGATGTGGTTCGAGACGGCGTTCAGCGTCAGGTACACGATCTTGCGCGGATAGGGGGTGATGTTGCCGGCGGAGCCATGCACCAGATTGCCGTGGAACATCAGCATGCCGCCGGGCTTGCCGATCGGCGCGACGATGCCGCCCTCGGCGACCAGGCGGGTGACCGTCGCCTCGTCGAGCGTCCACAGCGGATAGGAGGTCGTGGCAAGATCGTGCGAGGCCTCGAGATCGCCGGCGTGCTGGCTCTTCGGCACCAGCATCAGCGGACCGTTGATCGGCATCACCTCGTCGAGAAAGATCGCGATGTTCATCGCGCGCGGCTCCGGCATGCCATCGTCGCGCTTCCAGGTGCCGTAGTCCTGGTGCCATTGCCAGACATCGCCGGTGAACGCCGATTTGGCGTTGATCTTGAACTGATGCATGTAGAGCTTCTCGCCAAAAATCTGCTCGATCGGCTCGATCATGCGGGGATGCGCCGCCAGCACGCGGAACGCGTCATTGTAGAGATGCGCCGCGAACGCGGTGCGCGGCACACCGCTCTTCTCGCGCCAGACCTCGGGCCTGTCGGCCGCATAGATCGCCTCCGCCTCTCGGGCGAGGAAGGCGGTCTCCTCCGGGCTGAACAGCTCGGGCAGGAACAGCCAGCCCTCGCGGTTGAAGAATGCGACCTGTTCCGGCGTCAGCTTCATGGCGTTCTCCCTTGTTGTTTTCCTCGTTCGAGACGTCCGATCTTGCGCCGGCCGGTCTCCGCGGGCTTCGTATACGCACCTGTCGACATTGGCAGAATCCGGGTGGATCGCAACATTCTCCAAGCCTAGTTTGATCGGCAGATGATACGGGGCAGCGCGACGATGGAGCCCGCCATGTCAGACCAGAGCTACGCCATGTTTGAAACCGCGATCGGCACCTGCGCGATCGCCTGGGGGCCACGCGGCATCAACGCGCTCCAGTTGCCGATGGGCGGCGCCGTCCAGATCCGGACGCGGATGCAGCAACGCCATGCCGGGATCGCCGAGGCTGAGCCGCCGCAGCATGTGCAGCGCGTCATCGGACGCATCAAGGCGCTGCTGGCGGGCCAGCCGGATGATCTCAGCGACATCGACCTCGATCTCGACGGCGTCAGCGCGTTCCAGCGCGGCGTCTACGACATCGCCCGCCGCATCCCGCCGGGGCAGACGCTGACCTATGGCGACATCGCCAGGCAGCTCGGCGGAGTCGAGCTGTCGCGTGAGGTCGGCCAGGCGCTCGGACGCAACCCGTGCCCGATCGTCGTGCCCTGCCATCGCGTGCTCGCCGCCGGCAACAAGCCCGGCGGCTTCTCCGCCAATGGCGGCGTCGACACCAAGCTGAAGATGCTGGCGATCGAGGGGGCCGCGGTGAACTACACGCCGAGCCTGTTCGATTGATGGGCCGCCCGTCAGGCTGTTTGATCTCACGCGCGGGGCGTTCTATGCCATGAGGCAGCTTGTCTTCGCCTGATCCTGCAACGAGCCGCCGATGAAAATCCCGACGCTGCCCTTCACCGTCACCGACTGGTCCGCCGTTCCCGTCACCGAGCATCCGGGCGAGCAGGGCAAGGCGTATTGGCGGACACTGATGATCGGCGACATCAGGGTACGCCAGGTCGAATATACGCCCGGCTATCTGGCCGATCATTGGTGCGATCGCGGCCACATCCTGCTGGTGCTGGAAGGCGAGCTCGAAAGCGAGCTCAAGGACGGGCGCAAGTTCACGCTGTCGGCGGGAATGAGCTACCAGGTTTCGGATTTCGGCGATGCCGCACACCGGTCGTTCACCGCGACCGGCGCAAAGCTCTTTATCGTCGATTGAGGGCTAAACGGCTTCGCAGGCGAAGCCGTTGCCCTTGCGCGTGATGCGGCCGACCGAAGGAGAGGGGAAGTGCGCCGTGCAGCACAGCGTCGGCGTGTCGCAATAGCGATCGAGAAAAGCGCGCCGCGTCACTGCGGCCTGCGCGGGATCGACGTCGAACTTCGGTGACAGCTCGGGATAGGCGAACTGCAGCGGCGTGTGGATCAGGTCGCCCGCAAACACCGCGTCGTCCTGGCCCTTGCCGACGGCGACCGCGATATGGCCGGGCGTGTGCCCCGGGGTCGGCAGTAGCCGGACATGATCGCCAATCGCAAACGCGTCGCTGACGATGTCGGCCCGCTGCGCCTCGACCACCGGCAGCACGCTGTCGGCGAAGGCCGGCACCTCGGTCTTGGCATTTTGCGCAAGCCAATAGTCGTATTCGGCTTGCGCAAACACGTACCGCGCTTTGGGAAAGGTCGGCACCCAGCGGCCATTGTCGAGCCGCGTGTTCCAGCCGACGTGGTCGGTATGGAGATGGGTGCACATCACCACATCGATGTCGTCGACGGAGATGCCGGCCGCGGCGAGCGCGCGCATGTAGGTATCGTCGGTCTTCATGTTCCAGACCGGCCGCGCGCGCGGCTTGTCGTTGCCGATGCAGCTGTCGATCAGGATGGTGTGGTGAGGCGTCTTCACCACGTAGGACTGGAAGCACAGGATCAGGGTGTCCTGCGCGTCGAGTGCGTTGGCCGTTTGCAGAGCGCCGCGCTCGGCTGCCAGCATCTCCGGCGTCAGATCCGGAAACATCTCGCGCGCTGGCAGGAAGGTGGTCTCCTGCTCGATGATGCGATGGATGGTCGTGTCGGCAACCGAGAACGTCAGCATCGCGGCGCTTTCTTTCAGACAATCACGCCGCAGGCGGCACCGAGATCTTCACCGACTCGCGCTCCAGCATCTTCTGATGAAAGGCGTCGAGCGCCGGATAGGCCTTGCGCCAGCCGCAATCGGCGAAGCGGAAATCGGCATAGCCGAGCACGCAGACGAGACCGATCGAGACGATATCGAACGGACGCGTCAGCAGGTCGGGCTGCGCATTGAAGCGCGCCATGCCCATCCACGCCCTGTTCCAATGATCGTCGGACCAGGCCTGCCAGCGCGTGCCCTCGGGCCGCACCATCGCCTCGTAGCGGCACAGCAGCATGGAATCGAGCATGCCCTGCAGCATGGAATGCTCGCTCTTGACCTTCCAGCGCGACGGGCCGGAGGCCGGGATGAGCTTGTTGCCGCCGGCGAGCTCGTCGAGATATTCGACGATGACGTAGGAATCCAGGATGACGTCGCCATTGTCGAGGATCAGCACCGGCAGCTTCTTCAGCGGCGTGATCTTCATGTACTCGTCGTTGGCCTGGCCGGGCATGACAGCGGCGGGCGTGAACTCGATCTTGTCGATCAGGCCGAGCTCGATGGCGGCGATGCGCACCTTGCGGGCGAACGGCGAGGCGGGCGAGAAGGTGAGTTTCATCGAGGCATTCCTGTTGGCTCGCTGCGGATTGTTTGTCCCTCATTGCGAGGAGCGAAGCGACGAAGCAATCCAGAGCCGCGTGTGACGCCCTGGATTGCTTCCGCCTTCGCTCTTCGAGCTTCGGCGGACACGTCGCTTCGCTCGCAATGACGGAGATTGACGTTTAAGCCTCGATGATCTCCTGGCGCTGCTCGCCGAGGCGCTCGATGCCGAGGGTGACGACATCGCCGACGTTGAGGAAGGTCGGCGGCTTCATGCCCATGCCGACGCCGGGAGGCGTGCCTGTCGTGACGATGTCGCCCGGCAGCAGGGTCATGAACTGCGAGACGTAGGAAATGCACTTGGCCATCGAGAAGATCATCGTCGCCGTCGAGCCGGTCTGGCGGCGCTGGCCGTTGACGTCGAGCCACATCGACAGGTTCTGCACGTCCGGAATTTCGTCCTTGGTGACGAGCCACGGGCCGACCGGCCCGAAGGTGTCGTGCGACTTGCCCTTGGTCCACTGGCCCAGGCGCTCGATCTGGAAATTGCGCTCGGAGACGTCGTTGCAGATCGCGTAGCCGGCGACGTGGTTCAGCGCATCGGCCTCGGACACATACTTGGCGCGGGTGCCGATGATCGCGGCGATCTCGACCTCCCAGTCGAGCTTGGTCGAGCCGCGCGGCTTCTCGACCTGGTCATAAGGGCCGCACAGCGCGGTGTTGGCCTTGAGGAAGAAGATCGGCTCGGCCGGGATCGGGTTGCCGGTCTCCTTGGCATGATCGGAGTAGTTGAGGCCGATCGCCACGAACTTGGAGATGCCGGTGACGGGCGCGCCCAGCCGCGGCTTGCCGGACACCGCTGGCAGGGAGGCCGGGTCGATCGCGGCGAGCTTCTTCAGCGACTCCGGCGCGTAGGCGGCGCCATCGAGGTCCTTCACATGGGCCGACAGGTCGCGCAGCTGGCCGGATGCATCGATCAGGCCCGGCTTTTCCGCGCCTTTGTCGCCGTAGCGAACGAGCTTCATTTGGTTTCTCTCCCTCAGATCCTTGGTATTCCAGAGCCCTGTCATGAAGCATGGCGGGGCGAAATTCAACCTCGCGGGCTATGCGCTGCCGCCGCCCGGCACTGCTTCGAAGCGGAAGGCGGCCCCGTCGCGGCGGATGTGGCCGGCGTCGAAATGGCCGCCGATCACCAGCGTGCCGGTGTCGGCGAAACGGGAGAACAGCGCCCGCCGCGTGGCCGCCGCCTGCGCCGGATCGGAATCGACCGTCGAGCTCCACTCCAGATGCGCCATCTGGCAGGGATGGTGCGCGACGTCGCCGCTCAGCAGTGCCTGCGCACCATCGGAGCGGATGTGCAGGCTGACGTGCCCGGGGCTGTGGCCGGGCGTCGGGATCAGCGTGATCTCGTCGCTGATCCCGGCATCGCTGGCCACCAGCTCGGCCCTGCCGGCGTCCACGATCGGCTGTACGGAATCCGCGAAGGTCGCGGTCTCGTCGGCTGCCGCGCTGTGGTCGCGCCAGTGCTCATATTCAGTGCGGCCGAAGATGTAGCGGGCGTTCGGAAAGGTGGGAATCCAACGGCCGTCGACGAGGCGCGTATTCCAGCCGACATGATCGACGTGGAGATGCGTGCAGATCACCATGTCCATGCTGTCAGGCGGAAATCCGGCTGCGCTCATCGTCTCCAGGAAGGGCGTCGAGCGGGCATTCCACACCGGCACGCTGCGCCCCTGCTTGTCGTTGCCGAGGCCGGTGTCGACGACGATGCGCTTGCTCGGGGTCTCCAGCACCAGGCTGTGGATCGACATCTTCAGCCTGCCTTCGGCGGTGGCGAAATCGGGGCTGAGCCAGGAGAGCTCGCGGATCGCCTCGGGCGTCGCCTGCGGCAGGATGAAGCGGGTGCCGCCCACCGTCTCCAGCTCGGTGAATTTGGTGATCCTGACCCTGCCGACCGTCCACTGCATACGCGCTTCCTCGTTTGTTCTTATAGCGCGCGACGATGCCGTGTCGGACGTTCCAGCGCAATGGATCGAGTTTCGGGAACAAGCGTTGTCGTGACCAATCCACGAGGAGAGGGTCATGCCCGAGCTGACGATATCACCCGAGAAGGTCGCCTTCCTGATCGAGAAGGCCCGCGAGTTCGACGTCAAGGAGCAGGCGACCGCCGACGATTCCGGCTCGAATGCCGCCGACGACGACATGATCGACGTGCTGCAGGACAGCGGTGACGATCCCGTCGTGCGCGAGATCACCGGCTTCATCAACGCCATGACCGAAGACGAGCAGACCGATCTGGTTGCCCTGATGCGGCTCGGCCGCGGCGACGGCGATATCGACGAATGGGACGATCTGCGCCGCGAAGCCGCCGGCCAGCGCGACCGCCACACCGCGCGCTATCTGCTGGGCGAGCCGATGCTCGGCGATCTGCTCGCGGAGGGCCTGGACGCGTTCAGCATCGACTGGACGGAAGGGCGAACGACGGCGGATTCGTCGAGCCCGAGCCAGCGCGATGAGGACGAGATCACGAAGCAGTAGTTGTCTTCGAGCCCGGCTGATTTCCGCGCGGTCGGTGCGCTCCCTCTTCCCGTTCTTCACGGGGAGAGGGTTGGGGTGAGGGGCAGCCGCACGGGAAGTGTGAGAAGGGCATACGCGCCGGGAGTGTTTGCCGTTGGACCTGTACCCCCTCACCCGGATTGCATCTTCGATGCAATCCGACCTCTCCCCGCAAGCGGGGCGAGGTAGACTCGCAGCGATCGCCGCGCCCAAAAGTCAGCGACAGCAGACGCTGGGCTTACAGCGTGCCCGGGAACGCACCACCATCCAGCAGGATGTTCTGTCCCGTGATGTAGCCGGACTTGGCGGCGCAGAGGAACGCGCAGGCCACGCCGAACTCTTCGGGATCGCCGAAGCGGCCGGCGGGGTTGGTCTTGGCGCGGTCGGCCAGGATCTGCTCCGGCGTGACACCGCGCTTCTCGGCTTCGCCCTTCGCCGTCGAACGCAGCCGGTCGGTCTCGAACGGGCCCGGCAGCAGCGCGTTGATCGTGACGTTGTTGATCACGGTCTTGCGCGACAGGCCGGCGACGAAGCCGGTCAGGCCGGCGCGGGCGCCGTTGGACAGGCCGAGAATGTCGATCGGCGCCTTCACCGCGGCCGAGGTGATGTTGACGATGCGGCCGAACTTGCGCGCCATCATGCCGTCCACGGTCGCCTTGATCAGTTCGATCGGCGTCAGCATGTTGGCGTCGATCGCCTTGATCCAGTCGTCGCGGGTCCAGTTGCGGAAATCGCCGGGCGGCGGCCCGCCGGCATTGTTGATCAGGATGTCCGGATCCGGGCAGGCCGCGAGCACGGCGGCGCGGCCCTCGGGCGTGGTGATGTCGCCCGCCACTTCGGTCACGGTGATGCCGGGATTGGCAGCGCGAATCTCGGCCGCTGTCTTGGCCAGCGCCTCGGCGCCGCGCGCGGTAATCGTGACATGCACGCCCTCATTGGCGAGCGTGATGGCGCAGGCGCGGCCCAATCCCTTGCTGGAGGCGCAGACGATGGCGCGGCGGCCCTTGATCCCGAGATCCACGATTGATCACTCCGATATGTCAGTGGCTGGATGATGCGCGCATTCTAGCCGCCCGGACCGCCGCTGATAAGAGCAGCCGGCCTGTGCCGAATTGCATGGCTCGACGCGCTCAGATGCGGCGTTCCTGCTTGAGCCGGTCGATCAGGCCGGCGACTTCAGGCGGCAGCGAGCGGAAGCCTTTTGCACCTGCGAGCGACAGGATCGGCCGCAGCCGGGAGCCTTCCAGAAAGCGCGGCTGGCGTTCGACCGGAACGATTCTGTCGAATACCAGCACGAGCGTGGTGGCGACCATCGCGACGCGGATGGCGCCGAGCAGGGCGCCGCCGAGCCGGTCGCCGAAGCCGGCTTCGGGACCGATCGTCTCGTCGAGCAGGATGCGTCCGATCTTGCCCAGAGCCGCACCGATGACCACGAACGCCGCGAAGAACTGCAGCCAGCCCTGGGCCAATGGGAGACCGCGCACGTCCTGCAATTGCGGGCTCATCGCGGCCACCACCCCCATCGCCAACGGCATCGCCAGGAGATAGGCGAGGATCGTGATCGCGCTGCGCAAGAGGCCGGTCGAGAAGCCGCTGTAGACGGCAATCACCAGGGCGATACAAGCGGCGAGGTCGAACATATTCATGATGGATATGCTTGGGTTGTAGGGCGGCCCCGTAAACAATTCGCCTTCTCGCTCCGTCAAATCGTCTGTATCAATCGCGGCAACGAAACGAGGGAAACGCGAGGGATCTCTGCATGTCCAACCTGTTCGACGTCAGCCGCGAGGTGATCCTGATCACCGGCGCGAGCCAGGGACTTGGCCGGCAGTTCGCGCGCGTGCTGTCGGCCCATGGCGCGGCCGTTGCGCTGGCGGCACGCCAGACCGGCAAGCTCAAGGCGCTGGAGGAGGAGATCAAGGCCAAGGGCGGCCGCGCCGCCGCGGTCGAGATGGACGTGACCAGCAATGCCTCCATCGCCAAGGCGCTGGATGCCGCCGAGGCTGGGCTCGGGCCGGTCACCGTGCTGATCAACAATGCCGGCATCGCGGCGGAGAAGCTCGCGGTCGAGCAGAGCGAGGCCGATTGGGACGCGGTGATCGGCGCCAATCTGAAGGGCGCCTATTTCGCCGCGACCGAAGTCGCGCGCCGCATGATCGCGCGGAAGGCGCCGGGCAACATCATCAATATCGCCTCGGTGCTCGGCTTCAGCGTCGTCAAGTTCGTCTCGCCCTATGCGATCTCCAAGGCCGGCGTGGTGCAGGCCACCAAGGCGCTGGCGCTGGAACTCGCCGCCAACAACATTCGCGTCAATGCGCTGGCGCCGGGCTATATCGACACCGACATCAACCGCGCCGTCTGGGAGACGCCGGCCGGCGAGAAGCTGATCAAGCGCATCCCGCAGCGGCGCATCGGTCATGAGAGCGACCTCGACGGCGCCATCATGCTGCTGGCCTCGAACGCGTCGCGCTACATGACCGGCAGCGTGGTGACCGTGGATGGCGGCTTCCTGCTGACCTAATTGGCGCGCATCTCGCCCCGGATCATGTCCGCAGCCTTCTCGCCGATCATGATCGTCGGCGCGTTGGTGTTGCCCCCGATCAAGGTCGGCATGATCGAGGCATCGACGATGCGCAAGCCCGAAAGCCCGTGCACGCGGAGCTGAGGATCGACGACGGCGAGCGGATCATCCACGCCCATCTTGCAGGTGCCGACGGGGTGATAGACGGTGTCGACGCGGTCACGCAGGACGGCGCGGATATCGTCGTCGGTTCTGACGTCCGAGGTGAACAGATCGCGTGTGGCAAGGCCGCGCATCGCCGGTGTCTCCATCAGCCGCCGCGTGGTCTTGTATCCGGCCACCATCGTCTCGACGTCCTCCTCTTCGCCGAGGAAGTTTGGATCGATCAGTGGCGGCGCGAGCGGATCCGCTGTTTTCAACGACACGGTGCCCCGGCTCTTCGGCCGCAGCAGACAGAAGTGACAGGAGAAGCCGTTGCCGTGACGCTTGCGGCCGTGGTCGTCGGTGACGGCCATGCCGAAATGCAGCTGGATGTCGGGGATGTCGAGGTTGGGATCGCTCTTCAGGAAGCCGCCGCATTCAGCGAAATTCGATGTCAGCACGCCGCGCCGTTCGCGCCGGTACTGGCCGATTCCCGCCAGCAGCCTGCGGATGCCTTTTGGCGACAGCGACGAGAAGTTCGGGTTGTCGGAGGTGTAGGCGAAGATGAAGTCGGGATGGTCCTGCAGGTTCTGGCCGACACCGGGCAGATGATGAACGCTGGCAATGCCGTGTTTGGCGAGTGCCGTCGCATCGCCGACGCCGGAGAGCATCAGCAGTTGCGGCGTCTGGAATGCGCCGGAAGCGAGGATCACCTCGCGGCGGCAGCGGATCTCCTTGACCTCCTTGCCCTGCCGATACTTCACGCCGACCGCGCGCTGGCCGTCGAACAGGATCATCGAGGCATGCGCTGAGGTCTCGACGCGCAGATTGCGGCGGCCGAGATGAGGCTGGATATAGGCGCGCGCCGCGCTCCAGCGCTCGCCGTTCTGCTGGGTGACCTGGTAGAGGCCGAGACCTTCCTGGGTTTCCGCGTTGAAGTCCTCGCGGATCGGAAACTGCGCCTCGCGCGCCGCCTGAAGGAAGATCTCGTGCACGGGATTTCCGGTGCGCAGCCGGTTGACCGGCAGCGGTCCGGATTGGCCATGATATTCGCCATTGAACTCGGCATTGTTCTCGGCGCGTCTGAAATAGGGCAGCACGTCGTCATACGACCAGCCGGGATTGCCGAGCGCGGCCCATCGGTCGTAGTCGGCGCGATGGCCACGGATATAGACCATGGCGTTGATCGCGGAGGAGCCGCCGAGCCCGCGGCCGCGCGGCTGATAGCCGACGCGGCCGTTGAGACCCTTCTGCGGCACCGTCGTGAACGCCCAGTTGTTGACGGTACCTGCCACCATCAGGAACAGCATGTACGGCGTAGTGACGATCCAGTTGTCGTTGCGTCCGCCGGCATCGAGCAGCATCACCGACGTGCCCGGATCTTCCGACAGACGCCCCGCGACGGTCGCTCCGCCACTGCCGCCACCCACGACGATGAAATCGACTTCCTCCGCCACGCGCGTTTTCTCCCTGATGTTTTTGCTTTTTTGGCCGTCATTCCGGGGCGCCGCGCGCTGCGCGGCGAACCCGGAATCTCGATGTTTGAGTTTCGATCATCTCCAGATTCCGGGTTCGCGCTGCGCGCGCCCCGGAATGACGGGGCCTTGATCAGCTCAGAAACCGCAGCAGCTTCTCGATCCGTGCGATGCTGGCGCCATAGGGCGGATAGAGATCCTTCATGCGGTTGAAGGGCGAGCGGTAGAACACCGGCTTCAGCTTACTGAAGCTGTTGAAGCCCCATTCGCCGTGATAGTGGCCGATGCCGGAGGCGCCGACGCCGCCCATGGGCTGGTTCATCTGCGCGAAATGCAAGAGGCAATCGTTGATGGTGACGCCGCCGGACACGGTGCGCGCTAGCACCTGGTCGCGGGCGGTCTCGTCGCGGCCGAACCAGTACAGCGCCAGCGGCCGGTCGTGGGCGTTGATGGAGCGGATCACCTCGTCGGCGTCGCGATAGGTCAGGATCGGCAGCAGGGGGCCGAAGATTTCCTCCTGCATGATCGCCATCTCGGCGGTCGCGCCGACCACGACCGTTGGCGGAAACTTCCGCAGCTTCTTCCAGGCGGGGTCTTCCGGGCTGGTCGTGCTCAGCGGCTTGGCGCCGCGTGCGATCGCATCGCGCAGCAGGCCTTCCAGTCGGGCATAGTGCCGGTCGGAGATGATCGACGTGTAGTCGCCATTGGCGGGGTTGGTGCCGAACATCTGCATCATGTGGCGATGGAGCTTGCCGGCGAAGGCGTCGCGCTGCGGCTCCGGCACGAAGACATAGTCCGGTGCGATGCAGGTCTGTCCGGCGTTGAGCAGCTTCGCATAGGCGATGCGCTCGGCGGCCTCGTCGAGATCCGCCGAGACGTCGACGATGGTCGGCGACTTGCCGCCGAGCTCGAGCGTGACAGGGGTGAGGTTGCGTCCGGCGGCCTCGGCGACGATGCGGCCGACGCGGGTCGAGCCGGTGAACACCAAATGATCGAACGGCAGCGCCGCGAAGGCCTGTGCTACACCGTCCTCGATCCCGGTGACGGACAGCTCCGTCGCGGCGAAGGTCGCGGCGATCAGCTCCTTCAGCAGCGCCGAGAACCGGGGCGTGAGCTCGCTCGGCTTGATCAAGACGCGGTTGCCGGCGGCGAGAGCTCCGATCGCCGGCGCGAGCGTCAGTTGCAGCGGATAGTTCCAGGGCGCGATGATGCCGACGACGCCGAGCGGCTGCGGCAGCAGGCGATTGCGCGCGGGAAAGAACTGCAATGAGGTGGCGATTCGCCGCGGGGCCATCCAGCGCGGCAGCATCTTCAGCGTGTGCTTCAGCTCGGTCTGCAGGAACAGCGTCTCGGCGATGGTGGTCTCGACCGCGCAGCGATGGCCGAAATCGTCCGAGATCGCCTGCTCGAGGCGCTTCTCGTTGCCGGCGAGCATGGTCCGCAACCGCGTCAGGCTCGCCTGCCGCGCGGCCAGATCAGGGGGTGGCGCGTTGCGCGAGGCCTCGATCATGGCGTGGAATGCGTCGTCGAGCGCGGTGACCGGGGGGGTCTTCAGGGAGTGGTCCATCGACGTCTCCTCGCATGTCCTGCGGCCGCGTTCCGGCCGTCATTCTGGTCGCATCGAAGCTGCCGCGTTGCGGAACCAATGGCAAGCGCGGCGAGGCCGCGGATGCTGTCTAAGGGCCGGACGGATGCGGCGGTAGCCTGCCGCCGATTCCCCGTGTCCCGCAGGCGGCCATGCCGTTGTCCATGACGTTTGCGCCAGCGCGCCCGCCAGAGATCGCTGACGTTTCTGAGCCAAGCTTCTAATTCATTGATTAAACTAGAATTTCTGAACGGCAGGCGGAGGAGTCGCCGGTGTCACAATCCGGCAAAAAAACTTCCGAAAAGGCCTTTCCAAACCCGCCTCGCATTGGTACATACCGCCCGCACCCGATGGCCGGCACGGCCGACGGGCTCAAGCCTTCTCAGGAAGCTTTGGGATGAACTCGGCGACGCTCAGACGCGTCAGCCAGGAGCACCCGGCAATTCCCTGAAGGCGTGCACAAGTTAACGCGGGGTGGAGCAGCCCGGTAGCTCGTCAGGCTCATAACCTGAAGGTCATAGGTTCAAATCCTATCCCCGCAACCAAGACTGAACTCCCGTAGCCGACCGGCTGCGGGAGTTTTGTTTTTGTGCGTCCTTTTGCCGTCGTAACGAACAGCGTCTTGAGGTCCGGTCCGCCGAAGTAGACGCATGTCGGGTTGGTCGCTGTTCGCGCCAACGCATGCGCCGTCAGTCTTTTCTTGGACGCTGGGCAAAGCGTTATCAGTACCTGGTCGGCGCCGGCACCGCAGTGCGGTTCACGGGCACCGTAACAGGCTGGTAGGAGAATACGTCGCGGCTGCGCGGATCGACGGTGACCTCGAGCCAGCGTACATCGTTGTTGTCGTTGCCCTGGTTGTCGTCGAACGTTTCGACGCGGACGAAATTCTCCAGCCGCTGCTGTTGAGGATAATCGAAATTGCATGTGCAAGATCCCCCAAGATCTCGGTTGCGCGGCCGCTTGCAGGGAAGCGGCCGCGCAACGATGCGGAGCCTCGATAGCGGGGACGTGACGATCGTCTGACATCCTCCTGACGGATCTGCGATGCCGGTCGCGGCCAATACGCTTGATCAGATGATCAGAGCCCGCCGTATTGTGCGGCGGGCTCCTCATCATGGTCGCTTTCAATTACCAGCGATCGCCGCCGTAGCCGTGATGATCGTGGTCGTGATGGTGCCAGCCATCATCGCCATCGTGATCGCCGTCCCGATCCGCGAACACGAACAGATTCATGAGGTCGCCGATCGCCGGGCGATTCCGCGGCACATACAGGTGATCGTCACGATCATGGATCGGATTGGGGAGATGGTCGCGGCTGACGGCCGAGATCGTCGGCAGCCGCCAGTTGCGCTCGATGAACTTCAACAGCGAGACATGGTCGTAATAGGTGTGGTCGACATGGCCCTTCTTGGCGAGCGGGGAGACGACGATGAACGGGATGCGGGTGCCGTCACCGAGGAAATCCACCGGCTGGACGTAGCCGGAGTCGTAGTAGCCGCCGCCTTCGTCGGTCGTGATGAAGATTGCGGTCTTGGCCCAGATCTTCGGATTGGCCTTGACGCGATTGATCAGCGCCTCGAGGAACTTCTCGTAGAGGTCGGTGGTCGAGTCGGCCGGGTGGCCGGCCAGTGCCTCGAACGGGCGCACGAACGAGACGGCAGGCAGCGTGGAGTTCTCGACGTCCTTGATGAACGCGCCATAGTTCTGCAGCTTGGCTTCCTCCGACGGGGTCTTCATGATCTTGATGAAGCCGGTCAGCGGATCGCAGATGCCGCAATAAGAGTGGAACAGCAGCGGCACGCCGTCGACGCTCTTGGCGAAGGTGGTGGCGTCGTCGCCGCGATCGGCGCTGTAATACTTCCACGACACGCCCCGCGCCGTCATCACGTCGGCAATGGTGGGGGCGCTCTGCGGCGGCAGCACGAACTTGTCGGAGCCGAGCGCATTCGGCTTCGTGCTGCTCTGATTCCAGAACATGTTGTAGTTATTGACCAGATAATAGTGGTTCGGCGCGCAGCGGTTGTCGTAGACGCCGTTCTTGAGCAGCTGCTCGTTGATCGCGGCCACCCCCGGTGCGGTCGGGTCGGAGCAATTGACGTAGGAGCCGCCGCTATAGCCGTCCTGTTTGTAGTAATTGTTGGTGCCGGGGACCGGATCCGGGTTCTCGATCTGGTTGGCATAGGGCACTGCTGGAGCGCCGTTCATGGTTTCGGGGTTGGTGAAGAACGCCGCGTGTCCGGTCACCAGCGACTGGAAGTTGGCGCCGGTGCCGCCCATGATCGCCTGGTGATAGTTGTCGCTGATCGCATATTCGTCGGCCAGCTGCTTGAAGAACGGCGCATCGCCGGGCTGCGCCTTGCCGGTCGCGTCGGTGAACGGGTTCATGTTGTAGAACCCCATCGAGATAGCGCCTTCCATCGGGTTGAAGCCGCCGGCCGGATAGGGCTTGCCGTTCGAGCCGGTGCCGATGGTCTGTTCGACCCACACGAACTTGTCGTGCTTGCCGCCGTCGATGTCCTGCCACATCTGGAAGAACCGATGCACCGGATCGCCAGTGTAGGCGGCATAGGTCACGTATTTCGAGATCTGGTACGGCCCGTTGGGAAGATTGGCCGGAAAGCGGGTGTCGAGCACGTTCTGCGGCAGGCCGATGCCGTAGGTCGTGTAGGGCTGCGGCAAGGTCGCATAGGCGCCGGTCGAGGCGGTCTCGGCGCCGTAGCGCACCTCATCGCGGCCGATCCGCTGCTCGGCCTTCTTGAAATGCCGGCCGGGTGAGCCGTCTTCATTGACGATGCCCTTGCTCAGCAGATTGTCGATGCTCTGGCCCGGCTTCGGCTTGTACGTGCCGAACAGATTGTCGAAGGTGTGGTTCTCACCGACGATGATGATGACGTGCTCGATGGGCGTGCTGGTCGCAGGGCCTGCGAAGGCCGGTGCGACGCTGGTGGCGGTGAGCACAGCAGTGGTCGCTAGCGCGATCGCCTTGGATCGCGTGACTATTCTGGTCATGGATGTCTCCCGACGGAGTGGTGGTCGGCACCGGCTCGGAGTGATGCAGCGCCTGCGACGATTTATCGCGGCAACAAATTGCAATGCAGTGTCGATCTCGATGCGGTTTTGTGACAGCGCGCAACGAAACGACACGCGTGCGCCGTCCCGCGGATCGCAGCGATGCGTCAGCTGGCAGCGGATGTCTGCTGATGGGATGTGCGGGAGCGGCGAGCCGCGATCAGAACTGGCCGGGAATCCAGGCGAGCGCCAGCGCCTGGCCTTGCGCGATCTGGCTCGCCGACATCTTCGACGCGACCGCATTGCGCAGGCGCAGATAGTAGCTGCGCTGCGCATGACCGGTATTGGCAGCTGCAAGATTCAGCCATTTGTAGGCGAGCACCACGTCCTGCGGGACGCCGTGGCCCTTGTCGTACATCAGCCCGAGCATGGCTTGGCCGAACGGGTTGCCGGCGGCGGCGGCCTGACAATAGAGATCGCTGGCGACGACATAGGCCTGCGGCGTGCCGAAGCCGTTCTCGTACATGAAGCCGAGCATGGCCTGGGCGCGCGGATCGCCGCGCAAGGCGAGCGGCGTGAGCACGCGGACCGCACGGACGAAGTCACCCCGCGCATAGGCGCTCCGGGCCGCCGCGACCGAGTCGGCATACGCAAGTGAGGGCCAGCTGCCCAGCAGCAGGCAGGCCGCGGCGAGCGCGAGGATGGAGCCGCGCCGCGTCGGTCTCGCCGTACGACGGGTCTCAGCGCGTGGTGCGGACACGCAGTTCATCCGTGATGGCGGCTCCGACCGAGCCGCGGAGCTTGGAACGGAGTTCTTCGGCCACTTGATGCGCATCGCTGCCGTCCCTGATGATCTGCGGGCGGATGAAGATGATCAGCTCGGTCCGCGTGCCCTTCTTGCCCTGATGCGAGAAGGCGTCGCCCAGCACCGGAATTTCATCGAAGCCCGGAATGCCGTTGCGGTTGCCGTTCTGCTGCTCACTGATCAGGCCGGCGAGCAGCACCGTCTGGCCGTTGGCGACCGAGATCGCGCTCTTGACCTTGCGCTGCGACACCGTCGGCGTCAGGCTCGATGAGCTCTGCGCCGCGACGTTGCTGATTTCCTGCTCGACCTCGAGCCGCACATTGCCGTTGGCCGCGATGCGCGGCACGACGCGCAGGATGATGCCGGTGTTGCGATAGTCGATGGTGTTGACGACGGTGTTGCTCGACGACAGCACCGTGGCGCTGCCAGTGGAGACCGGCACGACGTCGCCGACCTGCAGCGTCGCGGTCTGGTTGTTGATCACCACCAGCGAGGGATTGGACAGCACCTTGACGCTGGTCACGGTGTGAAGCGCGTCCAGGATGATGTTGGGCGACGTCTCGCTGCCGATCAGGAAGTTGAAGCCGGGAAGCGCGCGATTGATGAGAGCGCTCGCGGCGGTTGACGCCGTGGCCGTGGCGACCGATGTTGCCTGCGTGTTGGAGATCGAGCCCCGATCGGTGCCGAGGCCGAGGAACTTGCTCGAGAGATAGGACTGGACGCCATAGGACAGCTCGTTGGTCAAGGTGACCTCGGCGATGGTTGCCTCGATGCCGACCTGGAGCACCGGCTGATCGAGCTGCTGCAGCGTGCTGGAGATGGTGCGGTAGTTCTCGCGGTCGGCGTAGATCAGCAGCGAATTGTTGACCGTGTCCGGCGTGATGCGCACGTTGGGCATCAGCGCCTGTCCGCCCGCGCCGCCGCTGCGCGACTCCAATCCGGTCGAGGTCGGCGGAGTGCTGGCGGGACTGGAGTTCGAAGTGGCGGTGCCGGTCAGGCCCGATGCGCCCTGCATGCGGCTCGACGGATTGGCGCCGGAGCTGGACGAGCCCGTGTTGAAGGACAGTCGGTCGGCAACGGAGGTCGTGGTGCCGTCCGAGCCCGGCGCCGTCTGGCCGTCTGCGCTGTCCGTGGATGACGACGAGCCGGCGCCGCCGAACATGTCGGAGAGGATCTTGGCGAGCTGCCGCGCATCGCCGTAGCGGATTCGATAGACGTGGACGCTGGTGCGCCCGGAGTCCGCCTGGTCGAGCCGTCGGATCCAGGTCGCGGCGCTCTGCAGCAGCGCCGGCTTGCGTGCCACCACCATGATCGCATTCAGCCGGCTGATGACCTGCAGCTTCACCAGGTTCTGGCTCAGCCCGTTCTCGCCGCTGTCCATGATCTTCTCGAGCTCAGCCACGATCGGCTCGGGCGCCGAGTTGCTGACCGGAAACACGCCGACCGATTGGCCGCGCATCCAATCGACGTCGAAGCTCAGCGCCGTCTCGATCGCGGAGCGCCGCTCGGGTCCGGTGCCCTGGATGAGCAGCAGGTTTCGTGTCGAATCCGCGCGCACGCTGCCGGCGCGGGTGGCGAAGCTGTCCATCAGCTTGAGGATGGTCTGCGCGCCGACATATTGCAGCGGCACCACCGAGACGCCGTAGCCCGGCTCGGCGCGGCCCGCCTCGCCATCGACCCGGCCGCCGCCGATCGCGTCGCCGAGCGGCGTCAGCTTGTAGCCGCCGCCCTCGCGCACCAGCACGACGCCGGACAGCCGAAGCGCGCTTTCAAGAACAAAGAGAATATCGGACTTCGGCACCGGGCGCGCCGACACCAGGCTGACGCTGCCCTGCACGCGCGGATCGATCGAGTAACCGACGCCGAGAATGTCGCCGATCACCACTTTGGCGACCGCGGCAATCGGCGTGTTCTCGAAGTTGAGGTCATAGCCCTTGCCGTCGGCGGCCGGCAGCGGCCTGGCCTCGGCAACCTCTTGCACCATCGTCCCCTGATAGGTCCGGGCCGTCGCACGCTCGGCCTCGGGGCGGCTCTGGATCGATGCCACCGGTGTGTTGTCACGCGGCAGGATGTCGAGCGACCGCACCTTGTCGATGACGTCGACGTCCGCCGGCGCGCTGGCCTGGGAGTTCAGGGTCGCCATGTTGCATGACGCGAGCGACACTGCGATCGCGAGCAATGAGGCATGACGGACAACCGCAGCGGACTGGCTTCGATTGCCGAGACGAAACATGGACTTGCCGATCTACTCGTGTGGACTGGCCCAAACGTCGTGAGGCACGTCCGGACCCGAGCCTGCATAGCGACCTAATATGACACTTATGTATCTTCGCTGAGAGCGGCCGGCCTTTGCGCCGCCTGTGTGTCTCAAATGTCGGTGTCGCTGTTTTCGTACAGCCGTCATGTTCGCGATCGATAACGTCGGTCGCCAGTTGCGGGGTGCCGAGACGTTGGGCCGGCACGGGCGCCACCCGGATCACGCCATGAGCGGAACACTCTCGACTCAATTCCAGGCCTATTTGCGCGAGCGCCATCCGCGGGCGTCCGGCGACGTTGCAGCTGCGGGCGAGGCGCAGACGGCGCTGTGGGACAAGTTTGGCCTCACGGCCGAGGTCTTCGCACAGGAGGTTGCGGACTTCACGGGCCTGGAGCGCGCGCCGCTGCGTGATCTCCTCGCGGCCCAGCCGGCCGTCGGAGAATTCTCCGAGCGTTTTCTGCGCGAAGTCCTCGGCTATCCCTACAGGACCGCCGAAGGCGGGGCCGTGTTCGCGATGGCCGATCCGACCGATCAGGCGGTGCGTCGCGCGGCCGAACTGGTGCTCGGTCCGGCCACGCTGTTCAAGGTCGCTTCGCACGAGGACATCGCCGTGGTGCTCGACCAGCGGCTAGGCTCCGGCGATGATTCCGAGATGTTGCCGGCCCAGGAGCTCCGCGACGACGATGTCGAAAGCCTTCGCGACCTCGCCAGCGGCGCGCCGGTCGTTCGCGCCGTCAACGATCTCATCGAGAGAGCGGTGGAGATGCGCGCCAGCGACATCCACATCGAACCGTTCTCGACCGGACTCGTGGTCAGGCTCCGGGTTGATGGCCTGTTGCGGCCGATCGCGGCGCCCACCGGCGTCCTGCCGCAGGCGGTGATCTCGCGCATCAAGATCGTGGCCGGTCTCAACATTGCCGAGCGCCGCCTGCCGCAGGACGGGGCCGCGCGCATCCGTGCCGGTCGCGCGGAGATCGATGTCCGCGTCGCTATCATGCCGACGCAGCATGGCGAGTCCGCCGTGCTACGCATCCTGCCGAAGGATCGCTCGCAGCTGGTCGCGAGCCGCCTCGGGCTCTCGACGCGCGACGACACGGCTCTTCGGCGCCTGATGACGCTGCCGCATGGCATGATCGTGATCACCGGGCCGACCGGCAGCGGCAAGACCACGACGCTGGCGACGATCCTGTCGATGCTCAACACGCCCGAGCGCAAGATCCTCACCGTCGAGGATCCCGTGGAATATGAGATTCCCGGAATCAACCAGTCGCAGATCAAGCCCGCGATCGGGCTGACCTTCGCCAGCGCGCTGCGCTCCTTCGTTCGCCAGGATCCCGACGTCATCATGGTCGGCGAGATCCGCGACAGCGAGACCGCGCATGTCGCGGTGCATGCGGCGTTGACCGGCCATCTCGTGCTGACCACGCTGCATACCGAAACGGCGGCGGCGGCCGTGCCGCGCCTGCTCGATCTCGGCGTGGAAGGCTATCTCCTGCGCTCGACGTTGCGCGCGGTCATCGCCCAGCGCCTGGTGCGTCAGCTCTGCGAGCACTGCAAGGTCGCCCGGCCGATCGACGACGAGACCTGCCGCGACGATCCGCGCCTCGGTCACCTCGGCCTCGTGCCCGGCGACATCGTCTGGCATCCGGCCGGTTGCGAGCGTTGCGGCGGAAGCGGCTATCGCGGCCGGGTCGGCGTGTTCGAATTGCTCGAACTGACCAGCGGTCTGCGTCAGCTGATCGCCGACGGCGCAGATGGCCTCGCGATCGACCGGCAGGCGATGCAGGAGGGCATGACGACGATGCTGGATGATGGCGTCGCCAAGTGTCGCGCCGGCGTCACCTCCGTGTCCGAACTGCTTCGTGTTCTCGTGGCGCGCTGAGGTGAATGGTGCCGAACTATCGCTATCGCGCGCTGACACAATCCGGCGACATCGTGGTCGGTTCGATCGAGGCTCCGTCGCGTGGCGAGGTGGAGCAGCGCATTTCCTATCTGCAACTGCTGCCGATCGAGACCGTCGAGGAGAAGAAGGCGGGCGCGGGATCTTCGATCGGACTCTCGTTCGGAGGCCCGACGGCCGCGGAGGTCACGACGTTCACGCGCGATCTGGCCTTGCTGCTCAGGGCGGGCGCACGACTCGACGATGCCTTGGACCTGCTGTCGAGCGACTCCGATCTCGGCCGTCTTCGCCCTGTCGTGGCACGGCTGCGCGCGGCCATCATGAGCGGTGAGAGTTTCGCCGATGCCGCCGCGGCGCAGCCGGCGCTGTTCTCGCCGATGTACGTCGCCTTGATGCGTGTCGGCGAGGCCTCCGGAACACTCGATCACGTGCTGACCGCGCTCGCCGGCGAGCGGGAGCGATCCGAGGCGACGCGGCGCAAGCTGACCGATGCGATGCAGTACCCCGCCTTTGTGTTCCTCGCCGCGATCGGCGTGATGCTGTTCTTTCTCGTCGCCGTGCTGCCGAATTTCTCCGCGGTGCTGCGCGATTTCGGCGGCCGCGCCGATACCGCGCTCGGCTTCTTCATGACGCTGTCGGACCTCCTCCGCGCCAATGCGACGGTCATCGCGCTGTGCTGTGCTGCCCTGATCGCGGTCGCCTGGTGGCTCCTGCGACAGGCCGCCGTCCGCGCCGCGCTGACCAGCGCGCTGGCCGTGGTGCCCGGCATCGGCAGCATCCTGATGTTCTATCGAACGAGCCTGTTCTGCCGGAATCTCGGCCTGCTGCTCGGCTGCGGCGTCAATCTGAGCGCGGCGCTGCGCATCCTGGTCGACGTGATGTCGGTGACATCGTCGCGCACGCCGTGGTCCGCGGCCGCGGACCGCGTGCGTCACGGCGGCAAGCTGTCCCAGGCGCTGTCGACGGACAACATGCTGCCGCCGATGGCGCTGCGCATGCTGCGGCTCGGCGAGGAGACCGGCCAGTTGCCGACGCTGTCGACGCGCATTGCCGAATTCTATGAGGCCAAGCTGCAGCGCGGGCTCGATCGCGTCGTCGGCATCGTCGGGCCTGCCGCCATTCTGCTCATCAGTATCGTCGTGGGAGGTCTGATCGTGTCGATCATGACGGCCCTTCTTTCAGTCACCCAGCTGGTCGGCTGATCGCGTTCAAGGAGAGTGACATGACATCTGACATGCGAACCAGGTTGGCGATCCAGGCCGGACGCGACGGCGAACGCGGCTTCACGCTCGTCGAGATGCTGGTCGTCATCACCATCATCGGCCTGATCATGGGACTGATCGGCCCGCGCGTGCTTAACTATCTCAGCGAGTCCAAGACCAAGGCGGCACGGATTCAGTTGCAGAGCTTCTCGGCCGCGCTCGACCTGTTCTATCTCGATGCCGGCCGCTATCCCTCGACATCCGAGGGGCTGGCGGCGCTGGCGCAGCGGCCGGCCGGACTGAGCGCCTGGAACGGTCCCTATCTCAAGGGCGGCGCCGTGCCCAAGGACCCCTGGAATACGGCCTATGTCTACCGCGCGCCGGGCGACCACGGGCCCTATGACATCATGTCCTACGGCGCCGATGGCCAGGAGGGCGGCACCGGCACCGCGGCCGATATCGTGCTGGGCACGCAGACGAGCGCGCGCAGTGAGTGAGGTGGGACAGCGCGGCTTCACGCTGCTCGAGATGGTCTGCGTGCTCGCGATCATCGCGCTGCTGGCGTCGGTCGCGCTGCCTTATCTGCCGCGGCAGACCTCGCGGCCGCGGCTGCAGGCCTATGCGCTGCAGGCCGTGACGCTGTTGAAGTCGGATCGTGCCGCGTCGCTTCGCAACGGGACGCGGATCGACACGCAGATCGACACGTCGCGGCGGTTGATCCGTGCCGGCGGCAGCGCGACCGCCCTGCGGCTGCCAGATGACGTCGGCTTCCAGGCGACGCTGCCGCGCAGCTGCCAGCATCGGCCGGTGCCGTCGACGATCAGCTTTTTTCCGGACGGCCTGTCCTGCGGCGGAGCGATCACGCTGTCGCGCGCCGATCTCAGCCTGGAGATCAGGGTCAACTGGCTGACGGGGAGGATCGACATTGTCTCGCGCGCACACGCCGCTGGCTGAACATGCCGGCGCCACCGAGGCCGGCTTCACGCTGATCGAGGTGCTCGTCGCGCTCGCTGTCGTCACCGTGTCGATCGTCGCCATCGGCGCCGTGGTGTCGCGCAATGCGGCAGGCGTTCGCAAGCTCGAGCAGCATGTCACGCTCGTGACCGATGCGCGGCTGGCGCTCGCGACGGCGCTGGCCGATCGCAGCCGCCTGCAGCCCGGCAGCAGCGCGCAGCGCTCCGGCTCCGGATCGGTGGCGCTGCAGATCGCGCCGCTCGGCGGCGACTGGGGCCAGCCCGCGGGACAGCAGGGCTGGGTGCCGGAAGCCGTCAGCTTGCGCGTGACAACTGGCTCCGGCGCCGTCGCCGAACTGCAGACGGTGCGGCTCGTTCGGGCACAACGCTGATGAGCGCCAGATCCGATCGTTCAGGCACAGCCGGTTTCGCGCTGATCGAGGCGCTCGGCGCGCTCGCGATTGCGGGAATCGTGCTGTCCGCGCTGCTGGCCGTGACATCGCAATGGCTGCCGGCCTGGCAGCGTGGGCTCGATCGCGTGCAACGCGCCGAGATGGTCGCCGCCGCGCTGCGCCGCGCGGGAGAGGATCTTGCGGCGGCGGAGTTCGTCTCGGTCAGCCGCGAGCAGAAGGGGCCGCTGTTCATCGGCGAGGAGTTTTCGGCGACATTCGTCCGCACGGACATCGGCCCCAACTCCGGGCACGGGCTCGCGGTCATCAGGATCGGCGAGGAGGATACAGGCAGCGAACGCGCCGTGCTGCGGTCGCGCGCGGCATTCGATGTTCTTCCCGCGGGCCAGGTGGCGAGCGATCATTTTCGCTTTGGCGAGTCCGTCGTGCTGCTGTCTCGACCGTTTCGGATGTCCTTCGCCTATGCCGACCGGTCGATGGCCTGGAGGCCGGAATGGCACGACGCCGCCAGGCTGCCGTTTGCGGTCCGGATGACGATCCGCGACGAGAGCCGCGGTGGGCGGCCTATCCTGGTCAGCGCGGTCCGTATTCAGGTCGATACGCCTGGCGGCGCGGCGATCGCTGCCGACAGCGGCGGCGGTCCCAAACCGCCGCCGGGCGCGCCCGAGCCGCCAACGCCTGAGCCGCCACCCGCCAGCAATGATGGGCTGATCGACTGATGCGCGCGACGCAGATCAACAGACGGGACATAGATCAGCGCGGCGCTGAGGACGGCTTCATCCTCATCGCCGCGCTGTGGATGCTCGCTGCGCTCTCAGTGCTCGTGGTCGTCGTCTCGCAGCAACTGGGAGCTTCGGCGCGATTGCTGCGGCTCGAAGACAAGACGGTCGAGGCGGATGCGCTGATCTCGGCGGCGATCGAATTGTCGGCGTATCGGCTGATGCTGCCCAAGGAAGAGGAGCGGCCGCAGCAGGGGGGCTTCCGTTTGGCGCTCGCAGGCAACGACATCGTCGTGTCGTTCGTCAACGAGTCTGCTCGCGTCGATCTCAACACCGCGCCGAGGGAGATGCTCGCAAATCTCTTCGTCACGACGGGCGTCGAACGAGACGCCGCCAAGGAGATGGCCGAGCGGGTGGTGGCATGGCGGTCCAAGCCGTCCGATGCCGCGAAGGCCAGGGACGAGGAGGCGCGCTATGCCGCGGCGGGCCTCAAGCGCATGCCACGCCTGGCGCCATTCCCCCATGTCGGCGAACTTGCGCTGGTTCTCGGGATGCCGGCCGCGCTCATCGCGCGCGTGCTGCCGCTGGTGACGGTGTTCAATGGCTCTCCAGGAATCGATCCGGCGATTGCACCGCCGGAGGTGGTGGCGGCCCTGCCGGGCATGACGCCGCTGATCCTGAAGGATTTCCTCAGCACGCGGGACGCCGATGCCCTGGCCAAGACGCTGGGGCCGGCTGCGAAGGATGCCGCGCGCGGCAAGAGCAAGGCCTATCGATTGAAGATCGTCGTCGATCCGGCGGGCGGGCTGCGATACGCGGCGACGGCCGTGATCATCCCTGGCGAGGGCGAGGAGCCATATCGGCTGCTGGCGCGCCAGGACGAAGGACCGCAACCGAGGGGCGCGCGCCAAGCGCGACGGATGCCATGAAGCTGACCGAGACGATCGAGCGCGGCCTGACCGCATGGACCGCGACGGTCGCGATCGCGGCCGAGACGATCGCCGATCGGCAACTGACCCGCGGCCGCGTCGTGATCCGCTATGCGCGGCCGGACCATATCACGCTGACGGTGATGCCGTCAGGCAAGGGGAAGGCGGCCCTGCCGGGAATCACGATGAGCTTCGCCCCGGGCGCACCGCGCCATGCGCTCTCGCCGGAATGGCTTCGAGCGCTGCGCGGCTGTGTGCTGGAGGTGCATGTCGCCGCCGACAACATGCTGGTCCGGCCACTCGACTTCCCCAAGCAGGCCGAGCCATTTCTCGACGGCATGATCCGGACGCAGATCGGCCGGCTGACGCCGTGGACGCTCGATCAGGTCCTGTTCGGCTTCAGCGCGCCGCGCCCTGCGTCCAACGACCGGATTGCCCTGACGCTGCTGGCGACGCCGCGTGCGCTGATGCAGCCGCTATTGGCCTTTGCCGAGGAGGTCGGCGCGGCGAGGATCGTGGTCGTCGCCGAGGCCGACGGACCGGAAGGCGAGGCGATCCCGATCTACAAGGCCTCGCTGCGCTCTTCGCTACCGGGCGGACGCGATCTCGGGAGCGTGCTGAAGCTTGGATGGGTCTCGGTCGCCGCCATGACGGCCGTGGTATTGATCGCTGCCACGCTGACCGGCCGATATCTCGACAGTGAGCTGGAGGATGCGCAGGCGCAGGTCGCGCGGCTCCGCGCCGCGCTGCGGCCGGGCATTGGCGCAACCGCGGCCGACGGGCTTCTCGCCAAGCGCAAGCAGACCAGCCCCGCGAGCGTGATCGCGCTGGAGACGCTGTCGAAGATTCTGCCCGACGGCACCTATGTCATCGAGTTGCATATCGAGAACGATCGGCTGCAGATATCCGGCGTGACCCAGGACGCACCGGCGCTGATCCGGCTGATCGAGCAGTCGCCGCAATTCAGCCGTGCCACGTTCTACGCGCCGACGACGCGGACGGCGGGCGAGGCGGGCGAGCGCTTTCACATCGAGGCGCGCCTCAACGCCTATTTTGGAGACCGCGCATGAACTGGTCGACCTGGCCGCGCCGCATCTTCGTCAACTCGCCGGCTGCGGCTGCGGCGATCTACGTGGTCAGCGTCGTCACGCTGATCTGGCTCGGCACGTCGGCCGTCGCCGATCTCCTCGCGAAACAGGATGAGCTTGGCGACGCCAAGGCGCAAATGGTCCAGTTCACCCGACGCAGGCGGCCTGCCGATGCGGTCGCCGTGAACGTCTCGACCGGCCTGGGCTCGGTGTTCGTCGAGGGGCGAACGGTGACCATTGCCGGGGCCGCGCTGGTGCAGCGGCTGACGGAAGCGATCGCCAAGGCGGGCGGCAACGTGCTGTCGACCCAGGTCGATCTGCCGGCCGCCCGGACCAACGCCAACGTGATCAGCGTGGTGGCGAGCTGCGAGCTGGAGCAGCCGGGCTTGCAGCAACTGCTCTATGACATCGAGGCCGGGCTGCCGTTTCTGTTCGTCGATCAGTTGCATGTCCAGCAGCCGCTGGCGGCGGCCGCCAGCGAAGGCGCGCGGCTGCGGGTGCAGCTCACCGTGTCCGGTCAATGGAGGGGGCAATCGTGATGCGTTGGCTCCTCTGCCTGCTTGCCATTGCGGTGGCGCTCAGTCCCGCCCTGGGGGAGGACGTCGAAGGCCTCGAGCCGGCTGCGCTGCCGCAAGCCCCTGCGAGTTCTCCCGATCCGTCGGCGGTCGGCGCGATTGCACCGGGCGCGCAGCTTCCGGCAAGACCCGCAGGGAGCAGCGTCAACCCGCTCTGGGACGTGCCGATCGCGACGCTGTCGGCCACGCGCGACCGGCCGATCTTCTCCGCCTCGCGGCGGCCGCCCGAACTGCCGGCCGTCGCTCCGGTCGTGGAGATGCGTGCGCCGCCGCCTCCGCCGAGCGAGCCGGAACGGCCGAATCTGCAGCTCGTCGGCACAGTGGTCGGCGGCGAGGACAGCTTCGCCATCTTCATCGATCCATCGTCGCAGGCCGCGTTGCGGTTGCGCATGGGGACCGCGCATGAGGGCTGGACGTTGCAATCGCTGCAGGCGCGCCAGGCGGTGCTGCAGAAGGATGGCGAAACCGTCACGCTGGCGATGCCGCAACCGAGCGAGACCGCGAGCAGCGATAGCGACAGTGACGTCGACGCCCCGCCGCCGCCAACCGGGCGGGAGCGGATGGCGCGGCGGTCGCGCTGAGGGCGTCAGAGCGTCATATCGAGGCCGCTGGCGCGCAGCACGAGCACCGCGAGCAGACCCCCGACCAGAAACGGACCGAACGGCAGCGCCGTCTGTCCGCTCAACGGCCGCCCGGTCGAATAGAGGACGAGAACCATCGCCAGCGCCGAGAGCGTTCCGATCAGCAGCAGGATTGGCAGGCCCGCCAGCCCTGTCCAGAACGTCGCGGCCATCAGAAATTTGACGTCGCCAAGCCCCAGGCCCTGCCGGCCGCGGGCAATGAAATAGAGGCGGCGCAGCAGCAGCAGCACCGCGCCGACAGCAAGCGCGGCGGCCGCAGTCCAGAGCGCGTCCTGCAGATCAGCCCATGCCGCTTGCACGAAGCCGCTTGCGGCCACCAGCGCGTTCATCCAATCCGGCAGGATGCCGCTGCGCAGATCCGTCCAGATCAGGCCGGCGCAGGTCGGCAGCAGCACGAGCAGGCAGATGAGGGGGATGAGGTTGGTCACGAAGCAGGATGGTGGGTCGGTCGCGGGACCCCGAGCATAGACAGGCTCATGTGGCGAAGGATAGTCCGGCCATCATCAGCCCGACCGCGGCGACCCAGCCGCCGACCGCGCGGAGCGTAATTCCGCGCCAGCTCGACGCGGGCTCGGTGTCGGGGCGCCGGAACGACAGCGCGACCGCCGTCACCAGCGTGATGACGACATAGCCGGCGCATGCGAGACCCGCCGCGTAGAGCAGACGATCGGTCTGCGCGACGAGCTCGTCGGCGTTTGCAGCGCCACGCATCACCCCGAGGGCGAAGGCAATGGCGCACAGCAACGCGACCGGAATGCGGAGACTGGCCGCGAGCAGCAATCCGGGCAGGAGAATGGTCGCGGCGTCCACGACCGGCGGCAGCGCAGCGATGCTCGTAGTTGTGGCCAACGCCAAGCCGGCACAGAGACCGAGCGGAAACACCACGATCAGCCAGCGTCCGCTGGCTGCGCCGAGCGAGCCAGCGAGCAGGCCGAGCGTCATCCAGACCAGCACGTCCTGCAAGGTCAGCAGCGGATGCAGCGCACCGGCATAGAAATCGCCAAGCCGGGCGGAGACGATGTGCGCGTCTGCGACCTGGCTTTGCGTCAGCAGCAGCGCTGCGAGGACAACCGTTCTCAGCCGCCCGCTCATGCCGCTGTTCCAAGGCTCGCGACCAGGAAGTAGCCACCAAGCGCGGCGATGGCCGCGCCGACGCCCTGGATCACCCGTTCTCCCGCCGGCCAGCGGGCCAGCGCGCCTATGGTGATGCCGCACGCATGCAGCAGGCCTGTCGCGACTACGAAGCCGCAGCCATAGGCGAGCGGATTGGCGGCGGAGGGCAGCTCGACGCCGTGCGCATGGCCGTGGAAGATCGCGAACACCGCAACGATGGCCGCCGCCGCGACGAATGGCACCCGGATGCGCATGGCGACCGCGAGACCGAGGATCAATCCCGACAGCGCAATCACCAATTCCGGCACGGGCAGCCCGATCTTGAGGATTCCGAGCACCGCGCCGAAAGCCATCACCATCGGAAACACGATCGGCAACACCCAGACCGCAACGCCGCCGAGCTGCGCGCCCCAGATGCCGACCGCGACCATCGCAACGAGATGATCGAGCCCGGTCAGGGGATGCAGCAGTCCGCTTGCCAGGCCGCCGCCGACCCCGGTCTGCTCATGGGCAAGACCCGGGCTTGCCGTCAGCGCCAAGAGCAGCGCGGCCGTCAACGCGGACTGCAGGACTTTGCGCGCGATCATGATCATCCCGTTCGTCCTCATGCGGCCGCCAGCACCCGCACCAGCCGGCCGAGAAACCAGAACATTGACACCGAGCCGATGGCATAGGCCGGCAGTTCGATGCCCCACCGCGGCATCCCTGCGCCGAGACGGCGATGCGCCCAGATCAACGCCAGAACCAGCAGCACGAACAGGATCTGGCCGATCTCGACGCCGACATTGAAGAACAGCAGCGCCGCCGGCAGGATGCGTCGTTCGAGACCGAGCCCGGCCAGCGCACTGGCGAAGCCGATGCCATGCACGAGACCGAAGCTGAAGGCGACGGCCCAAGGATACTTCGCCGTCAGCCCGATCTCGCCGCGCTGCTGCTTGACGATCTCGACGCCGACGAAGACGATGCTGAGCGCGATGCAGGCGTTGAGCGGACCTTCGGGAACGCCGATCAGCCCGAACGCCGTGGCGGCAAGCGAAAAGCTGTGGCCGATGGTGAACGCCGTGATCGTCTTGAACAGGCGCCAGCCACCCTGCACGATCCAGATCAGCCCGAGCACGAACAGCAGATGATCGGCGCCGAGCAGGATATGGTCGATGCCGAGATTGACATAGGTCTTCGCGAGCTCGAGCCAGGTCTCGAGCGTCGGAGCGTCCGTGCCGAGCACGGTCACGACCGGATTGGCCGCCGAGATCGTGTAGCTGCGCGTTTCGCCCGCCAAGGACGTCACGCGGATGATGGCCGCCGACATGTCCTCGCCGAGATTGGCGATCGTCATCTGCCCGACGAGGCCCTTGTCGCCGCAGTTCAGTTCCGGCAGGCGGAGGAAGCAGTGCGACGGCATCTTGAGCTCGATGCGATTGTCGCCGTCTTTCGGCAGCGTCGTCCACCGTCCGATGAAGACGCCCGCGCGCATCTCGCGAAATTCGAGCACGGCAATGGTCGCCTGATGCGCCGCGGCCGGCCGCGCGAGCAGCAGTGCGGCGAGCGCAAGCGTGATGGCAAGCAGAGCCCGGGCCGCGGTCACGGCTCGTACCTGATCGTGTAGTTGGCCTTGAGCCGGCTCACCGCCTCCCAGGCCCGCTTGCGCGTCTCTTCGGTGTGCCAGATCTTGGCCGCCTTGGCCCGGATGTCCTCGAATTTGGCCTCCGCGCCTGGCGACCGCGCGTCCAGGCGAACCACGTGCCAGCCGTCCTTCGACTGCAGCAAGGTCCATTCCTGCAGCGGCGTCTTCAGCAGGCCCTCGCTGAAGCCGTCGCCGAAGCCTGAGGCGAGACTCGGCACCGGACGATCGAGAATGGCGCGCGTCTGGTCGCGCAGCTCCTCGGTCTCGCGCTGCTCGCGAATGTCGTCCAGATGGCGCCGCGCCGTTGCTTCGTCGCTGGGCGGCGTCATGAAGAAGCTGACGCGCTCGGGCTCGTCGAAGCGGGCGTGATTCTCGGCGAACCAGGCCCGCAACTGCTCGTCGTTCGGCTGCGGCACGCGGACCTGGTCGAAGATCAGATATTGCAGCTTGAACGCGACGCGGTCGCGGATCATCTCGTCGCCCCGGTCGACGCCGAGGATCTTGCCTTCACGATAGAGAATTTCGCTGGCGACCCAGGCCTCGACCATCTTCTGCAGCTCGGCCTCGCTCGGAGTTCGCTGCTTGTCTTCGTCGAACGTGTCGATGAAGGATTGGCGGAGCGCCTTGCTCACCGTGATGACCTTCTCGTCCTTCGCGGGTGGATGGAGGAGAGCGTCGGCCGCGAAGATCAGGCCGCCGAGAACGAGGAAATGCAGCAGCGGCTCCCGGGCGAGACCGCGCATGGCTCCGAGGACTCCTGCTCGTGCCTGCGATGCGCCGCCGCCATCCTGCGGGCTGGAGCGTGCGGAGGTGCCATCAAGAGTTTGCGCCGCATTCGACAAGGCAGGGGCTGACATACGTTCTTTTACAACTCGGATCGCGCTCGTTGCGCGGCGCGTATATGCAACGGCGCAGTCGCCCTTGTCACCGGACAAACCGCGCTGTCACAAAAATTTCGCAACGCTCGGCGCGGCGAATGTTCGTGGGAGACATCGGTCCAGAAATAAATCCTTCAACAAACTGTCTCCGAGTTTTGCTTTGGTCGCGGCGCGAAGGACAACGGCGCATGGGACGCGTTGTCATCATGGTTTAGAGTTCGATCGAATTCTCAGGGGCGACGATAATGGTTCCATCCACCAAGAAAATCCTGCTGACGGCGGCCTCGGTCTCGCTCGCCTTGTCGCAGAGCGCCGACGCAGGCGAGCGTTGGGGCGAAACGAGCAAGAACAATCCGTATGTCGCGGGCGACATGCACAACCATAATACCTGCACGGACGGTTCGGTCGCGGCCGGCTATTCGATCGATCGTTCGGTCGGCAAGGGCGCCGCGGCCGCCGGCGGCAACAATTTCGATCTCGACTGGTTCACGCTCGGCAACCACGGCGGTTCGGGCAACCGCGATTGCCGCTTCAGCGATGCGAGCGCCAACATTCCCGGCGACAACACGACGACCTATTGGAGCCAGACGCTCGGCAAGACCATCGACGGCATCACCATCACCAGCCTGAAGGGCACGCCCAACGGCACCGACACCAACGCCAAGATGTGGCGCTGGCAGTCGATCAAGGAGATCGAGTATCCGACGATCGTCAGCCGCACCGCGACCTACAACAAGGTGTTGGTCGAAGGTCTGGAGTGGATCCTGCCGGGCCACGAGCATGGTGACGTCGCTGTCATCGCGGGCCAGAACCCGCGCGGCTACGGCAATGCCGACAAGATGGCGGAGTTCGAGTATCGTTTCGACCGCGCCGACACCGATGCGATCGGTCCGGTCGACAGCGGCAACAACCCGATCTGGGCCGGCAAGGACAACGTCAACAATTCCGGCACTGCGGGTCACCAGAAGGCCGTCGCCGGCATCACCTGGCTGCAGGCCAACCATCCGCTGCAATCCTACGCCATCCCGACCCACACCGAGCGCCAGGGCCCGTTCAACCCGAATGGCACGGCGGGCTACAACATCGAGCATTTCCGTGACTTCAACAATGCCGGCCCGACGGTTGCCTTCGGCATCGAGGCGCCGGGCCACATGGCCGAGGGTGGGCTGAACGGCGGCTCGGGCTCCTACGGCTCGGGCGCGGTCGGCGGCGGCACCTATGGCATGCACGGCGTCTACACCGCCAAGGTCGGCGGCCTGTGGGACGGCCTGCTCGGCGAGGGCCGCAACATTTTCGTGTTCCAGAGCTCGGACTGGCACAGCCGCGGCATCTACGGCGCGCGCGACGCCAGCACTACGGCGGACTTCATCCCCGGCGAGTACACCCGGCTCTACGTGCCGAACGAGCGGCGCTTCAACCAGCAGTCGATCATCGACGGCATGCGCTCGGGCAATTCCTATTCGGTGAACGCCCAGATCATCGACTCCGACATGGTGTTCCGCGCCAAGGGCGAGTGGGATTTCGACTGGAAGACGATGGGCGAGACGCTCGTCGTGCGTCCGGGCGAGAAGGTCACGCTCGAGATGGAGATGACCGTTCCGGCCTCGAACAACAGCCCGTACAGCTTCAACAATCCGCTTCTTCTGCCGGTTGGCATCAAGCAGCCGTTGAACAAGCCCTATCTCGACCACGTCGATCTGATCACCGGTGACATCACCGGTCCGATCGCGCCGGGGGCGCCGGGCTATGCGGTCGCCAACGCCAAGGGCGTCGACGGCGCGGCCATCGTCTACAATCCGTCGGCCAAGATCGCGAAGCAGATCCAGGCGACCAAGATGCGGAGCCACAAGCTGCGCGACGGTTCGCTCCGCCTCAGCTTCACGACCACCTTCATCGCCGGCAAGACGCCGTTCTACATCCGCGCCCGCGGCACCAACATTCCGCCGGCGACGCCGAACGTGTCGGACAGCGCCGGCAATCCGCTGCTCGACCTCAACAATGTCAGCGTCAGCTGCACCGACGCGGCGTGCCCGTCGCATCTCGGAACGGTGAACGGCGTCAAGAAGGTCACCAATGACGTGCAGGCCTGGTCGAACGTCTGGTTCTACGCGAACCCGATCTTCGTTCGCACCTACAGCACGCCGGAACTGCTGGTCGAAAAGAACCATGAGCTGGCGCGCAAGCTGGCTCACAGCCATCACCACTGGCACGATTGGGACCATTGGGGTCACTGGGGCCATTGGGGTCGCTGGGCCTTTAACCGCGACTGATGGCTGCAGATCGATCCGGCGAGACGTCTTCGGCTCGCCGGAATCGATCAAAGCGGACATGACAACCGGAAGCGCCGGTTCTTTGCAAGCCGGCGCTTTCTCTTTGCGATCGAACCTTCCGACGTGCCATGGACCCGATCTCCCGTTTCGTTGCTCCGCTGCTGATCGTCCTGACCCTTGGGACCTCCGGCGCGTTCGCGCACGAGGAGGAGCCGACACAGGAGACGTGTGATGCCGTCGTCGCGCAGGCGCGCGCCGCGGCGGCCGTGCTGCCGGCCGACGACGTCTCGCGCTATTTCGCCGAGCGCGACATTCAGCAGGCGCTGGTCGAAGCCGGCAATGGCGAGTTCGACGACTGCGTCGAGAAGGCCGAGCGCGCCATGCTGGAGGTGCGGGAGCGGCCGCACAGTCTCAAGCCGGGCGAGCGGCTTCACATCCTCCGGGCCGACGAAGTGCCGCCGCGCTGAACGGCAACGACGCAAGTTCGCGACGTTCCGTCATCCGTCTGTCATGCTCATCGGCAAAGTGTCGCCCTCGTTGATGTGCGTGCGAGGCTGCCAGACATGGACCAGATCGAAGCTCTGTTTCCGATACCGTTGATGCGCTCGCCCGGGCTCCTCAACGCCGAACTCAAGGACGCTGCGGTCGCAGCCATCCGGAGTTCGAAGATCGAGAGCAATCTGCGCTCGGGGCAGCTCTTCCATACCGAGGTCGCCGATCCCCGGGCCAACAATCTGTTTCAGACCATCGCCGCCCTGGCGGGGCCGAAGCTCGTCGATTTCGGTGAGCTGCTGTTCGGCGAGAAGCTGAACTGGACGGTTAAGGAGATGTGGACGAACATGCTGGAGACCGGCGGCAACCAGACCCTGCATGCCCACGCCAACAGCTTCATCTCCGGCATCTTCTACCTGACGCCGTCGCATCCCGGCAGCCGCACCGTGTTCGTGCGTCCGCCCGGCGGCAGCGACTTCTCGTTCCGCCATCACACGCGCAGCGCTTCTGTCGGCCCCTTCAATGCCGGCAAGTATGTGCTTCCCGAGGCCGAGCCCGGCGACCTCGTCCTGTTTCCGAGCTATCTCTATCATGAGGTTCCGCGCAATCAGGGCGACCAGCGCATCACGATCGCCTTCAACGCGATCCCCGATCATCTCGATTGCTGGGGCTATCGCGTCAGCTTTTCGTCTTGAGGCGTCACCGCCCGAATTCTCGCGCCAGCAGCTCGCGCGCCTCGTGCCGCGACGGAGCCGCCGCATCGATGGCCTGAAGCAGGCGTTCGGCCGCGGCCCGGTCCGATCCGAGCAGCGATCTTGCCATGCTGATGAGCGGTGCATAGGCCGGCTCGAATTCGGCACTGGCGCGGGCCGATTCCAGCAGCCCGGGCGTCGCGGCCGCGATCAGCGCCGATCCTCGCGGATCACCGGTCAGTGCCGCGCCAGCCTGGATGAAGCGGTTGCGCGCGCGCCAATAGGCATCGAGCCGGTCATTCCACATCGCGTGTTGCACGGGCGCCAGCAATTCGGCCGCGTCGGTGTTCGCTTCCGTCAGGACCGTGAGCAGCAATTGCCAGGGCGGTGTCGAGAGCGCATGGACGTTGCTGCGCGCGTCGAAGGTCACGAACGGGAAATCATCGGTGTTGCGCGGGCCCGTCCCTGCGAAGCGCGTGAGCGACGCCGCGCCGGCGACATATTGGCCGAGAAGATCGATCGGTCGCTCGAAGCCGAGGGGTTGGAGAATCGGACGCAAGCCGGCATTCGAGATCCGTGCTGCAATCAGTTCAGGGTCGATCACCCCGCTCGTCCGTTTGCCGATCAAGGCCAGCATCGGCGTGCGGACGCTGTAGTGGTTCAGCCACGCCGAGCCGTCGGGGAACACGGCCAGGAAGCTTCTGATGATGGCGCGCAACGACGGGGCATCGAGCTGATAGAGCGGCAGCCACTGGCAGAACACGCCGCCGGCCGCCAGCCGCTGCTCGACGGCCTCGAAATGTTCGACGGTGTAGAGTGCGCCGCTGCCATCCAGCGCCGGATGAAACAGGTCGGCCACGACGACGTCGTAAAGGTCCTGATCCGCGACGACGAAGCGCCGCGCATCTGCGATCGAGATCGGTGGCTTGTCCCGCTTCGAGGCGGGGGGATCGAACCAGGGCAGCAGCGCGACCACCTCGGCGGAGAGTTCGACGGCCCGCACGTCGAGGTCCGGCATCTGCGCCCCGCCGAGCACGGTGGCACCAGTGCCGACACCCAGAAAGAGGGCGCTGCGCGGCGAAGGATGCAGCAGCAGCGGCAGCATGGCCTGGCGGACATCCGATCGCGCCGAGCTGGTGCCGCCCATGCGGAAGTGGCCGTTCACCTCGAGATAGCGCGCGCCCGAGGCATCGTCGACGACGCTCGCGGTCGCCATCGGTCCCTCGCGCATGGCGAGGAGCTTGCCCCCCGGCGGGACCTTGACGAGCAGGGGAGCGGGGCCCCACAGCAGCACCAGTCCCAGCAGCGCCGGCACGGCCGCCCATCGCAGCAGCGCTCGCTGCGGCGGCAGGAGCAGCAGATACCCCGTAGCCACCAGCACGATTGCTTTCCAGCTGCCCAAGGCGGGAATGAGCAGCTGGGCCGCGAGAAGCGGCGCGATGGCTGCGCCGATGCTGTTGATGCCGACGGCCCAGCCGACCGATCCGCTGACGTCTCGCACGTCCTGTATCAGCCTGCCGAACAGGGCGCCCATCGCCATCGCCGGCAACAGGAATAATAGCAGTGCGATTGCGAGCTCGCCGGCCACGCCGAAGCTCGCCGCACGGTCGGCGAACCCTGTCAGCAACGGAATCACGAGTGCGGTCCCCATGCCGACCAGCGCCGCGATGCTCAGCAGCGCGGCCCTGCCGAACGCGATGGTCTGACGGGCGCGTTGGTAGATCATCGCGCCCAGAGCCGTTCCCAGCAGATAGGCCGCCAGCAGACAGGCGAAGCTGTAGACGGTGTCCTGCATCATTTGCGCGGCAAGTCGCACGACCAGCACCTCGAAGGCGATGCCGAGCAGGCCGGTGACGAACAAGGTCGCCATCAGGCGGACGTCTGCGACAGCAGACCTGCCGGCGCGCGCGGGCGCATGGGCCGGCGACGGCGTGCTCAGGCCGAGGGCTGCCAGCGCGCAAGCCGCGTTGACCGCGGACAGACACAGCAGCGTGGTCGACAAGCCAAGGGCCGGGATCAGGACGAAGGTCGAGAGCAGCGTGCCGGCGACGGCACCGGCGGTGTTGGCGCCATAGACGCCGGCGCTGACGGACGACCGGCCCTGCGCGGCCGATAGCATGCGTTCGAGCGCCGTCAGCGTGCCGCCCATCGCCACCGTCGCAGGCAGCAGCACCAAGGTCGGCAGCAGGAAGCTCGCGCTCCACAGCAGGATCGGCGAAGGCGCGGTGCCCAACACGGGCGCCAGCGCGCGTGCGCTCGCAGGAAGCAGCCAGATCGCACACAGGCCCCACACGCCGATGATCGTCTCGAGCACGGCATAGAGCCGGTGCGGATTGGCTGCGCGACGGATGTAGCCGTCGAGGGCGAATGCGCCGAGCGCCAGCCCTGCGAAGAAGCCTGCGATGGCGCCGAGCACGGCCATCATCTCCGTGCCCAAAGCGAGGGCGAGCTGGCGCGTCCAGACGATCTCGTAACCCAGACCGGCGAGGCCGGAGCTCGCGACCAGGAGCTTCAGCGCCCAGATCCGGGCCGTGCTTCGATCAGAGACGGTGCCTGCGGGACAGACGTCTCGTCGCGCTGTGAACGAGCCGTCATCGCGCGGATCGGCTTGGCGTGCGTCAATCAAGGGGTCATACCTGCGCTTGGCTGGACTGGGCAGCAGCGCCACGCGGGCGCAGCGTCCAGCGCTCGATCAAGCGGAGGGCACCTCGGCTGCCGATGCCGTCTCCTTCTGTTTGCGTTTGATGACGGTGGTTTGACACACAGCCGGGCCGGCCGGCCGTTTTGAAAGGATTTCGGCGGCGTTCTAGCTCTGCTGCGCAGCCGCCTTTTCCAATCGCTTCGCCAACACGCGCCAGTAGGTGCCGGGCAGCACACGCTGCAACAGATCCATGAACCGTGCATCGCCGCCGATCAGGATGCGCGGCTCGTTGCGTTCGATGCCCTGGATGATCCGCTGCGCGGCCTCGCGCGGGCTGGTCTTGGCGAGACGTTCGAACCGCTCGATCGCCTGCACGCGGCGCGCGTTGTCGGTCATGCCATGTCCGGCGCGGGCGTTGCGCGCGATCGCCGTCGCAATGCCGCCGGGATGCACCACCGACAGCCGCACCGGACTGTTGGCGGCCGCGAGTTCGTGGCGCAGGCTCTCGGAGAATCCGCGCACCGCGAATTTCGCGGCGGCATAGGCCGACTGGCCGGGCGGCGCGATGATGCCGAAGATCGAGGACAGGTTGACGACATGTGCCTCAGGCCGTCGCGACAGATGTGGCAGGAAGGCGCGGGTGCCGTGCACGACACCCCAGAAGTTGATGTTGAACAGCCACTCCATTTCGGACTGATCGATCTCGGAGAAAGTGCCGAACAAGGCCACGCCCGCATTGTTGATGACGATGTTGAGCGCGGGATGAGCCCGCGTCGCCTCGTCGGCGAACCGCGCGATGGCGGCGGGGTCGCTGACGTCGACCTTGTGCGACGTCACCTTGCGCCTCGTCGATGCAAGCTCATCGGCAAGGCTTGCAAGCCCGGGCTCGTCCCGGTCGGCAAGCGCGAGATCGCAGCCCCGCGCTGCCAGCTCCAGCGCGAGCGCGCGGCCGATGCCGCTCGCCGCTCCGGTGATCGCCGCCGCCGCTCCATTGATGCCAGTCATTGCCGCATTCTCCCCCAAGCGCTTCGCTGCGGTTCCAAATTGCCGCAGTCACATTGCGTCACTTTTTCGCATTGGAACCGAACCATCCGCCGGGTTTGCTTTTAACCTACGCCGGGTTTTGGAAAGGCAGATTTTTGGAGGTTTTTGCATGGGACAGTCGCAGCCCTTTCGCGCGACGGCGCTGATCGTGGAGGACGATCCGACCCAGCGCGAGATGATCGCACTGCTGCTTGAAGAGAGCGAGTACGACGTGATCGCGTGCGAGAGCGCCGAGGCGGCCGAGCTGGTGTTGAACAAGCCCGGCAACCGCGTCGTGCTGCTGATGACCGACGTCAATCTCGCGGGCCGCATGAGCGGCGTCGAGCTCGCGCATATCGCGCGGGCGCGCCATCCCCACATCAACATTGTCGTGACCTCGGGGCGGCCGCTGTCGCAGCCGCTGCCGGGCGGGATCAAGTTCTGGAGCAAGCCCTGGGCGCCGCTGGACGTGTTGAGGGAAGCCGAGGTGACGCTCAAGCATGCGCCCGAACTCCAGAGGCGGTTGGGCGAGTGAGGAGCAGTCCCGATCGCCTGATCCTCTGGCTGCCTGGGTCCTGACCTAAGTCCCGGCGGGCCGGCGATGTCTAGAAGACCATTGAGGGGAACGTGGCAGGGACCGGGTGGGAGGCTGCGCTCCCACCCGGGAGGCAGTACAACTACTTCTTCTTGGCGGCCTTCTTGGTCTTCTTCGCCGCTTTCTTGGTGGCCTTCGCGGCCTTCTTCGCCTTTTTCGCCATGGAATCCTCGTCAGGAGTTGATGGATTGCAACGCGACTTCGAGGCCTCGCAGGCGAACGCCAGCCATGCATCGGCCTCGGGAATTGATCCCAGCAGATTCGCGAAGTTCTGCCTCACGCTGTCACCTGGGGCGTTGTTCTTATCCACAGCTCGATGCAATCGTTCGCGCGCGCGGTCCGTCGTGCCGGCGCGGCACAAGGTTAGCAGCGGGTAAAAGGTGTCTTCATTGTTTCAAAACCAAGGCACAACCTTGGTTGTGCGCTTGAGGAACCGTTAAGCGCGATGCGCGCATGTTGCCGCCGAACACAGGGTAGCTCATGAGCGCAACGTTGCTTGATATCGGGGAGAGGACCTGCGGCGTCCTGCGGCGGGAATGCTGAGCGTTCCGACGCTGTGGACCGCTTTCGTGGTCAACTTCCTGGCGCTGGGTCTGATCTGGGCCTACGTCATGCGCAGCTATCCCAACCTGGAATCGGCGCGCTACTGGACGGCCTCGTCCTTCATGTGCGCGCCGGCCGCGCTGTTTGCGCTCGGACGGTTCTATTTCGGATCGTTCACGGCGCTGCTCGCCGGAGGCTTGCTGATGACCTTCGCCATCTGCCTTGCGGCGATGGGCGTGGAGCGCTTCTACGGCAAGAAGCCATCCTGGCGGCTGAGTTTCGCGGTGGTCGGTCTGAGCTGCGCGGCGATCATCTTCTTCCTCCATGTCTATGACAGTAGCCCGCTCCGGATCCTGAGCTATTCGATCGGGCAGACCATCCCGATGGTCATCATCGCGCGCCTGGTGCTCGATGCGAGGAACGGGCCGATCAATCCCGGCGCGAGGCTGGCTGGACTATTATCGCTGCTCATCACCGCGGTTTTCATCGGCCGGTCGATCGCGGGCTTCATCGGCGCGGATTTCAACTTCGGTCATTCGAGCAACGGCCAGGCGGCCGCGGTGCTGCTGTTGATCTTCCTGTCGATGTCGCTCAACTTCGGCCTCCTGCTGATGGCGGTGGACCGGTTGCGCAACGAGGTCGCTGACCTGGCGCTGCTCGACGACCTCACCGGTGTCGCCAACCGTCGCCACCTGATGCAGCGGCTTGCCGAGGAGTGCGCGCGCGCCGAGCGGTCGAGAAAGCCGTTCGCGCTGTTGGTGATCGACCTCGACGGCTTCAAGCTCATCAACGACACCCATGGCCATGCGGCGGGCGATGCCTGCCTGCAGCATTTCACCCTGATGGCCCAGACCCGGCTGCGGCCCGGCGACCTCTTGGCCCGCACCGGCGGCGACGAATTCTGCATCGTGCTGCCGGCGTCGTCCTCGCGCGAGGGCGCGATGATCGCCCGGCGCATCCTGCAGGTCTGCCGCGACGACGCCGAGGCCTGCGCCGGCGACGACGTGCCGATCGAGGTCTCGATCGGCGTCGCCGAATGGAGCGACGACGTCGGCGCGTTTCCAGACCGGTTGATGGCGCGGGCGGACCACGCGCTGTATGCGGCCAAGAAGGACGGCAAGAACCGCTATGCCGTGTTCGACGGCCGTCCCGATACGCCGGCGCTGGCGCCGGACCAGATCGAGGCCATCCTCATTCCTCGCCAGGATGCCACCGCCGAGTAGCGGTGTTATCCTTCGGCCATGCCGCCGCTTTCGTTCCTCCTCCACGCAGCGCTGACGCTGCTTCTTCTGTCTCCCGCCGCGGCGGCGGAGGATTTCGCCGCGCTCGCCCGCGCCTCGGGCACGCCCGAGATCCCCGGCCTGAAAATCGTCTGGCTGGCGCCGTGGGGCGCGCCGGACCAAGCGCATCCCTGGACCAACATCATCGTCCACCAGACCGAGGGACCGGCCGGATCGGCGAGGGCCGGCGCCTTGGCGCAGGCCAAGAACCCGAAGAGACGCGGCGTCACCCTGTGGGTGGAAACCGACGGCACGGTGTATTGGGCGGTACCGGAAACCCTGGTGACGCTGCATGGCGACGGCGCCAATCGCAACGACAACCGCTATATCGACAACGGCCCGACCTACCGCAAGGTCGTGCGCGACAATTCCATCGGCGTGGAGTTCGCCGGCAACTATCCCGACGTCACCGCTCCTGCGACCGAAGCCCAGATCGCCGCGTGGCGCATCCTCTCGAAGCTGCTCCGGCTGCGTTACCAGATCTCGCGGGAGCGGATCTATGCGCACAACTGGATCGACTACAAGGACGCCCGCTATTGCGAGGGCTGTGCGCTCGCCGAGCTCGCGCGCGCCATGACGGACTGATCATAACAAGAAGCCGGCGTCTCCGCCGGCTCCGATCGCTTCCAAAACCACCTTCAAGCAAGCCGCGCCGCTAGTGCGCGGCCTCCAGCGCCGCCGCCTCCTGCTTGGCGATGGCGCCCTTGACGGCGGACTGCACCTTCTCGAACGCGCGCACCTCGATCTGGCGGACGCGCTCGCGCGACACGCCGAACTCGGCGGCGAGGTCCTCGAGCGTCATCGGCTCGTCGGCCAGGCGCCGCGCCTCGAAGATGCGGCGTTCGCGCGCGTTGAGCACGCCGATCGCGCCGTTCAGCGCCTGCCGGCGGTGGTCGTATTCCTCGTGCTCGGCCATGATGGCTTCCTGGTTGGGCGAGTTGTCGACCAGCCAGTCCTGCCATTCGCCCGCTTCGCCGTCGTCGCGGATCGGCGCATTCAGCGAGGCGTCACCGCCGAGGCGGCGGTTCATGTCGACCACGTCCTGATCGGTCACGCCGAGGCGCTTCGCGATCAGCTTGACCTGATCCGGATGCAGATCGCCTTCATCCAGCGCCGAGATCTTGCTCTTGGCCTTGCGCAGGTTGAAGAACAGCTTCTTCTGGTTCGCCGTGGTGCCCATCTTCACGAGCGACCACGAACGCAGGATGTACTCTTGTATCGACGCCTTGATCCACCACATGGCGTAGGTGGCGAGGCGAAAGCCCTTCTCGGGCTCGAACCTCTTCACCGCCTGCATCAGGCCGACATTGCCTTCCGACACGACTTCGGATATCGGCAGGCCGTAGCCGCGATAGCCCATGGCGATCTTGGCCACGAGTCGGAGATGGCTGGTGACGAGTTTCTGTGCTGCGTCGCTGTCGTCATGCTCGCGCCAACGCTTGGCGAGCATGTACTCCTCCTGCGGTTCCAGCATCGGGAACTTGCGGATCTCGGAGAGATAGCGAGCAAGTCCGGATTCTCCATTGAGAACCGGCAGTGTAGCTGTACGGGCCATTGAGCGCCCTCCAGTTGGGTTCAGGCCCCCGATAGCGGCGGGCCAGGCAAAGCGGTCACTTGGTTAAAGCCAACCGGTTTGCGACGTTCCATGCGTCGACCATTCGACGCAGGCGCAACATACACCATTTTCGCTTCCCGGTGGAAGGATTCCGGGGGTCACGACCCCGTGTGGGTGCATTAAGAATTTGACATGATTGCCTTTTTCTGAACGGCCTGCGTCATAGCGCCGCTTTCAGCGCCTCCTCCAGGAGTGAAAGATCCTCCGGCAGCTCCGATTCCCAGCGCATTATTTCTCCGGTGCGGGGGTGCTCGATTACCAGTAAATAGGCATGAAGCGCCTGCCGCCCCAACGACTCCAGCGCCGTCCGCGCGCCCGGCGCCAACTGGTTCGCCTTGGTCTTGAAATGCGGGCCATAGACGGAGTCGCCCATCAGCGGGTGGCCGAGATGGGCGAGATGCACGCGAATCTGGTGCGTGCGTCCAGTCTCGAGATGGCAGGCGATCAGCGACGCCACCGCCTTGCCGTCGCGGCCGGTAAAACTCTCCTGCACCTCGTAATGGGTGATGGCCTCGCGCCCTTTCGGCCGCACCGCCATCTTGTCGCGCGCATGCGGGTGGCGGTCGATCGGCGCATTGATGGTGCCATGCGGCCGGTGCGGCAGGCCCCAGGCGAAGGCGAGATAGCCGCGCTCCATCGCGCCGGTGCGGCCGTGATCGGCGAACTGCGCGCTCAGCGACGTGTGGGCATGATCGTTCTTGGCGATCACCATCAGCCCGGTGGTGTCCTTGTCCAGCCGGTGCACGATGCCCGGCCGCTTGACCCCGCCAATCCCTGAGAGGCTGGCGCCGCAATGCGCGATCAGCGCGTTCACCAGGGTACCGCTCTCGTGCCCGGCGGCGGGATGCACCACGAGGCCGGCGGGCTTGTCGATGACGATGATGTCGTCGTCCTCGTAGACGATCGTCAGCGGGATCGCCTCGGCAGCGGGCTCGGCCGGGACGGCCTCGGGCACGTCGATTGTGATCGTGTCGCCGGCCGTGACGTGATAAGCGGGGTCCCGCACCGCCTCGGCGCGGAGCGACACCTGTCCGGCCAGGATCAGCGCCTTCAGCCGGGACCGCGACAGCTCCGGCAGTTTGGCTGCCAGCACGCGATCGAGCCGCGGCGAGCCTTCGTCGCCGGCGACGATGACCGTCATCAGACCGTGGGATTGTGAAGTCGAGATGTCCATGAACTCTACCGTTGCGCCCGAGCCGTCCTCGCCCGAGCAGGCCCAGCTGATGGCGCGGCTGCGGCGCATGATGATGATCGCGGGCGTGACCACCTCGGTCGCGATCGCAGTGCTCTTAGTCGCCATCGGCTATCGCCTTTTCCGCGGCGAGGGAAGCTCCGCGTCCGGCCCCGACCTCACCGCCATGCTGCCCAAGGGCGCCCGCATCGTTGCCACCGGCACCGCCGGCGACCGCCTGGCCGTGACCGTGGACATCGCCGGCGCCACCGAAATCCGCACCTTCGACGCCAAAACCCTCAAACCCACCGGCCGCCTCCGCTTTGCGGTGGAGCCGTAAGGGTAGGGCGGTTTCGGCCGGCGATTTCGGCCCAACTCTTCCGCCTTGGCCATCTCTCTCCTGGCTTTGGCCCATCTCCCTCGCCTCGGGCAGTCAGCGCCTCCCCCGCTTGCGCAGGGCTATCGCACGTGACTGAGGAGTTCGAAAAAGAAGTCATCGCTCCAACCGGCGCGCTTGAGCTTGAGACGCA
>NZ_JBNPTW010000026.1:0-98877 GCF_051167855.1 Bradyrhizobium sp. HKCCYLRH3099
GCTCCAGCATGGAATTTGAATCAGAAGTTCACCGCCTGGGGAATCCTGATTCCGGCAAAAAACATCATGTTCTAGAAACCGGCGATTGCCTTAGCCTCGACTGCTGGGCCCATACGATGCGAAAGGCTCTCAAGATCGCGCGGTCAACGCCACTATGCCGCAAAATCCGCATCGCCGCTATTCGGGATTTTCCTCCTACTCTATTCTCGGGTCACTAGCACCCACGCACAGGCCGTCGCCGCGTCCGGATTTGGTAACCGCGCACGGCAACAAGACCACCCGCGCAAGCGGCAACCCAACCCGTTTCTCGAGAAATGAAACAAGAAGATTATCGCCTCTCGACATGACGGGCACCTGACAGGTCTGACGCCGTTCGGCCATAGCAACGAACATTCGGACCTTAGCGGCTAAGGCAATCCATACTGATATAATTAATTACTAGACGAGCAATAGGCGCCTGTTGAACGACGGCGCGCCGGCGAACGCAGTGACCGCGCGAACGTAATGCTACGCCTCTACGACTAGATCACTATCAACCTCGGCTACCTCGAGGTCATGGACGATCGAGGGCGATGCCACCTTCTCCTGATCCTCCAATCTTCCTAGCAATTCCAGAAGCCGCGACGGCAAATCAGAAGAGCTCCGATCTAGATAAAAACGCAATCTGTCGCCTATCTCATCGCAGATGGCTTTACAGTGCCTGTGACCAAGGTTGTCAATGCCCATAACTTACCCCCTTCATTAGAATGAAGAGAAATACATTAGTATCATATTAACACCTGAGGTTGCCAGGCCGGATAGTAAACGCGACGTAAAATCCTTATCTCAGGCGCAGCATCCTCATTTAAGAAAAACCTTAACAACAATCGGCTAATTTTTCCGAATGCGGGGAAGTTCACGGGGGCCATCGTGGATATCGTACTGTACGGGATGCTCGGACTACTGGTTGCATCGTTCTACTTTGCCTGGTCGTGCGGCCGCTCATATTTCGCAAGGGGACGAAACAATGGAATTGAGGACGCGGTGCGCGAGCTCATTGTCGGCATGGCGCCCCATCTTGCTAAGAACCCCGGCCCGGACATTCAGGCAGCTTTAAAGAACCTCAACAGCAATCTGGCGCAGTTCTCCGATCCGAGACAAAAAAGATCCGACCCCACTCCTTCGCTACTTTGGGTTTTGGGCGCGGCGCTCGCCGAGGAGTGCTGGCGCACAGGACACGGCGCTGGGGTCCGCCGCAAGGCTCCCACTGAAGGTCAGATCAGAGTCGACCTCTCACCAACCGAGCTGCTGCAGCTCGGAGGACTCGCCAATCTGGGGTTTCAGCACATGATGCCGAATGCGCGGATTATTGCAGCCCATCGTTTCGTCGACATCGACGATGCCCGAGATGCGTCCCGCTCCTTAAGCAAGGTGGAGGCTGCAATCCCAAGCAAGTATCGTCCGGATCTGCTCGCTCAAGCAGAAGCCCGGGAGAACTTGATCAAGGGCTGGTGGCGACCGGCTGTGCACCGCAGCACAGCCTGATGCCCGCCTTTACACTGCAAGTCACCTCGAAGGGGTGACGCGCATGTCCCGAACAATGCTGCAACGCTGATCCAAGCCCTAGTTTCCACCGTGCTGCTCAGACCTTGCGACCGATAGCAAGTATTGCCCGTAGTCGCACTTTCCAAGACGCTCGCCAAGGCGCTCAAGCTGACCACGATCGATAAAGCCTCGATTGAACGCAATTTCTTCCGGACACGCAATGCGCAAGCCCTGGCGGCGTTCTAGCGAGGCAACGAAATCAGACGCCGCCAGCAGACTGTCCGGCGTCCCAGTATCAAGCCATGCGAAGCCGCGCCCCATCTGTTCGACTTGAAGCAGGCCACGCTCCAGGTAGACTCGATTCAGATCTGTAATCTCCAGCTCGCCGCGCGCCGAGGGCCGGAGCCCCGATGCGATGCGGACCGCGTCGCCATCATAGAAGTACAGGCCGGTGACAGCGAAGTTCGACCTGGGAGTGGCGGGTTTTTCTTCGATCGAGTTCGCCCGACCGGTCTCGTCGAAGCCGACGACTCCATAGCGCTGGGGATCCGCAACACGGTATGCAAAGACGGTGGCGCCGTGGGTCCGCTTGGCGGCACGGGAGAGCATCTCGGGAAGCCCGTGACCGTAGAAAATGTTGTCTCCAAGAATGAGCGCCGATGAAGCCCCATCCACAAAGTCGGCGCCAATGATATAGGCTTCGGCCAAGCCCGCCGGGCGCTGCTGGACGGCGTATGACAGCTCCAAACCCAACGTCTCCCCGCTACCGAGCAGCGATTCGAACCGTGGCAGATCCTCAGGCGTCGATATGATCAGGATCTCACGAATGCCTGCAAGCATCAGCGTTGTCAGCGGGTAATAGATCATGGGCTTGTCATAGACCGGAAGCAACTGCTTAGAGATCGCCAGTGTCATCGGGTACAGGCGCGTTCCGCTGCCACCCGCCAGAATAATTCCCTTCACCTTCATCCCCCTCGTCAGACTTCGTCGATGATAAGGCGCGAGACGCACTCCGAAAGCGATTGCTCGAGCGGCGGCATGTAAACTCCGAAGACCGCCATCAGGCGGTTGCAAGACAGACGAGAGTTCGCAGGACGTCTGGCAGGGGTCGGATAATCGCGCGTCGTGATCGGCTCAACATTTGCCGACCGTGCACCGCGCGCCGCCGCAATGCGCATGATCTGGCGGGCGAAATCGCACCATGTGACAACATCGGGACCGGCAATGTGCGTGACACCGCCGAATTCCGTCGACCATCCAGACCGATCAATCCTGCCCGCGATTGCTAGGATGGCCCGCGCAATGTCGTGAGCGGAGGTTGGGCATCCGACCTGATCATCCACCACTCGCAACGTGTCGCGAGTAGCTGCGAGCCGAAGCATCGTACGAACGAAGTTTTGCCCGAACGGTGAATACACCCAGGCAGTTCGTAGGATGACGTGCCGATCGTTCGCGACAGCCACCGCATGCTCGCCCGCGAGCTTCGAGGCGCCATAAACGTTGATCGGGGCGGTCGCGTCGTTCTCCACGTAAGGAGTCGGCTTTGCGCCGTCGAAAACATAATCCGTTGACAGATGGATCGTTGGGATCTCCAGCCGTGCGCTTGCCTCTGCAACCGCTCTCGCCCCATCGCGATTGACGTGAAATGCGGCGGCCGATTCTTCTTCCGCACGATCGACTGCGGTATAGGCGGCGGGGTTAACCACGACGTCCGGGCTGAAGCTACGCAATGCTCCCAGGACGGCCTCGGCATCCGCAATGTCGAAGTCATTGCGACCGCCGAAGCCGACAACCACGTCAGTGCGTTTCTCGGAAACCTCCTGAAGGGCTCTGGCAACCTGCCCCTGCCGCCCGAGAATATATATTCGGGTTGTCTTCAAGAGCTACCTCGACGCGCCGATGCGCTCGCCACGATAGACCTCGCGTAGCGGCTCCCACCAATCCGAACGGTCGAGATACCAGCGAACGGTTTTCTCGATGCCTGTCTCGAACGTCTCCTGGGCCTTCCAGCCGAGTTCGCGCTCCAACTTGCTGCAGTCAAGTGCATAGCGGCGATCGTGACCGGGCCGATCCGCCACAAAGACCATTTGCTGCTCATACGGACTGCCAGCGGGGCGCAGCCGATCCAGACACTGACAGATTTGTCTGACGACATCGATGTTACGGCGCTCCGTCCGTCCACCGATGTTATAGGTCGCGCCTGGCGCACCTCGTTCAAGCAGAACAGCCAGCGCACGGGCGTGATCATCGACAAACAGCCAGTCGCGAATGTTGCCACCGTCGCCATAAATGGGGAGTGGCTTCGCTTCCATAGCGTTCAGTATCATTAGCGGAATGAGCTTCTCCGGAAACTGATACGGTCCATAATTGTTGGAGCAGTTCGAGACAATGACCGGCAAACCATAGGTTCGGTGCCAAGCTCGGGCCAAATGATCGGATCCGGCCTTGCTTGCCGAATAGGGCGAGCTTGGATCGTATGCCGTCGTTTCCGTGAAAAGCCCCTCTTCCCCAAGCGAGCCGAAGACCTCGTCTGTCGAGACATGGACAAACCGAAAGCGATCTGCCTTCGGACGCCCCTTTCCCTTCAGATACCCCCGCGCAGCCTCCAGCAATGTGAAGGTGCCAATGAGATTGGTCTCGATGAAGTGATCCGGACCATCGATGGAGCGATCCACATGTGTTTCCGCCGCGAGATGGACAATTGCGTCTGGAGCGAAGGTCGAAAAGGCTTGCTGTACTTTCTCTCTCTCGCAGATATCGACCCTCTCGAACGACAGGTTCGGGTTCGAGATCACTGGCGCTAACGACGCCATGTTTCCGGCATAGGTCAGCTTATCGAGGACCAGGATGGTGTGTCCGAGATCGGATACAAGATGCCGGCAAACTGCCGATCCGATGAAACCGGCTCCACCGGTGACGATGATCTTCATGAGCAAGATTTCTCGGCGAGCTGGAAAACGGGCGCAAGGTTGCAGAGGCGGGGGTGAGTACGGTCTTTTTCAGATAGGATCACTTCGTGATTGCCGAGCCTCCAATCGATCCCAAGATCTGGATCGTCCCACGCGAGACCGTGCTCGGCTCCCGGATCCCAGTAATCGCTAACCTTGTAGAGGACCTCGCAAGGCGCCTCCAATACCGCATAGCCGTGGGCAAAGCCTTCCGGGATCCACAACTGTCTCCAGTTGGTCGCGGACAGCTCAACCGCAACATGCCGCCCGAAGGTCGGGGACCCGATCCTGATGTCGACGGCCACATCCAAAATGGCACCGCGAATACATCGTACGAGCTTGCCTTGTGCGCGGGGTGGACGCTGAAAATGCAGACCGCGGAGCACGCCGCGTTGGGCGGAGTAAACGTGGTTTTCCTGGACGAGATCGCTCGGCAGACCGGCTTCCGAGAGAAGGTCGCGGCGATACACTTCCGAAAAGAACCCCCGGGAATCGCCATGTTTCACGGGGGTAAGAGACAGAATGCCTAATAGTCCATGGCGCTCAATATGCATTCCAGTCTCGCAATCAGGTGATCAAAGGACTCGACAAGGCCGCTGAAGGTTGAGGCCAACTTATACCAAGAGCTGAAAATCAGACCAGCCCTCGTCATCGGCCTTTGCCTAGTGCAGTCGGATCCCTTCAAAACAGGACCCAGAGTGCTGTCTCACGCGCCCGCGCGTCGAATTCCGGCTTCCACTCCTCTTGTGATAAAAATACAACAATCCTGGCGACGTATTGAAGTCCCGTGTTTTCACCTGCCTCAACGCGAATTGGGAAAACGACTGCCCAGCCCCGATCCCAGTCTCGGCATGATGGCGGCGTGGCGGATCAATCGAGATCGCCGGACTTCAACACGGGCGAAGACGACACGAGGTCTCATTGTTGTCAGCCCAACCCGGTGCAGACATCAACGAATCACTTCGCGGGCCTGCAGCGCCGTCCAGCTTTTATGCCTCCGAAACGACGCGCGATCGGAGCGATCGGACTCGCTCGGTGACTAGATCCGGCCATCGCGAGCTCGTTTGAGGAGAGCGGCGAACTGTGTCGAATGAGGAACAAACGGTCCGAGATTGCGATTAGCCCACTCCCAATACCGTTCTGCGCCGCACATGAGGTTGCATTGCACTGCCCTCAAGACTAGTCTGCCCGTATTGGTGGAAAATTACTTCTGCAAGTTGAGATCAGACTGGCTGCTCACCTTTTGAATGCGGAACGGTTCTTTGATGTCTATGCGGTCAGAGGTTCGCGATGCCGAGCAGGAGGTTGGCGACTCCGCGGTCGCCCCGATCCAAGCTCCGCTTCCGAGCCAGGCAGTTACTTATGTTCTGGCGACGGCAGACGCGACTATCATTCTGATCGCGAGTCTGTCGGCCTGCTTTACCTATCATTGGCTTACAGATACTCCAATCCCCGACCTGTCGGCCTATTTCGCGCTTGGCCTCGCTGCGAGCTTTCTCCACATCGTGCGGCTCAGCGGGCACGGCTACTACGATCTTGAAAGCGCTGCGAAGCCGTCGGTTGAGTTCCTTGAGATAAACTTCTCATGGCTCACAACTGCGCTGATGCTGGCCTTTTTTGCTTTCCTGTTCAAAGTCGGCACCTCATTCTCGAGAGGCGCTTTCCTGCTGTTCTTGGCGACCGCACCCGCCGGCCTCCTGACTGGCAGGAAGCTGGCCAAGAGCATCCTTGAAGACGCAGTCGGCCGTGGCGTGATCGGCCGACGCGATCTCATTCTGCTTGGTACTCCCCTGGAATTGGATGCGCTCGAACCGAGAGATCTTCTCGTTTTGTTCGGCGCCGCCGAAGTGCATCGCGTAGCGCTCAGCCCGGCGCTGGACGCCGAAAATCAGACGGCGGGAGACCTGAAGGCTGTCGCAACGGCTGCCAAGTTCATGCAGGAGCACGAGGTTTCAGAGGTCCTGCTCGTGATTCCCTGGAACTCGCCAGAGCGGCTAGAGCATTTGCGACAGCAGATGAAGGCTTTTCCCGTGTCAGTCCGGCTGCTGCCTGACAGGCAGATCCGCGCCTTGAGCGACTATGCTCCATCTGCCCAGCAGCGGGTCGTTTCGCTGGAAATCCAAAGAGCTCCGCTGAGTGGTGTCGAGCGCACCGTCAAACGCATGATGGACATAGTGATAGGCCTGATGGCCCTGATCTTATTAAGTCCCATCATCGCTTTAACAGCCCTTGCGATCAAACTCGACGGCAAAGGCCCGATCTTCTTTCTTCAGAACAGAAAGGGGTTTAATGGCCGCCAGTTCGTCATGTTCAAATTCCGGACAATGACCGTCCTGGAAAACGGCGATACGGTCACCCAGGCTACGCGTAACGATCCGCGGGTGACACGTATCGGCGCATATCTTCGAAGCGCTAGCATTGATGAGCTCCCTCAACTCGTCAACGTGCTACGCGGGGACATGTCGCTCGTCGGCCCCCGCCCTCACGCGATTGCCCACGACAATCAATTCGAGCGCCTACTGCAGGACTATGCATTTCGTCATCACGTCAAGCCGGGCATGACCGGTTGGGCACAGGTAAATGGCCTTCGCGGCGCTACCCCCTCGCTCGAGCTCATTTCACGGCGGGTCGAGATGGATCTCTGGTATATCAACAACTGGAGCCTTTGGCTCGATGTACAGATCATCATGAAGACGTTTTTTGAAGTGCTACGCAAAAGAAATGCGTTCTGAGCCGGCCCGCAGCTCCAATCGCTGATGCAGATGGACTCGTCGCAGAGAAGGCTGTTCTGAAATCTAGTCTCATGAAGGACCTGACGCCGTCTCAGCGGCTCCAGCTCTGTGCCCAGCGCAGAGCTTCGATACCAGAAGGCGATCCAGGTCACAGAGGCCATCCATTAATTGTATTGAACAGCGAGATTTCGTCAGGTTAAGCTTGGTTTCGCTCCGTTTCGCCCGAATTGGCCCACCAGAGGCCACTTTGGTGGCCGCAACAGGCGATCAACATGGCGCGACTGCCATATCTGCGCCGATTTTGACATGGTTAACTGAGCTTCTGAGACGCAACAACCTGAAGTGTCGACCAATGATCGCTGCCCTCAACTCCCGCTTCAAGCATGTGACGCTGGCGCTCGGCGCGGCAATCGCGAGCGCGGCCTTCTTCAGGCACACAGCTCACGTCTACGCTGGCTTCTCGCGGGAGGAGATCCGGTCGGCAGCCTTGATGATGTGCTTGGCTGTATTGGTCCTTTTGACAGCCGGACATGTGCTCCAACGAGCTTATCCACGGGATTGATCCTCAGCGGAGGGGACCACCGGCGATCTATTGGAGCTATCGGTTCCAGTTCAGCGGGCAGGCTGCGCGCCGTCTTTCCGCATGAAGCAGATCACCCGTCCAATTGTCTGAAGCCGTTGTTGGCCGCTGATGGGAGTGTTGATCTCAGCCCTTATGGCCTCGGCAGCCTTGTTGCAGAGTTGCTCGGATGGGAAAGAGTCGATCACCTGTGTCGTCGGTTGTGTTGGGCTTCCAAACACGACCCACTGTAACGAAACCAGCAAAACCCACTCCATCGAAAGCTCCCTGATCGGTCGCAAGCCTAGCCTTCAGCTCTCGCGGCACCCCACGTCAGCTTCCACGACTCGTACGTTTCGACCCTAAGGATCGCCTCGCCTCGTGTCCATCAAGCTGGTACGATTAGTGACCTTTGGGAATGCTTGCCAGGGGAGGAGACAAAGATGTTGAGTGTCCTGACAAAATGGAGCTTGACGGCGCTATGGCTGGCAATTTCGTTGGGTCCCGCCACGGCCCAATCCGGCGTCACGTCTCAAAGAGATGCCAATGGCAATATTCGGCGCGACCATGCGCCGTATTCGGCGCATGGTATCAACCAGGGCCCAATTAACAACGGGCCGATCAGGAACACGCCTGCTCAACCTTCGACGACAAACCGCTCAACCCAGCAGGGGCCCATCAGGTAGAAGTCGGGTCTGCGACTGCAAGGCTTTGTGTCGTCACCACCAGATCATCTCGCGCGCGGGAGCGCCACAGACGATTGCCCGGCGACGATCCGCACCATACGCCGTTTGAACTGGAACGGTCCTGATGCACCCCGGATGGATCGCAAGATTGTAGTGGAACGGAGCGCCCTCAAAGGACCCATGAAGGGGGCACAAGTGCTCGAAGTTGGGACCGCATTGCGTCAGCGGATAGAGCCGATGACGCGCCATTGCGGGAGCCGATGACGCCATAGCAACAATCGCGACCGTCGCAGCCATCGCTATCTTTGCCTTGGCGTACATCATCGTCATTATCTCCAAAGTGAAACCTCATCTCCGGCTGCCAACCTATACGACTCTGCGAGTGCTGGTAAAGCCACCCCCAGACCGTCGGCATGGGATATGACGCCTTAAACCCCCTGTGCTTAGACGCAATCTATCGCTATCCTCGCCCCATGGAGGCAGGGACAGGCGCTATGAATCCGGAATTGTCAAGCGTCGACAAGGACAAGACCGTTTCCCCGTTTGCGCAGGAAATCGAATATGCGCTGACCCTGCAGCGCATGATCCATCGTCTTACCGAGGATCCGGCCGAGCTTCGCTCTACGGTCTACGAGTTTGCCCGCTCCCGACTCAAGGATCAGGGCCCCTGGCTGGATGCAGCCGATCAGGAGCGGCTTGTGGCGGCGCTCGAGACCGCAATTCAAGGGGTTGAGCAGTTTGAGGCAAGGCGCGTCGAACGCGAAGGACTCGCTCCCCCGCCCCCGACCGCCAGGTTGTCGCACCGGGCGACGCCTCCAGACGAATCCGAAAGATCCCTCCCATCGGTCGCAGCACCGATCACTCCTGCGACTGAGGACATCATTTTGCCGGCGCGGGCGCATTGGGGGCAAGATATTGCGTACATCCAGGCGCCACGGGCCGGATTGCTGGCGAATTTGGCACGCTTCTGCTTCAGCGTGGCGCTGATCGCCGGCAGCCTGACCATCATCCTGCAAAGAGATACCATCTGGGGGCGCCGTGAATCGCCCGCTGCGTTGCACATAAGCACGCCTGTGGACGCGCCTGCGAACTTGCAGGCCTCTAGCTCGGCACCCGCCGTCGGATCAAGCCAAGCCCCGTCTCCTCCACCCTCACTTGGTTTCCCGGTTCCTGGAGATTACGGCATCTATGCCATTGCGGAGAACGAGCTGAAGGAGCTGGAACTGCTTCCCGAACGTGTCCCCGACAAACGGATTTCGATTTCGACCCCTCTCAATCACCCGAGCCGCACCACCCTTCCCGACGGCAAAGTCCGTTTCGTTTTGTTCCGGCGCGATCTGGCCGGTAATGCGCCGGAACGTTTGGAGGTGCGGGTCGTGGCACGGGTGAGTCGCGCGCTGTCATTCGATGCTAAGGGAAAACTGTTGGTTACGCCAATTTCCGATGCGTGGAATATCCGCAACAAATTCTACGAGCTCAGATTGCGCCCAATTGCCAACAATCCAGAAATGCTTCTCGCCCAATCCGACAAAGTCGATTTCTCGCTTCCGCCTGGGCGCTATGTGCTGGCATTCCGAGAGCAAGCCTATGATTTCACCGTAGCCGGGACCGTGACTGAATTGGCCCAATGTCTCGAGCGGACCGATGCTGTTAACGGATCGTTCTACTCCGAATGCAACACCAAGCCCTGAGCGCGGGGAACGCCGTAAGTTTGCGCTCAGACCTCTCCGTCGACGGGCTCGCCCAAAGAACCTCGAGCCTAATAGCATCTGGTGTCCGCGGGCGTCCGTAGTCGATGATAGCCACAGACGCCGCTTCAAGGTAAAATTCATGAATCTGAACCGGCTTCCCCACTATTTTCGGGCCGCTTGCTTTGTCGCGCAGAAGTATCTTCTCGGCTACTCTGTCGGTCAGACGCCGGTTTTCGACGAAGGTGGCCTTAGTTTCTTTTCGACAGCAATCCGTTCCAGCCGAATTTATCTGGAATACGGCAGCGGCGGCTCGACTGTTATGGCGGCGAAGTATGTCTCCCAATTAGTCAGCGTGGAGCCGGACCCGGTATTCGCCAGAGCCGTAAAAAAGGCACTGCCAGAAACAACAGCAAAAATCTCGATCCTTACGCCAGATATCGGATTGACGCGCGACTGGGGCTATCCGGTGTTCGACGTCCCCACCGCCAACAGGATCGCAAGATGGAAAAGCTTGCCGCAAGCACCGTGGAAAGTGCTCCAGGATATGCCTGACCTGGTCCTTGTAGACGGCCGCTTTCGCGTCGCCTGTGCCCTTCAGAGCCTGTTACAGATCGACCGCACCACCAAGCTGTTAGTGGATGACTACGAAGGCAGAGACTACAGCGCAATCGAGCAATTCGGCGAGCTCGTCGCGATGCACGGCTGTATGGCTGAGTTTCGCAAACGATCCGATTTCGACGAGCAACTCTGCCGGGCAGCGCTCGACCGCTTTTATGCCGATCCCCGCTAAGGACTTAGCGCAGAGATAAGCCTCAGCTGATTTCTCCCATAACCGGATGAGGCGTTGCGGACGTTCTTGCTGAATTCCTGGCGTTCCGATGATCGGCGTTCGGACACCGAAGACAGTCACATCACGTTTTGCTTACGAACTAGTTCGCCTCCTAAATTGCCGCACTCACGCTGGCCGGTTTGAACTATTCGTTTCCAGCTAAGCGTCTCATTTCTAAGCCGTCGACGATATTCGTTAGTCCGATCGAAGGCCGAGCTGACGTACCATATAGACCGGAAGTACGCCATGATCCTGCTTGAGCCCTACGTTCGAGCTATGCCAATCTGCGGCATTGAGGCTCCGCGGCCTGGGAACGGCGGAGCCAGCCGTTCCTGTAAAGGAGCACTACATGTTGAAGCGAACTGAAAAATCGGCTCGGAAGCCAATGGCGCGGTCCGCACTCGAAAATGAACTTGCGGAGGGTGTCCGTAACAGTGACCCCGCATGCGAACGCTTCGTTGCCGTTATCGTCGAGAAAGTCACGCCAAAGGAACGAGGCGGCCCTAACTGGGCCGTCAAAGGGGTGCGCTATGGCGGAGCGGACCGTGAGCGCTCAGGCGCCGCGCTCTCTGCTCTGGTCGTCACCCGGCAACAGGAGGTCGAACTTGGGGATGAGAGTTGACTTGATCTGGAGACCTGCAGTTACCGGCCCAAAGGCGCTCGTGTTTGCCGCGCAAATGGTTTGGGTCGCGACCGGCGGGTCATGACCCAATTCATGAGTGACATCCTTACTGCTGGGCGGGAGCGTCGGGACATCAGAGCGGCCGCGACCAATCCATTCAGAAGCACCCAACTTCCAACCCAAATAGCGATGGTGGACATTGCAAGACCTCCTCTCGGACCAAACGTCCCGCGGTGCAGGATGTTCCGTAAGGCTTTCGAGCGGCTCCCGCTGATCGTCCCGTGCACGGGACTGCCGCAAGCTTGATGGGTCGGTCAAAAATGCGGCCCCGTTGCGGACGTTTTGCGTCCGGGAAAAGGCCAGACTGGTATACAAGCTTAGTACACCGCGCCGTTCGTTACGCTTACTCTTGTCTTGCTGTCGCCACAAATCATACGAGCACTCACGGAAGGACAGAAACGCGTTGCTCCGCGTAGCAGACCCGTGATCTCATGCTGCAATAAAGCGAAGCATCGTCCGCACATCCCGCTAGTGCGCTATGGCTACTTGGGTCAAGCGCAACGACCGATGCGTTCGTGTCCAGTAGCGAGCTCGCTTGCCCCTGCGTCGAATGACGTTGACACAATTAGTAAGGCGATCGAGATGTTGACATCTGATGTCCGGTCGCAAGATCAAGACTTTGCGATAGTGAGTGCCATCAAGCTTTCGCATCCGCAGCAATACCCAATGGCGTGAACTGTGACGTGTTCGCAGGATGACTGATGCCCGCGGGGGTCATCTCAAGAGGGAGAGAGCACACTCTGAGCGTCCGATCAGCTCAACGTCCCTTCCGCGTCGACAGGGTCGGCATCTCCTGCGATCTAGATTCGGCGCAGCCGCTGACCGACATCGATCAGGATCGATCGGCGGATTAACGTCCAATCAGTAGGCGTTTACACCGAAGGAACACCTGCTCGAGCAAAAGTCCAAGCAAATATAAGGATGTGGACCAGCGAACGAGGAATGCAGACACAAAAGCCTCTATGTTGCGCGCCTTGACTGCATCGATCAGGTTCAGCCATTGGACGCGGGAATCGATCGAGGCAGAGTGTTCCTGAATGAGCAATCTCTGTTTGTGCGTGAGAGATGCAAACTTCTCAAGTTCGCGATCACTATCCCGCAAACACTCAAGGTCGAACTTCGTGTGGTTACTACTGATCGATCCCGGCCGGACGATGGCGACGTATGTCTTCGACGGCACCACCCGGAAAACTGCGCCTGAAGCCAGAGCTCTTGCATAAAGCGCAAAATCCTCACCCAGCCTCAGCTTCTCATCGTAGCGCAACTGACGATGATCCAGAAAGGCGCGCCGGATAATAGGCTTCAGAAATCCGTACTCCTTTCGCAACTGTCGCGAACGGCTGATATTGCCTGCAACGAACGTCTCAAAATCCAGGATGATCTCCCGCTCGATACCGAGTAGAAAAGTGGTGGAGCTGGCGTCCTCTCGTTCTCCCTCTCTGACCTGCAGGTGATCATCTGCCACGAAGTCCGCGCCGTCCGACCTTTCCAGGAGAGCCCGGATCCGACCCGGCTTGAAATAATCGTCCCCATCCAGGATAGCTACAAAGGCTGCCTCGGAGAGCTCCAACCCGCGATTGCGCGCTGCTGCCGGCCCGACATTGCTTGGCATCTGCTCAAGCAGGATTCGGCCGGTGAATTGCCCAGAAGACAGTCCCCGCACGACCGAAGCCGTACGATCCGTCGATTGATCATCAATCACGATCACGCGTCCGACCTCCGGCTCGGCAAGCGCGGAGCGTACAGCACGTTCAATCGTGCCTGCATTGTTGCGGACGGCGACGATCACGTCGACTATGGCTGAATTGATCATTGCGGCCATCCGGCGCCAGCGCCCAGGGAATGCGCTAGCCTAAGACGCAAATCCAGGCAGAGCATCAATTTGGCCATAGCGTAGGCTGCGATCAAGATGCAGGTCATGTGAATTAATCATGCCGAGCATCCGCCGCCGACACCTGTTGAACTGCGTCTTGACCGCCCAGCGCCGACACGATGCCCCCATAGCAGCGCTCCGGGGAAAAATGCGCTGCAATCGCCGAGATGCCTTTGGTGCCCAGTAAACGGCGTTTTTCTACATCGGCCATCAAGGTAACCACGCCAGACGCAAAACCGGCGGCGTCATCTTCAACAATCGCGCACTCGCCCAGAACATCCATCACCCCCTGCATCGTTGTCGTGGTCGCCACCACTGCCTTGCCCTTCGATAGCGCTTCGATCAGCTTGATCTTTAGTCCCGATCCCAGACGTAACGGCGAGATGACGACACCAGCCTCCAAATAGAGACCATCCAGATCGTCGACCACGTTCAGCAGTCGGACACCGGCGGGTGCTGCCGGGAGAGCGTTGCACACGCTCCCTGCGATCTGAAGCTCCACATCCGGCCTGCGCTGCCGAATGATGGGCCAGCACGCCTCAAGGAACCAACGGATGCCGTCCACATTCGGCCCGGCCGAGCTCCCGACAAACAATAAGGTCTCGGATCGACCCGGCTCAGCCTGACTCACAGCGGTCGCCGCCATGGGAGCAACGATGATCTGATGCGAGGGCAGCTCACGCTGTAGCACTGCGGCCTCATCGCGTTGAATCGCAACGATGGTCTCTGCGCGCGCCAGCATCCGCACCTCTTCGTCGAGTGACAGTCTCGCCAGTGCGGCAGGATCGGACCGGCTGGAAAACAGATCGTGCATGATCACCAGCCGCCGCGCGTCCGGTCGGAGTGTGAACGCGAAAGCTTCTGTTAGAAAGCAGTAATCGGCCACCTGGACATCCCCACAGATGGCCGCTTCCGTTGCTAGAAAAAGCTGATCCGCGCGCGTCAATCCCTGGGATACCGCATAGGGAGCGGGCTGCGAGAGCCGCCTCGATATCAGGCCTGCCCGATAGAGCAGGCGGTCTAGCAACCCCAACACCCCTTTCATTGCTACGCGCGGATCGCAAGTAATTATGTACCGACCAACGCGCATTGTCCCCCGGATCTTGATGGATTTGAACATGGCCATGTCGCTCGACAGCTTCAGGAAGGGCCATCGTCCCAAGGTAACAGGCGAGGGTACGATCAAGTGCACGTCCACCGCTTGTCCGCGCAGAAACTCGACGATATCCAGCAGATAGCGTGAGCTGCCATTGGTCCGGCCCACGATCCGTTGGCGACTGAGCACGCAGATCTGAGGTCGCTCCGGGCGTTTTGGCTGCGGTTTGGCGAGCAGGCGTAAGAAAAGCTCGCGCACGGGAAGGCGTAACAGGGCGGCAGCAAAAGGGTTTCTCGCCGCAATTGCCACGGCCCGAAGCGCTTGCCGCGCCTTAATCGCCTGAACCAGTCTCTCGAACGCGAGCGCTCGCCTGACCGAGCGCTCGCGCGCGCGAAGGACCGGCGTCAGAGCGGTCAGGGATTGTTGTTGTTTCCGTTCCTCCTCAACATCGAGAATGCTCGTCAGCACCGCCGTGTTGAGCCGGTGTGAGATCGATCCGCTGTGCCGTCGATAGAAGTACCCGAGCCGGGGTATGGTGCGAAACTTCGCACCCGATAGCATGAGGCGAAAGACGAAGTCGTAGTCCTCGGCTATTCTCAGTCGCTCGTCGTAGCGAACCCTGCCGGCTTCGATCAGCGAGCGGCGAAACATCGGTTTGAGATAGCCCAAGGCCGGCCCGCGGCCATAAAAATTGTTTGATCTCACATAGTCTTCGATTGTAACCCAATGCGCCTCTTTAGCCCATTTTCCTCTCAACACCGCATATGGGCGCGTTTGCCGGCTGGATTCGAAGGCCAGCAGATCGTCGGCAATGATATCAGCGTGACAGCTTTCGGCCGCCTTGATCAGAGCTTCGAATCGATCCGGATGCACCAGATCGTCGCTATCCATGATAGCGACCCATCGTCCCCTCGCAATGTCGAGGGCGCGGTTACGCGCGGCCGCCGGACCGGCGTTTCTTTGCAATTGGACGAGGCGGATCCTGTCGTCGGCAGCACCGATCTGCTGTACCAGCTGCACGCTGCCGTCGGTGGAGGCATCGTCGCAAACAATGACTTCAAGATTGCGTAGGCTCTGCCGGCATACCGAACGAATTGCGTCGGCAACAAAACGTTCGCCATTATAGTTTGCGACGATCACACTGACGTCGATTGCATCTCCGGATGCATCCTGTTCAGTTTGGGCCATTGCTATTTCCAGGCAACTCGCGGCCAATCAGCTGTTCGATCGGATTTCTTTGGGAAGCGCACCGACTGCATAATTCAGAAAGCCGAATGAAAATCCCAAATGCATGATCATTGCTGCTAGTCCTGCCCCGCATTCGCACGGCTGTCCCTTACGAAAGCCGAGTGAAAATCCATAGAAGATGCAGATCAGCGCCCATAAGATTGCAGGGCCTGCGAAAAGCGGGACGAAAAAGCCTAGCAGAGCCAGCGCCACTGCCGGCCCGACCATGATCGGCGCCATCTGCCGCAGCTTCGGTAGAACGCGATGCCTATGAGCGTTCTTCGCACGACCGCGCCCGAAATTCCAATATTGGCGAAACAAGGCAAGCGCCGAACTTCGGGGATAGTAGGTGATGTCCGCTCCACCACACAGGTAGATTCGAAATCCGGCTTGCTTCAACCTCCAATCTAGCTCCGCGTCCTCGTTATGAGAGAACGTTTCGTCGTATCCTCCGACCGCCCTGAAGGCGGCAACGCTCATCAGCGCATGATGCCCGTGATCCACGAAGCGACCGTCGGCTGCGCGTCGATGGGCAGAGCCGCCATTACCGAGGAGCGAGTTCTGCGCCGCGGCGGTCGCCCTTTGAAAGCAGGTTGTTCCCTTGGCGATCATGCTGACAACGACGGAATCAGCTCCTGTTGCCTCCTGCGCCGCGAGCAGTCTGGCGCAGAATCCTGCGGGATAGGCAGCATGCGCATCCACCCTGACCAGGAAGGGAGCGCTGTCACCCCAATCCTCGACTGCCCTGTTGACGCCGCAGCTCTGAATCCTGCGACGGTTGTGCAGAACCACGATACGATTATCACGCGCTGCACATCGTTCGACAATTTCTGCTGTTCGATCGGTGCTGCCTCCGTCCGCAACGACGATTTTGCAGACGATGCCATCGGGCTCCGCGATGAAATGGTTCAGCGTCTGCTCAATGTGCTCCTCCTCATTTAGACAGGGGATCACGACAATGCAGCGCCGCTGGCCAGTGGTATTTCGTGCAGTCGACATGCTCAAGATCCTTCACGTGCCAAGTTACGGGCCACCGCGAGGGACGCGACAAGCTGTCGGCAGCTGTCCTTCGTGTCGGCGATATCGGAAGGGGGGACACGATCCACTGCTGCGGCCAGATCTCTATACCGGTCAGGCACCAATCGGCACAGCAACCCCTTCAGCTCAAGCTCCGGGTCCCCCCTTAGGATTACCCCAATACCTCTTTGTTCAAGCCAATGTGCAGTTTCGACACCCTCCAGCGCGATCGGCACGGTCCCAAAATACGAGCTTTCGTAGATACGGTTCGGCAAGAGCCAGGACGAGTTGAGCCCCTGCTCGAAGAAATCAACGGCCCAGCTGAAGTGAACTTCGCCGTAGAGGTTCGACAGCTGATCGGACCGGTAGGGTCCGCTAAAACTCACGTGCGGTGAGCGGCGGACCAAGTCATCAAAATCAGGAAACTCCTTGGACGACGGCCGGCCGGCGATGCTCACTTCGACCAGGCCGGCCGCTTCGCGGGCAACGGCTGCAAGAATTGCGAAACTCCGGCGGCACCGAAGCATTCCGAACCACCCCACCCGCCAAGGTGGTCCGGCCGGGAGTTGCCGCGAGGCACGCGCGAGTGTCTCGGTGTCGGGAAACAGCAACTTGTTCTCGACAACTTGGATCTGGCTCTGGAACCTCCTTGGCCGGAAATATTCGGAGATGAAACGCGGCGAACTCGTCAGGATCAGATCCACCTCGCGCATGAGGTTTGACTCCAGTGACCGCAGCAGCCGGCTTGGCAACCCCCTTCCGAGCAGCAGCCTATGGATATCGAGGCACTCAAACACCAGCGCAGCTCGCTTGGCGTAGCGGCGGCGAAGCGCTGCGCCGAGGTAAAGCATCTCCAGATTTCTTGCCAGAACGACCTCGCTGTCCTGCACAGCATCTGCCAAGACGGCCAAGCGGAAACGAGCCGAGGCGACGGACAAAACGCGCGCAACAAAGGCCCCATCCATTGTCGCGCCGAGATCGACAACTTCGCAGCCCTCAACCTCACGTATCGAAGCTGCGCTGCGCCTGAAGCCGATCAACTTCAGATCGGCGCCGCCAGCCTTCAGCATTCGGGTCCGCCGATGGACGGCAGGATCCGAGAGATCGTGAACCAGGTAGGCGATCTTCAGCTTGCCCTCTCCATCTTGGCCACTGTTCCCGCCGGTCTACACTTATTGGGCGCGGCCAGCAGATCAAAATAAAACCAGCCGGATCCTGCCATTAAGGCTAATATCGGAAGGTTCGGACAAAAGCGCCGGCTTTTCGACTGCTCCCTTGCGCGCCTATCGCAACCTCTTTCATTGCAGCTGTCGGGACGAAATGTAGATACCAGCCAGCCACGACCATGAGCCAGAAACCATTAGCCTCAGACCCATCAAGTCAAGCAGCCGCTAAATCTGTTTTGCTTTGGGACTTCGGAAGGTGTGCCCCGGCTCGACGCGCCCGCGACGCCCAAGGCTTGGCCCCAGGTACAAGGCAGGCGCTCCGCCCATACTGCACCGGCTCAACCTGCAGCTCCGATGAGCCATTTGGCGCCGAGGCCGTTCGGAGATGAATGGATCCTCACAAGGAACGCAGCCGTTGCTTCAGACGCCCGGGCCCCTCCGGCTGCAAACACTTCCGGTCGCGCCCGCCGCTACGAGGGGCGCACTTAGTTTGCCGCTTGCACATGCGTGTCCGCCATCTCGTGAGCAATAGAAAAGTTTTCATAGGAACAACCGTTCTTGCGGTCGGAAACGCATGCCGCTACGTGCTTCAGCTCGTCTTGGTCCCCGTGCTTGCTCGGATCCTCGGACCGTCATCCTATGGCGGTATCGCCCTGGCAACTCCGTTCTTCTTCTTTTTAATGCTCTTCAGCGACCTCGGCCTGGGAGCCTCGCTGGTGCGCGCTCCCGAGCTGACGCGGACGCTGGAATCAAGCGTATTCTGGATCGTCATGGGACTTGCTCTGGCGCTGGCGTGCTTGCTTGCCGTTGCCGCCCACCCGATAGCAGACCTTCTTGGGCAGCCGGCTCTAGGCGGCATACTCCTCGCCCTTGCACCTCTGTTCCTGCTTTCCTCGGCCACCATCGTTCCTTCTGCGCGTCTTCAAAGAGCCGCGCGCTTCAAAGCCGTTGCCTGCGCCGACATACTCTCGACAGTCGGCGGAGCCGCCGTTGCTCTTGCCACGGCCTATTGCGATTGGGGCTCCTTTGCACTCGTCGCGCAGCAGTGGACACTTTGGCTGGTGCGGGTTGGTGTATTTGCCATAGCGTCCGGATTTTTCCCGATCCTCAGGCTTGACCTCTCCGCGGCGACAGCCCGGGCGCGGTTCGGCATCGGTCTTGTCGGTTCCCAGGTCATCACATTCCTCGGAACGAACCTCGACAATGTCCTTGTGGGATCGCTGTTGGGGCCAAGCGAACTCGGTCGCTATGCATTCGCCTATCAGTTGGTCAACATACCTTGTCAGATCCTTGGCGGCATCCACTACGCCATTATGCCCGCCGTTGCCGAAAACCAGCGCAATGGACTGCAGCTCGCGAGGCTTTATTTCGGCTCGCTACGAATGATACTACTGGCCATTGTCCCTGCTCTGACCGGGCTCGCCCTGACGTCCGATCTTATCATCGAGCTTGCATTGACCGAGGCTTGGCGCGGCACAGGAAGGTTGGTCGCGCTCCTCACTCCATTCGGTATTGTCCAGATGGTGTTCGTTCTGAACTCGGCTATGGTCATCGGCGTGGGGCGAACCGAAGTCGAATTTCAGATTAGCTTGGTTCGTTCGCTATTCCTACTCATCGGGATTTCGACCGGTTTGGCCTTCGGCTCTGCTGGCATAGCTGCCGGGGTCTCGGCAGGGACCGTCGTAAGTGGCGTGATTTGTACCTATCTTGCCCTAGAGACATGTAGAATTCCGAAGGCAGAATCGGCCGCTCAAACGCTCGAGCCGCTCCTGGCGTCCGGGTTCATGATTCCGGGCGTCATTGCGCTCAGGACGGTGATAGCCGACCGAACGTCGCCTCCCCTGGATTTCGTCGTATGTGTCGTGATCGGTGTCGTTTTATATATTGGCGTGTTGGCGCTCCTCCCTGGAGCGAAGCTTCGAGAGGACGTGCTCGTCATCCGACGGTCGATCTTCACGCGCCGCTAGTCAACGCCGCCTCAGCCTTCAGGAACTTTTCCAGCGCCGTCCCGCGTTTTCACGATTGCAACCGCGATATGAATTGACAGGAAACAGCGCATTGCAGTGCCACCAGACACCTCGCCAATTAACCGTAGACCAGACCGCAACTGGACTCTTCAGCCTTGACTACGCACAGTCTGGGGTCGCCGACGTGCCGATTTTGAGTATCCTCAGGGATTTGAGTATCTTCAGGGAACTAATTAAACCAACAGAGGTATAATGTCGGATCACTCCTCTTAAGTTGTTTGATCGCCGACGCGGCTTCAATCGATCGCCCTGGGTCGCGCCATCTTGTTCGCAAGACGAAAATTATGCCATATCGATCAATTACGTTGCGGCCCGCGCAGCGCGCCTGCCCGAAGGCCTTTCTTTTCCTGGCACTAAGGTTGCGCCTGCCCGACGGTGATGGAGTGCGGGAACGTCAGTTGCCGCGGGAAGGTCAGAGTTGAAGACGCTCTCTATTCTCACGCCTACGCGGTATCCGTGGCGCTTCAACGGACCGCGCCACAGCCGTCACAGGATTGAGCATCGGACGTTCCTTCCTCTCAACTACCTTAGCACGAAGGTCGAGGGAATTACCCTCTTCAACCCTCTGCCTCCGCGCCACTTCGATCTGGTTCATGCATTCAACCGCCTGCCGATCGGGACAACGCCTTACATCATCGGGTTTGAATCCCACCTCCCTCGCGCTTACGGGCTTGAGCAGACCGCATATTTCGGGATGTTGCGAAGATCATTAGCGAGCCGACGTTGCCGCGGCATCATCGCGATTTCCAAGCACGCGCGGGGAATTTTCGAGGCCGTGCACGCTGATGCGGCTGAGAGAGACGTGTTGCTCGCCAAGACGACGGTGCGTTATCCCAATCTCCCGCTTCCGGACTGGGTCGAGCCCAACGAACCACCGATCACCGATCGGATTCGCGTCAGCTTCGTCGGCAATCACTTCGCACGCAAAGGGGGCTGCGTCGCCATACGTCTTGCAGAATTAGGTGCAGCGCGCGGAGTTCCGTTGCACATATCCATTGCCTCCACACTCACCATGGGACGGGGCATCTGGACAGATCCGCTACGTGAGGGGTACTTCCACGACTGGCGTCGCAGGCTTGAACATCCGGCCATAACGCTCTTGGGATCAATCGACAATGCGGCGGTCACGGACCTCTTTCGCCGCTCGGATTTTTCGCTGCTGACCACATTCAGCGACACGTTCGGCTATAGCGCGCTGGAGGCGATGGCCGTGGGCTGCCCGGTCATCGCAACGCGACAAGGCGCGCTGCCTGAATTCATTTGCGACCGCCAGAATGGCATCCTGCTCGACTTGCCTACCAACCGCTACGGAGAGTGGGTCGCATCGAACGCGGCAAATCGCGACAGCCCCGCCTTCGAGGCAACATTTACGGACGAAGTCGAACGGCTGGCACAGCAGGCGCTCGAGGCAATCATGCAAACCTATGAAGAGCCAGGTTCACTCGCGCGCATGAGGGTGGCGGCACGCGAAACGATCGCGATCCACTTCGGAAGCCAGGAGGCGTCGCGCTTCTGGGACGAGTATTACGAGGCTGCGCTCGCCTCCTGATCTGACGGCAGGCCCACCTTGAGCGGCGCTGCGTGAGCCTAGTCCTTCCGACTCGCGGAATAGCCTGATCAACGGGTCCGATGGGCCTCAGGACGGTCTGACGCTCAACCTTCTGCACAGGACATCGGGACGGGCCGCCTCTCTTGATCACGTTTTTACCACCATCTTGAAAATCCGGCAATATTTGTCCCCGATGGTCTCGGAAAAAAATCGAAATGCAGGAAAGCGGAAGGCATATTCGAGCCATTTGATTTGACCGGTGTCTGGATCTGCCGAAGACAAGGGGCACCTCGGAGGTTTGCGAACGAGGCGCCCATCGTCGGATGGGCATCTCGGCAGGCTCATTTGCAAGCAACGACATATGCGAGCGATCTTGAAGGATGCTTGCTGTAGAGAGGTTGAGAAGGGTACGCCCGATGAGTGGAATCGAGACGATGGAGTCGAACTTGTCGGCCGCGGCCGATAAATCGGATTCCACCCGAGGCGCTCTCCTCGTAATGCGCGAATTTCTCCGTCGCCATTGGCGCCTGATGATAACGACTACGGCCTTGGCTCTCGGGGCCGGATTCGCCAACATTGCTCTCACCCCGGCGAAGTACGCCTCGCAAGCCTCCGTCATGATTGGCAGCAAGAAGGATGTCTGGATCCGCTCAGACCTTACCATCGAGAACTTGCTCGTCGACGACGCTGCGGTCGAGACCGAGATCGAAACCACGGTGTCTGAAAAAGTCATCGCGACAGTCGTATCGCGACTTCATCTTGATCAAAGACCTGAATTCGAATGCCCCGATCGCGGACTGCTCAGGTTTCTGTCCGGGCCTGATTCGAGCCTGCGTTCGAGCGAAGCGCGTCTGCGCTGCGCGGTGGCGACGGTCAGCCGCAACCTTAGCATCGTCCGCGTAGGACGAAGTTACATCGAGGAAATTACCTACACCTCGCAAGATCCCATTCTCGCGGGCGAAATCGCCAATGCCGTTGCTCAGGCCTATATCGAAGATCAGCTGCAGTCCTATTTCGAAACCGCGGTCCGAACGAGAGGGTGGCTCGAAAAGCGCGTGGCGGAGCTCCACCGGCAGGTTCTGGACTCCTTACAGGCTGTGCAGGATTTCAAATTCCAGAATGCGATCATCCTCGGCTCGCAAGGCCGACTCGCGAGCGAGGTCGAGTTGGACAAGCTCAGTAAAGAGCTGGCCAAATCGCGCGGAGAGACCATCCAGGCTCAATCGAAGCTGGAGCAGATTACGCACGTTCTCGCGCAACGCACCACGGGGCAGGCTCTTGACCTCGCCGCCGCCCCGTCAGTGCCGGATGCACTGAAGAGCCCCGTGATCAATGGGCTCAGGGACGACTTTCTACAAGATAAGAACAAGGAATCCGAACTGAGTTCGCGGTATGGGCCAGATCACCAGGCCGCCGTTCAGTTGCGGGACCGAATGGCAGCTCGCCGGCACGCGATCTGGGACGAGGTTGCACGCCTCGCCGAGGGGTACAAGAGTCAGGTTGAGATTGCCAAGTCGCATGAGGACGAACTGAACAAGAAACTGGGGGAAGTGTTTCAGCAGTCGGCGGAAACCCGGCAATTGCAGGCCAAGCTACGGGAACTAGAAAGCACGGCGAAGGTCTACCAGACCAACTATGCGACTTTTTTGGCTCGGTTCGCGCAAACCGCGCAGCAGCAGCCGCTGCCGCAGAACTCATCGAGGATTGTCCACGAGGCAGGTCCCGGATTTCGTGTTGCGCCGATATCGAGTCAAATCGTGATCTTATCGGCTGTATACGGCCTGGGATTCGGGATCCTTGCTTCGCTCGTAAGACACAGGACCGGCCGCGGCTTGCGCACCCGGAAAGAGCTCGAGCGTCTCACACAGAAGCCCTGCCTCGCGACGCTGCCAATTGCCCGCAGGAAACGCCTTAGGTTAAGCGTACGTAACAAGATGAAGGCCGAAGCCGCCGCGTTCCGGCAGCTCGCCGACGCGAGCCCGTTCTCGGCGACGGCCGAGGCGCTTCGCGCCATCAAGCTCGCACTGGATCTGAAGAAGGCAGGCGGTAAGATCATCGGGCTGGTTTCGGCAGTTCCCGGCGAGGGAAAGACGACCACTTTGGCCGGGCTAGCGGCCTTCCTGGCGAAGAACCAACACAGCGTGCTGCTGGTTGATGGCGACCTTCGCAATCCAGCGATGACCAGAATGCTCGAATATACCAGGCAGCCTGGGCTGTTGGAACTGGCCGCCGGCCAATCTGATCTCGAGCAGATCGTTATCTCCAGCCTTGCGTACGGCTTTGATTTCATGCCCGCGAGCGCGCACCTGCGGCCTGCAAGCGGCGCCGACATTCTGAACTCGACACGCGTGCTGGATGCTCTTAAAGCTGCTCAAGATCGTTATGATTACGTTCTGGTCGACCTGCCGCCGATCCTTCCCGTTGTTGACGTCGTGGCGACAGCCTCGATGTTCGACGCGCTGATCCTCATGATCAAATGGAACGATACGCCAGCATCCGTCGTACTTGCCGCCTTATCGGAGTCGCCCATCGTCACCGATAAGGTTGTGGGAGTGGTTCTCAACAAGGTAGATGAAGCAGCCCTGCGCCGTCTCGAAGGGCAGCCCAAGCGAAGCTACACATATTACGGCGAAGCATGAGCCCAGAACATGCTGGCGATGTGGAGGAAACACCTTCAATCTAAAGCTACAACCGTATGACAGCTCTCCGGCGGTCGGTCTCATCCGGCCGACAGGACCTGAAAAGCTTACTTCTCAAGAAGACCCCCTTCTGGCCGAGAGAGTACCAAACGTGCACGCCCGTCAGGCAATCCGCCGGCGAGACCAATACAAAATCTGCCGCCCGGACTGTCCGGTGGCAGAATCATTCAGGTCGCACGTCGACCGAGCCGGTGTGCCCGCAGATTTCCGAAGGCCTGAACTGACGGCTTACGGGCAAGCTTGACTGCAGGCTGACGCGGCGGTCCGAATGTCACTCGAACCACCAGCCCGACAAAATAGCAGGCCTGAATGATCAATTGAGCGAGCACGGTATAAAGAGTCGCTTCCATCAGGCCCAACGCCTGCTGAATGGCGAGGGTGATCGTTGCCAGGAACAGCACCATGACAACCGGGAATAGAGCCCAGACACGGGACGTCAGGCCCAAGCCTAATCCCAGGGTGGCAAGCGCAATCGCAGCGTATCCCATGGCTGATCCCCAACCGAAACTCAAGTATACCACGATTCGGAGGTTTCAAAGTACCGTACAATCACCGCCGTGTTACCTCGTTTCGAGGCTCCAACGAGGCATCCGAGACCCATCTTCCACGCAAATTCCTAGGAAAACCTTAACGAGAGTTGGCCCGGTGGTGTGCGCGGAGGTCCTGGGGTCGAACACACGAATCGAAACACAACCTACGGTCGAATTTCAGCGAATACAATCAGGAATCGAATGGGCGGAGATCCGCGCCGGACGTTCCTCCGACGCGACACTTTCAACTCGAGGGTGCTGTGGCACATCTGCAACTTGTGACCAAAAGTGGTGCGCTTTTGCCACCCCGCACTTTCGGTCAAGTTCCTCCGCCTGTAGGGTCCTGCCACTTGGGGACTGGCTCGGCCAAGCGCAGGTTTGGCCCAATGAAGTCGACAGAAAAGCATGGCATCCGAGAGCTCACTCTTCAGGACCGGGACCGGCAAACCTGCCAATCTCGAGCCGTCCTACTCTGCAGGCTCAGCCAACGTGCATTTGAACGCATCCGGGGCCGTGAAGAAGTTGAAGATTGTGTCGCGAGCTGCGTGCGGCCTAGCCGTCGTGATGATATTGCAGGGCTGCGCGCTCCTGCCGGGAACCGGTCCTAAGAGCGATGCAATCGAGGCAACGGCGACCGCGGGCCTGCGATCCAACGCCGCGCTGCCCTACGCTCTGGTCGACGTAAGCGCCGATACCATTGGGTTTCTGTCGCAGCCGAATCTGATCAGCTTTCAGGGCGCATTTCCAGACAAGCGCCCTAAGCCGGTGCAGGTCGCAGGCGTAGGCGACGTTCTGAACATTTCGATCTTCGAGGCCGCGCCCGGTGGTCTCTTTACCCCTGCGACGGCGGCCGGCGCGCGTCCCGGCAATTTTGTTGATCTGCCCCCGCAGGCCGTCGATCAGAACGGCAACATCTACGTTCCCTATGCAGGGGAGATTCCAGCGGCGGCCCGGACGCTCCCGGAAATTCAGCAGGCTATCGTTGCCCGCCTGCGCAACCGCGCCATCGAGCCTCAGGTCGTCGTCAGCCTCAATCAGCAGCATTCGAGCGTGGTGAGCGTGCTGGGCGACGTCAACACCCCTGGTGTCCTAGCATTGAACAGCGTCGGCGAGCGTCTGCTCGCGCTGATCGCACGCGCCGGCGGTCCCAAATATGAAGCGATTGAAAGCTACATTACGTTGCAGCGTGATGGGAAGCGGGTGAAGGTACTCCTCAGCCGGATCGTTCACGACCCGAATGAGAATATCTTCATCCGACCGAATGACGTCATCTTCATCACCCGCGAGTCGCCGACCTTTACAGCGCTTGGGGCACTCAACCAGAACGTCTTCGGTTTCAATTCCGAAATTGCCTTCGACACCGAGACGCTGACCCTCGCACAGGCGATAGGCAAGGCGGGTGGCCTCAATGATAACCAGTCCGATCCGGCCGAAGTGTTCATCTACCGCTATGAGGATCGGCCGTTGCTGCAGAAGTTCGGAATCGACACCAATCGTTTCCCCTACGATCGGATTCCGACAATCTATCACGTGAACTTGCGTGATCCATCAGGCCTTCTCTTGGCCTCTGGCTTCCAGATGCGTACCAAGGACGTCATGTATGTCGCGAACGCGAAGGTGGTCGACTACTACAAGCTGCTGACCCTGATCAATAATACGGCCAACGCGACTGGAAATACGGCAGCCGCCGTCACGAGCGTGAACACGGCGGTCAAGACCAGGTGGTAAGCCTAGAGGCTGTCGAGCCCTACGGCGTCGTGATCAGTTAACGCTCCGGATTTGCGCTGCGGATGGCGAGGTCGTTGCAGCTCTGGTTGACGCTGGGAGCATTTTCGCTCGCTCCCCTGTTTTTCGGTTCGGTCGACCAGCTCGCGGTCGTCATATGGGTCGTCGTTTTGTCGCTGGGTGTGATCCTTGGACTCAGCATTCCCCTCAGCACCAATCAGGTGCGGCTGTTGCTGGTTTTTCTGACGGGCTGCGGGGTGTACGCCGGTGTCATGGGCCTGCAAATTGTCCCGGGTTTCTTCGGCCGGCTTGCTGATCCGAGTTGGAGCAGTGCCAACGAATTGCTCGGCCTCCAGCTGCCGCAGCGGATCTCAGCACGCGCGCAGATCACACGTGAGGCCCTTGGGCATCTTTTGCTGCTCGGGGCCGGGGTTCTGAACGGGTTTTTCGTCGGGGTGTCGCGTCGTCGGACCGATACGCTGTTTCGCGTCGCGCGCTATGTCATCTTGACCTATGCCGTTTATGGCATCGCGGCTCTGGTTCTCACGCCGAACCTGGTTCTCTGGGAGACCAAGGAGGCGTATCAGGGTATGCTGACGGCAACCTTCATCAACCGTAACACGGCGGCGACCTTTATGGGGGTCGGCTTCATCTTGTGGCTATGCAGGGCGGTGCTCTCGCTGCGGGTTATCGAAGCGCCCACGATTCGCTTCCTGCTGCTCATGCCCTGGAACGAGACCCTCGCCTTCAGGTCGCTGCTGTTCTTTGCGGCGGCCCTGCTGTGCTTTTGCGCCACGCTCCTCACAACCTCGCGGGGAGGCCTCATCTGCACCAGTATAGGTGCCTTTCTCGCCCTGTTCCTTCTTGTTAGAAAGACTTTCAACTTTCGCCTGTCGTATGCACTTCCGGTCGCTGCACTGGCGATTTGCGTCATTGTCTTATGGCTCGGACAAAGCGGCCGCATTGGCAGTCACGGGCTATTCGATGACGGCCGCTTCAGCGTCTATGTCGCGAGTATCGGGGCGACTTTGGCCCGCCCTCTCCTGGGTTACGGAGCTGGAACGTTTGCAGACGTCTTTCCTTCGGTGCGAAGCGCCGATCTGAGCGGTTGGGGCGTATGGGAATCTGCCCACTCCACTCCGATCGAGATCGCATTGGAGATGGGACTTCCGATCGGCGTCATGGTTTTGGCGGCCGCCGTCGGGTCATTCGTGATATTGTTTCGTTATTCACTGAGAACAAGGGATCGAAGTGAGGGTTCTGCATTCGCTGTACTGGGCGTCGTGGCGCTGACCTTTTTGCACTCACTGATCGACTTCTCGCTGCAGATACCAGGCTATCTGATTCCGTTCTCGATTCTCCTCGGATCTGGCTTGGCCCGGGCGACGGCTGAACATGGTGAGGCGTCACTGGCGCGCTAATTCTCTAATTGCGGCGCAGCACGGATTTGGGATAGAGGCGCCCTGATTCTTGCGCGCACTGATGCCTCAGCCTTCTCTATAGCTTCCGCCTCTCGACGGCTGCCCTCCGGCGGAGCGGCGCAAGGGAAAGTCTGAGCAAAGAAAGCGGCCGGATGGGAGTTAGCGGCCTGCTATGCGCAGGTGACGGGCCCGCGACATTGCGCCGTCCGGCTTGACCTCGCTCCAGAATCGCGCGTCACGCGCCGACTGGATCTTGATCCAGTCGTAATTGGTACTCTCCCAGTTCCTAATCGTCTCTGTCAGATTATCCATGACGAGGTCGCCCTTTGTCGTCGCAACGACAAGAACAAGGTGCCCAACTCCGGAAGAGGTCCTGACCACGGAGAGACGGAGCGCCCTCGCAGGAATACCGATCTGGACGAGTTCGTGGCGCTTGGTCACTGCATAGTCGTTACAGTCACCCGAACTGGGCGCGAGCCTCCAGCCGTCGGACAGATTGGTATCATAGCTCTTGTTCGTCGGCGCGATTGCAACGTTGACGTCGCGGTTTATTCGCGCGAGCAGCTCGAGGATTGAGGGATCAAGCTCGATTCGACTTTTGCTTTCCGCGTCCGATTTACACTCTGCAGGATAGCGAATGCAGAATCTCACATGCTGGAATGGCGCCAGCGTCGCCCCGCCCTCCGGGATCGAGGATTGCTGAACCGGGTCGTGCGACACCCGGTTACGCGCGAGAGCGTCGCCACTCAACAGGGTCACTCCCAGAAGCGTCGACATGAAAATCTTGCAGATCTGCGCCATGCGCGACACCTCAATGAGCAACATGCGACCGCCAACGCGTACGCCAACCGTGTTCATTGTCCCGCAAGGGTGTAAATTTTTGCCTAGGACGGGGCAGACAACTGTCTAGGATAAGCAACTGTTTACGATAAGCAATTGTTGGGCCGGCCAGCCGTGGGCAGCGGCTCTGTCTCCCGCGATGCACGTTGTGCTGAGTTGGTCGCCTCAGACACGCCGCAGAGCCAAATCGTCAGCGCTCGGTCCGATGCCTTGGGCGCTTACGCGAGCTGCAGCCCCGAAGGGCAGCCGATAACCGATGGGCCAAGTCCAGCGCTGTCAATCCGTGATCAGAAGGCTGAGGTCCAGATCTTCTCGACTGCTGACATCGCGGTCAACACGACTTCCATGGTACCCCAGCCGAGCAATGCCAGCCACATCGTCATGGCCAGCAGAATCGTCAACACGAGCGCGGCAATAGAAAGCTTCCGCCTTAACGTCAAAGACGCCCCCTGCTGACCGCGCGGCCCTTTGGTTCGATCTGCGGAACGAAAATCGCTCATTCGGCTCATTCTTCGCGGCTCCCGGAGAGATAAGCGCAAAGCGAGAAACGAGCAATGTTTTCAAATAATTAACGTAAAGAGCAGGTGTTCTGAAGGCTCATTATGCCCCGCTTCCGAGGGCGGCGCAGCAGCTTGATCCCGCGCCGCGGCAGCCTTGGAAGACCGTGGCCGTCTCAGGCCATCCGTCGTGGGGACTGATTTCGGCATTCACTTGGCGCACGGGACGCGGATCAGCATGCCCCATCCGTCGAGAGCAAGGCCGGGATTGTCACCACGATGATCTTGGCATCAAGCACCATCGACCAATTGTGCGCGTAATAGACGTCGCAGGCGACGCGCTTCTCGTAGCTCGTGCCGCTGCGGCCACTCACCTGCCACAACCCGGTAATTCCCGGGCGGCATGACAGATAGGAGTCCAGGGACGTTGCGTAACGATCCAGCTCCTCCTCGGTCACGGGACGCGGCCCCACGATGCTCATTTCGCCCCTGAGCACGTTGTAGAGTTGCGGCAGCTCGTCGAGGCTCGACTTGCGCAGGAGCGCGCCGATCGCGGTGACACGGGGATCATTTTGCAGCTTGCGGGTCGCAGCCCATTCGGCCTGAGCGGCGGGATCGGCCTCAAGGAGCTCCTGAAGACGCTCTGATGCATCCGGCACCATGGTCCGGAACTTCAAGCACTCGAAGGTCCTACCGCTAAATCCCACCCGCTTGTGACGGAATAGCGCGGGCCCCGGAGAAGACAAAACGACCGCGACGTAACAAATCAAAAGCAACGGCGCCAGTAGAATGATCCCGCTAAGCGCAAGAACAATATCCACAATACGCTTGGACATTACTCCAACCGGAGCAGGCGAACCTACAACTGTAGAATACCTTAAATCCGAGCGTGTATCTGATAAACTGTTCATATGGGTACTCCGAAAACAAAATATCGTAGGCCCTCGTTGAATAACTTTCGTTACTCTCCTTTAACGATTTTTTTATCAGATCGATTCGCGCTGCACAATTTTCGCTGAAGCATTCCCGGAGGCAACCTTCTGTTAAGCTAAAAATTTTAAGCTAATGAAATTATTAGCGTAAGATGATCTGATCCGCGATGCCGCCCAGGCTCTCGCCGCGAAATGGCGCCTGCAGTGCTGTATGGGCAACACAAATCCCTAACCCCTCACTCGCTGAACTTCGACCGCCTGCCGGTACCACTATCATTGGTCGCCGCAGGATGAGAAAGGTTAAAATTAACTATGTGAGTTTCTGGGCCGCAAAGCATCGAAGTCAGGATCGAGGACACTCCCCGTAGTTTCCCGGATACGGCTTGGCCCTGCGGCCACGCTTGAGCAATGGCACGCGCTCAGAGCGGAGGAAGCGCCGCCTTTCGGTGCCCGTCCCCGCCGGGATGAGACTATCAACCATCAGAGGAAGGGGCCCTGTCCGTCGTAACGACCCGGCCCTGGAAGAGCTGCGATTCATTCGCGTTCTCAAAAAACGGAGATCGCTCTCCCGGCCAGCGCTTGGCACATCGAACCTGCCGGGCCGCGGCGTGGAGAACTTTGGCCTTCGCCATGCCTGCTGCGGGAAGCCTTGATCCAAGGACAACTCCCTGACTTGGCTCAGACGCGCCGGGCGCAGGCACCAAGCGCGCGGAGGCCTGCATTTGCCCAGAGGCTCCGATAGAGCTCCTTGCGATGACGCGCCCGCTTCAACGATGACTACCTTCGAAGCGATTCAAGGGCCTTGGCAAACAACGTTTGCATCCGGGGATCGAGCTGGGCGACGCGAGATTTCAACAGGGTTTGGGCGGCACTTGGTGCGCTGAGATAGGCCTTTGCGGTTACGTCCACAAAGCCCCGGCTTACCAGCGTTCCGAACTCATCTAGAATCTCTGCCTGGGCGGCCTTCGGAGCTTGCGTTAGAACGGGCGCGGCGATGATCATCCGTCGCACCCCAATCCAGGCCTCGTTTGGGCCAGTCTTGTAGGACCTCACAAGCAGGGAGAATGCGCCCTCGTCCAGACGGCCGTGACCAATGGCGAGTCCAAACGCGACCAGCCAGGCAAACGAGTCCCGGGGTGCACAACTCAATGCCAGCCGGGTGCGGGCTTCCATGGACGCCATTCGCTCATCGAACTCCTTGCCTGCACCCGCGCGCAGCGCGGCGTCCAACAGGGGGATCTCGAGCAGCAGCAGAGTATGCTGGGCGTGGCTGTCACAGGCGCTTACTCGATTGTCCTGGGCCAACTGAAGCGCGCGGGTCGCCGCGTCGGGGTTGAACGTTTCAAATCGGAGCAGCCGTGCTTCGACGGTGGCAAAATCGTCGGAGATGGCAGCGTCCTTGGCCGAGAGAAGACCCCAGGCCGAGCCCGACAAGCCCATCAGCACAAGGATCGCGTTCAGGACAGTTCGGGTGAAGTTCGTGCGCACCGACACCATGAAGAAGTTAGACCGTCTCCTCGGCCGGCTTCTCGTTCGTGTAATAATTATAGTGCCTGTCGGAATAACCTTCGAAGCGGCGCATGATGGCTTCATTGGCCTTGTTCAGTACGGCACCGAGCAGACGCTCCGAGACCACGGACGACGCCGAGGCCGCCTTTACGATGTCATCTGAAGACGTGCTGCCCCATTCAATGACCATCACGAATGCATCAAAGAGATGAGCTGCCGCCTTGACATCGACCACGGGCAGAATCGGAGGCAAATCGATCAGAACATAATCGTAATCGTTTCTCGCCGTCTTCAGCAGCTGCTTGAATTGAGAGGACGTAAGAATATCCGAACTGTTCGAGGGCTTGATGCGGGTCGAAGCCGGAACAAAGTCAAACTTGTTCGTCATATCGCTGATGACGAGGTCACCGAGACTGGATTTGCCCGCAACGAGGTCGAGAAGGCCTGGGACATCTTCGTAGCCCAGCGTCGACGTCATCGATGGATTGCGGAGGTCGCCGTCAATCAGCAGAGTCTTGGCGCCACTCTTAGCTACGAACGCGGCAAAACCCGCAGCAACTGTCGTCTTGCCTTCGCCCGGCAACGCCGAGACGATCCCAATCACCTTACCGCCAGCGGGGTTCAAGTCGATCGCGACCTTGATATAGCGCAGGGCCTCTGCCGTCGCGGAATAAGGCGCAACTTCACTGATCTGCCGAAAGGCGCCGGACTGCCGTGTACCGCGTTTGGACCGCGATACTTTCCTTTGGCTAAACGCCGGTAGAACGGCCAGGCAATTGGTCCGCAGCAGGCTTTCGACTTGGGCTCGCGTATAGATTTGCCGGGTCATCTGCTCGCGTGCGACCGCGGCCATGACTCCCAATCCAAGTCCGCACAGCGTCGCAAGCGCGATCGTGAGCGCCGCCTTAGGGGACGAGGGCGCGCTGGGGGGGGTAGCCAACGACACCAGCCGCGCTTCCGTTGACGGGAAAGACTGCTGCTGGACCGATTGCGTGAAGCGCGACAAGAAGCTCTCGTAGATGCCGCGATAGGTGTTAGCTGCGGTTTCGAGTTCGCGAAGGCGGACTTGCGACTGTCTCGTCGACGACGATTGCTGAAACACATCCAGCATCCGCTTGTCGATCGATTCTTCTTGGCTCTTGGCGATCTGAAGTTCGCTCTTGTAGCTCTCTGCAATGCGCGAGACTTCATCCCAGATCGCACGCTGCAAAGCGGCCATCTCGGCGCGCAGATTACGGGCGGCCTGGTGATCCGCGCCATATCGGGCGCTCCACTCGGCTTCCTTGTTCTTGTCGTCGAGGAATTGCTGCCGGAGCTTCGTGATAACCGGGCTGCTGAGCGCGTCGGTGACGACGGGATCCGGAATGTTGAAGCTCTCCTTGTTCGGGTCAGGACGTTGCTCCAGCACGCGTTCGATTCGATCCAGCCTGGCCCTGGCCTGACTCGTATCGGCACGCGCCTTTGCCAAGGCCGTGCTCAGCTGATCAAGCTCGATGTCGCTGGCCAGCTTGCCATCAACGCCGATGATGATGCTGTTCTGGGATTTGTAGTCCTGGACGTCGCGAAAAGCGTCGCTGGCCTGCTTTTTCAGCTCGCCAATGCGTTGCTCGAGCCAGACGCTGGCACGATGGGTCGCCTCGAACTTTGCCTGAAGCTGGTCTTCAATATAGGCATCAGCAAATGCATTCGCGATTCTTGCCGCCTTACCCGGATCGAGCGAGGTGTAGGCGATCTGCTCGATATAGCTTCGGCCCAGTCGCGTGATCCGCAGATTGGACTTAACGGTGGCAATGGCGCGCTGCTGCAGCTCCTCCTTCGTCGGCTCGCTGGCCGGTCCAGACGGCAGGCCCGCCAGACCAAACAGCCGCTGTTTCAGACCTTCACCGGCTCCAATAAACTCAGGGTCTTCCGTGAGACGAAGGTTACGAATGACAGCCGAAACGACCTGTTCCGACTTGGTGGTTTCGATTTCGCTCTCGACTGCGGCGTCATCGATCGATCGATTCTCCGTCTCGAGCGAGGACTGATTCCACGTCACCCGCTTGGTGTCGATGATCATGTCCGCCTGCGCCGTGTAGCGCTTGGGCGCCACGGCGAGATAGGCAACTCCGACTCCGATCGCGAGCAGAGTAAGCAGAAAGATCAGCCGCCATTGCCGGCTGAAAAAGTCCCGAATGTCGAGCAGTGAAACGGATCCGGACGAAGAGACGCTGCTACTGGCGAGAGTGTCAGAGTAGCGCGAAAACGGGCCGGCGACGTTCATCTATAATCCTCGACAGGCTCAGTCGCTGGTCAGGCAATTCAGCGCTTGGCGCTTACGGGAGATGCTGCAGTCGTGGAGGTCGAGTTGGTGCCGCTGATGGCGCGAATGCTGGTGCCAACAGATGTGATCTGAGCGATGGCAGTGCTCCCTCCTCCCCCACGCGGGGAGGACGTCTGAATGCGTGCACCACCGGGATTGGTAATAACCACACTTCCCACCGCGCTGGTCGCCGATGCGGCCGCTGCTTGAACGGCAGCCGTCGACAGGTCACCTGCGACCGCGGCGAACGATGCTTGGAACGCACTATCTTCGAGGCTGGCGACCGCCTGCTGGATCAACAAGGCAGCTTCCTGGTCCACGTTCGAACAGGCTATTGCCCCCTGCGCCATACCAGCGGCGATGGCGGATCGAAAGCGCGGTGTGGTGTCGGGAACCAGTTGAATGATGTCGGCACCGAGCTTTGCGTCGGTTCCGACGAGGTCTCGAACAAGGTTTTCAATCGTACGCGTATCGTTCTCGGGGGCCACGAGCGACTTCGGATCAGACTTGAACTGCGCGATCGCAGCAGGCGATAGCGCAGGATCGACGCATGTGCCGGCCCAGGCGTGGCTTGCAGCGAGAACGAAGACAGGAGCGCAAATTGCCTTCAACACCCCATTGACCGACATGAAACGCTCTCCAACTACTTGTTTGGATTTGAAAAAAAGCTCATTCCAATCTATAGCAGCCATAGCTGTAGATCAACCTGGATCGGCAGCTATGGTTGATTGGCTCGGGAAGCTTGGCAGGCTTAAGGACGCGGATCGAACATGCAGCATTGCCGAGGTTAAAACAGCACATGGTGCCAGAATACCTTCAACAGACTGTCGCCTCAATTGGACCGTCCAATTGATAAACCCGGACAATATACCTTTTAAAGTACCTCTTCCAAGGAAAGCTGAGCAAGGCGATCTGCCGCAACGAGTTGAACCCGTGCCCTATCCCCTTTCCGCTGCCGACCAGCTCAGCATATCCGGGCGACGTCCTCTGCTACCGCCCGGAATAAGGGTCTATGCCGTTGGGGACATTCATGGCCGCCTCGATCTGCTGGAGGGGCTGCTTGGACAGGTCGAGCGCGATATGGCCGCGCGGCCCGCCGCACGGCCAATTTTCATATTTCTTGGGGATTATATCGATCGCGGCCCGGCATCAAAGCAGACCATTGAGCGCCTGGTCGAGCATGCCGGGTCTTACGAATGCGTCTTCCTCAAGGGCAACCACGAAGCGCTCGCCCTTCGTAGCCTCACCGACCGGATTGCGTTCGATCGCTGGATGAGACTTGGCGGTTTCGAGACGCTCGTCTCATATGGCGTAATGCCAGGCTTTCTGGGGGGCGGCCCCACCAGGTCCGTACCCGAGGCTCAGGCCACGTTTCATGCTGCTCTCGGCAGCAAGCACATGCAGTTCTTTCGCAACTTACAGGCGAGCTGCACGTTCGGCGACTTTTTTTTCGTTCACGCGGGTGTCCGGCCTGGCGTGGCACTGTCGCAGCAGGCAGAGGAGGACCTGCTCTGGATCCGAGGTGAATTCCTTGACATGCAGGGCGAGTTCGGCAAGATCGTCATCCATGGCCATACGCCGACCAAGACGGTCGAGGTCCGGACCAACCGCGTCAATATCGACACTGGCGCATTTGCGACGGGACGTCTCACCTGCCTGGTGCTCGAAGAAAGTTCCCTCTCTCTGATTGATACCCTGACGCCAGCCAGCTGAGCGATAATTACGTTCTGGGCGCGGTGATCGCGCTAGACCCTTCCTTGGCCAAGCTGAGGCGTGGTATCCTTGGACTGTCTGGCCTCAGGGCCGCTTGGGCTTTGATTTCCCGATGTTGCGGACCGCCACCGCCGAGCTTTGCAATCTTGGCAATACCGCGCTAAAATTCGGCCATCAATGCAGCAGGCCGTCCCGTCTTTGATTGCGTGCTGAGACGCCATTCTGATGGCCAGGAACAAGGGATGCCCAGGAGCACCCGGCAAAATGGGGCGTGGGCTCGGCTTGCCGGCTTGCTGATCCAGCCGCTGCAAACAAGCCAGGGGCAGCACATCGATCCGGTGCTTGCGCCAGCTCCTGATCCAGACACGTGGTCGGCGGACCAACGCGACGCTTACCTCAATGGAAACATAAAGCGGTTACGAGACTGTATCGCCACCGATTCCGATTGCCGCTCCGCCATTCTGGCCGAATTGGCGGAATTCCATTCCGAAGCCGTGGAAGCCGCCTACGACAAGTGTATTAACTGGGAGCAGCTGAGCGTCGATGAATGGAGCTCCGCGGATCGCTCCACGCCCGAGGGGCTGCAGGACTTCTATGACACGCTGACGTCCTGGAAGTATGACCTCGCTTGGTACGCCTATCTGCAGACGACGGGATATGCATTCCCGCAGGCCGTTGCCGTCCTGAGATTTCTCGAAGACCTGCAGGTGAGCGGAAATCTCCTTGATTTCGGCTCTGGAATTGGAGTGAACGCCCAATTCTTTCGGCGCAGCTCTTTCGATGTCACGATCGCCGATATTTCACGTCCGTTGCTGCGGTATGCCGCCTGGCGCTTTCAACGCCATCAAGACCAGATCAAGATTATCGACCTCAACCATAGCCAACTTCCGGATCACAGCTTCGATGTGGTCACAGCTTTCGATGTTCTTGTTCATGTCCGCGATTTCGACGCGACAGCCGTTCAACTACATCGTTCAATCAAGCCGAACGGCTGGCTATTCGCGAATTTCGACACGCGCTCAGCGGATGAGGCGACCGCATGGCATCTACACAACAACAAATTCGATCTCGACCGCCGCCTCAAACGCGCGGGCTTCGTCAGACGCCACGTCATCGGAGGATTTCTTGGCTGCTATCAGCGTGTCGAACCTGACACGCTACCCCATCGCGTGCGCAGCGGCTACGAACTTCTTGTCGCGCCGACCCTGACCGTCGGGTCGGTTGCAAGGCGCGTACGCTGGCCGACACCGGCTCGGGTTAGCAAGCTCTTGCGACGCGTCGGCCGGCGATGAAGCTTCAGGACCGCCCACAGATGAGCCCCGGCACCGCCGTATAATGCCGAGGCGTTAAGACTAGTGCAAAGAGATGATCACTGCCGCAGTGCATCTTGGAAGCGTCCCGTGCTATTGTGACCGGGATAAATTCCCTTTGATCGGTGCCGATCTGAAGGACAGCAGCGCCACCGGATCGAGATGAGAGCAGAATTGACAGACAGGGTTCGATGGCGTCGACGGGCTGCCAAAGTACGCCTGTATTGCGAGCGCAAGGCTTTGGCCATGTTTGGACGCCGCCGAGCAAAGCGCTCCGGGCGCCTGCTGTGCTATCATTCCGTGGGGCAGCCCGACCTTGGCGTTAACGATTGTTCGCCTGGCCGATTTCGGCGTCAGATCGAATTTGCGCTCGGCCAAGGCTACCGATTCGTCCCAGCCAGCCGGATCGCGCGCGGCGAAAACCAATCGCGAGACCTTTCGATCACATTCGACGACGGCTGGCGCAGCACGCTGATGATCGCCGCCCCGATTCTGCGCGAGTATCAAATCCCTTGGACGCTGTTCGTGGCCACCGACTTCATGGATCGCCCTTCGGACTGGCATCGACCGCGCATGCTCACCTGGGACGAACTCGGCGAGCTTTCGCGGATGGGAGTGGAGATCGGAAGTCATTCCGTCTCGCATCCTGACTTCGGGCGTCTCGGTCAGCAGAGGACGATCGATGAACTCCAACAGTCCAGAGCGAGACTCCAATCGCAGCTGGGTTTGCCTGTCAACTGCTTTGCCATTCCGTTCGGCCAGTCACGAAACTGGACGTCGTTCGCACATCAAGCTGCACAAGCAGCCGGATATGAGCTGATCTATGCCCAGGCTGAAAACACCCGGCCTTCTGGAACCATTCCACGTACGTTCGTAACCTCCATGGACGACGATCGGATCTTCGCGGCGCTGCTCGATGGCGCATTTGACGACTGGGAAGAGTGGTATTGACCGTGTCCCCTGCGAGAAAAACAGTTTCTGTTGTTGTCCCGACCAACAACCGTCCGGCTCTGCTCCGCGAAGCCCTCGCGAGCATTCGTGCTGTAGAGCAGGACGACATTTTCTTCGAGATCCTTGTGGGGGACAACGGAACCTCCCCCGAGACCCGCGAGATCGCCGAGGCGTTCGGAGCCAAATATCTGCACACATCGGTCAACGGCTCCGCCGCTGCGCGCAATATCGCCTTGAAAGCCGCCACGAGCGAATACGTCGCCTTTCTAGACGATGACGATCTCTGGACGTCGAATCATATCCGGCGCCATCTGCAGCTATTGGCCAGCATGCCTGAACTGGGCATGGTCGTTGGACAGATCATCAACACCGATCCGCAACGGCAGCCGATCTATGGGCCTTGGCCGCCGCACGTCCCCGAGGGCGGAGCGCTCGTCAAGCTGATGCTAAGCGGCTATTTCCCTCAGATTGGCGCGACTGTTGTCAAAACCAGCGTCCGCGAGGCGATTGGATTGTTTGATGAGAGGTTGATTGGAGGACAGGACTGGGACTGGCAGCTGAGGATTGCGCGCCGCTTCGGCGTCGGATTTGTTCCAGAACCTTGTGTTCTGTTTCGTCAGAGACCCACCGGTCACTATGACGAACTTCAGACCAAGCGGGTGGCCTTTGCAAGACGAATTTTCTTCCGACACGCCGTTCCAGAATGGCGACTCTGGAGCTCGCCTATCGATTTTGCCAGGTCCTATTTCGAGACGATGCAGCACTTCTTTTACTACTTCGTCGAGACCGCCTTGTTTCGTGCACGCAATGGCGAGCGCGCGGCGGCGCTGAAGGCCATTTGGCGCGCCTTCGCCATTTTTCCGACCCGCGCCACACGATCGCTGCTGTCTGACAGCCCGCTGCGAGACGCCATCGCAATCGTCTTCCGAGGCAATGGACCCGACAAGCCTCTCACGCGACGTTCCAAATGACCAGCCAACGGGAGCGCAATCGGCGCGCCTTGAACACCGATCATCTTGCCGAGAACCTCGGTCGCCGCACGGTCCTGGGCGGCGTGGTTGCGGTGGCGGCGCAGCCGATCCGCATGCTCATCCAGTTCGCGACGACTGCAATCCTGGCTCGGTTGCTAGTGCCGGGAGATTTCGGCTTGGTAGCCATGGCCACTGCGGTGACCAGCTTCATCGGCATCTTCTCCGAGTTCGGTTTGACCTCGGCCACTGTTCAGCGTTCCCAGATCGATCAAGACACCGTCAGCGGCCTGTTCTTTATCACAGTCGGCATCGGATGCCTGCTGGTCCCGGTGGTCTGCGGCTTGGCGCCGCTGGCTGCCCTGTTCTTCGACGACGCCCGGGTCGCTGACGTCATCATGGCGCTGTCGATCGTATTTCCGCTTGCGGCGCTCGGCTCACAGCATACCGCATTGCTGCTGCGCTCGATGCGCTGGATGGCCCTGCAAGGAGCGGGACTATTGGGGCATGCCACAGGTGCAGCCGCAGGCATTCTCGTGGCCTGGAAGACCGATCTCGGCTACTGGGCGCTCGTTGTCACGGTCCTGGTCGCGAATGTCGTTACGCTTTCGACGCTCTGGATCGTCTGCCGCTGGCGACCGAGCCTTGTCGGCGATTGGCGCGGTGCACGAAGTGCGCTGCATTTCGGGGTCTATTTGACGGGGTTCAGTGTCGTCAACTTCTTTCACCGCCAGTTGGACAACATCATCATTGGCTCGCGTTTCGGCGCTTCGGAGCTCGGATATTATTCCCGTAGCTACCAGCTGATGCTTATGCCGCTCAATCTCTTCAACGGCCCGCTCAGCTCCAGTGTCGAGCCGTCCCTCAGCCGCCTACAGAATGAGCCAGAACGCTGGCGCCAGGCGCTGCTGGATGCACTTGGCCTCGTCATGTTCCTGGGAGCCGGCGTTGCAGCAGGCCTTATTGCTGGATCGGGTCCCCTGATCACGATCGTCTACGGTCCCGGCTGGGAAAAATCGGTGACGATCTTCCAATGGCTGGCAGCATCGATTTTTGCTGGCGTCCCGATCAACGCCGCGGGCTGGATCTATATGTCACTGGGGCGAACACGACAGATGTTCATCTGGGGCCTCGTCTTCGTTCCGCTCGTCGGCGCCGGCTTTCTGATCGCTGCACCTTATGGCGCGGTGGGGATCGCTGCGGCCTATGCCCTGATCTTGAACATCTTGCTCATTCCCTGCTTCGCATTCGCGACGCGTGGAACACCGGTGAGCCTTGGTGACACTCTCAAGGTCATTCTGCCCTTGGCCGCCTCGGGAGTCATCGCAGCGTTCGCCGGCATGCTCGTGACGCGGCCAGACACTCACGTGCTCGTGCAATTGCTGGTCAGTGCAGCGACGTCGGGACTGGTCTATCTCGCTCTGGCGGGAGGCATCATCGCCCGGGCCAATGTCTATGCAGCGTTGCGCAATCGCATCTCGATCCAGCTGAGCGGCATTCTTGGCAAAATCACCGAGAAGGCAGGCTACCGCTCTACAAGCTGAAGCAGTCCTGGATGGCGGATCAATTTACAAGTCTGTCGGAGCGCGGATCGCCAGAATGTTCAGGCTCGCCGCGACCCGCAGCGCAGTTGGACCTGGAAGCGGATGGGATTTGGTGCCTCGGTTCGGTGCCCCTGATTAAGATTCCACTATGGCTTAAGCCGTCGCTTTAACCATTCGGGCAGCAGCAGGCGTGCGCTTGCAGCGACGCCCCGAATATCACCGCGCTTCCGCATGGTTCTCCAATGGGAGAGGCGCTGGCCAAAAGGCAGAGCTCCCATATAGATCATCTCGATTTCCGCAGCCGAGTATGTCGATCCGACGATATCCTCATGTACAGCATCCAGCACACCGAGCCTCGGGCGTTCGATGTCGGCGCCGACAGCCCAATCGTCGTCGCGAGGAGGAAGGTCCATCGCGTAGCTGAAGATCACGTCCAACCGCGGATGCCAACCGATCGGCACATGAAATTCCTCCATGGCCCGACGCACGGCCTCGCCGCATTGAGTCCGGTACGTCGGATCGACGATCAATCGTCCGAGAATCGACTCGTACTCGTCGAACGTCCTGGCAACCAATGACGTACCGACCAGACCGACGTGATTGATGCCGAAAATATCTGCCTCGTCCGGCAAAGTGAAGATGGTGACCAGGGGCAGCCCGTAGCCACCCGCCTCCATCATGGAGGTCGATGAGACGAAGGGATAGGAGTCGACGTAGATGTCGGCGGCCTCAAAATAGCGATACGGATCGGGCTGTTCGGGTAGCCCGATGATGCGACCATCGACCTTGGCTTTGGCCGCCAGCCAGTCCTCGGGTTCTCCGGCGCCGACAACGATAAGGCTGGCATTGGGGTGCTCCTTGAGCAGCGCCACGTGCCGGTCAGCGAAGCTTACGCCGTCCAAGGTGCGATATTTAGGGCGCCGTGCGACCGAGAGCAGCACGAGGCTGTCCGGATCCAGGCCCAAGCGAATCTTGGCGTCGCGGCGCGAACATTGTCTGACGGTCGCATCGACAATGGTCGGCAAGAGAACGTTCCGTCGAGATTCGACGCCACGGCGCGAAACTGAGATCGCGGCTGCCGCGTCGCGGAGATTGATGACCAGATGCGAAATGCTAGGTCCCAGCCAGAACAGATGATCGGCATGATTGAGAAACAGCACCGGCGGCAATCCGGACTTGTCTGCGAAGGCCAGCAGGGGGAGAACATCCTCACAATGAATGTGGCAGATAATGGCATCATGCTGGGCGGCGAGCCGCCGCAGCGCGCGAGCCCAGTCGAACAGGCTCCCAGGCATCTGGTTGAGCAAAGTGAGCTGACCGCCACTGCGTTTCACGGCGTCGGTCAGATGGCTGGGAATCTGTCCCCTGTGTTGCGTGAGCACGAGTGAGTTCACGCGCTCGGTATCGGCATCCATCCAACGGCTGATCATTCGTGTAAGGCCGCCGACCGCCGCGACCTCTGAACCGACGTGCAACACCTTCTTGCAAATTCCGCCCTGACCGGCTTCACGGCCCGTGTCGCGGGGAGCGATACGGCGTCCAATCGCGTTGAGCATATGTTCCAGGCGAGGACTGGCAAAAATGCCGCAATGCGCGTGGGTTGCAACGGTCGCTGCAGTGGCGGCAAAGAACGCCGCGGTCTCGAGCGCGCCCCGCGCGTAGGCTGCCTCGGCCAATTGAACCTCGGCGTCGAAACGGGCGAAGTTTGCAAGAATCCGCGCCTCTTCCTCGGATCGCTGCATGCCCGCTTGCTCGCCCGCTTGATTGTTGCCAATACCACCGGTCACGTCGTCACATACTTTCTCTGTCGGCTAGGTCAAAAAAACATATTCATATCGAGTGCATTGTCTACTGCAGGAATACCCGCCCGCCGTCTTTACCCCGTCGGTTATACTTAATTCTAAATGCTCGTTGCCTATCCGATGGCACCTAGAATATTTTGGTTGATGAACCTTTTTCGCTCCAACGGTCACCTATTGCCGGGTCGGGGACTCTCCTTCTCAGCGCGATACTGGCTATCGGAGCGGTCTTCATATGGCCCTGTCGTCATACAGCAGAGCCCATAAGCGAATGTAACCAGGCGAGAACTGCTGATGATCCCTTTCGTTGATTTGAAAGCTCAATATCAGGCCATCAAGCCGGAAGTTGATGCGGCCATCCAATCTGTCTTGAATTCTTGCCAGTTTACGCTCGGAACCGAAGTCGCCGAATTCGAAAAGGAGTTCGCGGCATTTTCGGGAAGTCCCCACGGCGTCGGTGTGAATACCGGAACCAGCGCGTTGCATCTTGCGCTCTTGTCGGCCGGCGTTGGCCCTGGTGACGAGGTCATCACTGTTCCCTTCACCTTCGTTGCGACCGCTTCGGCCATTCACTACACCGGTGCAAAGCCGGTATTCGTCGACATTGATCCCGTCAGCTATTGCATGGACCCTGCGCTGCTCGAAGAAGCCATCACGCCGCGCACGAAGGCAATCATACCGGTGCACCTTTACGGACATCCCGCCGACATGGATCCCATCCTGGCGATTGCGCGAAATCACGGTTTGGCTGTGGTCGAGGACGCGTGCCAAGCCCATGGCGCCGAGTATAAGGGACGGCGTGCCGGAAGCTTGGGCGACATCGGCTGTTTCAGCTTCTACCCGGGCAAGAATCTCGGCGCCTATGGCGAAGGCGGCATGGCCATCACGGCCAATACGACTTTCCTCCGCTCTTTACGCATGCTGCGGGACTGGGGTGCCGAAAGAAAATATGAGCACGTCTTGAAGGGATACAATTATCGACTGGAGGGCATCCAAGGCGCAGTCCTCCGCGTCAAGCTGCGTTACCTCGAGGGTTGGACGGAGCAGAGGCGTGCCGCAGCATCTCGCTATACGGCAATGCTTGCGGACAAGGGTGTGCGCGTGCCAACGGAAGCCCCCTACGCCCGGCACGTCTACCATATCTACGCCATCAGAACGTCTAATCGCGAGGCGCTACAGACCCAACTGAATGCGAGGGGCGTTCAGACCGGCATCCACTACCCGCACCCCATTCACCTCCTGCCCGCCTACGCCGATCTCGGCTACAAAGCCGGTCAGTTTCCCCATTCCGAGAAGGCCGCTGCCGAAGTTCTCTCGCTTCCGATGTATCCGGAGCTTGCGCCGTCAGCGCAGGAGACGGTGGCCGCTGCTCTTCTCGAATATTATCGCGATTGATGCGGCCCGTGAGGCCGATCGTCCAACATTCAACCAGGGATAATCGACATGGAAATCGACGGCGCCCGAATTCTCGTAACCGGCGGATGCGGTCTGATCGGCTCGACCACCATCGACCTGCTGCTGCGCGATCACAAGCCGGAGCAGATCATCATCTTCGACAATCTGAGCCGCGGCACGACGCGGAATGTCACTGAGGCGTTGAAGGACCCCCGCGTCAAGCTGATCGAAGGCGACATTCGTGATGTTGCCGCCGTGCACCGGATCACGAAGGGGATGGATGCAGTCATCCACATGGCGACGCTGAGAATAACCGCCTGCGCCGCCGAGCCGCGCGAGGCGTTGGGCGTCATGTGTGATGGAAGCTTCAACGTCCTTGAAGCCGCCCAGACAGCAGGTGTTCAGAAGGTGGTCACCGCGTCCTCGGCATCGATCTATGGTCTTGCAGACGTGTTTCCGACGCGGGAAGACCACCACCCCTATAACAATCGCACGTGGTATGGCGCCTCCAAGATCATGCTGGAGGGCCTGCTTCGCTCCTTCAACGACATGTACGACCTACCCTATGTCGCGCTGCGCTATTTCAACGTGTACGGCCCACGCATGGACACCCACGGTAAGTACACGGAAGTCCTGATCCGCTGGATGGATCGGATCTCCAACGGTCAGCCGCCGCTGATCCTCGGCGATGGCTCAACCACGATGGACTTTGTCTATATCGAGGATATCGCGCGAGCGAACGTCCTTGCGCTGCGGAGCGACATCTCAGACGAGGTCTTCAACGTCGCGAGCGGAACCGAGACAAGCCTGAACGAGCTTGCCGCGGCCTTGCTCGAGGTGATGCATTCGGACCTCAAGCCAGAGTATGGTCCAGAGCGAAAGGTGAATCCTGTCTCTCGACGTCTTGCCGATACGGCAAAGGCCGAAAAACTGCTCGGCTTCCGGGCTGAAGTGGATCTCAGGGAGGGGCTGGAGCGCCTGGTGGCGTGGTGGCGCGCCAATCGTGAGCTCGTGAACTGATCATCAGTACGCGTATTTGGGGATTGTTGAAATGATACCGATTATCAAGCCTGTCATGGACGATCGGGAAGCGGATGCCGCACGCCGTGTGATCCTGAGCGGCTGGATCACGCAAGGCCCCGAAGTCGCAGCATTTGAGCGCGAATTCGCGGCGTTCATCGGTGCGGAACATGCGGTCGCAGTTTCGAATTGCACGGTCGCTCTTCACCTTGCGTTGCTCGCAGCAGGCGTTTCTGCCGGTGACGAGGTGATCACGGTCAGCCATTCCTACATCGCCACCGCCAACTCGATTGCCTATTGCGGAGCGATTCCTGTCTTCGTCGACATCGAGCCGGAGACCTTCAACATCGACCCGGAGCTGATCGAGGCAGCGATCACGACGAAGACCCGGGCCATCCTTTGCGTTCATCAGATGGGCATGCCCTGTAATCTGGACCGCATCGTCGCCATCGCTCGTCGCCACGGCCTGGTGCTGATCGAAGACGCAGCCTGCGCCATCGCCAGTGAAATCCGCGTGGACGGCAAATGGGAAATGATCGGTCGCCCGCGCAGCGACGTGGCATGTTTCTCGTTCCATCCCCGTAAGGTGATGAGCACCGGCGATGGCGGCATGCTGACGACGTCGAGAGCCGATTGGGCTGCGAAGTTTCGCCTGCTCAGACAGCATGGGATGAGCGTTCCCGATGTGGTGCGCCATGGATCGCCAAAGGTCATCTTCGAAGAGCACCCAGTCGTTGGCTACAATTACCGTATGACCGACATTCAGGCTGCCGTCGGTCGCGAGCAACTGAAGCGACTGCCCACGATCGTCCAGACGAGGCGCGAGCGGGCTGAGCGCTATATGGCACTGCTGGCATCAATTCCCGGCCTTGGACTCCCGGTCGAGCCCGCTTATGCCCGCAGCAACTGGCAAAGCTTCTGTGTACGGTTGCCCAACCATTGCGATCAGCGACAGGTCATGCAGACCATGCTGGACCACGAAATTGCGACTCGCCGCGGCATCATGTGCGCCCACTTGGAAAAGGCCTATTCGGAGATGCCACATCGGCACAAGCTGACCGAATCCGAGGTCGCGCAAACCAGAAGCATCATCCTTCCGTTGTATCCGCAGATGACGGATGCCGAGCAGGATCGTGTCGTCAGCGCGTTGGGCGATGCCTGTCGACCCTCGAAATAGTCTCTCACACGTGCGTCTGGGGCTACCAAAGCCTCTCGGAAGGATTGGAGCAACTGCCGCGCCGAGAGCGGTCGCGGGCTCCAGCCGCTGCTTGCCCGACCATGATGCTCGTCGCCAACTTGCTCAGAAGCCGGGGGGCCAAAGCCGCGACGACACCTGGATCGTTGAAGCTGTTCACGGCGTCCACGATCCCATGTCCTTGTTCTTGACCGCTTTGGAATTGACGTCCGCGGGTGAGATCGTGCTTGGACCTCAGGTGCCCGCAGGCGCCTCGTCGACCGGCCGGCGCCGAATATGAACTGTTTCGCCCCGACCTCCCATCGAGCTCGTTGCGGCTTCGATCAGCTCGACGATGCGCAGCCCAAAACGGCCGTCGGTCATCGGGATGGCGCCCTTGGCGATACAGTCAATGAAATGCTCGGCTGCAACCCGCAATGCCTCACCGCCATCTAGCTTGGGAGCCCACATGTCTCCCATACGATAGCCAACCCGCATTTCCTGGATCTGCTTCGGGTCGTCGGTGAAGCTCACGCCCTTGTCGTAGACTTTGACTTTCTCGCTCGGCTCCAGATCATCATAGGTGATCATCTTTTTGCTGCCGCCGACGAGAACCTGGCGGACCTTCACCGGAGCAAGCCAGCTGACGTTGGTGTGAGCTATCGTACCTGAATCGTAGAACAAAGTAATGTAAGCAAGATTTTCCGGCGTTCCCGGAAAGTGATTAATGCCGCTTGCCGATACCGCCGTGGGATGCTCGCCGAGCAGATAGGCAAGAATGGAAAAATCATGGACCGCCAGATCGGCGATCACGTTAACATCGCGCTGAAACAGACCGAGATTAACCCGAGTCGAGTCGTAGTAGAGGATCTTTCCTAGTTCTCCGGCCTTGACCAGCTCGGCCATTTTGCGGACAGCGCTGGTATAGACGAATGTGTGGTCAACAAAGAGCGCGAGCGAGCGTTTTTCCGCTTCCTCGACAAGCCGCTCCGCTTGATGACTTGTTTCGGTCATCGGCTTTTCCAGCCATAGATGCTTCCCGGCCTTGAGAGCGGCCATGCCAAACTCGAAGTGGGTCGAAACGGGCGTCGCGACAACGATAGCGTCGATGGACTTATCGACGACGAGATCGGAAAAATGCTTGGTGGTTCTGATCGCAGGGTAACGCCGCGAAACGGCTTCGAGCTGAGACAGCCTCGCATCCGCAACGGCCGACACCGTCACGCCGGGCAAGTCGACGAAGTTGCGGAGCAGGTTGGGACCCCAGTATCCGTATCCGACAAGGCCTATGCTAACCAATTTTTCAAATCCTTCGAGGTTGCCGAAATAGACGGGAGCCGTACGACTCAAACTGCTCGATTTTTTTCGTTGCGTGTGTTGCCGACGATGCGAGCGGGCACCCCTGCGACGATCGCATAATCAGGAACATCGACTGTGACGACTGCTCCGGCCGCGATCAGCGCGCCTTCCCCCACCGTCAGACCGCACAGGATGGTTGCGTTGGAGCCGATCGAGGCGCGGCGCCGGACCAGCGTCTTCTCGACCGCCCAGTCCGCCTCCGTCTGCGGACTGCCGTCGGGATTGGTTGCCCGCGGGAAGCGGTCGTTGGTGAACATCACGCCGTGACCGATGAAAACCTCGTCCTCGATCGTTACTCCCTCACAGATGAAGCTGTGCGACGATATCTTGCATCTCGCCCCGATCGCGGCATTTTTCTGAATTTCGACAAAAGAGCCTATCCGCGTCCCATCTCCCACGCTGCAGCCATAAAGATTGACTTGGCTTTCGTGATAAATCTGCACGTCCTTGCCCAGACGCACGGAGCTCGCGATTGGCATTACGCTTTTCCCTGTTCACGCTGCAACTTAAGGCTTCGTTCGTTGACGCGGAGGCCCATCGGCACGCCCCCACACATACTTTGTCTGCGTATGTTTTGGAAGTTTTGTAGGTATCTTGCTTAATGCTCCTCCGTTGACATCTCACATCGTAGGCTGAGGGGCCCCGCATGCAGCTGTTGTCGCGTGCTCCTCAGTAGCTCCAAAAAAATTCGCCCGAGCAGATCAGTAAGAGGTATTTAAATACCTTAATTCGGACGAGACAAACCCGTCGTTCATCTCCGCGGAGCGGACCCAAGCGGGCGAGCACATGAGCACGGAAGGCATAAAGCCAGGCCAGCATCTCTGTGCCGGCAGTCTTCTTCGGGCGTCGGCCCGGGGCATCGGGGCCGCCCCCACCACGCCACCCCCCGGGGTTTGCCGATTGGCGTCCGGCCGGTAAGCACTACAGATAAGTCGCTTGCAAGAGTTCAATCCCGGCGCGTTAACGCTGCCGAGGGAGACGATGCGCTGCCGGGGCGAGACAATTGCTATTGTGGGATCATCGACATAGGCTTTTCTGCCGCCGCGTGCGGCCCAGGTAAGGCTACATTCCGCGACATTGCGCGGGGCCGAATTGCGTTGCGGCGGCCGCTGCCCCAGCGTCAGAGTACAAGAGAGGCGTGCGTGGCGAAGCTCGAGTCAATCCAAGTGCTGCGGGCGGTCGCTGCGACCATGGTGGTGCTGTTCCATACCAAGACCTATGCTCAAGGCTATGCGGGGGTCGACATCTTCTTTGTGATCTCCGGGTTCATCATGGGCACCGTCGGGACGCAGGAAACGCCCGCCGGCTTCTTTCGCCAGCGACTGATCCGCATCGCGCCGCTCTACTGGACCATGACGCTGATCATGTGCGGCTTGTCGCTGATCCCACATTTCTTCCGTAACTTCACCTTCGACGCCGAGAGCCTGATCAAGTCAATCCTGTTTATTCCATATATCGATCAGACGGGGCATGTCTGGCCGCTGGTCATTGCCGGCTGGACGCTCAACTATGAAATGTTCTTCTACCTTGTCTTTACGCTAGGCCTCGTGCTCGGCCGTCCTCGACTGTTTTCGTCATCGCTCATGCTGTTGCTGATAGTCGCGGGCTTTGTGATCGCAAAGGATGGGGCGTTCGCACGAACCTACACGGATCCGATTCTGCTGGAGTTCGTTGCCGGCATGGCGTTGAGTGCACTCGGCCCGCTGGGCGGAGACCGGTTGGGCTTCCTCCAGCTGATTATCGGTGCAGGGGCATTCGTTGTGATCGGCACGATGGGCCTTGATCCCGGCGACGGCGTTCCTCGCCTGATCTTTCTTGGTCTCCCCAGCCTGCTGCTCGTCTCGGGAGCGTTAGCCGTCGAGAGGGCGGGACATTGGCCACGTTTGCCTTTGGCGATCATCCTGGGGGATGCCTCCTATTCCCTCTACTTGACGCATGGCTTCGTCGTCAGCGCCGCCGAAAAGTTCTCACCCCTTCATTCCACTCTGAATGCGGTCATCGTGCTCCTGGTCAGCTGCATTGCGGCGATCTTGTGCTATCGCCTTTTTGAACTGCCGCTCACCCGTCTGCTCCGGCGCTCCAACTTCCATGGTCTGGTCATGGCGCAACCGAGCGACACGGCCGGCACGGCGGCCACAACGACCATAGCGCCCGCAGCGAAGGTCGATCAGCGAGCCCATCGCGAGCAATCGGTTGAGCCATTGTGAGAAGAACCGCTTTGACGAGGTTTCTTACCGGCGCAAGTGCCCGACCGCGCGTGTCGCCAAAATCAGCCGGCCACCCGCGCCTATGTTCGGGCCACTCTGCTGGCGAGCGCTGCTGGGCCGTAGAACGATCCTGCTGTCGGCAGCGGAACTCTTTCCGGCCGCGTGGCTGCGGAGAGCGATTGACACAGACCAGATCGTTGCGATCTGGCTGCGTGTGATGTGACAGGGACGATCAGGATGACACGATTGATGAAGCGACATGTCGCTGCTTGGGCCCTGAGCATCGCGGCGATTGCGGCGGTGGGCGGGGCAGCCGCGATGACGGTGTGGCCAAACGCCACGACAGGACCCGGATTTCTCGAAGGGCTGACGGCTGCTGCCGCCGGTGATCGCATTCCGGTCCAGCTACCTCAGGCGATTATCAACACCGACGGCAAAGGCTGCAACCTGCCCGCGCTCGACGTCTCCGACATGAGCAAGTTCAACTACAAGGCCCGCTGGCATGCCTCGGAATGGGCAAACGCTGGCAGTACCATCGCCTGGAAGTACGATCATGTGCAACCCAGCGGCGGACAGATCTTCCTTCGGCTCGACGCTGACGGCGCACCGCAGCTGCAGGCAGTGGACGGAACCGCTGCGCAGGATGACGGCCTGTGGGAGGCCGATGTCACGCTTCCGGAGCTGCGCGAAGGCGTGATCGTTGCGCCATTGTGGATCTACGACAGGGATACCAAGGACGAGGTTGACTTCGAATTTGCAGGGCGTCGCGGACTGGACGTTTCGATGCACGCGTGGCCCGGCGGGCAGCATCGCACAACGACCATTCGGCTGTTCGCCGGCACCGATTTTTCTCATAAGCGGATGTGCTTCGGAATCCGGGCAAAGCGCGCCGCGGGGCAAGTCGAGATGCTGATCAATGGCGCGGTGGTCTATACCTGGGATCGAAGCAGGATGGATTTCTACATCTCGCATCCGATGCGCCCTTTCATCGAAATGTGGTCTGTCGATCCTGCCAGTCCGGGTATGGTGACGTGGGCTGGACGCTTCCAGGGGTTCAGCGCCGGCGAGCACATGACCATGATCGTGAACGGCTATCGTTTTACCCCGGCGTCATCGGCTGGCCCGGCGGCACGCTGACGCGCAAGCTGGGCACTTGGCCCTGAAAGGACGGCCGTGACGAGCCAACGGATCGCTTTCATCGACACCTTGCGCGGCACAGCGGCAATGTGCGTCCTTTTGCAACACGTCGTTGACCGATTGATCGTAGCAAATGTCAGCGGACACGAAGCATGGCAGTCGGTCTTCGTCTCATTGTTCGACGCCGGACGGCTTGGCGTAGGCGCATTCTTCATTGTGAGCGGCTATGTCGTGCCATTCTCGATCCGCCCCCCCATGGCGCTGCAAACCTTCGCGGTCGGGCGGTTCTTCCGCCTGTATCCGGCCTATTGGGTTTCGGTTCTGTTCGCCTATGCGGTGCTGACCTGGTACAAGCACCTCAACGTCCCGCCCTCTCATCTGATCGCCAATGCCACCATGCTCGAGATGGCAATGGGAGTGCCCGTCCTCTTGGGTCCATATTGGACGCTGATCATTGAGCTGGCCTTCTACGGCCTGTGCATGGCCCTTTATCTCTGCAACGGCCTGCATTCGCAACGCATGGCTCTGATGAGCATGATAGGGCTTCTGATGCTTGCCGTGGCGCTCAGCCTGATTGGACGCCTCACGGGTCTGTATCTACACGCCAATCTCCTGTTGAACCTTGCGCTGATGTTCTTTGGACTGGCCCTCCGTCATATCGACGAGAACGGAAGGGCCGACGCAGAGCAGCAGGTTTGGCTCGCCACGCTGGTGCTGGTGCCGGTGTCAGCCTTCGTGGTGCTCGGCGCGCCGGAGCGCGCCGATCCGCTGTTCACGCCCCTATCTTTCCTCACCGGCTATCTCGCGGCCATCGCCCTTTTCCTTTTGGCCCGCGCGCGGCTGACAGGAACGACGCGGTTGTTGGCCTGGCTGGCAAAGATCAGCTATTCCGTCTATCTGCTGCACGAGATTGTTCTGCTCGTACTGGAGGATTGGCTCTCGCCGGGGGCTGGCGGGGTCGTGCAGTTGACGTTTGCGGGAGCTGCTGTCGTCCTTACGCTGGCCTGGGCGGCGGTGGTCCATCGCTGGATCGAGCAGCCTGCCATCGATGCCGGCCGCAGGATCAACAAGCGATTGCGAGCGGGCGCACGGATCGCCGTGGCGTCTTAGAAGAAGACTGAGGCAACAGCGGTGTTCTGTGACAGAGGCGCGTCTGGCCGCGGGCTCACTTATCCATGGTCCGTTTATGTCGCTGATCTGATACTTTTGGATTGGTTGCGATCCTTGAGCTGAACCTGGGAACCACTCACATCCATGATCTCGTCGACCCTCGCTGCAACGCCCGATCAAGCGGCATGGAAACTTCGCGTAAGCTGGTGGGCCTGGCTTTGTGCGGCCATTTCGATCGCCCTGATCCAGACCGTCCCAACTGTGCCGGCCGCGGCATTCGTGCTCGTCGTTGGGCTCTACTGCGTGATCTTTCCGGCCCGCCCGCTCGCCGCTCTCAGTTGGAGTCCTATTCCCTGGATGATCGTCGGCCTTGCGGCCCTCTCGGCCTTGTGGTCGCCATTTCCGATGTTGTCGGCGCGCGGAGCCGCGCAGCTTGGCCTCACAACCCTCGCGGCGCTGCTTTTCGCTCGGGCGCTTCCGCCCTTCTTGTATATCGCCGTGCTGATGTACTCGTTTCTAGCATCAATCCTTTACCATCATTTTGTTGCGCCAGCGTTCGGGTCCAAAAACCAGCTGGCCTTGGCAGCCGCGCTTGCTCTGCTCTCAAGCTTCTGGGTTATGGTTGACCGGCAGCAGCCGAAGATCTCGCGTCTGGTCGCCTTGTTGGCGATGGTGACGTTGCCTCCCATCTTCGTCGCTTCCAACTCCGCCGGCGCCATGATTGCAGGTATTATCGCCCTGCTTTGCTCTGCTGGCCCGTATATGCTGCGCTCAGCGCGAGCAAGCGTTCGCTATCAGCTGATCGGGGTTGCGGCGCTCGTCGTCTGCATGGCGATCGGGATCGCGTATATCATTGACGACAACATTATCGACCTCGCACTTGCCTCTGTCGGAAAGGACACCACTCTCACGGGCCGCACACTGCTGTGGTCGCACGCTCTTGACGTGATTGCCGAGCATCCATTCGGCGGCATGGGCCTCCAGGCGGTCTGGGCTCCTGGCGACCGTTGGGCGGAAAGGTTCTGGGCGTTTTTCTACATCTATACGCGCAACGGATTCCACTTCCACAATCTCTGGCTGGAGCTTGGCGCAGAGCTGGGCCTGACCGGAATCGTGCTTGGCGTGTTGACGACGCTGCTCGTCGTTTTCGAAACCTTCCGCTGGGTATTGGAGGATCCAAAACCGGAAAGTTGCTTCTTTGCTGGCTACGTCGCGTTGGCGGTCTTCCGGACGTTTGCAGAGGTCGAACTCTTCATAGCCCAGTTCTACATGGCACCCATGATCTTCCTGGCCGCCTATTACTATGCCGCGACAGCGCGCGATGCTCGCGCCGCCAGACACTCGTTCCTCGCGGCCGATGCAAACATGCCAATGCTCGCCGACGGCGCGTTGGCGCCGCCGTTGGCGGTCAAGCTGAGAACCGAGTCCTGACCAAGCGACACGTCACCTGAGCACTCCGACCGAACCCGGCCCCCTGGTGCGCTGGGCTTTGTCTGAGTTGAATCAGGTGCCTCAACCCAGGCAGGCGGCTTTCCTGGCTCGTCGACACCATCATGGAAGAAGCTTCAATGCACGCTTGGCCCCGTGCCTGATGGTTCAATTCACGGCCACCAGGCATAGGGCCAGACTGGAGCCAGCCGGCGGATGCCTGGCCCCGCAGCGCCGATCGCGGGTCGAATCCGCCGTCGCCGGATAGGGTCTTCAAACCTTTAAGCGCGCCCAATCATCGCTGCTCGCTCGCAAGGTAAGCGATCTGACGCGGCAGCAAACTGCAGCCTCCAGAGCGCCCCAGCTGAGCCACTGACGAAAGGCTCAAGAGATCAGGCATGGACGACAGACCATGCCGTCTACGATGCAAAAGCACGACCTAAGACGCCTGCGGCCGGCTCCGTAAGGCGACAGCAAAAAAAGCTGCCCGAACGGGGCAGCTTTTTCATGTTCATAGCTCAGGCAATTCGCTCAGACGAGGCGAAAAGCCGGACCGCCGCTGCGGCGACGATATCCAATGAGACCGACGCTCATGAAGCCGAGGACCATCATAACCCAGGTCGATGCCTCGGGCACCCCCGGCGTGATCGTGTTGAAGTTGACGGCGATATTATCAACCTCGAACGAGTTCTGGTTTCCGCTGCTCAACACGACAGTGTCAAAGTAGGAAGCCGCGTCGAAGTTGAATTCGACATAGCGGTTCGAACTCGGCGAGGTCAGATTTGCCGGCAATGATGCAATCAGACCCGTGATGTCGTTCCCGCCAAACGTTCCGATAAGGGCGTTGTTCTTATAGAACGAGATCGAATTGTAGGTGTCGAGCGATCCGATATAGAGACCAAAATAGGTGCCCAAGCTCCCATTGTTGATCTTGACCGTCTCCGTCGTATTTCCGAAGACGCTCAGGTAATTTGATGTGTCCGCTCCGCCCTGAAAGTACGGCGCAGCATATTGACCGGCCAGACTTCCATTCTCGACCTTCGCGCCTTTAGACGAAAAATCCAGGGCGCCATTCGTGAAATCCGCAAAGCTTCCGGCAGTGCGGCTGTCGAACGTTTCGAGAACCTGGCCCGGGACAACTGCAGGAACATTGGTGCCGAAGCTCAGCAGGTTCAGCGTAACGGCAGCCTGCGCCGGGACGGAAGCAATGAATGCGGCAGTCAGTGCCAGCAGAGCCAATGATTTTCGCATTACGCGACCCCCATCTAGATTTTGGATAAATGAATTCTTAACGCGGTGTAACCTGATTATCGCTTTGGTGCCGCGAAGGCAAGGTCAGTTAGCCGCGATCTAGCCACTGGGAAGACACGAACTGATCGCTGTGCTTGTGCAGCAACATCTTTCAACGGGCGGGATCGTTGACGCATGCGCCCATCGGAAAAAGGCGAGGGGGCAGGATGTCATTGATTTTATGTACAAAACTGTAGGCCCATCGCTCAGAGCACGATGGCGGGCTAACGCCGCCTCGCTCGAGAGGTATGATATTAGGTTTGCGAGCCGCCCCGATCGGTTTAATTACGAGAAGGTTTCTCCACGTGTTTTATGTCAACGTGCGGCCCTATTGAGCGACCTCCTTCTCTTGTTGAGTATTTTTAGCCGATATGGCCGTGGATCCTGCGCGCAGACCGAGCAATTTTGACCTCCTGGCCCAGCCGTTTCGGCTTCTGCGCGTTACGCCGTCGGCGACGAAGCGTGTCTTGGACGATGCACTGCTTTTTGCCCGAGACGCAAAAGCGGCCTCACCCGACGAGCTCCTGATCGCGCATCAAGCCCTTTCCGACCTTGATATCCGGCTGGTTCATGAGCTGGCGTATCCGCTGGCCTGCGCGCCTGACGAGATGGAGGCATTCCAGATCGCCCTCCGCGATGATCTATCGATCGACCAGGCGTTGTTATCTGCGCAGCGGCTATCGCCGCTGGATCGCGCCAATTTCCTAGCGCGGGTTGCGAGCCGACAGCCTGCACCGGGCGAACTACTCATCGAGCTAATCTTGGCGCAAGCCGCCATTGACACCAACGAAGTCTATACGGCGCTCAAGGCCATCCGACAGAGTGCCGAGCTGCCGCCGCCGTCCCTGGTCAGTGTCAGTGACAGCGTCTCGCTTGTGTGCGACCTCCAGATGGCAGCGGCCCTCCGGGGCTACCGCACGGTCTGGGACGCGATCCCGGCCGTACTGGACTGCACCATCCATATTCTCTCCGCAAAGGCCAGCGACGCATGGAGCCGCCTCGATCTTCTGCTGGACAAATACGAGGCCACGATCGACGGGCCACGGCGAGAGGCCGCAGGCTTCATCGAGCAGGTTTGCTTGTTGTTGCGAGAGCAGCCAAACCACCGGGCGCTACACGAGCGACTCACAGATTCGGTCCATCTATGGACCTCGCTTTGCCGCCCATTGCTGGCGCGTCAGCTGACACTCGGCTCCGAGACGGACCTCGATACGCCGCTCGGGATGATCCGTGCTCTCCTCGAAGAGCTGGCGCAAACCGGCGCATCCAAGGCCGCGCTGGCGATCAGCGATGCGACCCGTGAGATCTTTGCGGCAGTCCCGACAACGATGGACCAACTCAGCGCGGACGCGCGGCTGTTGTCCCGATTATCTATGGCGGCGCAAGTCGAGGAACTGAGTGCGGCAATCGAGAGCGCGCAGACGAATTCGTCGGAAATCATTGCGGCGCTCGAAAGCTCGGGATTTGGCGAGCAATCGGCTGGGCCGGCAAAGGCACTCTGGACAGCGTTCACCAATGCGGCAAAGATCGCAGATACGGCAGCGCGTGAACTCGCGTGGAAAGAGACGCACCAACTGACCTTGCGGCTGAGCAATGCACCCGGCGCAGGAAAAGCCGTCATCGCACTCATTTCGGGGTTGATCACCTATGGCGAGGCCAACGGCGCGCCGCCGCAGTTGCTCAAGGAGATGCGCAACAGCCTTCAATTCATGCGATCCTTTGTCGGAGCAAAGCACCCCAAAGGCGGCCGACAGCCGCTTGCGGCGCCCGCTCCGCCATCTTCACGACGGCCCAAACTGGTCGAAAGCCTGATCGGGCGGCTAAGGCGATTGACGTCCGAGCGCACACCAGGCCCCCGGGGAAGCCTGAAGCGCAGGCTCTTGCGCTCCCTCGCCTTCGGAACCGCCGGCCTTGTGGCGATCATGCTGGGCGGAGCCGCCATCAACCTCAGTATCCGCTGGCTGGGAGGCTCTTCGTCGGATCTTGCGGCGCCAGCCACAACTGCAACAGCAGATGCTCCTCCCCTTGCACCACAGGCCATGCCTCCAGTTGGCACCGGACAGCACCTGGAATTGCAAGCGGTCCGCTATTGCCATTTTCAGAAAGAGCGTCTGAGGCTCATCAAGCAGTGGGTCAAGACACCAGAGCAGGCTCGGCATCTGAACCTGCTCGTGGTCGATTATAACGCCCGCTGCTCAGACTTCTTCTATCGCGACGAAGATCTGAAACAGGTTCAGGCCGAGATCGATGCGAACGCCCATCGTCTCGAGCTTGAGGCCAAACAGATCATTGCAGGGTGGCAATAGCGTGAGCCAGGGCCTAAAACGCTCACCGCTGGCATCCAACCTCATCAGAGAATGTGACGCGGGGATCCGCCCGGGCCGAACCGGCAAATTCATCGCAAAAGACTGGACATGCGCATCGTCATCGTCGCAAGCAATGCATCTCGTCGCTTCGGTGGCGAAGCTTTCATTCCGTTCAACTACTTCCGGCTGCTGCTGGCGCGCGGAGAAGACGTTCACCTGGTCGCTCATGCACGCAATCGCGAAGAACTCTACGAAGAGTTTCCCGATCATCTCGAGCGGCTGCATTTTGCCAAGGATACGGCGTTCCACCGCGGCATGATCTGGTTGAGCCGCTTCCTTCCCCGAAGGGTGGCCGACATCACCTGCGGCCTGGCGATCCATCTCAGCACACAATTCGCGCAGCGGCGCTTGATCATTGACCTTATGAATCGTGGGCGCGTGGATGTCGTCCATGAGCCAATTCCGGTCTCGCCGAAGACGCCATCGTTAATGTACGGTCTTGGCACCGCGGTCGTGGTTGGCCCTCTCAATGGCGGAATGGAATACCCGGAGGCGTTTCGGCGGGAGCAGGATGTACTGTCTCGAGCAGCACTTCGACTCGGCCGTTCACTTGCCGGAATGGTTCAGTTCATCTTCCCGGGCAAGCTGCGTGCGAACGTCGTTCTGGTCGCAAACCAGCGAACCCGCCTTGCGTTGCCCGACGGCGTGTCGGGCACAATCTCAAAGCTCGTCGAGAACGGGGTGGATTTCTCGATCTGGCGTCGCGAAAGCCAGAGCGAGGGCACGACAGGAAAGTTCATCTTCGTCGGCCGTTTGGTGGACTGGAAGGCGGTCGATATCGTCATCGAGGCGCTGGCAAGGATTTCTGAACGCTCCTCGCTTCAGCTCGAGATTGTCGGAGACGGCCCGATGCGCAAAGATTGGGAGGCACTCGCCGAACGCGAGGGTGTCGGATCGCAAGTGATGTTTTCCGGCTGGCTGTCCCAGGAGGCATGTGCGGAGCGCATGCGCGCATCATCCGCACTCGTCTTACCTAGTCTCTTCGAGTGCGGCGGGGCGGTGGTTTTGGAAGCGATGGCGATGGGTCTGCCCGTGATCGCGACAGATTGGGGAGGGCCCGTTGACTATCTCGACTCGAGTTGCGGGATATTGGTCAAGCCGGAGTCTCGCGAAGCTTTGATCGACGGCTTTGCCGCGGCCATGCGCGAACTCGCATTGTCGGCTCCGCTGCGCAACCGCCTTGGTGAAGCAGGTTACGAACGCGCACGTGCGCAGTTCGATTGGGACCGAAAGATCAATCAGATCCTGGAAGTGTATCGGTCCGCTGCAGGTCAAGCCATCAAACGCTAGCTTTACGCGATCGCAGCGTGGCTGCGCCAGTGGCATATGCCGTCACGACCGTTGCCGGCGGAACACCCTGAGCAGAAGGCTGAGTACGCCGTCCGAGAGGAACATCAGGACCACAGCGACGACGAAGAGCAGAACTCCCGTCAGATCGTGAAGCGGTCCTTCCATCTTGTCGACGCCGCCATAATAGGCAATCAGCACCAGCGAGGTGACTCGCAGAAAATTGGCTAACACGGTGATGGGTATGATCAGGAGCAGAAGCGCGAAAGCTCGGATCTTTTCGTCCCACCGGAACGCGTAGACGTAGAATGCTCCCAGAGCCGAGAGAACGAAGATGGAGTTCAGACCCGAGCAAGCATCCTGAACGAGCAGCTGATAGGGCCCAATCAATATGACTACGCCGTTCTGCGCGATCGGATAGCCGGCGGTGTAGAGCAGCTGGGTGACCGAGTCCGATATGAAGACCTTCAGCGGGATCGTGGCAGCGTCCACCATCCAGCCGGGCGCGGGTGCCGAGAAGATCAAAAATCCAATCGGGAAGGCCAGAATCCGCAACAGTCGCCAACCAGCCAGCAACAATACGATACCGGCGATCACCGGGAGCTCGGAGAGGACTTCGAGAAACCAGACGTCCTGATTTCGCGCCAGAACCAACACGCAGAGCCCTGAAAGCAGAGCGACCCAGCCCGGTAAAGGCGCCGGACGGAGCTGGATATCCCAGATCAGCTGGCGTGAGCGCCAAGCGAGCCACGCCGAAGCGGCTATGATCAGAGGGCCGTGCCCCTCCTGCTCTGTTCGCCACGGCCCCTCGGCCAGGGTGATGAAGGTGGGCGTATACGCGACTGCGAACGCGACGGCGACCACAGCGGGCCAAAGCCAACGTCGTGACGCAGGTGCCCAGGACGCTGCGCTGGTATCGAATGAGGTCATCACGCCTGAAATCTCTTACCAAAGGGCCAAGGCGTACCATCGGGCGAAAAACTGTGCAATGGCACGACGGAGGCGCGGTTTTCGACGCCGCGCGACGTTTAGCCGTCAGTCGGCGCGGAGCGTGAGAATCGCATGGACTGCTCCGGCTCCGATCAGCAGAAGCGCAAACAGCGTCCAGCCATTGTTACCCAATTGGTTCGCGCCTGCGAAGGCGATAGCGCTGAGCACCAGCCGCAGCAGGGTGCGCGGCTCCCGGTCCGACCAGACAAAGAACGCGATCGCCATTGCCAAAAAGCAGAACACAGTCAGGATATCGAACGGTTCGTTCATGGTTGCCACGACCCCTGACGGGCAGAGCCTCAGATTTTGTCGGACTCGGGGGAATTTTAGATCATTGGGGGGCCTGCATCTTCATGATTTCGGCGTATTCGCCCTCGTACTTGGCGGCCAATACTGCCTCGATTGACGCTAGACTTGCCTCCGACCTCGCCAGATCGAGCTGCATGGCTTGACGCGCCTGGCGAGCTGCCGCTTCTCCCTCCAATGGCCTCGTCTCCACCGAGTTGACTTTAAAGAACAGGCTGTTGGGTTGGCCGCGAAGCAGGAAGACATCATCCGCTTGCTGCGTCCGTATGCGGTCAAAGACATCTGCCGGAATATCTGCGCTGCTCAACGTCCCTGTCGAGCGGGAATGGGCAATTCCGAGCGCCGTAAGCTTCTGAACTACCTCGTCGAGCGACTTCATCTCGCGGGCTGCATCAAACACTTCCTGCGAGGCAGCATTTGTGGGCACCACGATCTGCTCGATCCTGGCAACCTGACGGTTGGCGAACTTCATTGGATTGTTGTTGATATAGAGCTCGACATCGCTCCCGACAATCGCCGAGCTCTTCTTGGCGACATCCCGCGAAGCAGCAGCCTTGGCGAGAACAGTTTCTCGCGCGCGCAGAAGATCGAGCAGAACGGTCGGCTCGCGATCGAGCTTTGCGTCCAGAGCCTGGCGCACAAGATATTTCCGCGAGACCAGCTCTCCGAGCACCTGCTTGACCACCGCAGGATCCTTACGCTTGTCCGTCGGTACCTGAGCGATGCGAAGCTCATTGTCGAGCTCTTGCGTGGTCACAACATCCTCACCGAGACGGGCGACGATCTGGCTCTTGGCCGCCTCGGCCTTCTCCTCGACCTTTTTGCTGCATCCAATCAAACCGACGCTGCATAGCACGATCGATGCAGCAATCCGACATGGACGTGCGAGCCTGAATACGCTCATCAAATAGCTCCGAAACGAAAAATGGCCTTTATCGCAGGTCGAGTTGGCCGGTCGGTCGTTCTGCCGCACCGCCCGGCCGCTGCCTTCATCTCAGCATGGCACCGGAACCGCTCGTATCGCTATCTCCGGCTCGCGTCGAGGGCCTTGGCCGCGCTTGAGAAAAATGGCCTCTTATGGTGATATCCGGCCGCAGTCCGGCTGTACGGCCTGCGAGTTCGTATCCGAGGCTCCGCGATGAAAGTCAATCCGGTTCAGGCTATCCTTGCGGCGCTTGCGATTCTGGGTTCGGCACTGCTGGCAGAGACGCTGCGGCCGCGGGAACTGATGGCCAATGCCTCAAGCGTGCCTAATCTCGAGAAGGTCATTCCGACCAAATTCGGCGAGTGGACGCTGGTCCCGAATGTCGGCCTAGTTACGCCGGATCCCTCTGGTTTCGTCGAGGACGCCTCGGTCAAGATCTACAGCCAAGAGGTCGGACGAGGATACATGGACCGGGCTGGCAATATCGTCATGCTGCTGGTCGCCTACGGACCGGCGCAGGATTATCGCCTCAAGGCACACCTTCCCGAGGTCTGCTACGGCGCCGCCGGCTTTCGCGTGACCGAGAAGCGGGTTGGCTCTGTCTCGTACCGCGCCGAAGCCAATCCCCTGCCGCTGAGCCGCGTCACAGCGACCAAAGAGGGACGCTTCGAGCCGGTAACCTACTGGATCCGCATCGGCAACAACGTTGTGACGGGGGTTTTCGACCGGCAGCTTGCCCGCATGAAGTACGGTCTAATGGGGCTCATTCCGGACGGGGCACTGTTTCGTGTGTCCACCGTCGGCATCTCCGAAGATGCTGCCTACCGGCTGCAGGCACGATTCATTCAAGATCTCATCACGGCCATTGGACCCAACAACGAGAAGTTCTTTGTCGGGGCTTCCTGAGCCGTGCGATGATCTTCGTCACCTCCCGCAAGATCGGACATTTCGGGTGGTGCCTCTCATTGGTCTTCAGCCTGAGTTGCTCCACGGTCAAGGCGGCTGATCGCCCGAAATCCTTGTCGCCGTTCGCGGTGGCCGTCAATTCGCCTGAGCAGGTCCGGCTCGGCAGCGGCATCTACCTTGGACGGGGCCTAGTTTTGACGGCCTCGCACGTGGTCGGCAGGTGGCATCCGGCGTCGCGGGTTTCGATCGCCGGCAAGCAACTGCCGGCCAAGATTGTAAAGCAGGAACCGTTCGAAACGTCCGATCTGACGCTGCTTTCAATTGACGATCACGAAGTGCCGCCGGAGACCAAGGCGCTACGCATCGCCCTGTGCGCATTTCCTCCGGTACCGGGCGAACGGGTCATGAGCGTCAGCCCCGAGCAGGTCGTCGCTACCGAAATCCTCTCGCCGGTCTGGGTCCCGCTGGACGCGCGCAAATTCGACACGCTCATCAAGGACGTCGCGAGCACCGGCAATTCAGGATCCGGCGTCTTCGACGCAGAGACCCAGTGTCTCCTCGGCATCGTGAGTCGTAAGATTTCTCAGGTGATTCCGCCGGCAAAAGGCAGCGGTCAGCAGCCTGCCATTTTCGACATCGCGAAGTATTTCGTCCCGGCAGCCAAGATCGCCGCCTTCCTTCCTGCAGGCCTTTTGGATCCCTAGACCGTCGAGTGCTCACTTTGGACCATAGTGGTAGCCGTAGCCATAGTAGCTCTCTGAGCGTTCCGAGACCTTATTGACCAGGACGCGAACGATCGGCGCCGACTTCAGGTGTTTATAGCATTCCTTGATGTCGGGAAGCGTCGACGTCCCCACCGCTGTGACAAGCAGAATCGACTCCAGCCAGGGCAAGATCGCAAGCACATCATCCCCAATCAGAACGGGAGGCAGGTCGAGAATGATGACGTGAGACCTGAAATCCCTCTTCAACGTCTCGACGAACGCGGTCATCGCCTGTGACGCCATCCACTCGGCCGATCCAGACCTGCAGATTTCACCCGGCAGAACGAGCATTTCGTTTGCCTGAATGGAGGTGCGGATGATGGTGCTGCTAAGTCCGGCTCGCACCTGCAGCACGCTCAGGATTCCGTTCTTGGCTTCAATGCCGAGATAGTCAGCAACCTTCGGCTTCATCATGTCCAGATCGATGAGCAGCACGGAACGCTCCGGCAAACGCGCGATGCTCATGGCCAGATTGCATGCGGTCACTGTCTTGCCGCAGCCCGCGGTCGGTGAGGTGATGGCGAGGATCTGCCAGCCCTGGTCGTCCATCGCCTGCAGCACCTGAGTGCGCAGCATGTCATAATAGCGACCGCTTTCCAGCATCGGATCGTGAGCGACAATCCGCTTGGATTCCAGATGTGCAGCGTTGAGCCTGACATCGCGGTAGGCGGCGTCACCGCCCGCCGAGGCTTCGGGCGTGAATGGATCGAACGAAGCTTCCTTCGCGTTCAGACGCGCCGACCTGGCTCGCTCAAGCGCCTGCCTTATCGGATCCAAAATCTCTCTCCCGTTACCGAAACAATCCGACGCGGGCCTTGGCGATCATCAAGTCCCATGGCAGCAGCACAATGGCGAGCAAAGAAACGAAGACCACCAATCCGATGCCCGCGGCGATCAACAGCCAGGTCCGTCGCTTGCTCCGTAGGACTTCGCCCTTGGTTACAATGTAGGGCAGCGCCACGACGAAGTGGCTGTCAAACACACCATAAATGTCCGCGGTCCGTCGAATCGTCTTGTCCATCATTTCCAAGAGCAAGGTCAGGCCACCTCCAACGCCCAAGCCCAGCAACAGACTGAGGCCGAGGATCTTTCGACGGTTGGGACGGATCGGCTCCTGGGGGACCGCGGGCTGTTCCAGGACTTCAAATTTTTCCGACTGCTGGTTCTTCTCCAACGCCTCGCCCAACTGGGCCGTGGCAAATTTGGCACTGGCATTTTCCAGGTTCTTCTGAATCGCCTCGCGCTGCGACTGCAGCGCATCCAGCGTCCCGCCGTTGGAGATCGTGGGACCGGCCGCTTTTTCGGCAGCTTCAATCTGACGCTTAAGAGCTTTCATCAGCGGATGCTTGTCCGAATAGATCGCGCCTTTCTGCGCATATTCGGATTTCATCTGAGCCACGGGATCGGTGGCTCCCGCGCTGGTGACGCCCTGACTTTCCTTCGCCTGGGCGATCTTCGCCTCAAGAGCAGCGCTCTCCGCCTGGAGACGCTCGACCTCGCGGCCAAGGAATTTGGTCGTATCCGACGCACGGCTGGTGCGGTCGCGAATATCCTCATTCAGGATTCGGGTCACCAATTCGTTGGCGACGCCTGCAGCCAGGCTGGGGTTCGAATCCTCGTATCCCACTGTGAAAACAATGGTGGGGTTTTCAGTGCGGCGGGAGAAAGAGAGAGTTTGATTGATGACGGTGATCGAGGTCTTGGCTTTCACCAAATCGACGAGCTGCGTCGGTGACATCAGGTTTCGTTGCGCCTGGAACAGCTGGAACTTATCGACGATCGCGATCAGATTGTCGCGGGTCATCAGACGTTGCTCGATGACCTGAATACGCTCCTGAGCGGCGCTGGTCACGGTCGGCCGCACCAGCTCGGTCGGGATCAGCTGCGACTGGACCAGAATCTTGCCTTCCGAAAGGTAAGTTGGCGGCAAGACCCACGCAACGGCAGCACCGGCAGAGACGATCACGATTAACGGCAGCACAAGATACAAGAAGCGGCGCTTCAAGATCTCCCAATAGAAGGTCGGCCTGAGAAGATTGCTCTGGCGATCGTCCCCCGTCTCGGCGTCGTCCTCGTAGTTAACCTTCTGAAGCGTCGGCAAGCGAATCAGGCCCTACGGGTGAGTGGCGCGGTTGCAAATAATGTACCATTTAGATATGGAAAAGTGGATGACATTTAGACCATTGCGCTGCCGAACCACAATAAGTTTGTTAAGCTGTATTACCGCATGATCACTTGGCGCCAAGGATGGCGAAGAGGGATGATCTAAGACGGCGCAGCCTTTCAGGGAACAGCGATGTACGAGGCGTATTACGGGTTTCGCGAGAAGCCCTTTACGATCCTGCCAGACCCCGACCTGATCTACTGGGGCAACATGCATCGCATGGCCTACACCATGCTCGAATTCGGTGTGACGAACAACGCCGGCTTTACCGTCATCACGGGAGGAATCGGATGCGGCAAGACCACGCTGCTTCGGCATCTCCTGAAGAAGCTCAGCACCAACGTGACAATGGGGCTGATATCCAATTCGCCGCAGGGCCGGCATGAGCTGCTGCAGTGGATCCTGATGTCGTTTGGACAGCCCTTCGATGGCGATTATCCGACGCTGTTCAAGAGGCTGCAGGAGTTTCTCTACCGGCAGTACACCGGGCGTCGGCGGGCCATCCTGATCATCGACGAAGCGCAGAATCTCGGGCTGGACGCGCTCGAGCACCTGCGGATGCTTTCCAACATCAATGTTGACAAGCATCAGATCCTGCACCTGATCATCGTGGGCCAGCCGCAATTGCGCGACCTGCTGCTTAATCCCCAGCTGCACCAGTTCGCCCAGCGGATCTCGTCCGATTTTCATCTTCAGCCGCTCAGCCCGAGCGAAGTCGCAAATTACATTGCGTTCCGGGTGACCGAGGCCGGATCCGACCGGATCATGTTCACGCTCGACGCGGCGGCAAAGATCGCGGACGCCAGCGGCGGCGTCCCGCGGACCATCAACATCCTTTGTGACACTGCGCTGGTGTACGGATATGCGAACGGCATCGACGTCATTTCGGGCGACGTCGTCGAAGACGTTATTGCAGATAAGCAACAGTTCAGCATTTTGCCACTTCACAAACCCTCCAAAATCGCTAAGTACAAGTAAAAACGATGTTTTTCATAAAGATTACCGCCCAACGACAGCGCTGCCGGAGGCTGTTCAGGCTTGCGCCTTGAGGCCTCGCTATCCATAGTGGGCGCGGAATTGACACAAAATTGCTTTGCGTCTGCACGGGCATACTGAGCGGAAGATGCGTAAACTGATTGCATGGATCGGAATTGTGCTGATTTGGGCGAGCGCGAGCTTTGCCCAGAGTTCCGACGTGACGCCGGTTACGCTCAAGCCGGGCGACACCTTGTCAATCACCGTGCTGCAGGATCCGAAATTCGACCGCACTGTGATCGTCGATCCTAACGGGCAGATTGCATTTCCGCTGGCGGGTCACATCACGGTGAGCGGATTGACCCCCCAACGCCTCGAAAGGGTGCTCAAGAGCAGGCTGCAACGCAATTACAAGGACGCCGGCGAGCTTGAGGTGACGGTGGCACTCACCAATGCCGCCAAGCCCGATACGCCCGAAGAGGACCTGAAGCCCAAGATTTTCATTACGGGTGAGGTTCTCCGGCCAGGCCCCTATGCTATTCGGCAGGCCACCACATTGGTGCAGGCGCTGTCGCTCGCCGGAGGGCTTGGACCATTTGCCGCCCGGCGCCGGATTCAAGTGCGCCGCGGCAGCGGCGCCAATGAGGTGATCTTTTCGTTCGATTACAAGAGCTACGAGGCGGGCGGAACTCCGGAGGCCAATATCGCGCTTCAAGCTGGGGACGTGATCATCGTACCGGAACGCGGCTTCTTGGAATGACCATGATCGGGGTCGCGCGGGTGAAACGGGTTACGCCTATCGTTGCGGCTTGCGTGGGGCTGCTGCCCTGCCCAGCTCTCGCCTGGGATTGGTCGCTGAGTTCGACCATGAGTGAGACCGTCGAGTTCAACGACAACCTGTTCATGCGTAACATGCTGGCAGGCGGCACCTTCGGCTCCTACACCACCGTCACCGCGAATGCGGTTGCGGTGACTCCGACCTCACGCCTAACCGTCGACAGCGACGTGGGGTACCGAAAGTATTGGGGCGGGACCAACGGCACCACGCAGACCGAATCCGACTGGGTCGGCGTCACCGCGCGCTATGTGACTTCGGGCAAGGTGCCGGGCGATAAGAACTTCCTTGATGGCAGCTTTCGACGCTCCAGCGCCGTCGTGGCCGTTCTGGGCGATCTTGGCCTGCCGACCACGGTTCATGGCGACGTCAACCGGACGGCGGTGAGTGGCGGTATCCAGCGGAGCCTTTCGGCGCTCGACACGGTGTCGTTTTCGCTCGGATCGGCACTGACGGCCTATGATCCCGCAAGCAGCGGGACGCAGTTTACAGATTCAAGCGCGTCGGCGAGCTGGAGTCACCGCGTTGATCCGATGACCACAGTCTCGGTGTCTTCCCGGGCGCAGTGGCTGAACTACGACTCTACGCCGCGATCCAACATCGTGCTGGTGACGAGCACGGCTGGGTTTGAATCCTCGTTCTCTCCGGTATTTTCGTACGGGTTAAATGCCGGTGCGGTTTACGCGACAGCGGATGCCGGCACGCCCGCGTTCCCGCTTGGAAGCTCGCTACGGCCGACCGTGACCGGCGGATCCTCGGTTGGCTTCGTTGCCAACGCGCATGCGATTTACCGGATCACCAAGAATACCACCCTGAACGTCCTCGCGGCGCAGACCACATCGCCGGCGATCACCGGCGCGTTGACCAAGCGAACCACACTGCGCGCAGGCGTGACTCAAGCGATCAATGCGCGGTCAAGCATTTCGGTAGCAGGCGATGTCTCCCGCCAGACATCATCTGGAGCGACCAACGATTTCATGTCGGGCAGCGTCTCTTACGCCTATCAAATCGCCCGGGATTGGAATGCGTCGTTCACCTATCGCTATCTTCACCGGACGGCCACGGCCGGGAACGTGCTGCTTGATCCGTTGACGGGCCTGCCGCTGAGCAATGGCGGAGCGGCGAGCTCCAACAGCGTGATGGTCACTGTGGCGAAGACCGCGACGATCATTCCACTCGACAATTGATCCCGGCCTATTTGATTGCCGCGCGAATCTTGTCCTTGAGGGGCGTCCCGTCGGGCTCCGAGGCCAACGCCAGCTTGAGCTGCTCATTGGCCTGCGTGGCACGGCCCGTAGACAAGTACCCCTGCGCCAGATGATAGCGCGCGGCCGAGAACCCCGGTACCCGCGCGATGACACCTTCAAGCAGCTTGATCGCTTCGGCGGTATTCCCGCGCTTCATCTGCGCCCAGGCGTAGGTATCCTGAAACTGCGGCAGATCTGAGCTTTTCAGCTGCTCAGCCAACTGGAAGGCGCGGTCAAGGCTCGCTTTGTCGGTTCTCTCGTCCAGCAGCAGGCTGGCCAGATTGTTGACCGCAAGAAGCGCATTCGGATCATCCTTCAGGACTGCTTCATAAGCCGTCATCGCCGCATCATTGTCGCCACGCGACAAGGCCAAGCCAGCTTGGCCAAGCCGAAGGTTCAAATTGTCGGGAATTTCCCTCAACCCATCCTTCAAGATACCGGAGGCCTCGTTGAAGCTCTTCTCATTGACGTACAGTTCAGAGAGCAAGCGATAGCCGGCCTCGTTTTTGGGCTCCTGGGCGATCACCCGTTTGAACAGCGCCTTGGCTTCGTCGGTCCTGCCTTTAGCGGACTGCGTCTGCCCCATCAAAAGCAGTAGCCCCGAATCGTCCGGGCGACGCTTGAGAACGTCGGCCAGCAGCACCTCTGCCTTTTCCGGCCGGCCGGAGCGCAAATAGGCGGCAACGAGCAAAGCTGCGGGACGAAACGCATCCGGAGCCGCCACGTGCGCCGCTTCAAGCGAAGCAACACTGGCGTCCTGCTTGTTCTGGCCCGCCAGTGCTGCAGCTCGGACCTGATCAGCAAGCCCTGCATTGTCGTCGGCGCTGCGCATCACATCCGCAACCGCCAAGGCCCCGGTCCAATTCTTGCGTGCGATGCGAACCTGAGCCAAGGCCTGGAGGAGAGACATGCCCCGCGGGTTCCTGGCAATCGCCTCCAGCAGAACGTTTTCGGCCTGTGCGAGGTCCGGGAGGCCCTGAAGAAACGTCGCGTAGGGCAGCACGAAGGCGGGTGCAAAGTTCGAATATTTCGCCGCATCGGCATATTGGCGCGCAGCAAGCTCCGTCTTACCGCTACGCTCAAAGGCAGCGCCGAACATCAACAGCAATTCGGGAGATTTGGGTTCGTTGTTGAGAGCCTCGCGCAAATCCGCGATTGCTCCATCGACCTGCCCCCCATCCAGGCGCATGGCGGCACGCAATTTCAGCGCACCGGTGTTGCGGCGGTCTTTCTCCAGCACCTCGGAGACCAGCTTATTCGCCATCTCCGGGTTGCGGCGCCTGACGTAGACCTGGGCCAGCTTGTTCTTGGCCGAGATGGCCCGTTCGGGGGAAGAGGTTTTGATCACGGAGTCGAGCAGGCTCGCTGCCTGATCCAGATTGCCTTGTACATAGTCCAGATCGGCAAGTGCCATCTGGTATGGAAAGGCATCAGTTGCGGCTTTGATGCGGCCTTCAAGCTGCTCCCGAGCCGCTGCCGGACTGCGGAAGCTAGCAAGAAAACGCACCAGGCGAAGGTTGGTCGCAACATCCGCCGGACTGGCGGCGACAGCAGACCGGAGCTCCTTTTCCGCCTCGTCGAGCCGGCGCTCTTCGACATAGAGGTTGACGAGCTGCTCACGGAATTCAGGCTTGAAGCTGACCAGCTTCTTCAATGTGACTTCGGTTTGCGCAAGGTCACGCTTCCTGCCGTAGACGACCACCTTCAGGGCAAGAACGCGCGGATCATCTTGCGACGCAGGAGGCAATTGACCGATCAACTGCAAGGCCGCGTCAGCCTCACCACGCGCGACCTGGGCGCTGGCAAGCACCAGCAGCGCATCGAAATTCCCCGGCTCAAGGCGGATTGTCTGCTCCGCTTCCCGGACCGCGCTGTTCGGATCACCGGCCTTGAACAGGATGGCCGCACGGAGCGCGTGATAATCGGCACGCCCCTTGTCCTCCGCACTTGCGGCATCCAGAAGTTTCAGAGCGGCGTCGTTACTGTTGTTGGCGAATAGAATCCTAGTCAGCCGGATCCGTGCATTGAAGTCTTTCGGGTCTAGCTCGACGATCCGCCGCAACACCTGGAAGAGGCCAGCGGTATCCTTCAATCGCTCGTTAATTCCGGCAAGGGCGCGGAGCGCATCCAAACGGTTGCTGTTGAACGTAAGGGAGGTCGAGAGCGCCACGCGCGCGTTCAGATCGTCATTCTTTTCAAGCAGTGCGATGCCGCGTTCATAATAGTCCTGCGAGCGCTTCTCCGGCGACCCGCAGCCGGTCAGCGTCGCAACGAGCAGGGCTGCGACGACGCAGCCGACACGCCGAATGCCAAGTACGCAGACCATCAACACAACCCTCTGGCCGAAACAGACGACGCTACCGACTTACCTGAAAATTGGCCGGCGATGCGACATGCTCGTTGGCCTCCGGCGGCAGTAGACGGGCCTTCGCTACTGCATGGTGCGCGTCAGAGTCCAGCAGAAAACCGAAACCGTGGAGCCTGAGCGCGCGCCGAATTCGCCGCGAGCTGTTGGCTAAAATCAGCCGGCCTTGCTTTTGCAATATCGATTTCCGCACCATCAAGAGCAGCCCGACAAAGCGCGCGTCGATTGATCGCAGTCGGGCACAATCAATTGTCAGCTCGGTGCCTTGTCCGATCGCGGCGCGCAGGATGGGCACGGCCTCCTTGACGGTCTCGGCGACTGCGTCACCCTGCAGTGCGACAACATTTGCCTGATCGCTCGCCTGGGACATGACGACCGAAAGACAGGCTTGTCGTTTCCCCAGAACCCTGCGCAGCAGCGCTGCCAAGGCAAGCGGCAGCGCTCGGGTTAACATCAGCCGCGCCAGAACGGCCCCATCATGCAGATAGCGACGCCAGAGGTACGGCTCCTCCTTGATGCGCCACAACCACTCGAATCCAGACTTGCGAACGAAAAGGGGTGCCCGCTTGAGAAGCCCCGCCTGAAAGTTGATTGCGGCCCCCAGATGGGAGCGAACAGGAACCCGTAAGCGATGATGGTTGGCCATCAACCAGGACTGCCCCTTCTGCGCTCCAAGCGAAGCAACCAGGAACCGCGCCTCGGAGGCGTTTACGGCTTCCATGATCGCATCACTGCTCATCTCATCGACCGAGCCAAAACCTGGAAAAAGTGAGCCGACACAGGAAACCGCGCTCGACTGGCTATTCAGCACGCGGCCAGCGGTTTCGGCCACGCCGTGCGGCCCGCCGAACAAAAAGACCTTCACCGATCCCTGTGGACCAATCTTCAATCGATCAAAAATATCCGAACCAGCAACACGCCCCTTGATCGGAAGGCCTGTGAGACGTGATATCCATACGATCGGAACGCCATCGACGGGGCACAGATCGCTCATCAGAAGGGACTCGCGAAAGGCCACGTCCGTCTGCGCCGTCACAAGGAAGTTCAGATTGGGGGTCGATACAAGGTACGGCTCGTTCCTCTGCAGGGCAGCACCGATGCGGTGAGCCACCTCGTCGAGTCCGACCGCGTCAATTGGAATTCCCAGGATCCCGTAGACTTCGCGAGCCAGATCGTCCGATGCGATACAGCCGTCGAATTGTGCTGCTAAATGCCCGGCCTGCAAAGGAACTGCTTTCTATCAGTTGAATATCGTCAGGACAAAACGACAACGAGCACGGCCGGTCAAGCAAAATTCACATACAAGCGCCTTTAAAAAGCCAAATTTAGCACGGAAAGGCTGAAACCGATATTTCTGATTTTTATAAATCATCTACTCCACCGCCTCGGGTGGTCCTGATCCAGATCTTCTCCCGCGCAAACGCCCGGATGTATATTCCTGCCTTGGCTGCGAGATAAGGCCCGATCGCACGTAGGCTGCTCGTCGTGATGAGATCGCGACCGCGCACGTTCCAGGCCAGCATAATTGCAGCGCATAGGCCGACCAGAGTTCCAAATCCCACTAGGATTCCCAGGAGACCGGCTCCCAACAAGGCCGCGGCCACATTGGTTAGAGCGGCCATGATCGTCAGCAGGGCGAGAAGAACAGTCGGCGGCACAGCCGCGTCGAGGCTCAAGGTCAAGAGGTTGAGGTTACGCTCGAGCAGCGCCTTGCCTATCAGCGGGCAAACCCGGGTGATCAGGATCGCGAGATGACCATGCTCCCAACGCTGCCGCTGAGATCGCGAGGCGGCTGCCGTCAACGGAAATACGCTTTTGACTTGCGCGGCAGGACAAAACAGGGGCGCGTGGCCCGTGGACGCCAGCAGGAGCCCCAGTTCGAGATCTTCCGTCAGGTGCCCTGACGCGATATTGACGTTTTCCAGCGCGAGGCGCGGAAAGGCCATGCCGCTTCCCATCAACTGGCATGGAAGGCCGAGGGCGCGCAGACCGCGCGGGCGCAGATCGTTCTTGATGCGCCAAGCGAACTCGGCAATCTGATGATTGACAGACGCGCCTGCCGGTGCCGACATCAGATACAGAGCCTGGGCGGGCCTTTGGGTGACGGCGCAAACGGTGGCGAGCATTTCGATGGCCCGGCTGCCGACCCTGCAATCGGCATCGATGACAATGACGACCTCTGGATCATCAACAGCCAGGCTGCGAAGGCCAAAGTCGAGTGCAAAACCCTTGCCCCGGTTGCGCGCATCATCCCGACGGATCACCTCAGCTCCATGAGCGAGAGCGACCTCGGCCGTGTCGTCGCTGCAATTGTCCGCCACGACCAGCAGGCGATCACCCGATCCGAGCTGCGAACGGATATCGGCGATGGTGGGCACGATGCCCTGGCTCTCATTGTGAGCGGGGATGAGCACGACCACGCGAGGACGCTCACTGCCTATCGGCACAGGCTGCTTCCTGTCAAAATACGCGGCCAAGATTTCCACGAACAACACGAGAACGGACCAGGCCAATGCAATGGCCAGCACCTCGAATGGAAAGAAAATCCAACTCATTGTCCGATCCGAAGCATGCCCGCGCCGGCGGGATCAACTAGAAAACATCAGGGCAGAGCTCCCCGCGATCCATCTGCGACGGCCGATCACGGCTTGTCGAGAAGACTACCAGACGGTAAGCCAGAGCAATTGTTCATAAAGCATGGTCCAGGAAAGTGGAAACGTGTTTCTCCGCCGAGACCGCGCTCAGACAGAAAGATCCTCGAAGGCGATGCTGGTGCCATCGGATGAGCTGCACAGGAGGCTCGACCATTTGACCGGCCAAGACGGATCCGCCATCGCCGACTGGTCGCGCGAACGACCGCTGAGGTTCTGGGACCCCGGCCGTAAACTGCTGCTCGCCGTGCGCAGATATCAATATTGGCAGAGCCGCCGCGGCCCGCTCGCTGCAATCTGCTGCAAGGTTCTGGTTCTTCGCCACCGGTTCTGGAGCGTTGTCACGGCGGCAGATATCCCGCTCAATTGCAGCATCGGAGGGGGCCTCCTGATTCCGCACCCGAACGGGATTGTCGTCCATCCCGGGGCCCGGATCGGAAACAACTGTTTATTGTTTCAGCAAGTCACGATCGGCTCGGTGGAGGGCGGCAGCGCACTACCTAGGATCGGCGACCATGTCGATGTCGGTGCTGGTGCCAAGATCCTGGGGCCGGTCTGCGTCGGCTCGCATGCGCGGATTGGCGCCAATGCGGTCATCACCAAGGATGTCGAAGCCGGTTCCACGGCGTTTGGCATCAACCAGAGCAGGTCATCTCAGGGCGAGCGCGCGCCGTGAACGTCATATCGAACACGGGTACAATCGCGAGCGAACCTGCTTCGGCTAGTCCCGATATGTGTGACGTTACGGTGGTTCTCGTGAACTACAATACCGAGCACCTTTTAGAGCGCGTCTTCGCCGCCTTGTTCGCCGCAAGACAGACGCTCTCCATGCAGACCATTGTCGTGGACAATGCCTCGCGGGACAATTCGGTCGCGATCTTAAGGCATGGATATCCTGATGTCGAGTTGATTGCCAATACAACCAATGTCGGCTTTGGACGCGCCAACAATCAGGCCCTGCCACGCATCCGCGGCCGCTACATTCTCCTGCTCAATACTGACGCCTTCGTTGCCGATGATACGCTGACGAAGACAGTCGCCTATATGGACGAACATCCTCAGTGCGGCGTGCTCGGCGTCCGCCTGGTCAGTGAGAGCGGGGCGCTCCAACCATCCTGCCGATACTTCCCGACGCCATGGAATGTCTTTCTTGCGGAGAACGGACTTGGACGGTTCTTCCCTCGAGTGCAAATGGTCGATGATATGGATTGGGACCATGTCGGGACGCGATCTTGCGACTGGGTCCCCGGCTGCTTCTACCTGATGCGGAAATCGGCAATTGAGCAAGTCGGCCTCTTCGACCCCCTCTTCTTCGTGTACTACGAAGAGGTCGATCATTGTCGACGGATCCGCCAAGCGGAATGGCGCGTCACCTATTTCGGTGAAGCAACTGTCATTCACATCGGCGGCGAGAGCGCAGGGGCGGACGACAAGCTCACCACCTCAGGACGGCAAATTGCGCGGCTGCAGATCGAAAGCGAAATGTTGTATTTCCGTAAACACCATGGCCTCAGTGGATTGCTGACCTATCTCGCTCTCACCGGCTGTGGCGCCGCGCTTGAGCTTGTGAAGGATGTGGTCCGTCCCGTGCAAGGTCGCTTGCGAAACACTCAACTTCAGAAACTGAAGCTTGCCGTTTCCCTGCTCGGCCCAACCGGCTGGGCGACAAGACCAACGCGGTAAGCGCGAGAGACGATCTTTGCATGTTCGATAATATCAGACAGGACCTGCGAGCCTATGACCACGATTGGGGCGCGCAAGGATTTTGGGTGATGCTGGTCTATCGATTTGGCCGCTGGCGGTACGGGGTACGCCCCGCTTTGCTGCGAAAGTTCTTTTCAGCGCTCTACAAGATAAGTTTCAAGCTGATGCAGGTCATCACCGGCATCGAGCTGCCTTGCGAAGTCGAGATTGGCCGCAACTTTGTCATCGATCATTTTGGCGGGATCATTGTGAGCGGCTATACGCGCATTGGCGACAACTGCCGGATCAGGAATGGCGTCACGATCGGTCTCCGCCGTGTGGAGGAGAAGGCGGCGCCGGTCATCGGCGACAACGTCGACATCGGTGCGGGCGCGAAGCTGCTCGGGCCCATTCACATCGGGAACAACGTCGTCATCGGCGCCAATGCCGTGGTGATTTCCGACGTGCCTGACGACTCCATCGCGGTCGGCGTGCCTGCCATCGTCAAGCCGCGCCGAACACAATCCTCCTCAAATGACTGACCGTGCTCCTCGCGCGTTCGGTGTCGTGGCAATCGGCCGCAATGAAGGAGAGCGGCTGAAGCGATGCCTGAACTCCATCAGTAGCGCCGCCCGTATCGTCTATGTCGATTCGGGCTCTACGGACGGCTCTGTGACCTGGGCCGAGCAGACCGGGATCGACGTTGTCGCACTTGACATGAGCCTGCCGTTCACGGCAGCACGCGCACGGAATGCCGGAATGCAGCGATTGCGCAGGGTTGCGCCCGACCTCGATTTCGTTCAGTTCGTCGATGGCGACTGCGAGCTGCAGCATGACTGGCCAGCCGTCGCGATCACTTATCTCATCGATCATCCGCAGGTGTGCGCCACATTCGGGCGCCGCCGGGAGCGCTTTCCGGATCGTTCGGTCTACAATCTGATGTGCGACCGCGAATGGGATACGCCGGTGGGCGAGGCCAAGGCCTGCGGCGGCGACGTCATGATGCGGGTTGATGCGTTGGAGGCCGTGGGCGGCTATCGGGATGATCTAATTGCCGGCGAGGAGCCGGAGCTCTGCGTTCGGCTGCGCGCCGGGGGCTGGAAGGTCTGGCGTCTCGATCACGAGATGACACTGCATGACGCCGCCATGCATCGCTTCGCGCAATGGTGGCGGCGCCAGGCCCGCAGCGGCTATGCTTTCGCCCAGGGCGCTGATTTGCACGGCAAGACCGACGAACGGCATTGGGTCTGGGAAACGCGCAGAGCCTTGATCTGGGCAATCCTCATTCCGGCGGTCGTGATCGCCGGCAGCCTGGTGGTCGGTCCATGGGCGCTGCTGATGCTGCTGATCTACCCTGCCCAGATTCTTCGCCGAAGTCGGAGTATGTCCGGGACATGGCGCACTCGGCTGCAGCTCGCCTTCTTCGAGCAGCTATCGCGATTTCCGGAGGCCTGGGGGCAGCTGCTTTTCTTGCGCAACCGATTCCTGAGCCGTCCTGGTCGGCTGATCGAGTACAAGTGACATGCGCATTGCCTATCTCGTGAACCAGTATCCGAAGGTGAGTCACAGCTTCATCCGCAGGGAAATCCTGGCATTGGAGCGTGAGGGGCTGGAGGTTACCCGTATCTCCATTCGCGGCTGGAATGATGGCCTGGTCGATGAGGCAGATTTCGCGGAACGCGCGCGAACTCGCTATGTCCTGAAAGCGGGCGCCCTCGCGATCGGTGTGGCGGCGGCCTCAGCGGCGCTTACACGGCCGCGTGCGTTCGCGCGAGCATTGCGGCTCGCGTTCCGCATGGCCTGGCGCGCCGAACGACCCCTGCCCTATCACCTGATCTATCTGGCCGAGGCTTGCCTGATCTTTCAGTGGCTGCGCCAGGCCGGCGTCGCACATATTCATGCCCATTTCGGCACCAATTCCGTCGAAGTAGCGATGCTGGTGCACGCGCTGGGCGGTCCGCCGTTCAGCTTTACAGTGCATGGCCCAGAGGAATTCGACAAGGCACCGCTTCTGAGGCTCGCGGAGAAGATCCGCCACGCCGCCTTTGTCGTCGCGATCAGTTCCTTCGGCCGCAGCCAGTTATTCCGGCTGGTGGAGCACGCGCATTGGAGCAAGATTCGGGTGGTCCGCTGCGGTCTGGAGCAGAAGGACTTTGAAACGGAGTCCGCATATGGCGACAGCCGCAACCTGGTTTGCGTAGGCCGGCTCTGCGAGCAGAAGGGTCAGCTCATCCTCGTCGAGGCCGCACGGCGACTTGCCGAGGCGGGCGTCGACTTCACCTTGACGCTTGTTGGCGATGGTGAGCTCCGCCAGGAGATCACGGCGCTTATCGACAGGCACGGGCTTACCGACCGCATCCGCATCACCGGATGGGCCACCTCGTCTGAGGTACGATCACACCTCTTGCGCGGCCGCGCGCTAGTCCTGCCGAGCTTTGCGGAAGGTCTGCCGGTCGTGATCATGGAGGCCATGGCCTTGCGCCGTCCCGTCATCTCGACTTTCGTCGCTGGAATTCCTGAACTCGTGAGGGACCAGGAGCAGGGCTGGCTTGTCGCTTCCGGTGATGCTGCAGCGCTTGCTTCGGCGATGCGCCGGTGCCTCGACAGCGCTCCGGCAGAGCTGCAGGCAATGGGACAAGCGGCCTTCGCCCAAGTGAGCGCGCAGCACAAGGTCGAGACCTCAGCGAGAGAGCTCAAACGACTGTTCGAGGCCGGCGGCCCGGATACGCGTTCTTTCCAAGACAGCTGATGCCGCGTAACGATTGGGCCGGCTTTGGGCAGCAGAGCGCTGCCTGCAGCTCTCGCGACGGCGACAACGATTGAGCATTTGAACCGGGATCCTGAGAGATTTGCACGAATGAGCTTGCGATTCACGATCGTTCAATATGCCGGAGATTATCGGGAGGCTTTCGAGCGGCTCTCAGCGGGTGGAAAGGAAACATATTATGCGCAGCGCCATTCGGTGGATTTCGTCGGATCTCTGGTCAAGCAGCTCGAACAGGTCGCGGTGATCTGCGCCGTCAGTGACACCACCTACGATACGATGCTTGCCAACGGCGTTCGGGCGATCGGCGCGGGCTTGCGACCGGGTTTCGATCCCGCATCGCTGGTGCCGTTCATCGCCAACACGAGCCCGAACCGTCTCTCCGTCAACTCACCCCTGGCGCCCGTGCTGCGATGGGCCATCGGAAACCGGATCCGAACGATCGTGCCGCTGGCGGACTCCTTCAATGCCGGCGGTCTGCGCGCGGCCATTCGCCATCGCCTGCTGGCGCGTCAGCTCAACCATCCGCTGATCGAATGGGTCGGCAATCACGGGATCAGCGCCTGCCTTTCGCTTGCGGGTATTGGCGTGCATGCCGACAAGATCGTGCCGTGGGACTGGCCACCGGCGCATCGGCCGTCGGATTATCCCTCGCGCAGCCTCGCGGGTAATCGTGAAGGCAAGATATTCTACGTCGGCAGCCTGTCGCATGCGAAAGGCGTCGGGGATCTATTGAACGCAACCGCGATGCTTCGAGGCCAGGGCTACCCGGTCTCACTGTCGTTGGCAGGACGCGATGGCGACGGCAGCATGGCCGCGCTGGCACGCTCCTTGGGTATCCTGGACGTGGTCAGATTCCTCGGCGTCGTCGCCAATGAGGACGTTCCGCGGCTGATGCAGGAGGCTGACCTCGTCGTCATTCCGTCGCGTCACGACTATCCGGAAGGGCTGCCGCTGACAATCTATGAGGCGCTCTCCGCCCGTACGCCGATCGTCGCATCAGACCATCCAATGTTTCGCACTGCGCTCGCGGAAGGCGAGAGCGCAGTGATCTTCAAGGCTGGCGATTTGAACCATTTGGCCGCGTCGATTGTCAAAGTGCTGGACGATCCTGTTCTCTATCAGACGCTCTCGGCACGCTCCGAGGAGGCCTGGACACGAATTCAACTGCCGGTCACCATGAGCGCTTTTGTCGCAGCCTGGCTGGAGGATACGCCCGCCAAGGTCCAATGGCTCAGGGCTCACAACTTACTCTCCGACCGATACAATCATAGCATCCGTGATCGGCTTTGATTATAGGTCAATCTTATCAGATAAGTCGCTGCGGCTTACTCCCTTCAGAGCGACGTTTAGATGCGTATTTCCAGTAGAGAATCAGCAAAACTTCGGCTTTCTCCCTACCTTCGATTGGCTGAGCGAATCGTCCGCGGCCCGGGATCCCTTGAGTCGGTCGCGACTGAACGCGAGCTGCTCTGTGCTGAGGAAACCGCCGACAACCCTCCGACCATCTTTCTTCCCAACCAATTGGAGAGAGTAACCTCAGGCACGGAGCATCGTCCCCTTGCGGACGAGATCGAAAGCATGCTTGCGCCGACATACACACACGCCGCGACAATCGCCTATCACGTCAAGGATGCAGCGGTGCTTGACGGGTCGATCTACTCGAGAAACTTTCGCCACTTCATTGCAGATAAGATCGAACGAAACCACAGCGGCGCCGTGCCTCATCTCAAGACGGCAGGCCTCGCGTCGACCGCGGTTGGACACCGATACTTTGGCCACTGGCTTCGCGACGATTGCCTGCAATATCTCCTCGCCCGGGAGACCGGCGCAATTATCAACTTCACGACGCCGGCGTGGACTCACAAGCCGCACTACGCCACTTTGTTTGGCCAGACCTGGAACCCTATCGACCGAGCGATCGTCGACGACCTGATCATCTATCAAGACTTCGGCCAGAACAGCTTGAAGGCCAAGCGGTACAGCATCCTCTCTCAACTGATCAGATCCAGATATTCCGGACCAGAAATGAGAGACAAGCTCGTCTATCTAAGACGTGGGGACACCGGCGTCGCGAGAACGATCTTTGAAGAAGATCGCCTGCTCGACCTGCTTGTCAAAAGTGATTTCGAGGTCATCGACATCGCCACTGATGACATCGACTTCATCCTTCGCACTCTCCTCCGCGCCAAGATCGTCGTTTCCATGGAGGGCAGCCAGATTGCACATTGCTGCTACACGCTGGATCCAGGGTGCGGGCTGCTCGTTCTGGAGCCTTCCGATCGCTTTACCGCCGTTCATCGTCACTGGGCCGCAAGAAACCGAGTTCAAACCGGCTTTGTGGTGGGACTAGCGTCGCCGGTGGGCTATCGCTTTTCTGGTGACGAGATCCTGCAAACGGCAGACCTGATGGCACGCCAGCAGCGAATTTAACCCTGAACTGCTTCGATCGCAGTCGATAGGTTCCACAAGACCACAGAATACCATATGAATGGAACCTTGTGGACGGATCTCTTGCCCACGACGCCCGTGTGACTGCACCTCTCCTGTAACGGCCACAAAAGCATGGCGCCGACGCAGCTCGCCTTCTTCATCGTTTGCCACAAGGCGCCGCGACAGGTTATTCGCCTCATCGAGCGCCTGCGCGACGATCACAACGTCTTCGTGATTCATGTCGACAAGCGCTCGGCGGCCGAAGTGTATCAGGAACTCCGGACCTTCTCCGAGCGGCTGCCCAGCCAGGTCTTTCTCTGCACCAATCGCCACCGCTGCTATTGGGGCCGCTTCGGCATCGTGGCGGCAACGCTGAGCTGCATGCGCGAGGCGGTCGCTCGGGATCTGGCTTTCGATCGGGCCTTCCTGCTGTCCGGCCAAGACTACCCGATCAAGTCTCAACGCCGGATCCGCGCGCAGCTCGATGCGCATCCCGAGGTCGAATTCATCGAATCCTTCGCCGCCGACGAGCCCAATCGGTGGACCCGGGCGAAAGGCGCTCACAACGCCCTCAACCGCGTGCTCTATTGGACGTTGTCGTTCCGCAGCCGGCACGTCCAGATCAAATGGCGGCGGCGCTTTCCGCTCGGGTTTCGGCCTCATGGCGGCTCGATGTGGTGGTGCCTGACCAGAGACTGTATCGTCTATATCGACGGCTTCGTCCGGCAGAACCCCGCCTATGTCCGCTATTTCAAGACGGTGTTCATTCCCGACGAATCGTTCTTCCAGAGCCTGCTGTCGAACTCGCCATTCCGCGACAGGATCATCAGCGATGATCTGCGCTATGCCGATTGGGAAAATCCAAATCCGCTCTATCCGCGCACGCTGGACATGGACGATGCCGAGCGCTTGCGGGCCTCACCCAAGTTGTTCGCACGCAAATTCGACGAGCGCAGTCTCGCGCTGCTCGACCTGATCGACCGCGAGATCGCGGTCACCCCATGAGATCGTAATAGCCGAGTCGTCTCAGCCAGCTGCGCCGCGCCTTCAGCATGCGGAATTGCCACGGATGCAGCAGTTCAAACGGCAGCAGCGGCGCTGGATCCGTGGCGGTCTCGTTGCGGTCGAGCAGGCCCATTTTCTGCGCGTCGACAAGCCACCACTTCGCCTCGCCGCCGGCGTGAAAGCATTTGATCCCGGAGAACCGCTCGCGCTGCAGGACCGATGCGCCGGGGATGCCGAAGCGCCGGAGCAGGCGCTTATATTGCGTGCGATGCCAGCAGACCCATTGACCGGGATCGAGATAGCCGCCGCCGATCTTCATCGCGATGGCGGCCCAGACGATGGATTCGATGTGCATGTGGCGCGGCAGGCTGGGCGCCTCGAGCGTCTCGATCAGCCAGTTCAGCCAATCCAGATCAATCGGCTGCCGCCATTGCGCGACACCGATGTCAGTGTGATGCGCCAGGGGAACGCCGGCCGCGATCGCGGTCGTGACCACCTCGTCCGGCAGCAGGCATGATGGACGCTGCCACATCAACATCACACCGCGGTCGACGGTCGGCTCGAAGCTGAAACGATTAGGAAAATACAGATCGGGATCGAGCACGACCATCTCGTCACCGGGCGCGCTCAGCAGCAGGGGATCGGTGATCTTGCGCCAGCAGGGATGGCCATGGCGGAACCGCCGCAGCGCCGGACGGCGGCCGAACCGCTCCTCCTCCAGATCGGCGAGATCGGCCTCGCCATAAATCGCCGCCGCCCGCAATTGCGGCACGGGATCGGCGCGCAGGCCATCGAGCTCATCCTGGAGCTGACGCACATCGTCCGGCCCGTCGGTGATGAGCGTCAGCGTGAACGGCTCCACGGCGTTGCGCAGCAGGCTGCGTAGCGCCAACCGCGCATAGGGCAGCGACCGAGGCGACAGCACCATGAACAACCGGCGGGGGCGTGGCTCTCCAACACCGCCTATCGATTGCGCTGCTGCACGCATATCATTCGCAGCTGCATTCGGCAACACTCGCATGACACCTCGGAACGGCAAAATCTTTCAAGCGCTTTTCAGATCACGCAAACTCACTAAGCGCAACTGGAATACGCCCGACGGCTTCTAAGAACCTAGTCAATTCCAGCCTGCGGACGTTGTGGTCTGCCACCGCGGCATCGATGAACGATAGTAACTCGTCCTCGCTCACCGAAAATGCTCCACGCCCTGCCGGATTGCCAACAAACATAGCTGCGAATAGCCCAAAAAGCGGTGCCAAATCTGCCAATACCGTCAATGTTCGGTCCGGCGGATTTAAGATGATCATATTCCCGTACGGCGCCATCATAAAAAGCGCGTGCGTGAGGTGCGATCCCTCAACACTGACGACCAGATTCGCTCCGCTCAAGACGGATCGAATATCCTCGAAAGAAGAGATCGAAATGTCCAAGATCGAGAATCCCTCCGACCGGAGTCTCTCCTTAATCTCCGCCTCGTTAGCAATAGTCCTTGGACTTCCCCAGTTTCCTCGACTTATAAAAACGCGCCGCTGCGATTCTTCGCAATCTAAAAAGCGACGTCGGATGGCTGCATATCTTCGGAACTTGCTCGCATTCTGTGCGAACTCGTCAATGACCCGAAGCCTTTCTATCCATGCTGTTCCGACCCTTTCTGGTGCTTCGACATCTGCGATCCTCCGATACGCAGGCTCGTCTCTATGATCCGGTCGCATATGTGAAACGATGGGGCCCATTCGGCTCGCCATCATCTGAAGTGGAAACTCGTCAACGAGCCAGTGACCAAACCATGTTGACCCTGCCACTCCAGACCCCAACGTCGCCGCGGCGAACTCATGGTGAGGAGAGAGCGGCAGCACACTCAGCCTTCTGGCAAACATGCGTCGTTCTAGTCCGGAACGAAGCTCGATCCGCGCCCGCGAGCCAATATACATAGAGCCATCGACCAAGAATGCGTCACGAAATTCGTGCAAAACGAGTGGACGCAACTCTAGTTCCCGTTGAGTCGTTAGCTCGTTTCGGAGCCGCTGCGCGGTGTGCCATGGACCATCGGAAATACGCTTGACGTGTTCTTCGCGAAAGAATGGTCTGACGGCCTGCAATCTCTCTCCCTGGCAAATCTGAATTGATCTGCTAGCGAGGGCCGCCAGCGGGGGCTGCGGGCCATGCCACGCTCTCTTGATATAGTACCGAAAAGATGCGGCTGTCGCTCTCGACAAAAGGCTGGCACCCACAATGAACACCTCCGCCAAAAATTGAATTTATCGCATTCTGCCGCAACAGCGGTTGACACTTGCACTCAGAAGGCCTGCTCGAACGCAAGCACAATGGATCGTTTTACATTCTGCACGGCGTTAGAAGACGGCACTCAAACTACCCGAGGGCCGCTCCGCTCAATAGCGGGTCCAACCATAGTCCACCGCACAACCTCGGATCCCCCACAACGTCGGACGACCAAGATTCATAGTGTCCCAACCATACATTTAGCAAAAGGTCGAACGCTGCTCAAATAGTCTTAAACGGTGGACTCCATCCAAAACACGCGAACGCGCTGCAATTTGCAGAACTCACTGTCCCTCGTGTATACCGTCCTCAACGCTAGCGCTGACACCAGATCGTCCAATTGCCCCGCCGGGCGGCAACCACAGATGACCATAACCTTCACCATCATAACCCCGACATTCAATCGTCCGACCCTTCTCAGCCGTCACCTTAGTCGCACGGTTCGGCAGGCTTACGAAGGTTGGCGGCTGCTCGTCGTCCACGACGGACCCAACGCGGAGATACGGTCGCTCGTCCATCGATATACGACCCGCGACGGTCGAGTTTCTTATCTAGAAACGAGCTCGCGAGCCAACGACTGCGGCGCAACCCCTCGACTCGCCGGCCTGACGTACCTCGCCAACAGCGGGATCGAATCTGACTACGTCGTGTTTTGGGACGACGATAATGCCTACAAGAAGGATGCACTTGGCCAGATCGCAAGAGAGATCGAAAAGGCCAATATGCCGGAACTGCTGATTGTCGGCGTTCGACGACACTCGACAATTATCCCTCCAAAGGGGGCATCAATTCATTCGCTACAAGTTGGCGAACTGGACACGTCGGGCCTCATATTTCGCCCGCAACTCGCCCAGAGAGTTTATGCGCAGATGCTCGAACAGAGCAAACGGGAAGACATTCTGCGCTTCAATGATTTTCTCTCCTACAAATACGCCAGAGATGCTCTGCCGTCCAACAAGATAAGGGGAGCTACCGACACAGTCATATGCAATTACGACGGCCTTCGGTGGGCGCCATACTTGAGATCGCTGCTAGGGCTTCCGCCAATCGGCATCGCGGGCCGCCTTCGACTGGGACGATAGACGCTGCAGAAAAACGCAAGCATCTTCACCGGTCGAGAAAACCGCGACTTGCAAGAAACGACCGAAACTGCCTGGCCACTCCAGCCTCTGTACAATTCGCCGCCGCGAACAATCGCCCTCTTTCGCCAAGCCGTTGGCACGACGCGTTGTCAGCCCATAGGCGCCTAATTGCGTCCGCAAGCTCGTCGACAGCACCGGCCTTGACGCTGATCGCATTCTTTTCGTTTTGGACGTAATCGGACACCCCAGGCGAGCTTGTTGCAATGATCGCCTTTCCGAGGTGCATAGCCGCGACAAGTGTAATATGACCGCACGGCACCTCACCCGGGTTCAGTGGAAGAACCATAAAGCGGGCTAGCCGCAAGATCTCCATCGCTTCACCGAAGCCAATGTCGACGCGAGCAAACACGTTCGCGGGCAGCTTCAGGCCATCGAGATTTTCCGGCCTAACAACCAAGACAAACTTGATGTCCGGTAGAACATTCGCGGCCTCCACCAGAGCTTGATAGTCACGACCATTTCCGCCGATTGCAGCAACATATCCATAATCTTCCGCAGGAATAGTCGCAGGAGTTGTCGCGGGGGGCGCCATCCCCCAATGAACAAAATCAAAACGCTCGATCGGAATATCGAAAGCTTCCGAATAGATCTCTCTCTCGACGTTGGAAAACACGACAAACCCGTCGACTCGCGCCAACAGTGTTCGGAAAACAACTCGCTTCAGCCCTCGCGGAACACTCGCAAAATTGAAACTATGCGCTAGAACTATAGATCTCGATCTCAACAGCCAGGAGAACAACGCACACCACGCAGCCAAAGCCGGACCGTGCGTCACCAATACATCCGCCTTGACCCGTTTTGCTTTCATCACGCCATCGAGAGCTCCCAATACCCGACTGAGGTTCACTGCTCTGACGTAGCTATCGATCCTTCTTCGTCGACATATGGCAAACACAAACTTCGGCCCGACGCCGGGAAAATGCGATGCGATCCACGTCCAACTCGGATCGGTCATCTCGGCGCAGCAAACAACAGTCGTATTGGACATGGCGGCCCCTCTCCGCTTGAAGCTTGCGATCACCGCACGATCGACAACAACCCAAGAACAAGCTGACCGGCCAGCCACCCGCACGGCCAAATGGCGAGGGAACCTATCTCGACAACAAGATTGTTCAAGCCGTGCTTGCGATTGAACCAGAAGATCAGCGGTAGAGTTGGAGCCAGATATGTGGCGAGCCCAATCAATGCGCCCTTCACATCGAACACGAAATACATGACAGGAACCAGCGTGAAGAGCGAGATCACTCGCACTGCGTTGAGGGCAGCGATATAGTTTGGCTTTCCGAGCGCTACGTACGCATTCTGAGCGAGTCCAAAGCGAGAGAATAGCAGACTGAATGAGAGGATTTGAAGCATCTCGCCCGCAGGCAGATAGCGCGGGTCGTAGAGAACAGAAACAATCTTTTCGCCTGTCGCGAACAGAAAGCCCGCCGCAGCAACATAGACGGCATCTGCCCCCCAACGCATTTGCAGGTAGCGCTTAGAGAAGTGTTGAGGCCGTTCGCGTGCGATCTCTCCGAGAGCGGGAAGCGATACATTTGAAAAGAAGCGACCGGCGATGCCGTCCACCATAGAACTCAGACCCGACGCAATCGAATAGAACCCCAAGGTCGTTGCCGTAATCCATGCGCCGAGCATCAGCCTGTCGCCATTCATCGCGAGCACACCGATGATCGACGAGATGAAGACCCATCTGCCGAATCGCAGAATTTCCGCTAGCGCGTCGCGATTCCAACAGAACCGATCCCGATGCCCGGTGAGCCAGACATGGGTCAGCACCGTGTAAACGACAGAACCGACCAGGCCGTTGATGATGAATGACCAGACAGAATGGGTAAGCCAGCCGACACCGATCGCGATGGCATAGCTTACGACCATCTGGATCAATTCGATCAGAGTAATCCGACTGAGATCAAGGTTTCGGCCCAGAAGGTGCAGCTTCATCGAATGCAGGCCGAGGATCACCGAGGAGAACGACCCAACGGCGATGATCGCCGGCAGCAACGGATCACTATAGACGCTGTCCGGTGGCATCAGCCCCATCAAGCGTGCGGAGTAAAGGCCGGCAGCGACCGCCATGCAGGCGATCCAGATCCATAGCCCCCTTAAGACCTGGACCGTCCAAGCTGTGTTGACAAAAACCTCGTTCTGGCCGCGACTACTCTGTATGATCGACTGTCGAATACCGAGGTCACTGAACAATCCAACGAGAACATTGATCGTGGTTGCGATCGCCATGATGCCAAATGCGTCTGGAGCAAGCAGACGAGCCATGATGAGGTTACCGAACAACCTCATGACGAGCGCGGCACCATACCCGAATAGCGTCCAGCTTCCTGCGCGAAGCACGCGGGCCTTCAAGGACTGCGGGTGGCCCGCTGCTAGAAACGCCATTATTTACCTTCCGGCAGGCCGGTTATCGGGGAAGTCGAGGCGCGAACGAGATCCGTCCTCCTGAAGCCTGCCTGCATAGCATGTTACTGCCCTCCATCAAGCACTTGCCGGCAACAGGCGGGAGCAAATCCCTACTCTAGCGCCGCCAAAATCACGCACGATGATGCATCTTTCTCGAGCTGACTTTGCAAAACCGAGAACTTTGCCCTAGGATGACGAGAATATCAAAAGTGTAAAACATCGGGGTGTTCTACCGGCTGTGAAGCTTTACCAACCTGAATCGCTCATTAAATCTATTGGCCGCAGAATGCTGCAAAGGCTGTTTCCGCACGCGAACGTAATTGGATCGGCCGTCACTGAAGATGACTCCCGCAGCATCTTCTCCGAAATATATCGAAGGAAGCTCTGGGGTGGCCGTCTTTCGACTGGTCCTTACTCCGGCAGCGGAAGTCGCAATCCTCGCGTGGTCGATCCCTATACTCAAGCCGTGAGCGCATTCCTGTGCGAGCTAGGCAGCCCCTCGGTCGTTGACGTCGGCTGCGGCGACTTTCACGTCGGCAGTCAGCTTGTGGATTGCGCTGGACGATACATCGGTTGCGATGTGGTCGACTTTGTCATCGCTCAGAACCGACGCAAGCATCCCAACGTTGAATTCCTCGTGCGTGATGCCGTCACCGACGAGTTGCCGCCGGGCGATGTCGTGCTGATCAGGCAGGTCCTTCAGCATCTCAGCAACCGTCAAGTCTCGCAGATCCTACCCAAGTTATGTAACTATCGTTTCGCGGTCGTGACCGAGCATATCCCCGGCTTTAGAGATTTCGTGCCTAACCTTGACAAGGCAGCCGGGCCGGATCATCGCGTCAACTTCGGATCTGGCCTCGTCTTGACGGAGCCGCCCTTCAATCTGAAGGCCGACAACATTCGCGTGCTCTGCGATGTCGAAGAGTTCGGCGGACGAATCCGAACGACGCTTTACGACCGACCGTGGCTATGATCCGCACGGCCATGGCGCGTGTGGTGCCGGCATAACGCGGCGTCAAGTTCCGCTGTTGAACTCATGGATGGCGTCATAGCTCGAATAATGCTCGGCACCATAGCCGCGCGGGAACAGCCCCCATTGTGACCTCTCGTAGCCGTATTGCGCCCCTGCCGCCTCGCGGCCGGGATGTGCAGCCACCACGTCGGCAAATCCTTGTTTGTACAGGGCCTTGTATTGCGGACTGAATTTGTAGCGATAGACCATATCAACGATCTGCGACGCCATTTCAGTTGCGTCGTCCCGGCCACTCACCGTGTATATCGAGACGCTCCAGCCGAGCGATTTAATCCTTGCCGCGAGGCCCGGAACGTCAGTGAGAGGATCATTGGTGCCGTTGTTGATATTGCCGACACCGAATTGCGGACCGCCTTCATAGTGAAAGACAGCCATCTTGCGCGATCGGCCAGCATCGAATGACGCTGCAATCTGCTCAATTTGCGGATAGACCTTCGTCTTGTAGTGCTCGAAGGTGATACCACCGGCGCCCGGCGTGCTTCGTTTGACCACTCCATAGATCTGGGCCGATAACGCCGTATAGGCCGCCCCGACATTGCCAGTGGCGTGGTCTTTTGCGGCCTGTAACAACGGCGCGTTTTCGGAAGCCGCCCCCTTGATGTAGTTCACATCACCCGCAAGCCAGGGCGATCCCCAATATGGCGCAACGCCGATGGCATCACAAATATCGATCGGCCGGTTTGGCGCCGCGTTGTAGGACGGAGCGGGGCCGCCCCCCAGTCCGCCATGTGCGGCATAGATCCGGTTCGCTGCCGCATCGAGACTGCCACCTTTGAACTGGAACATGTTGGTGTTGCCGAGATCCCAGGTCGCCGACTGATTGAAGAGATAGAGCTGGGCGCGGGGTCGCTTTACGCTCCAAGCAGCGATAGTGAGATCGCCATACTGCTTCGTCCGCAGCGCGGTGATGCTGTAGTTCGGATTGTTGCCCCCAGACGCGAAACCCAGACAGAAGCCCTTTGACATCGCCCTCCCCCATGGCGATTGGCCGAAGTTCCACATTTCGTTGCCGACCTCGGTGCCAAACTTCACCTCTGGCTTGAGATTGTCCCGGAAGTAACTGGTGACGTCGGTGATGAACTGCGCATTGGTGTTGATCGGCCAATTGATCCAACAGCCGGCGCCGGTGGCATTACACAACTCCACCATATATTCGAAGGGAATGGATTGAAGCAGGCCACCAGGGCGCCAGATCCAGCCGTCGAGCAGATAGCTGTAGATGAAGGTTCCCGTGGCGCCTCCCTCGCCGAAGGTCGCCGACACCGCACCGGTGCTCCGCAGCGACAGCGACAAGCCCTCGCCGACCCAGGTGTCGGCCTGCTGGATGTCCAACGTGTTGGGCGGCAGACCGTGCGGAAAAGCGGAGATTCCGGCCTGCTTCAAAACGGCGTCGCTGTTGATCGCCTGGTGGAGGCTCGTGCACAAAGCCTGGAGCGTCTTGTCGGAGCCGATCCTGAGCTCGTACGATAGGGTATATGCGCCACCTGGCAAATCGGCTCGGCTGAAAGTCAACGACAGGATTTCGGCATTTGAAACATTTCCGCCGAAGCGCATGCGAATTCTGTTCTGGCCCGCCGCGAGACCGTAAGGGTCGAATCTGCCGATGCGGCAGAACGTACCAGTCGGACCCGACACATAGTCGATCGAAACACCTCCCGCTTGCGGCGTGATCGGAAAAAAACTCAGATCTCCAGAATTCCAGACGCTAACTTTCCCCTTGAGGACGGCGTCAGAGCTGAAGAGATCCATCAGATTTGCTCTGAGCCCTATGAAAGTCGTGTCCGAATAGCGCTTGCCCGATCCGACGACATACGCAGCATCATATGGAGTTCCGCCATTGAGCCAGGGAGCGGAGAAGCGAAAGACTAGCTTGCTACCAGACGAAGGAACGGCACCGGAAAACCGCAATATCCGGCACTGCGCGCCGAACGCATAAATGTACTTCGGGCCTCGGCCGTCGACATTCAACGTCGGATTGATCCCTGTGTTGGGCAAGTCGAGAGTCCCTTGAACGACCTCGTTATCACGGTATCGTCCAGCAGATGGTCCCGTCCGGCTGCCACACATGTAGGCATCATCGGTCCCCCGCTTGATGCTGCCGACCCAATATTCAGGTACGAACCTCCCTACAGACCCAGGATAGAACAAGCTCGTAGCCGGGACGCGTTGCGCGAACTCGTTCTCGTAGCTGGCTTGTACCCCCATGAGGTCCATGAACCGCAGCCAGGATGGCCGGAGATGACGCATCTGCTGTACCAGGACCGGATCCACAAGCGCCCCGGAATCGACCAGGGTCTCGTTCTCGGCCTTGCAGAACACGAGATTGCTGAATCCCGAAAACGTGCCCTGGGCCAGGACGTAGACGGCGATGTTGGTCGCCTGCCAGATCGCTTCACCGCCCGGTCCGCGATAGGGATCGTTCGGATCCCAGGCCGCCGGCTCCCCCGTGAGCGCATTGGCGACTAGATCCAAGCTATTTGGCTCGATCCGCACGCATTTCCAGATGCCGGCGGCGGCGGCTTGGCCGCGCCCAGCCAGCGCCTGGACCTTGATCACGGGGCTCGCCGAATTTGCAAAGCCGGGCTTGAACGTCAGGCGCACGCGCCGGCCGCCGGCGCCGTTCTCGACCGGCGACGGCGACATGTTGAGAATGTTCGCTCCGAAGGTCAGGACGACCCTTGGATTGGTCTTGTCAAGGATCGTCGTGTTGTAGTTCGTCTCGCCCGTATTACCGCTAACACCAACGATGTTCTGGCCGCCACTGCGGATCAGTGCGCCAGGCGAAAACTGCATCGAACCGCGTCCACGAAATTTCCAGACGAAATCGCCGAAATACCCCTCGGGCATCGAAGGGTTGGCTGCCAGGCTGCGTGCGGGCGTTCGCAATGGGTAGCCATTCGCGTCCTGGTTCCCCGGATCAGGAGAGAAGCTGAATCCTTTGGCTAGGTTCGCGTAGCCGGCGACAGCATTGATGACGATCCGTCCAGAGTCCGCATTCGCGGCTGATGCCGCGGACGGAAGGAATTCGGTCAATGCGAGGGCACCAGCCCCCGACAGCAACTGACGACGGTCAAGCATCGCTATTAATCCTTTATCAAAAATCGATCACACCCAATCTGATTTGCTAACCTCGTCAACCGACGGGACGGTTGCGGGGCCGTGCGGGCATGTGGCGGACCCGATCACGATTGCGATTTGGCACGTCAGGAAAGACGACCTGTCCACTCACCTCTGCCATCACAGGCAACTCAACAGGCGGCGCCGCTTGCGGCTTCCGCTGTTGCACCTTGGCCGCACAGGCCTCCGAGGCTCCGAGCAACGTTCCAATTATTAGCCAAGACCAAGGACTGAGCGTCGAGTTCGGCAGCAGTTCGACGACGTTGACCGCGGTCAGCAGAGCCAGACCGGCCAGCAGCACTGCATCTCGAAATGAGTCGGCCCTGCGCAGCGCACGCAAGGCAAAGAAGACCGGCGCGCCGAGCAGCCCGAACTCGGCGATGAAGCCGATCAGACCAAACTGCCCCAGCGTGATGATCCAGCGGCCATCGGTGACGCTGGCGTCACCTGCGAGTCCTTCCCACGTCTCGAGGTGGATTCGGTTTCGCCCGAACCGTCCCCACCCGAAGACAAGTCGATCCGCTGCATGCTGGAGCAACTGCTCTTCCTGGTCGAACCGGAATTTCAGCGAAAAGGCGCGATCCTGATTGATGCTTGACGCTACGTCGAACAGCATATTGGTCGGGAACACGCCCGCAATCCGCATCGCCGGATAGGTCAGGGCCAGCGCGACCAGGATGACGGCGACCTTGGCCTGCAGGCGCGGCTGTGTCCATCGCACCAGGGGAACCAGCACGGCGCCATACACAAGGGCGGCGCCGGATTTGCAAAGCACCAGGACGAAGCCGAGATAGAAGGTGATGGCGCCCGCCGGCGCGGAGCGCACCACCACCACCTTGGCCCGCCACAGCACGGCCGCCGCGACCGTCACTGACATCGCGAAGAAGCCAGCGATCAGGCCGTGGCCCATGAACACCATCGGCCGGAAGCTGCCGCCGTCGCGTATCTGCTGGATGAAGTCGCTCGGATAGTAGCCGTAAAACCAGAAATGGAGCTGCGGGCTCATGCGGATCTCGAACAGCAGCAGCAGCGAATAGCCGAGGCCCGCAATGACCAGCGCCACAAACACCGCCTGCACATCCTCCATTCGCCGCAGGAACTCCCGCCCGATCAGGAATGGGATCAGGGCGATGAACTGAGCCAAGGCGGCGGAGAAGCCGTCATACAGGCCGACGCCGGGAATGACCGAGCGGCCGACATAGATCGGATCGTTGTTCAGCAGCGACGTCACCACCGGGCTGAACAAGAAGACAAGCATCAAGACCTCAACCAGGCCGAAGCTCCGCCACAGCCTGACGGCGCGGTTCGTGGCCAACATGCAGCCGGCGAGCGCGCATAGGCTCGGAATCGAGAACTTGTCGAATTGCGGGAGCATCGGGATCTTGAAGAAGGTCCCGACTGGAAGCAGAAGCTCCGCTCCCAGCATCGTCCACAACGTCGCCTGCACCGGCGGCCGCGTGGCATAGAGCACGATGGCGACGACCGGCCAGATCAGCAGCGTGACATAGGCGAATGAATTCGGCATCGCGACGTTCGCCTGGCCCCAAGGATAACGAAGATCCGGCGGTACTTATGACGTCAGCTCCGACGGCAGGCCCGGATCGCCGGACCTATTTGCGCTGGCAGGACTGCTGGCAGAACTGAGCCTGGTTGTCGCAAGCGCTGAGGCAGGGGCCGCTATAGGAGGTCGGGCAAACACGCTTGCAGGCATCGGTCTGGCTGGCGCAATTGATGAGACAGGCATTCCCGCTCTCGGCCAAGCGCCAGGGACTCTTCACAGCCGCGCCGGCTGCGGTCGTCACCACGGCTGCAACCAGCGCCGCTGCGAGACCGATTGCTCTCAACCTCATGTCATCCTCCGACCGAACCAAGCCACTCAATACCGCATCTTGGGCGGGGCTGGCTACCCGTTCTGCGAGAGCTCCACATCCCATGCTCCGCGCGCGAACTGAGGCTGCCGAGCCTCAGTGGAACGCCACATCAGCACCACCCGAAATGGAGAAAATCCGCAAAAACGACTTTCAGCGGTAAAAACCAATGCGACGCAGGAGTTCCGACCGCGTTTGTTGCAGGTTATTCTTGTTGAATGCGGCTATTCCGATCCGGAGCGCTTTCATATAGCAGTTGTCGCCTTGCTTCATTCAGACTGCGGTGTCTTTTGGTCGTTCCGGTCCGTTTCGTTCCCTATGTCAACTACCTCCAGCGCAGCCTTTTCGGCGGCATCAGGCTGGATCAAGCTGCCCATCGCCGGGACGTCCTGTGCTCGGGAGAGACAATTCGGGCGAGACCCGCCATCGTGCTCCCGGGACAGGCCGATGCCGTCACAGGCACCTCCGACGGCACGACAGTCGCCCTTGAGCTCGCCGCCGCCGTTGCGGACAGTCTTAAGACGAGCCCCACCATCGCGTATCGCATCGCGGACACCGTCCTCGTCGATGGCTCCGTCTATCGCGGGAGCTTCAAGGCCTTCATCGCGGCACGCCCGCATTTCCACGACCGCGAGGTTCGGCGAGTGGCACGAGCTGGCCTCGCTTCGTCTCATCTTGCCGGGCGGTATTTCGGCCATTGGTTGGCCGACGATAGTCTCCAATACGAGCTCGCCCAGGAGCTCGGCGAGCCGCTCTGCTTTCCGCTGCCCATCTATTCGGAGCACCGCGATTTCTACGCGGCGCATCTGCGCCAAGCCTATTCGCTCACCAGCCGCGCCGTGGTGAAAGACCTCACGCTCTATCAGGATTTCTACTGGGGGATTCATCAGAATAGCCTTCGGCGATCACTGACACGCTCGCTGAGGCAGCGGGCACGGAACAACACACCCTCCAAACGAGATCTCTTGATCTACCTCAAGCGCGGCAAAACCGGCAGACGCCGTCTGATCCACAATGAGGACGAGATCGTCGCAAGATTGACGCAGAACGGCTTTGTCGTGATCGACCTGGAGATGATGAGCCTCCCGCAGATCCATGCGGCTCTGTCACGGGCAAAGATCGTGGTTTCGATCGAGGGAAGTCACGTCAGTCACGGCATCTTCTCGATGCCCGAAGACAGCGGCCTGTTGCTGCTGCAGCCCCCCGACCGCTTCCTGGCCTTTCACCGCGGCTGGACCGAAGCCGCAGGCGTCTGGTTTGGTTTCGTCGTGGGAAAAACGGCGGAGGGCGGGTATCTGTTTTCACCCTCGGATATCATGCGGACGCTCGATCTCATGCTTGGTCGCATTGAAACCCGCGTCCCGTAACGACCCGGGCAAAACCGTGTTAATATCGGAAGTCCGAGGTCTCTTGTCGAAACGGCGGTTTCGCAGGATATTCGTCAACCAAACGCTCGGGCAGCGCTGCCGCGTCAACCGGACGGGCAGGTCAGACCGGAATGGGACGGCTATTCCGGCCGTGGCGACGAAAAGATTGCACAGGAGACGCAGATGGGGTTTCGCTTCACAGAGTCTTTGGTGCTTTCGGCCGCGGCTGTGGCGCTTTTCGTCACAGCAGGTCCGGCGGATGCGCGGCATCGGCGGATAATCGCAATTGCCCATGAGCCGGGCGTCTGCAACGTGGCTCCGAGGCCACTGCCCTTTATCTATCCCGCGCCAGACTGGCGGCCTTTCTTCCACAAGCACTATTACAGGTTCGGTCCGACGCCGACCTGCGTCTGGTCGGAGGCCCCCGTGGTGCCGGTGGCACAGACCATCATTTCCGTTCGCTATTGAACGTCATGCGCCGACCTGACGGCCTAGGCCCGTCTGGTCCAACCTATGATCGGCACGGCCGCCGGCGGCCACCGAAATCCCGGTAACTCTCGGTCTTCGGGTCATAGCTTCGGAACGATGTGCAGCCCACGGGATCGCCGGGACTGGAACGCGAAACTTTTGGCTCGGTGCGCTTCTCGCCGGATGGATCTTTCTCCTGCGCAAGCGGCTGGGGCTGTCCTGAAGCGCCGTCATTCGTCCTGCTTTCGCCTCCTCCGGAGGCCTGCGGCCGCGCTTGGGCGGCCACAGTCCCCGTTGTCTTTACTGCATCCGCCGCGCCTTCGGCAGACCCGTCGTGGGCAGCGGGAGCCCTCCCCGCCTCAGTTGCGGCGGATGTCTGCTCTTTCTTTCCGCGATGAAGGTCGATGAGATCCTTACAGGCGAAGGGAAAGACGACATCGCCCGCCGCGGTGATCCCGATTGGCATACACCCTCCCGGCGGCGGCTGGTCGGGCGCGGTCTCCACTGCACCAGCCGTTGATTTGATCACGCCGGTCGTCTGAGCCGCCGCAGCGCCCGAGACCAGCAGGAGCAGCTGACATGATAATCCGACGAAAATCTGCCTGTTGAAAGACAAGTCAGTGCCCCACACGATACTTTTGAGCCGGAAGTCGACCAAATCGACAGCATCGAAAACACGGTATTTGTGGCGAAACTATCGCGGCAGGCCGATTTTGAAAGCTGCCGGGCATAAGCGGCGTAGAAGCTTTTTTTCACGGCTATTGCGTTTCCTGCAAGCTCATTTTCGTCTGCGACTGCTTCGCGGACTCTTGCAGCGTGGCGCATGACGCCGATGTCCCTTGGTCTGCGAAGGCGTGGTCAGGGCTGCATCGCTCCGGCGGCTTTTTGGCCACCTTCCGGGCCGCCCACGCACCGTATCGCCCGCCGCATCATGGGCTCTCCGTATTTCGCGATCAACCAGGACGCCAGCGCACCACAAGCAATCGGCACGACTGGCAAAAGAACCGAAGGCAGAAACGGAGCGTGAAACGCCAAGGATGGAAGCAGAGCTCGGATGAACGGATAATGGATCAGGTACCACGGATAGCTAATGAAGCCAAAGAACAGTAGTAACCGTGACGACAGAACTCTCTGCCAGATCGGTATGCAGACCGCCGCCGCGAACAATAGGACGACCAAGCAGAGACCCACTCTCTCTGCAACCGCAAATCGCACCGTTACTGCGGAGATCATTCCTACGCCCAATGCGAGAACAAGTACAATTCGCCGCCTGTCTCTGTAGAAGATGTAGAACAGCGCACCGGCTGTAAACCAACCGAAATGGATGAAGCCGATCCAATCGGCAGCGGCCGCAACTCGACTGGGAAGAGAGTTAAGATCCAGACCAAACACTAATCGCAGGGCCAGCGAGCAGACGAATATCGAAAAGATGAAAAATAAAGCGATCGCTCGCCCCCCAGCGAAGTACGCCATGGCGAAGATAACGTAGAATACGACCTCAACGTACAATGACCAGAACGATCCTTCCATCCCATCAATACTGAGGCCCGTCAGCGCGTGGATGAGAGCCGGGTTGAGGAACGTCAGGCCCGGAACAAGGTTGATCCACGTTTTTGGGGTGTTCGGCCCAGCACCAACGAAACTCTCAAATCCCAAGATCAGCAATGAGCCGATCAACATCGCAGGAAATAGCCGCAGCCAGCGCCGCACTAGAAACGAAATGAGATCCTTGCACGTCTCTAGGCTCATCAAGATGACGAAGCCAGAGATCAAGAAAAACAGCTGGACGCCCTGCCAGCCTAATCGGATTGGAATGACTTCATACCTGGCCCCGAACGGCAAGGCATCCGGGAAGGCCACGTAGCCGTGAAACACCACGACCGCCAGAATCGCTATGCCTCGCAACCCGTCAAGATACTCGATTCTCCTGCGCTCCACCCTCATACCCTCGCCATTCTGAAATGAAGACAGGCTCAAGAAAACGATCGATCAAAAACAATAGCAGGGAGTTTCCCTAACCGTGCGCGCCAAGCTCCATCCGCAGCACGCTCCAGGGCATCGGCGCAATCGGGGCGGACTCGTCGCGCGAGCCGCTTCAGAACGAATCCGCCCCCGCACCTCGCGTCGGAGACGATGAAGCCACGAGAGGCCGGCGACGGGCCCGTCCATTGGCCCATCGAAGGAATTTCGATTCGAACATGGACGATATCAGAACTGCGACGATGACGCTGAATGCAATCCCGAGCGTTGCAACCCAATACCATTCCAGCTGCGGAGCGGTACGCTTGAGGATGCCATGGACAATGAGAAATGAAGGGATGTGGCAGAGATAAAGTGAATAGGAGATCTGACCCAGCCATATCGATAGTGGTGGCCCGCCCTTCAACAAGCTCGCCAAGTTGAGACGACTTACAAGAATTGCGATGCACATGCCCATTCCAAAATACAGATTTCTTGAATTCGTGATCACATCGAGCGGCAGTTCACCTCCGTAGGAAAGAAGCCGGGATGATATGATTGCCGCAAGCCAGACAACGGCGAGAAGAATCCCGATCCGCAAGCTGTATATCGCGATCGAGAAAACGGCATAAAATAGCAGTTCGTGCCGTAAGGACCAAGCTGGATTGATCAGTAGATTTGAACTTGGTAGCAAAAGATAGTTTGTCAGCAGGTACATTGGTGTGAGATGCAAGACATGTGATGGGTTCCCGAGGAACTGCCGGATCAGCAGCGCACCGGTGAGGATCAGCCAATAAGTGGGAACAATCCGATAGAAGCGACGCCTCAAGAAGACGAGCGGCTTGCCGGATCCGAGTTCGTGTCCATTGACGTGGTAGATGATGAACCAACTTAGGACAAAGAAGAAGTCCACCGCCCAAGAGCCCCAGGGCCAAAGAAAATGGATATAGTCCGGCGTTTCGATCAAGTACCAGTGGACATGACAAATCACGACGGCAAACGCCGCAATACCGCGCCCAAACTCCAATAGCTTTAGTTTCCCGCCCACGTCAGAAGGCTACACCTCCGACCAGCTGGGCCTCCAGCCCAAAAAGCGCTTGACAAATTGATTTCCATCACTGGCAGATCTTTGGGCTTTTCATTGCCCCCGGCTTCTCCTCGTCGAGGAGATTTAGCAGCGCATGACTTTTGGTAACAACGTTCCAGCTCTCCAGCCTTGACGTCCCGAAGCCAAACAGCTCAAGGCAGCAGAGGACGAGAATGCCAGGCCGGGGAGGCTCCTGGCTGAACAGATGCTCAACGCGGCGGCGCATCTGGAAGCCAAGCTGGGCTGTCGGAACGGCCAGCTCGCTCAATCGTCGGGCGGATCGGACGATCTGCGCTACCGCGGTCCTGGGTGCCGATCCAGAGCAAGCGAGGCCGCATGCGCCTTAGTTGCTCGAGCTGGTGTCCGATCAGTTCGCATGCCGGTGATGCCGCCGCACCCCGAACGTCGTTGACCGCTTCGCGCGGGAGTGTCTGGGCGCGATGGCCGGCAGCTTGACTTCAGGACGGCGCGGGGCGCGCAACTTTGAGTCAGCTGAAGCTGCAGTGAGGCAACAGGACTCTATCGTCGCGGACAGGAATCGAACTCACCAGCAACGCGATGCCGGCTTGTCGCAACGACAGCGCGATCGGCTGGCGCTTCACTGCTCCGGTCGAGCTGCCCCCCAGAACGCCTTCGTCGGGCGCACGAAACAGAACAAGACGTACAAATTATCGAGGAGACCGACAAACAGTCAGCTCATCACAATGAGTGATAAAATATCCTCTCCCCTCGATTGCGGAATAGAACACGTCTTTAGCAACATCTCCATGGAGCTCGATCACGAGATTGTCCACACGATCTATCCAATCTTCGGAACCTGAGCCAAACAATTCGATCTCCGACCCTTCGATGTCGACCTTAAGAAGGGAGATGCGATCGTGGCCACTATGCCCTAGAATCTCCAGAAGAGTGACAACTTCGACACTTTCAGACTGTTCGCTGCGCGCTATCCTTCTAGCCCACTCAGATCCTCGCCGCATTGAACTGCCCTCGAAAGCCACCCCCCTCTTTGCGTGGCCATACGGCCGCTTGGACGGCCTTATACCGACCGCTATATGGCCGAAGGTTACGCCGAAGAATCTCGAAGTTAGCCGGATCAGGTTCAACTGCTATGACATAGGATTTAGGAAAATGGGACAGAAAATAGGCAGATGAATAACCAACGTTTGCACCCAGATCGACTATCAGTGACGGATTAGTTAGATTGTCCAAACATCTATATTCGCGCTGAACGAAGATCTGATTAAAAACCCAAAGATCGCTCGTACCACGACGAGCAAAAAGCGGATGGCTAGAACACTTAGAAGTAAGTTTCAGGACTTCAGAACTGAGCTTCTTTTGAACAAACCAGTTTACGGCTGAAAGCATTCCGAGGTTTCTGACTGCAGACTTGTATGAGTCAAACCGCGCCATGTTATATCACCATCTGAATAGAGGGCAGGCTATCCTACGATCGCACTCAGACCAACGGTGGCACCACCACCTAACCTACTTGGAAACGACAACCAGACAACACCCTACCGAAGCTTGATCGTTGGATTGTCCTGCAGCTAAGAGACGGCGATAAAATCGCGAGTTTCTTGAGACGGCGCACACAACCAGAGTAGCAATGAACCACCATCTCAATGACGCTCTCCGGTATATTAATACCCAACGACCCCGGCAAACGTTCGTCTTGATCGAGATCAGGGAGACCCTTCCATCTGACGAAAGGTTGGAGAGGTCTTCGACGACGAGCGGTTGGTCGCCATCGATGAGCATATTACTATTCTGAGCCGCTTCTGGCGGCAGCTTGTCCACTTGTTGATAGGTCGCATCGGCCCGTACCCATCCCTCGTCCTGAATTTGTCGCAGCTCCCCTTCTTTCATCAGAGAGGAGGCTCCCTTTTTTGGTGCAGCGAATGGCGGCCCGCCAAGCAAGCCCGGGCGGGTCTGATCTGCCCCTAAGAATTTCCTCCAGAAGGATTTAGAGTCCGGCCTGACGAAGGACGGACAGATGAAGCGGAAGC
>NZ_JBNPTW010000027.1:0-97523 GCF_051167855.1 Bradyrhizobium sp. HKCCYLRH3099
AAGTCCTCCTGCCGATCACCTCAACCTGTCACCCATGTCGTCGGTTTGTTCTGTCACCTATGTAGCCGGTTTGGACCACCCCCAACCCCTCCCCGCAAGGGGGAGGGGAGCTCACCGCCGTTGCGGGACGAGTTTTGCCTTACAACGAGGCTTGTCGTCATTTGAACCGCGTGCTGCGACTCGTAGCCAGATAGCAGGCCCGTTTGTAGCTACCTGCACGAGCGCATCGCTCAGACACTCACGGCCGCACCACCAGCACCGAGCACTTCGCGTACCGCACCACGTGCCCGGCATTGCTGCCGAGGAAATACGTCCGCATCGCCGGGCGGTGCGAGGTCATCACGATCAGGTCGGCTTTCACCTTGGCGGCTTCCTCCAAAATCTCGTGATAGATGCCGCCCTGGCGCACCGTGTAGCTGATGCGCTCCGTGGGGATGCCGGATTCGCGGGCGACGATCGACAGCGCCTCCTCGGCGGTCTCACGCTGCTGCGCGTCGAAATCGGCTGGCACGTATTCGGCCAGCATCACCGGCGTCATCGGCATCACGTTGAGCAGGTGCACCATGCCGCTCCAGGTCTGGGCCAAAGTGGCGGCCGTGGCGATGGCGGGCTTGGCGAGGTCGGTGTCGGCCAGATCGATCGGAACCAGGATCGAGTTGAACATCGCAAGGCTTCCTCTCTGTCGGCGACATTACGCGCCCGAGGGAACCTCGCTGTCAATCGACGCCGCCGCTCAATCGACCGAGCCGTGCTTGAGAAGCTTCGGCGTGACGAACATCAGCAGGTTGCCGCGGGCGAAGCTCACATCGCCCCAATCGTCGGTGTCGAAGTCGAACACGGCAAGGCCGGAGGTCGGCATGTTGCGCATCAGCTCGTGGCGCGCCTCGGCGTCGCCCCGGCCGGTGAGCGCCAGCGCCAGCTCGTGCATGCCGGGATTGTGGCCGACCACGAGCAGCTGTTTCGGATCGAACGCCGCGGCAAGCCGGATCTGATGCAGGATCTGCATTGGCTCGGCGGCGTAGAGTTCGGCCACGGATTCCACCTGCGGGGCGGGCACGCGGTCCTGCATCGCGGCGCGCGCGAGCTCCCAGGTCTGTTGCGCCCGGACCGCGGTCGAGACCAGCACCAGTTCCGGCGCCGGCGGCCGGCTCGCAATGAAGTCGCCGATGATGGCGGCATCCTGGTGCCCGCGCTCGTCGAGACGGCGGTCCTGGTCACGGCCGGATAGCGCGTCAGTCTCGGTCTTGGCGTGGCGCAGCAGCATCAATCGGCGCATGGAATCCGGTCTCGAATCGTTCAGGCTGGGTCAGGCTGTACCACGTCTCTTTATCGCCATTAAAAGCGTCATGACGACCGGCACAGGGTTCGCTAAGAAAACGCCATGAGCGAGACTTCCACAAGCGTGAACGATGACGCGGATGCCGCAGGGGCATTCGTCCGCAGCCGGCTGAATTTCGACCTCGATGTCGATGTCTGCGTGGTCGGGGCGGGATTGGCCGGGCTGACGGTGGCGCTGTGCGCCGCCCGGCAGGGCGCGAGCGTCGCGGTGCTGGAAGGGCGGCAGGTCGGATGGAACGCCTCCGGCGCCATGGTCGGCACCGTACTGCCGGGGTTCGACCTGGCGCTTCCGGACCTGATCGAGCGCGTCGGGCTGAAGCATGCCCGCGCGCTGTGGGCATTGTCGTGGTCGGGCGCCGAATTCCTCCGCGCGCAGGCGGCGACCATGCCGAACATGGCGTTGAGCGAGGGCGCCCTCGAAGTTTCCAACGTCGATGCCGGTGATGCGCTGATCCGGCGGCTGCAGATGCTGCACGAGGATTTCGACACCGAGGTCGAGGGCTGGCAGGTCGAGCGGGTCAGGACCGAGCTGAAGACCGAGCGCTATTTCCACGGTGTGCATTATCCGAAGGCGTTCCAGCTCGACGGCCGCGCTTATGTCCACGCGCTGGCGCGGCTGGCGCATCGCGCCGGCGCGCGGATCTTCGAGGATACGCCTGTTGTCAGCATCGATGCGTCGGGTGTGCGCAAGCGCATCGTGACGCCGTCGGCACGGATGCGGGCGTCGCATATCGTGCTGGCCGGCAACATCCATCTCGGCGCGCCGCTGCAGCGGCTGTCGGATACGCTGCTGCCGGTGTGGCGCTATGGCGGCGTGACTGCGCCGCTCGGCGAGCGGCTGGCTGAGGCGATCGCGTTCCAGGGATCGGTGCAGGACACCGACGGCATCGATCATTTCCGCATCGTCGAGGGCGACCGGCTGATGTGGGCGAGTCCGGAGACGACCTGGAATGCGCGGCCGAGCGGCTTTGCCTCGGCGCTGCAGCGCCGGATCCGCACCGTGTTTCCGCAGCTCGGCAAGGTCGAGATCACCGAGACCTTCGGCGGCGTCACCGGGCAGACCGTGCACGGCATGCCGCAGATCGGACAATTGCGCAAAGGCCTATGGGTCGCGAGCGGCTTCGGCCGGCAGGGGATGAACACCTCGGCGATGGCGGGGCAACTGATCGCGCAGGGCATCCTGGCGGGCGACGACCGCTGGAAGCTGTTCTCGCCGTTCGAGCTGGTCTGGGCCGGCGGCGTCAGCGGCCGGGTCGCCGGCCAGGTCGTCAATCTCTGGATCCGCGGCCGCGCCGCCGCCGCCGGCACCTTGGCGCGACATCGCGAGCGGGCGCGGGCGCAGGAGCGCGCGCGGGAGATCAGGGCTGCCGAAGCGCGCCGCCGGGCAGCCGAGCGACCCAATTCACGCCTGCCGCTGCGACCACAGCCGTCCGACCTCGACCGCCGGCCCGAGGCCGGGGAGGGCGGCTAGCTCGCAAGAAAGTGAGCCTTCAGGACCGCGCCTGGCGTAACTTCGCGACATCTCGCCCGTAAATCCGGTCACAACCGCCGTACGGAGACGTCCATGATCGATCGCCGCCTGATGTTCACCACCGCTGCCGGTCTGTTCGGCTTCGCTGCCTTGCGCTGGCTCGGCGGCTCCGCCCCGGCCCGCGCCGCCGAGAAGTTCGAGATCGAGAAGACCGAGGCCGAGTGGCGCGCGCAGCTCACGCCGGAGCAGTTCGACATCCTCCGCAAGGAGGGCACCGAGCGGCCCTGGACCAGCCCGCTGCTGAAGGAGCACCGCAAGGGCACCTTCGCCTGTGCCGGCTGCGACCTGCCGCTGTTCTCGTCGGAGACCAAATTCGACAGCGGCACCGGCTGGCCGAGCTTCTTCAAGCCGCTCGACAACGCCGTCGGCACCCGCCAGGACAAGACCTACGGCATGATCCGCACCGAGGTGCATTGCCGCCGCTGCGGCGGTCATCTCGGCCACGTCTTCGACGACGGCCCGAAGCCGACCGGTCTGCGCTACTGCATGGACGGACTGTCGCTGGTGTTCCATCCGGCCAATCCGTCGTCGACCTGAAGAATCTCCGCCTGGTCTCGCCGGCGCGTCCGTTCAAGGCTCCAGATGCGGGTCTGACGACGCGCCGGATGCTGTGCAAATTCAGCTGAGCCGGAGCGCGCTGGGGCGCGTCCCGGCCCGGCAAGAACTGCCGGCTCGGCAATTGTTCACCACTCCTGCCGACGGTTTCTTGACGTTGTTATTTCGCAAGCCGTTGATTTCGCATCACATTCATAACTGGCACGGTGATTGCGACAGCTCTCCACGAAAACGCGGCCTTGGGCGGACCGGCCGCCGGGTCAATGTGGAGAGAATGGTATGGGTATCTTCGACGCGATGAACACCTCGGTGAGCGGACTGTCCGCTCAATCATTCGCGCTGCAGAACATTTCCGGTAACATCGCGAACGCCTCGACCGTTGGCTACAAGGGCATCGGCACCAGCTTCGAAGACCTCATTCCGAACGCCACCAATCCGACCCGGCAGAACGCCGGCGGCGTGACCGCCTTCGCCAAGGCGACGATCACCACCCAGGGCACGGTCTCGACCTCGTCGGTCGCCACCAACATGGCGATCAACGGCGACGGCTTCTTCAACGTGCAGAAGGCCTCGTCGGTCGTCGACAACGTGCCGGTCTTCACCGGCGTCACCAACTACACGCGCCGCGGCGACTTCCAGCTCAATGCCAACGGCAATTTGATCAACGGCGCCGGCTATTATCTGATGGGCGTCGCGGTCGACGCCAAGACCGGCAACGCCACCGGCAACGTGCCGACGGTGCTGCAGTTCGCCAACAACTTCGTGCCGGCACAGGCGACCACCGCGATCCAATACGCCGCCAACCTGCCGACGCAGCCGAAGACCGGCGCGAGCGGCAACGCGGCGACCGGCACCTTGGTCGCGGCCGGCGGCCTCAACTCGGCCGACCTGTCCAACGTGCCGCTGCCGGTCGGCACCAATTTCTACGCCGACGCCACCACCACGGGCGGCACCGCGGTCAACAAGAACGCGGCCAACATCACCACCTCGACCTTGCTGTCGGGCGCCGCGGCGACCGACTCGATCACCACCAACTTCACCGCCGGCGACACCATCACCCTGACCGGCAGCGCGGGCGACGTCGTCACCTTCACCTTCGTCGCGTCGGGCGCCTCGGGCAACCAGATCAATGTCGGCGATTCCGTCGGCACCTTGCTCGCCAAGATCGCGACCGTCACTGGCGTGCAGCCGACTATCACCGCCGGCAAGATTACGCTGCACTCGGGCAGCGGCGAGGACTGGACCTTGAGCAGCGCATCGGGCGGCTTCACCGCGCTCGGCCTGACATCGCCGGTGTCGCTGACGCGAACGGCAAGCGCGGGTACCGGCATCGTCATCGGCAACGACCTCACCAACTTCAACAACGAGACGATCTCGGGCGGCGCGGTCACCACCTACAACTCCGCGGGTACTCCGGTGAACGTGCAACTGCGCTGGGGCAAGACCGACAGCGCGACCCTCGGCACCGGCCACAAGGACACCTGGAACCTGTTCTATCAGACCAATTCGACGGCGACCGGTTCGACCGTGGCCTGGCAGAACGTCGGCACCAACTTCGTGTTCGCCTCCGACGGCTCGCTGGTGTCGCCGACGAGCTCGAACATTTCCATTCCCAATGTCGTGGTCGACGGCACCACGCTCGGCACCGTGAGCCTGAACATCTCGTCGGGCGCACTGACGCAATATGCCAGCACGATCGGCTCGGCGACCATCAACCAGATCTCGCAGAACGGTTTTGCCGCCGGCCAGCTGCAGTCGGTCGCCGTCAACAACAGCGGTATCGTCACCGGCACCTTCTCCAACGGCCAGACCATCAATCTGGCCCAGGTGACCTTGTCGCACTTCAACGGCACCAACTACCTGAAGGCGCTCGACGGCGGCGCCTATGAGGCGACCGACCAGTCCGGCCAGGCCATCATCGGCGCGTCCGGCAAGATCTCGGGCGGCTCGCTGGAAGGCTCGAACACCGACATCGCCGACGAGTTCACCAAGCTGATCGTGACCCAGCAGGCCTATTCGGCGAACACCAAGGTGATCACCACCGCCAATTCGATGGTGCAGGATCTTCTGAACGTGCTGCGCTGACGCGCGGCCACGTGGCAGTTGAATTGACATAAGGCAAACGAACATGGGTTTGAGTTCAGCCCTCGCCACCGCGATGTCCGGCCTGCGCTCGACGCAGGCGGCGCTCTCGATCATCTCGTCGAACGTCGCCAACGCCAACACGCCCGGCTACGTCGCACAGAACCCGAACCAGATCGAAGTCGCCTCTGGCGGCTTCGGCTCGACGGTGATGACGACCGGCGTCAACCGTCAGCTCGATTTGTTCGTGCAGAACCAGCTCCGCACCGAGACCTCGGGCGGGGCCTATGCCAATCAGATGGCCAACATCCTGACGCAGCTGCAGAGCGTGTACGGCACGCCCGGCGGCAGCGGCACGCTGGAGACGGCGCTCAACAATTTCACGACGGCGCTGCAATCGCTGTCGAACAATCCGAGCAATCAGTCGGCGCAATCGGTGGCGCTGTCGGCGGCGCAGGGCGTGGCGCAGCAGCTCAACGCGACCACCAAGGGCATCCAGACGCTGCGCACCAATGTCGAGCAGGACATCGGCAACTCGGTGACGCAGGCCAATGCGGCGATCAAGCAGATCGCCACGTTGAACACGCAGCTTCAGGGTCTCGCCCCGTCGGATCCGCTGACGGCGACGTTGCAGGACCAGCGCGACAACGCGATCGACACGCTGTCCAAATATGTCGACATCCGTGTCGTGTCGGACTCGACCAACGGCGTCAGCGTGTTCACCAATTCCGGCATCCAGCTCGTCGGCGCCGGGCTGTCCTCGGAATTCACCTTCTCCTCGCCTGGCACGCTCGATGCGACCTCGCTCTACAACAGCGATCCGACAAAGACCGGCGTCGGCCAGCTCAACATCAAGCTGTCGAACGGCGTGTCGCTCGACGTCGTCTCCAACAATCTCCTGAACTCCGGCCAGATCGCAGCCGATCTCAAGCTGCGCGACCAGACCCTGGTGCAGGCGCAGACCCAGGTCGACCAGCTTGCGGCGACGGTGGCGTCGGCGCTATCGGACAAGACCACGGCGGGCACCGCGGTCACGGGTCCGCCGGCCGGCTTCGATGTCTCGACCACCGGCCTGTTGGCCGGCAACACGATCAACCTGACGTATACGGATTCGAGCAACATCCAGCGCCAGGTCAAGATCGTCAACGTCAACGATCCCGCCGCGCTGCCGCTGCAGAACGCGACCGGCGCCAACCCGTCCTATGTTGGCGTCGACTTCTCGCTCGGCATGGCCTCTGTGGTGTCGCAGCTCAACAGCGCGCTGGGATCGGCGCATCTGCAATTCTCCAATCCCTCGGGCACGACGCTGCGCATCACCGATGACGGCACCAGCCAGGCGACGGTGAAGTCGGCGTCGTCGACGGTCACGGTCCAGACATTGGCCAGTGGCAATGCGCAGCTGCCGGTGTTCACCGACGGCGGCGCGCTCTACACCGGCAAGATCACCTCGACGGGCAGCCAGATGACCGGGCTCGCCGGGCGGCTCAACGTCAATCCGGCGCTGCTCAACGATGCGACCAAGCTGTCGACCTATTCGACCTCACCGCAGACGCCCGCAGGCGACGCGACGCGGCCGGACTTCCTGTTCGCGCAGCTGACATCGGCCACCTTCAGCTACTCGCCGACTACCGGGCTCGGCTCGGCCGCGCAGCCGTTCCAGGGCACGGTGACCGGCTATCTGCAGCAATTCGTCAGCCAGCAGGGCAGCGCCGCCAACCTCGCGACCCAGCTCAGCCAGGGCCAGAGCGTCGTCGTCAGCACGCTCAAGGAAAAGTTCAACGCCACCGCCGGGGTCAACATGGACAGCGAGATGTCCAACCTGATCCAGGTCCAGAACACCTACGCGGCCAACGCCCATATCATGTCGGTCGTGCAAAGCATGATGCAGAGCCTGCTCCAGGCCTATCAGTAAGGCGCGTGTAAGATGTCGATCAGCAGTGTCAATTACGGAACGTCTCTGCTCGGCCTGTCCGTGCGGAACATCTCCAACCAGCTTGCGGACCTCTCGACGCAGCTCTCCAGCGGCGTCAAGTCGAACAACTATGCCGGCATGGGTCCGGACGAGGGGTTTGCGATCGCGGCGCGGGCGCAGCTGTCGAACATCTCGTCGTTCACCTTGACGATGACCCACGTCAATACGGTCATCGGCGCGGTCAACACCTCGCTGCAGTCGCTGTCGAAGATCAGCAGCCAGATCCAGAGCGGCGCCGCGGCGACGCCGCAGAACCTGACCAGCACCGGTCAGACCACCGGCCAGCTGACGGCCTCGTCGAACCTGTCCGCGATCACCGGCATCCTCAACACCCAGGTCGGCGACCGCTTCATCTTCTCGGGCACCGCCACCGACCGGCCGGCGATCGCGTCCGCCGACGACATCCTCAACGGCACGCCGACACAGGCCGGCCTGAAGCAGGTCATCGCCGAGCGGCAGCAGGCCGATCTCGGGCTCAACGGCCTCGGCCGCCTCAATCTGTCGGCCTCGGCGACGATGCCGATCACGCTTGCGGAGGACGTCGCCGGCTCGCCCTTCGGCTTCAAGCTCAGCAACGTCAATTCGACGCTGACCAACGCCACCGTGACCGGACCGTCCGGCTCGCCGGCCGGCATCTCGGTCGACCTCACCGCCGGCAATCCCAATGCGGGTGACCAGATCAGCTTCACCTTCAAACTGCCCGACGGCACCTCGGAGGCGATCAAGCTGACGGCGTCGACCACGACGCCGGCGCCCGCCAATACGTTTGCGATCGGCGCCACGCCGGCTGCGACGTCGGCCAATCTCAACGCGGCGCTGAACACGGCGTTGACGACGCTCGCCAACACCTCGCTGGTAGCGGCCTCGGCGGTCACCGCGGGTGATAATTTCTTCAACACCGCGAGCTCCGTGTCGGGGACCGCCGTCAACAACAAGGCGGCGATTCCGGCGCCGATCACCGGCGCGACCCTGCTGTCGGGCGCGGCCAGCACCGACTCGATCGCGACGAACTTCGCAAGTGGCGACACCCTCACGGTGAACGGGCAGACGCTGACCTTCGTCGCGTCCGGCGCCAACGGCAACAATCAGATCAACATTACCGACAGTGTGCAGACGCTGCTCGGAAAGATCGACACGTTGAGCGGCACCTCAAAGGCCTCGACGGTCAGCGGCGGGGTGATCACCTTGCGGACCGACGATGCCGCCAGCTTCTCGCTGACGAGCTCGAACGCCGGCGCGCTGTCCGCGCTGGGCTTCTCGGGCACCGTGACGGCTCCGACGCCGCCGTTGCGGGTGTCCGGCTCGCCGCTGGCGTCGGCGACCAGCCTGGTCAACGGTTCGGCCAACACGGTCAATTGGTACACCGGCAACAGCGGTCCCGGTTCGGCGCGGTCGAGCGCGACCATCCGCATCGACACCGCGCAGAGCATCCAGTTCGGCGCCCAGGGCAACGAGTATGCGATCCGCAATCTCGTGCAGCAGACCGCGGTCTATGCCGCGGTCGTGACGCCGCCGGCGGGCGCCAATGCCGGGCAGCAGATCGGCGCGCTGAGCCAGCGCATTGCCGCCAATCTGACGCCGCAGCTCGGCCAGCAGACGATCTCGGACATCCAGACCGACTTCGCCAACGCCCAGACCACGATGAAGGACGCGACGGCGCGCCAGACCCAGGCCAAGGCGGCGATGCAGAGCCTGGTCGACCAGACCGAGGGCATCTCGCAGCAGGAGGTGGCGAGCCAGCTCTTGCAGCTGCAGACCAATCTGCAGGCGTCCTATCAGACCACGGCAATGCTCGCCCAGCTGACGCTGGTCAAGTACCTGTAGAACGACGGGGGAGGCGGCGGTTAGGCTTTCGTTAACCACGTCTCTTTAGCTTTTGTTCAGATCTGGGGCGAGAGCCTCTTTGTCTGGAGGCTGACGTGAGTGACGTGACCGACGAGCGGATTCACCTGGTGATCGCCACCCCGTGTTTCGGCGGCCAGGTGTCGAGCATCTATGCGAGCTCGATCTTCGCCCTGCAGCGCGAGCTGCGCGCGACGTCGAACGTCGGCCTGACCGTGCATATGCGCGACGGCGATGCGCTGATCACCCGGGCTCGGGCCAATCTGGTCACGCTGTTCCTCAACGATCCCACCGCGACGCACCTGCTGTTCGTCGACGCGGATATCGGATTCACGCCGAAGCAGGTGTTTCGCCTGATCGAATCCGGCGGCGACATGGTCGCCGGCGTCTATCCGATCAAGAAGGTCAACTGGACCAAGGCGCGCCGCGCCATCCAGTCCAACCGCATGGACGTGCCGGCCGCTTCGCTGGATTATGTGCTCGAGATCGAGAATCCGGACCATGTCGCCGTGGTCAACGGCTTCACCCGCGTCCGCTATGCCGGCACCGGATTCCTGATGATCCGCCGTCGCGTCATCGAGGCGATGATCGCACATCCTGCTTACGCGCCGCTGCAGTTCTTCCGTGAGCATTCCCAGGATGCGCTGGCTGGCAGCCCGAACCGCTTCGCGCTGTTCGAATGCCTGATCGATCCGGAAACCGGCACCTATCTCAGCGAGGATTTCGCGTTCTGCAAGCGTTGGACCGATCTCGGCGGCGAGATCTGGGCTGATCTCGACAGCCGTCTCGATCACGTCGGCCCGTCCGTGTTCCACGGCAACGTCGCCTCGCAATTCGCCTCGGCGATCGCGGTTCCGACCGCTGCCGCTGTCGACGCCGCGTGACATCAGCATGATGCCGGCGGCAACTCGGCCCGACGTCTCCTGGCTCTCGGGTCATGCGCGGCGCGACGGCGCGGCGACAGGACTGCGCGATCTCTTTGCGTTGCTTGGCGATCTTCTGATCGATGGCGGCGATGCCCGCCTGTCGCTCGACCGCCCCTGGGGCCGCAACGCCTATGGCTGCGGACCATCGCCTGCGCCCGATCTGTTGTGCTTTTCGTCGAGCACGGCGTCGCCGATCTCGGAGCGTGCCTATGCCCGCGTCGAGCTCGCGCGCGAGCAATTGATGCATGCGGCGATTTCGCTTGGCCTCGACGCGGCGCTGGACCTGCGCACCGAGGAGATGCGGTGCGAGTTGCGACAACAATTCGGCCTGGACGACGACGTCGGCATCGTCTTCTCGCCCTCCGGCACCGACTCGCAGCTGCATGCGCTGGCGCTCGCGCGAGCGCTGCTGGGCGATGCCGTCACCAGCGTGGTCGTCGGCTCCGATCAGACCGGGAGCGGCACCGCGGCGAGCGCGCGCGGCCGTCACTTCAGCACACGGACCGCGGGCGGCCTGACGGTGACGAAGGACGGACCGATCGACGGACTGGCGGGCGAGGCGGTGTCGGTGCCGCTGCTCGACGGCGCATCGCTGCAGCCGCGCAGGAACATTCAGTCCGACGTGTTCGACGCGGTCGAGGCGCTGGTGCGCGACGGGCGCAGCGTGCTGCTCCAGGTGATGGACGCGTCCAAGCTCGGCTGGCGCGCGCCGGGCATGGCGTGCCTGGACGAGGTGTCGCGGCGCTGGCCGGATCGGGTCCAGATCGTGGTCGACGCCTGCCAGATGCGGCTCGGCGCGGCGTGGCTGCGCGACCATCTGGCGCGCGGTCATCTCGTGCTGATCTCCGGCTCGAAGTTCTTTGGCGGACCGGCCTTCAGCGGCGCGCTCCTGGTTCCGCCGTTGGTGTCGGCGGCGCTGCGCGGGGGAAATCCCGTTGCGCCGGGCCTGTTCGACTATGTCGGCCGCAGCGACTGGCCGGTCGCCTGGACGGATCTGCGCGCGCGCTCGGCGCCGCGCGCCAACATCGGGCAATGGCTGCGCTGGGAGGCCGCGCTCGACGAGATCGCCGCCTATCATGCCGTGCCCGCGGCATTCCGCCGGATGGCGATCCGGCAACTCGGCGAGACCATCACGAGCCTGCTGATGCTGTCGCCGGTGTTGCGGCCGATCGCGGCAGGTTCAGTCGCGGCGGACGAAGACGGCGACGAGTTCGGCTTTCCGACGATCTTTCCGTTCGCGCTTCAGCGCGACGGCAAACTGCTCGATCTCGGAGAGACGCAGGCGGTCTATCGCGCGCTCCAACACGATCTCGGCAGCCGCTTCAGCGGCTCCATGGCTGACGTCGCCGCGCGCCAGTGCCTGGTCGGTCAGCCCGTCAGGATCGAACGCCCCGGCGCGGCGCCGACCGCCGCGCTGCGGCTGTGCATCGGCGCGCGCCAGGTGACCGAAGCCTGGTGCGACGACCACACCACCGCGCGCGTCAATCTCGAAGCCGACATCGACCGCGTGGTCGACATCGTCGCCAAAACAGAGCTGCTCGTGTCGGAGCTGAGCAGCCAGGATCTCAGGGACATCTGCAATGCCGATTGATCTGCTCGCGCTGGCCGAGGCGCCCGGCGCAGGATGTGCCGACCGCATCGGCATGGCCAAGCTCGCCAAGGCCGCGTTCGACGGCCAGGATCTCAAGCCGATGTGGGCGGCCTTGCTCGGCAAGCTGCTCGACGGCACGGCCACGCCGGGCGAAGGCCTCGACCTCGCGCTCGTCGCGCAGCTGATCGGCGAGAAATCATCCGGGCTCGCGATCCAGCACGACGTGCTGCAGGCGCAGCAGCTCTACCGCGTGATCCGCCAGGACACGCCGCCGCGGCTGCGCGTGCTGGCGCTCGCGGCGTCCACCGACATGGGCAGCAACACGCCGATCGAATTCCTGCTCGAGGACACGGATATCGAGCTGCTGCTGCTCTATGTCGTGCCGGGGACGGATCTCATGGCGCCGCTGCCGGCGCACGACGTCGCCATCGTGATCGCCTCCGACTCCGAGGATTGCCAGCATGCGCTGCGCGAGATCGACGCGGTCGCGGCGCGCTGGCCGCGTTCGCTGCTGAATCCGCCGGAGCGGATCTGGCATCTCGATCGCGACAAGCTGCACGCGCTCCTGGCCGGCATCGAAGGGCTGGTCATTCCGGCGACGATTCCCGTCGATCGCGACCGTCTGGTCGAGATCGCCGAGGAACGCGAATGGATCGCCGATCTCGACAGTTCGCTGGTGTTTCCGCTCATCGTGCGTCCGCGCGGCTCGCATGCCGGTGTCGGCCTCGAGAAGGTCGAGGAGCCGCTCGAGCTCTCGCTCTATCTCGACGAGCGCGACGAACAGGAATTCTTCCTGTCGCGCTTCGTCGACTATGCCAGCGAGGACGGCCAGTTCCGCAAATACCGCGTCGTGTTCGTCGATGGCACGGCCTATGCCTGCCACATGGCGATCGCGAAGCGCTGGGACATCTGGTACCTCAACGCCAACATGTCCGGCAGCGAGAGCAAGCGCCTCGAAGAGGCGACCTTCATGCAGACCTTCGACATCGGCTTCGGCCGCCGCCATCGCAGCGTGCTCGATGCCATCGCCGCGCGCGTCGGCCTCGACTACTTCATCATCGACTGCGCTGAAACGAAGGAGGGCGCGCTGCTGGTGTTCGAGGCCGACAACACGGCCGTCGTCCACAACATGGATCCGCCCGATATCTTCCCCTACAAGCCGCCGCAGATGCGGAAGATCTTCGCGGCATTCGCCGAGATGATCGCGAAGCGCGCCGCGGCGCGCGCGGAGCAGGCTGCGTGACCACGGAGCTGCGCAACGAGGCTTCGTTGCGGCCGGGAGCTGCGCTCGACCCGCGGGACTGGGACGAGGTCCGTGCGCTCGGTCATCGCATGCTCGACGACATGATCGACTACGTCGCCGGCATCCGCGACCGGCCGGTGTGGCAGCCGATGTCGCCGGCGACGCGGCAAAGCTTCCGCAGCGAGTTGCCGCATGCGCCGACCGAACTCGCCGACGTCTATCGCGATTTCACCGAACGCGTCGTGCCGCATGCCACCGGCAATGTTCATCCCGGCTTCATGGGCTGGGTGCATGGCGGCGGCACCGTCGTCGGCATGCTCGCCGAGATGCTCGCAGCCGGACTGAACGCCAATCTCGGCGGCCGCGACCATGCGCCGATCGAGGTCGAGCGCGAGGTCGTCGACTGGACGCGGCAGTTGTTCGGCTTGCCCGAAGGCGCGAGCGGCATCTTCGTGACCGGTACGTCGATGGCCAATCTGATGGCGGTGCTGGTTGCGCGGCGCGCGGCGCTGGGCGCATCCGTTCGCACGGCGGGACTGGCCGGGCAGGGCGGACGCTTGCGTGTTTACACATCCAGGGCCGCGCATGGCTGCATCGCCAAGGCGATGGACATCTGCGGGATGGGCAGCGATGCGCTGCGCAGCATCGCGGTGGACAAGGCGCACCGGATCGACATCGCGGCGCTGCGCGAGGCGATCGCGCAGGACCGTGCGGCGGGCCTGCATCCGTTTCTCGTCGTGGCCTCCGCGGGCACCGTCGACATCGGCGCGATCGATGATCTCACGGAGGTGGCGGAAGTCTGTCGTCGCGAAGGGCTTTGGTTCCACGTCGATGGCGCGTTCGGCGCGCTTGCGATGCTGGCGCCCGCACTTACGCCGAAACTCGCCGGCATCGAGCAGGCAGATTCGTTGGCGCTCGATTTTCACAAATGGGGGCAGGTGCCTTACGACGCCGGATTCCTGCTCGTGCGCGATGGGAAAATGCATCGCGACGCCTTCGCGGCGCCCGCCGCCTATCTGCGTCGCGAGACGCGCGGGCTTGCCGCCGGCACCGAATGGCCGTGCGATCTCGGCCCCGATCTGTCGCGCGGCTTTCGCGCACTGAAGACCTGGTTCACGTTGAGGACGTTCGGCACCGACGCGCTCGGCGCCGTGATCGAGAAGACGTGTGAGCTCGCGCGCCACCTCGAAGCGCGGGTGCGCGCCGAGCCGGAGCTCGAGCAGCTCGCCCCGGTCCATCTCAACATCGTCTGTTTCCGCTATCGTGCAGATGAGGCCGACGCGCTGAACGGCGAGATCGTTGCCGATATCCACGAATCCGGCATGGCCGCGCCGTCGACCACGATGATCGACGGACGCTTGGCGATCCGCGCGGCGATCGTCAACCATCGCACCGAAGCGCGCGACATTGATCGGTTGGTCGATGCGGTCCTCATGTTCGGCCGCCGGCGCGCCGCGGGCCTGATGCCGTTGATCGAGGTGGAGGCGCCGCCACTCTCGCTGTGATTGCAGATGATGGTTTCAGTCCGCTGCGCTGGTCGATGATTACCACCGGCGAGCGCGCGATGACGCGTGTCTTACGGTTTCCAAAGGTGGTTGACGCGTAGTGAAGATCACGCGCGTCTGGTGAATCTCTGAACCTTTTCAACGGGCGCTTTCGCGCGCCTGTGCGACGATACGACACGCCGAATGGCCTATTCTACCGATTGAAGCAGCGCCGGCCTACAACCGCTTCAGCGTTTGTTAGCCACTGCCCTTCACCGTGACGCCCGTCGCTCCGGTCGCCAAGCCGCCGGGCTTCACCCGATCTCGAAGGGATCGGGTCTTGTTTCACACCAGAAGGGTATGAAAATGTCAGGTATCGTCCTATCGGCGTCGGTGCGCCAGAATCTGCTTTCGCTCCAGTCGACGGCTACGCTTCTCGCCACCACCCAGAACAACCTCTCCACGGGCAAGAAGGTCAACTCGGCTCTCGACAATCCGACCAACTTCTTCACCGCCCAGGGCCTCGACAACCGCGCTTCCGACATCTCCAATCTGCTCGATGGCATCGGCAACGGCGTGCAGGTTCTGCAGGCCGCCAACACCGGCATCACCTCGCTGCAGAAGCTCGTCGACAGCGCCAAGTCGATCGCCAACCAGGTGCTGCAGAGCGCGGTCGGCTACTCCACCAAGTCGAACGTCGTCTCGTCGGCGCTGACCGGCGCAACCGCGAACGACCTGCTCGGCTCGAGCGCGACCTCGGTGACCGGCTCCGTCGTGAACAACGACAACACCTCGTCCGCCTCGGCGATCACCGGCTCGACCAAGCTGTCCGGCACCGCAGGCACGGCGTCGAACAACCTGGCGACCGGCATCACCTCCGGTGAAACGCTGGTCGTCAACGGCACCACCTTCACCTTCGTCACCGGCACGACCTCGACCGGCACCAGCATCGGCATCGGCGATTCCGTCAGCAACCTGCTGTCGGCGATCTCGACGCAGGCCGGCGTGACCGCTTCGGTGACCGCGGGTGCGATCACGCTGACCGCTCCGGCGGCAGGATTGACCGTCTCCGGCAGCTCCGGCACCTTGGCCAAGCTCGGCCTGTCGACCACCGGCAACGCCTTGGCGGGCCAGACGCTGACGATCGCGGCGACGGGCGGAGGAACGGCGACCAGCTTCACGTTCGGGCTAGGGACGGGGCAGGTGAAGTCGCTGAACGACCTCAACACCAAGCTCGCAGCCAACAACCTGCAGGCGACGCTCGACTCGTCCACCAACAAGCTGACGATCTCGACCACCAACGATGCGGCGTCGTCGACGATCGGCACCATCGGCGGCACGGCGTTCTCCGTCAGCGGCAACGCCTTCAACGGCGCCACAATCGCCGCTCCGGTGGCCGATTCGACCGCGCAGACGGCGCGCGCCAACCTGGTCTCGCAGTACAACAACGTGCTGACGCAGATCAACCTGACGGCGAGCGACGCCTCGTTCAACGGCGTCAACCTGCTGAACGGCGATACGCTGAAGCTGACCTTCAACGAGAACGGCAAGTCGACGCTGTCGATCACCGGTGTCACGTTCAACTCGGCCGGTCTCGGCCTGTCGACGCTGACCTCGGGCACCGACTTCCTCGACAACGCCTCGGCGAACAAGGTGATCGGCGTGCTGACGAGCGCAAGCTCCACGCTTCGCTCCGAAGCCTCGACGCTGGGTTCGAACCTCTCGGTCGTGCAGATCCGTCAGGACTTCAACAAGAACCTGATCAACGTGCTGCAGACCGGCTCGTCCAACCTGACGCTCGCCGACACCAATGAGGAAGCGGCCAACAGCCAGGCGCTGTCGACCCGCCAGTCCATCGCGGTGTCCGCGCTGTCGCTCGCCAACCAGTCGCAGGCGAGCGTCCTGCAGCTGCTCCGCTGATCCGCCAGAACGGCAGGATCGAAATCGAGAACGGCGGGGGCAACCCCGCCGTTCTTTTTATTTTGTCCCGACATCGCTCAAAGGAGTGCAGCGTGCGTCGCGGTCGCAGGCAAAGCAAAGCCCGGCGTCGCGTCCGCGAGCCGGGCTTTCGCTTTCCAGAGTCGAGCTGAAACCAATCAGGCCGCCGAGCTCACCGGCTTGTCCTGGTCGGGTTGTTCGGCTTCAGCCTGTTCGATCAGCTTCTTCTCGTAGGCCACGAGTTTCTTGGCCTCCTTCAGCGCCTGATACAGATCGCCATTGAGGATATGGCCGTTGATCGCCTCGATGATCGGCCAGGCGCTCGGAACGGTCGTGATGATGTCGCGCAGCAGGTTGAAATAGGTGCCGTGATCGGCGTCGGCGCCCGGCGAAATATACATCAGCTGCACGGCCAGATAGACGAGCTTGGCGGGCGTATCGGCCGTCTCCGGCGTCAGAATGTCCTTCTCGCGCAGGATCGGAATGTTCTCGCCATCGATCAGGAGGCGCGCGCGCTGGTCGGTGTTGGTGATCACGCAGGAGCCGATGATGATGCGCTCATGCGGCTTGAGTTCGACTTTCAGGGCCATTCTGTTTCTCCGTTGCCGCGGTCGGCGCGGCGCCGAACCTGCTCCGTCGAGACCGGGTGATCAGCCCGGCTGCTGGTGAAGTCGCGCGGGGAGTCTGCGCGCTCGATCGGTCGGCGCGCACCAATCCTTTCCCAACATGGTTAACAGCCGGTAAACGGCCGCGCCCGCCGGGCAAATATGAGGTGTTTTCAATGGTATCCGCCGCGAATCAGTTCGCGGCGCCGCGCCGATCATGGTTTGCGGGAGGTGCATCCGCCGCCGCCACTTCACCCTTTGTTAGCCACTGCCATTTACCTTGATCCCGTCGCCCGCTGGTGAGTTCAACCACGGGCTTCGCTCGGATCCTGAATGGATCGGGCAGTTTGTTTCACACCAGAAGGGTATGAAAATGTCAGGTATTGTTCTCTCGGCGTCGGTGCGTCAGAATCTGCTCTCGCTTCAGTCGACGGCTCAGCTCCTCGCCACCACCCAGAACAATCTCTCCACGGGCAAGAAGGTCAACTCGGCTCTCGACAATCCGACCAACTTCTTCACCGCCCAGGGTCTCGACAACCGCGCTTCCGACATCTCCAATCTGCTCGATGGCATCGGCAACGGCGTGCAGGTTCTGCAGGCCGCCAATACCGGCATCACCTCGCTGCAGAAGCTCGTCGACAGCGCCAAGTCGATTGCCAACCAGGTGCTGCAGAGCTCGGTCGGCTACTCCACCAAGTCGAACGTGGCGTCTTCGGCGCTGACCGGCGCAACCGCCAGCGATCTGCTGGGCTCGAGCGCGAGCTCGGCGACCGGCACGGTCGTGAACAACGACAACACCTCGAGCGCCTCGGCGATCACCGGCTCGACCAAGCTGTCCGGCACGGCAGGCACCGCGTCGAACAACCTGGCCTCCAGCATCACCTCCGGTGAAACGCTGGTCGTCAACGGCACCACCTTCACCTTCGTCACCGGCACGACCTCGACCGGTACCAGCATCGGCATCGGCGACAGCGTCTCCAACCTGCTGTCGGCCATCTCGACGCAGGCCGGTGTCACCGCCTCGCTCAGCGCGGGCGCGATCACGCTGACGGCTCCGGCCGCAGGGTTGACCGTCTCGGGCAGCTCCGGCACCTTGGCGAAGCTCGGTCTGTCGACAATCGGCGACGGTCTGGCTGGCCAGACGTTGACGATCGCGGCAACCGGCGGAGGTACGGCAACGAACATCACGTTCGGGCTGGGGACAGGACAGGTCAAGTCGCTGAACGATCTGAACACCAAGCTTGCGGCCAACAACCTGCAGGCGGCGCTCGACTCGGCCACGGGCAAGATCACGATCTCGACCACCAACGATGCGGCGTCGTCGACGATCGCGACCCTCGGCGGCTCGGCCACGCAGACCGGCGGCATCTTCAACGGCGCCACCGTGGCGGCTCCCGTTGTCGACTCCACCGCGCAGTCCCAGCGTGCAAGCCTGGTCGCGCAGTACAACAACGTGCTCGCGCAGATCAACACCACCGCGGCTGACGCCTCGTTCAACGGCGTCAACCTGCTCAACGGCGATACGCTGAAGCTGACGTTCAACGAGAACGGCAAGTCGACGCTGTCGATCACCGGTGTCACGTTCAACACGACCGGTCTCGGTCTGTCGAACCTGACCGCGGGGACTGACTTCCTCGACAACAACTCGGCGAACAAGACGATCAACCTCCTGAACACGGCAAGCTCCACGCTGCGCTCGGAGGCGTCGACGCTGGGTTCGAACCTCTCGGTCGTGCAGATCCGTCAGGACTTCAACAAGAACCTGATCAACGTTCTGCAGACCGGCTCGTCGAACCTGACGCTCGCCGACACCAACGAGGAAGCGGCCAACAGCCAGGCGCTGTCGACCCGCCAGTCGATCGCGGTGTCCGCGCTGTCGCTCGCCAACCAGTCGCAGGCCAGCGTGCTGCAGCTTCTCCGCTAAGGTACGGCGTTCTCACACAAACATCGGAAGCGGCGGGGGAAACCCCGCCGCTTTTTTTGCGCCTGATCCGGCCGCCCGGACCGTATCATTACGGCTCCTGGACACGGGATGAGGGCATAGGGAAGGGTGGCAACCAGTCGTTAAGCAAGAAATTTAAAGCGCCATTAACCATGTTTTAAAAGTACCTGTACTAAAACCGCCTGGTGAATAACTAGGAAGGTTTCACACACATGTCCGGTATTGTTCTCTCGGCTTCGGTTCGCCAAAACCTGCTGGCGCTGCAAAACACTGCATCGCTGCTGGCCACGACTCAAAACAACCTGGCCACGGGCAACAAGGTCAACACGGCGCTCGACAACCCCACCGAATTCTTCACCGCGCAATCGCTCAACAACCGTGCGAGCGACATTGCGAACCTGCTCGACAGCATTGGTAACGGTGTCCAGGTTCTCCAGGCCGCGAATACCGGTCTTACCTCGCTCCAGAAGCTGGTCGACAGCGCCAAGTCGATCGCGAGCCAGGTCCTCCAGGCCCCGACGGGCTACACCACCAAATCGAGCGTGACCTCCGCGGTCATTCCGGGCGCCACGGCCAACAACCTGCTCGGCAGCTCGTCGAACAAATTCGCGACGGGCACAGTCGTCAACAACGACAATCTCAGCACCGCCGTCGCCATCACCGGCACGACCCGGCTGTCGGGCACCGCGACCTCCACGTCGAACAATCTCGCAACCGGCATCACCACGGGCGACACGCTGACCGTCAACGGCGTGGTGTTCACCTTCGTCGCCGGTTCGGTCTCGGCCGGAACCAACATCGGCGTCGGCGATACGGTCAGCAACCTGCTGGCTGCGATCGACTCGGTGACCGGCGCCAGCGCAACGCCGTCCTCGGTGTCTGGCGGCGCCATAGCCATTGCCACAGGTACGGCGCAGGATCTCACTCTTGGTGGCACAGCGCTGGCGAAGCTCGGATTGAATTCCGTCGGCAGCCCAGTTACTCGAAATCCACCGGCGCTGACAGGCCAGACGCTGACCATCGCTTCGACAGGAGGCGGCGTAGCGACGAACATCACATTCGGCACAGGCGCCTCGCAGATCTCGACCCTGGCCCAGCTGAACACCGCGCTCGCGGCCAACAACCTGCAGGCGAGCCTCAGCACGACGGGGCAGCTGACGATCCTGACCACCAACGAGGCGGCATCGTCGACGATCGGCGCGGTCGCCGGCTCCTCCACGACCGTGGGCGCGGCGTTCAACGGCGTCACCGCCTCGGGGCCGGTGGCCGACACCAACTCGCAGACCACCCGTGCAGGCCTGATCGCGCAGTACAACAACGTGCTGGCGCAGATCAACACCACCGCGCAGGACGCGTCCTTCAACGGCATCAACCTGCTCAACGGTGACACGCTGAAGCTGACGTTCAACGAGACCGGCCGGTCGACCTTGAACATCACCGGCGTGACGTTCAACAGCACCGGTCTCGGCCTGTCTTCGCTGGTGGTCGGAACCGACTTCCTCGACAGCAACTCAGCCAACCAGGTGCTGTCGACGTTGAACACCGCATCGACGGCGATCCGCTCCGAAGCCTCGTCGCTCGGTTCGAACCTCTCGATCGTGCAGATTCGTCAGGACTTCAACAAGAACCTGATCAACGTGCTGCAGACCGGTTCGTCGAACCTGACGCTGGCCGACACCAACGAGGAAGCGGCCAACAGCCAGGCGCTGTCGACCCGCCAGTCCATCGCGGTCTCCGCACTCGCGCTGGCCAACCAGTCGCAGGCCAGCGTGCTGCAGCTGCTGCGCTAAGCGATCAGCTTCATCAAGCGTCTCAAGCGGCGGGCATGGCCCGCCGCTTTCGTTTTCGATCTCGCTGGCGAGTTGTCCGCAAATCTTGCGCGGTGGTGGAGGAGCGGGTTGCGCGATGAGCTTGCGCGGCCGCATTCGCTGTTCGATATCGTGATGACCTCGTCGCGAATGCGTTCTGGAAATTTTGACGGCATGCGTTCGTCACACGTTAAGACGTGCTGCAAGCACGGCTTTTTTGCGGTGTTCCGTGACGCGATGATGCCAATTCCGCTAACGCCCGCTAACCATATTTTAAAGGCACTCAACGTACAAAATCCGGGCAGTTTGGTCGTGTCCCCGCGTCAGTCCGGAGTAGTTGATGTCATATGCCGCTCAAGCTTATGCCCGTACGTCGCAGACGACGGCGTCACCACGGGAGATCGAAGCTCAGGCATTGTTGAAGGCCGCGCGGCAGCTGCAGGAAGTGCAAGCGAACTGGAACGGTCCCGACCGCAACATGTACAAGGCGCTGCTGTTCAATCGTCGTCTGTGGACGATTTTCATGAGCGCCATGGAGATGGACGACAATCCCAACCCGATGGACATTCGCCAGAACATCGCCAACATCGGCGTGTTCGTCATGAAGCAGACCATCGAGATGCAGATGGATCCGGATCCGGCGAAGCTGAAGTCGCTGATCGATATCAACTGCCACATCGCAGCCGGCCTGTCGGGCCGCAGCTGAAGCGATCCATCGCCGGGCAGGGCCGCTCGATTGAAGGCCCCTCCATCATGTAAGCCGAGCGTGCTCGGCATTGCGAATGATCCGCTCGAGTGCGCCGTGGCTCTCTATCCGCTCGCATGCAGCCAGCGGAGCGACCGATGCGCCGGCAAGCCGGCCCGATCAGCCGAGCTCGCAATTCGTTTGCTTCTTGAAAAAAGCGCTGGTCCCGGCATTCGACATTCTGCCGGTCGACACAATGACGCCGCCCGGTTGGGCGGCGTGCAAGCGGCAGCGATCGATCTAGCGGACCGACAGGGACTCAGGCCGTGCGGTCGGTGGCGGTGACGCGCGGCACGTCGGCCTTCTGCAGATCCTTCTGCAGGTCGAGCGTGTTGAAGTAGGCCCGCCGCCGCAGCACGGCTTCGTCCGGATATTGCGCGACGACCTGGTCGGTCTTGCGGTTGACGACCTGGAACACCAAAGCGGCGGCAGCGCGATCGTAATAGGCCTGGCGCGACACCGAGAGGTCGTTGGGGACATTCGTCGGAATGTCGTTTCGCACGGGCACGCCGGGCTCGGCCGCGGTCACGGTCTGGCTCGGAGGAAGGTCCGTTGGAACAGCGCTCACCACCGCCGGGCTCGACGGTTGGACTATCGGGACGGACGCAGGCGCCCCCACCGGTCTCACGCTGAAATCGGAACTCATGGCAGCCTCCTCATGGCCATCGAGTCAATTCCCTACCCATCCCGTTGGCAACTATGCCGATGACCAATCAACGTTATGTTAGGAAATAGGATGAACGGCGCGTTGTGATTCGGCCGGGGGTTTTAAGATTATTCGACCGTAAACGACGCGAGCCGCGCGGCCCGTTCGGGGCGGCGCGGCTCGGCCGGGGATCACCGGGCGCTTGGGAGGCTCAGAGCGTCCGGCTGACGGCGAGCGGGGTCAGATGGCGGGCGCCCGGCGTGGCGCGGCGGCCGCCGGCCGTGTAGGTGCTCGGGACATTCCTGCGCTGAACCTCGGCATTGACGCCGCGCACCACCTTTTCCGAAATGGCGTGCGCGGTCGCGAGCACCGTCAGGTTCACCTGCAGCATCGCGCGGAAGGTGTCGTGATGACGGTGCAGAGTGCCGAGCAGCTCCGGCGCCGTCTGCTTCATGAAGGCCTGGCTGGCCTTGAGGCGGCCCACCGTGGTGACGTAGTGCCGCGACAGTTCGGTCTTGCGCGGTCCGAACGCCATGCCTTCGCTCAGCTTGCCGGCGCGCACCAGCTCGGTCTCCTGCTCGATGACCGCGATCAGCTCGCTCATGACGCTGACCATCTCGTCGGCGAGCGCGCGTGCCTCCGCGGCGGTCGCGGCTGCGGTGTAGGTCGTCTTCTTCGCCTGGCCCTGTACGGTCATTCATAACTCCCTTCGGCGTGAGCCTTTCGCGGCCCACGCGCTTGTCACGCGAACATCTACGCTTTGCCGTTGCTGCCGGCGTTGCTGTTGCCGGCCTGTTGCAGGATGAGGGTGCGGAAGACATCGTTGGAAATGCCGACGCCGCCTGCCTTGGCGAAATTCTTGGAATATTGCTCGGTCAGCATCGAACGCCAGACGCCGGTGCCGGGCGTGTCGCCGAACGGACCTTCGCCCTTCACGCCGTTGGTCATCTGCGAGAACATGCTGTTGAGGAACATGGCCTCGAAGTCGGTCGCGGTCGACTTGGCCTTGGCCTGGGCCTTGGGCGAGACCTTGGTCAGGGCTTCCGCGAGATCGAGATCGGTGCGCGGCGTCGTGATCGCCGCGGCCCGGGGCATCGCGAGCGCGACGCGGCCGTTGTAGGAGTCGACGAAGGAGGTGGCCATCACATCACCTCGATGTCGGCTTCGATCGCACCGGCGGCCTTGATGGCCTGCAGGATGCTGATCAAGTCACGCGGTCCGATGCCGAGGCCGTTGAGGCCGTCGACGAGCTGCTGCAGCGAGACGCCATCCTTCACCACCGCGAACTTCTTGCCTTCCTCGGTGACGCCGACGCTGGTCCGCGGCGTGACCACGGTGCGGCCGCGCGACAGCGGGTTGGGCTGGCTGACCTGCGGGCTCTCGGAGATCGTCACGGTGAGGTTGCCCTGCGCCACGGCGACGGTGGCGACGCGGACGTCGCGGCCCATCACGATGATGCCGGAGCGCTCGTCGATGACGATCTTGGCGGCAAGATCCGGATCGACCTGCAACTGTTCGATCTCGGTCAGGAAGGCGACGACGTTGCCCTTGAACTCCGGCGGAACGCTCAATTGCACCGTCGAGGGGTCGATCGGCTCGGCGGTCTTGACGCCGAGGAAATCGTTGATGGCCGCCGCGATGCGCTTGGCCGTGGTGAAATCGGCGTTGCGCAGCGCCAGGCGGACGTTGGGCAGCCGGTTCAGCGCGAACTCGATCTCGCGCTCGATGATGGCGCCGTTGGCGATGCGGCCGACCGTCGGCACGCCGCGCACGATCTTGGCCGCTTCGCCCTCGGCCTGGAAGCCGGAGATCGCGAGCGAGCCTTGCGCGACCGCGTAGACGTTGCCGTCGGCGCCGAGCAGGGGGGTGACGAGCAGGGTGCCGCCCTGCAGGTTCTTGGCGTCGCCGAGTGCGGACACCGTCACGTCCATCCGCGTACCCTGGGTGGCGAAGGGCGGCAGGTTGCCGGTCACCATCACGGCCGCGACGTTGCCGGTGCGGATGGTGGCGCCGCGAATGTTGACGCCCATCCGCTCGAGCATCGCCTGGAGCGACTGCTTGGTAAACGGGATGTTGTTCAGCGTATCGCCGGTGCCGTTGAGGCCGACCACAAGGCCGTAGCCGATCAACTGGTTCTGGCGCACGCCTTCGATATTGGCGAGATCCTTGATCCGCGACGTCGCATGCGCGGACATGACGGTAGAGGCCAGCGCCAGCATGGCGGCGCAAGCGGCCTGAAACAGGCGCGTAGATCGGACGCGTCGCATCCTATGCTCCCCTCGAACTCTGCAGGTGATCAGGTGGCCACTCCCATGACCGCATGATCGGCGTTAACTATGCGAGGGCCGTGCCAGCGCGATGCTCTGGGCTAACTCATTGATAGATTGTGAAATCGATCGCGCGCCTTGTCACGATCCCGGGCTATTCCGGAGGAACGAAGCTGCCGCCCCGGCAGAATTTGCCGGGCCATTTACGCACCGTTAACCACGACGCGGCCAATCTCCGCACCGACACGCAGAGCTTGCGGGGAGAGACCGATGCGCATCTATGGACCGAACGGCACGACGCTGAATACGTCGACCAGCTCCACGCGTAAGACGTCCTCCGGCGGCTTCAAGCTGCCAGACATCGGCACCACGCAGGACACGCGCGCGACACTCGCGCCGAAGCAGACCGCCAATATCGACGCGCTGCTGGCGTTGCAGGGCATCGAGGAGGATCCGGCCGAGCGGCGCAAGCGCTCGGTCCAGCGCGGCAAGCGCGCTCTGGACGTGCTCGACGATCTCAAACTGTCGCTCTTGTCCGGCAAGCTCGACACCACGATGGCGCTGCGGCTGCGCGATGCGGCGGCCGAGCTGAAGCAGACCTCCGGCGACACGCGGCTCGATGCGATCCTCTCGGAGATCGAACTCCGCGTCGAGGTCGAGCTCGCCAAGGCGGGACAGGGCTGACGCGACTAAGCGGCCTTCGACGACGCTTGCGCGTCGTAGCGCCGCTGTGCGGCCATGACGTCCTTCAGATGCTGCTCGGCCCAGTCGCGCAGGGGATCGACCGCGGCAGCCAGGGTCAGTCCAAGCGACGTGATCGAATATTCAACCGTCACTGGAACGGTTGCGATCGCGCGCCGTCGCACCAGGCCGTCGCGCTCCAGGCTCTTCAACACTTGCGAGAGCATCTTCTGCGAAATGCCTTCAATGGCCCTGCGCAACTGATTGAAGCGCAACGGTTCGTTGCGCAGCAGGATCAGGATCAGCACCGCCCATTTGTCGCCGACGCGATCGAGGATCTGACGGGTGGGGCAGTCGGCCGAATAGACGTTCGCGGCTCTCATCGGTTACTCCGGCGTGACCAGGTGATCTCAGAGTGCTCTCTTAACACCAGCGTTCATTCCGCTATCTAGTCACTATCGGATACTGGGACGCCTCGTCCAGAGCCTCGGGTCCGGATCGTGAATCTCGAACAGAGGAGTTTCGAATGAAGATCGCCGTTGCCGGCGCGTCCGGCCGTGCCGGATCCCGCATCACAGCCGAGCTGGCCAGCCGCGGCCATCAGGTCACCGGCATCGCCCGGAACCCGGACAAGATCGAAAAGCACGCCAACGTCACCGCCGTGAAGGGCGACGCCAACGATCGGGCCGAACTGGCGCGGATCTGGAAGGGCCATGACGTGGCGATCAGCTCCATCCATTTCTCCGCCAGCGATGTCGAGACCCTGATCGGGGCGGCCAGGGATTCCGGCGTATCTCGTTACCTCGTGGTCGGCGGCGCCGGCTCGCTGGAGGTCGCACCCGGCGTGCGGCTGGTGACCACGCCGGGCTTTCCTGCCATCTACAAGGCCGAGGCGGAGAAGGGGGCGGCGTTCCTGGATCGCCTTCGCCAGGAGACCGAGCTCGACTGGACCTTCCTGTCGCCGTCCGCAATGATCGATTTCGGCGCCCGAACGGGCAAGTTCCGGCTCGGAACGGACCAGTTGCTGGTCGATGCCGAAGGCAAGAGCTTCATCACCTTCGAGGACTTCGCGGTCGCAATGGCCGACGAAATCGAGCGTCCGGCGCACCGGAGGGCCCGTTTCACGGTCGGCTATTAGCCTCCCCGGAGCCGTCCCGCCGGGCAGGGCCGAATTTGTCTGTGCAACCGGCCGACCGGCGGGCGGTCCGTGCCGATGGAAATATTGTCTGTCACATGAGGCCGCTATATAACGCGGCCGCGAACGGGCGTATTCCGTCCGCCGGTGCCGAGACCGGCGCCAGCACGTACAGATGGGCTGACCTTGGAAAAGTTGAAGAACTACAAACCTTCCGAAAAAGAGCCTTTCATGAACGAACGCCAGCGCGAGTACTTTCGCGCCAAGCTGCTGGCATGGAAGGAGGAGATCCTGCGCGAATCGAAGCTCACCCTGCAGGCTCTGCAGGAGGAGAACGTGAACCATCCCGACCTCGCCGATCGCGCGTCGTCGGAGACCGACCGGGCGATCGAGCTTCGCGCCCGCGACCGCCAGCGCAAGCTGATCTCCAAGATCGACGCCGCGCTCCAGCGCATCGAAGACAACACCTACGGCTATTGCGAGGAGACCGGCGAGCCGATTTCGCTGAAGCGGCTCGAAGCCCGTCCGATCGCCACGCTGTCGGTGGAGGCGCAGGAACGCCACGAAAAGCGTGAAAAGGTCTATCGCGACGAGTAGTCGCGGCGCTGACCTGACCGAGCCTGGACTGCGGCCGCCCGCCGGGAGCGGCCGCATCTTCGAGCATTGGCTGAAGTGCCGGGGACGCGCCAGCGGCTTTGGCGCTGAGGGCCGGCCTCACTGTTGACGCGACCTCGGTTGCGGGGCCGGACACTGTCGTTCCGCAGATCATCCCGTCCTTTCAGGAACTTTTCGCGTTTTGCGGAATTGGTGGCCGTTCCGATCAGGAACTCGCCGCGGGGGATCATGCGCGAGCTGGACAGACCGGGGACCTTGCTTGGCGGCGTGCTCGTCACGGCGCAGCGTTGCTATGGGGCCCTGACCATCAAAGGCCGCCTGCTGTTGCTGGCCGGAATTCTGTTCCTGCCCTGCGTCGGGCTGATCGCCTATGTCATCGCCTCCATGCAGCAGTCGGCGGACGGCTCGATCCGGCGCGGTCTGTCCTATGCGGCACAGACCATCTCCGGAGCCGTCGACGCCGAGCTGCGGCGCTATATCGCGCTGGCGGAGGTGCTGGCGAAGTCGCCGGACCTCGCTGCCGCCGACCTCACGGATTTCGAAGCGGAGGCGCGCCGGGTCGGGCTGGTGACCGGGGACGGCTGGATCATTGTGTCTGACGCGAGCGGCCGGCTGCTGCTCAACACGCTCGCGCCTCCGGGCAAGCCGCTCGGCGAGCGCACGCCGGAAGGCCGGCGCTCGCAGGAGCGCGCCTTCGCGACCGGACGGCCCTCCATCTCCGACCTGTTCACGGGGCCGAACTCGGGCGAGTGGGTGGCGACCGTCGATGTCCCCGTGTTCAGGGACGGCAAGCCGTTCCGCTGCCTGTCGATCGCCATGCCGGCCGCGAGCTATACGCGGCTGCTGGCGCAGCAGCAGTTGCCGGCCAACTGGCTCGTCGGGATCATCGACAGCCAGGGGCGCTACGTCTCGCGCATCCCGAAGAACGCGACCTCCACCGGCCAGCCGGCATCGGCAGGTTGGCGCGCCCATGCCAGGGTCGAAGGGATCGCCGAATTCCCCTCGATCGAGGGGGACAGCATCATCAACGCCAATGCGCATCCCCAACTGAGCGACTGGACCATCGGCGTCGGCATCAAGCAGGGCGCCTTTGCCGAAGCGGTCTCTTCCACCGTGAAGACCGCGACCATCGCGGCGACGAGCATCTGCGCGCTGGCGCTGTTGCTGGCCGCGGGCATCGCCAGCAGCATTGCGCGCCCGCTCGACAGCATCGCCCGAAAGCGCGCCATCCCCGGCGAGGCCGCGCCCTCCGACCCGCCGGAGGTCCGCGCGCTCAACGCACGGCTGGCCGCGGCGGAAAAGGCGCAGGCCGAAAGCGAGCGCATCATTCAGGATAACTTCCGGATGCTCGCCAAGGCGAGGGACGACGCGTCGCGAACTGCCGAGCAGCTCAAGCTGGCCGCCAAATATGGGCGGCTCGGGACTTTCATCTGGGACGGTCGCTCCGGGACCAGCCAATGGTCCGACGAGATCGAAGAGCTCTATGGCCTCGCGCCCGGCACGTTCCCCGGCACCTATGATGACTGGCTGGCGCTGGTCCATCCCGAGGACCGGGCGCGCGCCGACCGGGACAACAAGCGGGCGCTGATCACCGGCAAGCTCGACTCCGAATGGCGCGTCGCGCTGCCGGATGGCAGCCTGCGCTGGATCGAGGGCCGGGCCCGACTGCTGCGCGGCGACGGCGGCGCCGACCTGATGATCGGCGTGAACATCGACGTGACGGCGGCCAAGGAGGCGGACCGCAAGCGCGATCTGCTGGTCCACGAATTGGCTCACCGCGTCAAGAACAGCCTGGCCGTGGTGCAGTCGCTGGCGCATCAGCTGCTGCCGCGGCACGACGCCAAGGTCCGCGATTTCACCTTGCGCCTGCACGCGCTGGCGACGGTTCACACCAGCCTGGCGGAGAACGACTGGCAGGGCGCCGACCTCGCCGCGCTCGTCGCCGGCCAGGTGGCGCCGTTCGTCAGTGCGCGCGAACAGCTCTCGACCAGCGGGCCCGCGATCCTGGTGCCCGTCGAGCTGACCACCCAGCTCGCGCTGGTCATCCATGAGATGGCCTGCAATGCAAGCAAGTATGGCGCGCTGACCACGCCGGACGGACGTGTCGACGTCAGCTGGTCGTTGGGACCCGACGCGCTGCACGTTCGCTGGCAAGAGACGGGCGGGCCGCCGGCCCATGAGCCCGCAGTGGTCGGCTTCGGCAGCCGGCTGCTCACCCGCACCGTCAAGCATCTGCAGCGCACCTTCTCCGAGAACGGTCTCATCTGCCAGTTCGAGCTGCCCTGGCTGGATGCGCGCGAGCCCGTTGATGTCGCCGCGGCCGGCAGCGTCACCTGAGCATCGGTGCTCGCTGACATCGCCCTGCCACGTCACCCTGCGATGAGGTTTCGCCGGGATACGAGCGGCGGAGCAGGGCTGATGCAGCTGATCAAGAGACTGTTGCGATGAGCGAGGTTCTCGTCACCGGCGGTTCCGGCTTCATCGCGGTCCACACCATCCTGCAACTTCTGGCCGCCCGGCATCGCGTCCGCGCCACCTTGCGCAGCCTCGATCGCGCAAGCGAGGTCCGGGCGATGCTGCGGCGCGGTGGTACGGCCGATGCCGGGGCGGTCGCGTTCCATGCGGCCGACCTGACCAGCGATGACGGCTGGTCCGCCGCGGCGGCCGGCTGCGACTACGTCCTCCACATCGCCTCGCCCTTGCCGGATTACGTGCCGAGCAACGCGGACGAGCTGATCGTGCCGGCGCGCGACGGCACCTTGCGGGTGTTGCGGGCGGCGCGCGAGGCCGGCGTGAAGCGCGTGGTGCTGACCTCGTCGTTTTCCGCCGTCGCCTATGGCCATCCGCCGCGCACGACACCCTTCGACGAGGCCGATTGGAGCGATCTCGCCGGTCCTGACGTGCAGCCTTACCCGAAGTCGAAAACGCTGGCCGAACGCGCCGCGTGGGATTTTGTCACCCGCGAGGGCGCAGGGCTGGAGCTTGTGAGCATCTGCCCCGTCGCGGTGCTTGGTCCGGTGCTGGGCCCGGATTTTTCGCCGTCCATCGCGCTCGTGCAGGCGTTGATGCAGGGCCGGGCGCCGCTCGCGCCGAAAATCCATCTCGGCCTGGTCGACGTTCGCGACGTCGCCGACCTGCATCTGCGCGCGATGACCGCGCCTTCCGCGAGCGGCGAACGGTTCCTGGCCGTGGCCGGACCGCCGCTGTCGGTGATCGAGATTGCCGCGGTGCTGCGGCTGCGGATGGGCGAGGCGGGACGGCGCGCGCCGCGGTTCGAGATGCCGAACTGGCTGGCCCGCATCGTGGCGCTCGGCGTCCCGCAGTTGCGGGACGTCAAGCCGCTGCTGGGCCTCCGCCGTGCCGCCACCAGTGACAAGGCGCGGCGCCTGCTCGGCTGGAATCCGCGACCGAATGATGAGATCATCATCGCGACCGCGGAGAGCCTCTCGAGGCTCGGCCTGGTGCGGCCGTGATGCAGCTCAAGCATCGTCTCAACCGCGGAGGACGCTTCGAACGCTGCGCGAAGCTGCCGCGCCAGAAGATGAATTGGACGGCAAAAGCTAAGTCGTGACAGACTGTTAACCATAAGATCTGAGAGGCCGCTTCGGGCGGCTGGCAGCCGGAGTTGAACGACCATGGGAGCAGACGACGTCCTGGCCGCCGCACAACTGATCGTGGCGGCCCGCCGCGACAGGACGCCATTGGCGGCGCTGCCGGCTCACCTTCAGCCGAAGGATGAAGCGGCCGGTTATGAGATCCAGCATGAGGTTCACTGGCTGCTCGCAGAGCACGTCGGCGATTTCGCCGGCTACAAGATCGGCTGCACCAGCAAGGTGATGCAGGACTATATTGGCATTCCGCATCCCTGTGCCGGTGGCGTGTTTGCCAGCGGCGTTCACGCCTCGGGCGTGGCGCTGCGCGCGGCCGATTTCGTGCGCGTCGGCGTCGAATGCGAGATCGCGGTGCGGCTCGCCAAGGACCTGCTGCCGCTGGATGCGCCGTTCACGATCGCCCATGTCGGGGACGCGATCGGCGACTGCCATGCAGCCATCGAGATCGTCGATGACCGCTACGTCCAATGGGAGAGCATGGGCGCCCCGACCCTGGTGGCGGATGATTTCTTCGCCGCAGGCTGCGTGCTCGGCCCCGCCGTCCCGCGCGATGCGGCAGGCGACCTCGCCGCCGTGCAGGGCCGTGCCTTCGTGAACGGTGCTCTGGCCGGGCAGGGCACCGGCGCCGATGTGCTCGGACATCCCCTGCATGCGCTTGCCTGGCTCGCCAATCATCTTGCCGCGCGCGGCGACGGGCTCGAGGCCGGGCAACTGGTGCTGACCGGCAGCTTGGTGAAGACCATTTGGCTCAAGCCCGGCGACCGGGTGCGGATGGAGCTGGACGGGCTGGGCGTGGTCGAGGCGGCGTTCGAGTGATGCCCGCGGGCTTCCGATCGAAGGCTGACGACCCCGCCTTTGCTGATCGTGAGCTAGATGAGCTCCATCCGCAGATGACGTCCCACGGCCTTTGCGGCGCGGGCCAGTGTGGCGAGCGTGACGGACTCATTGTCAGGGTCGAGCAGCCGGTCGAGTTGGGCGCGGCTGGTCTCCATGCGGGCAGCCAGCTCCGTCTTGGAGATCGCCTCGCGCTTCATCAAATCTTCGAGTTGTCGCACCAGCACGCGCTTGATCGCCCGCGCCGTGACGGTCTCGTAGAGGCCTTCCTCCTTCAGGAAGTCGTCGAAGGCGGAGCCGACCTTGCCGGTGGTCTTCGGAGTCCGCATCAGGACATGTCTCTCATTCGTTTGATCGCCAGCGTCAGGTCTGATGCCGGCGTCTTCTGACTTTTCTTGACGAAGCCATGAAGCAGGATCATCCGACCGTCGCGCTCGCAGAAGATCACACGAGCGATCCGGCCCTGTGTAAGGTTGCTTCTAACCTCCCACAGTCCATGACTTAAAGGCCGACATAAAGGCAGACCAATCGGCCACGCGAACTCGACATCCTTGATGTCCTCGCCGACGATCCGGCGATCCTCAATCGGCAATTCCTTAAGCCAATCTCGAACCGGCTCCCGACCGGATGCAAGGGTATAAAAGTAGGCCGGCAAACGCTTCATCAGAGTACCATTTTTGGTACGTTTTGCAATTGCAGAGGTTTGCGTTTCAAAAACTGCTCCAATGGAACATATGGAGAACATAATTCGTGGTGGACCGAGCGTCAATGTGCCCGCGGTTCGCTATTCGACCAGCAGTGCTAAACGACATTGGCAACGCGGCCGGAGGTTTTCAGCGCACCCACCCTCTCGGGAAGGGTGGGTAAGCTGGCGAGCCTGGTCTCTTTCAATACGCGAGCGTGTTATCCCCGGAAGCAAGGTGCCCATGAAGATGGTTGGAGAGCGGCCAGATCAGGAAGCCGGGCAAAGCGGGCATGACCAGTTGGCCCGTAGGCTCGACGATGCCTTGCGTCTCTACGGCACCCGCATCCTGGACAATGTCGATCTCGATCGACTCCCGGACCTTAGGTCCCGCGTCGGCGTTGCAGCGAGGGCCATGATGGAGCGCGGCGATGCTCGGGCCTTCGTGATGGGAAAGCGAATGCTGGACCGGCTTGGCATGTCGGTCAGCTGACTTGGCCCTTAGCCAACTACAAAAGCGGGATCCTGCGCGCTCCTTGCACAAGAAACCGAGTGGACAGCAGCTAACTCGCCAGGGGATGCCGGAGCCGGCCTCACCGGCCTGAGGAATGCGGCCGGCCGCCCATAGGGAAGCGCCATCCCCACAAACGAACACGGCCTCCGGCAGGGGAGCTACCGGAGGCCGCGTATACATTACCCGCCGCGCCTAGGTTCGCATTGGGCAATGTGGGAGCTCGTTGCTCGGAAGCGGGGCGGCGGCTGCGAGGTCATCGTCATGACCAGTGTCGCGCTCGGCCAATCCTTTTCCGACCCTCCCGAGGGGGAAGGATTTCGTGGTGAATGATCGTCCTCGTTTCGATGGCCGACGGGGGAGGCGTCGGCGGCCCTCTTGAGCGACCGGGCGAGACCCGCCCGGTCCGTCATGTTCGCGTTCGCCTTAGAACGGCAGCAGGATGTCCATGACCTGCTGGCCGTAGCGCGGCTGCTGGACGTCGGTGATCTGGCCGCGGCCGCCATAGGAGATGCGGGCCTGGGCGATCTTGGTCGAGTCGATCGTGTTGTCGCTCTGGATGTCCTCCGGCCGGACGATGCCGGCCACGATCAGCTCGCGGATCTCGTAATTGACCCGGATCTCCTGCTTGCCCTCCACGACCAGATTGCCGTTCGGCAGCACCTGGGTCACGACGGCGGCGACGCTGGTGGTCAAGGATTCCGAGCGCTGGATGGTGCCCTTGCCGTCGGAGGACGACGTGCCGTCGGCGGTGAGGATGCGGCCGGGCAGAATGTTCTGGCCGGTGGCGCCGAGCGTCTTCGAGCCGATGAAGTCGGTGATCCCCGAGTCTTCCTTGTTGGTGCGGCTGCGCTGGGTCTCGTTGGCGAAATTGGCCTTGTCGGAGATGCTGACCGTGACAGTCAGGAGGTCGCCGACCTGACGGGCGCGCTGGTCCTTGAAGAAGGCGCGCGAGCCGTTGCGCCACAGCGAGTTCGGCGCGTAGGACACGGTCTCGGGCTTCGGCATCGGCATCTGCACCGGCTTGTAGCCCGGCTGCGTGGTCGGATTGTCGATCTCCGTCAGCTTCGGCCGCTCGCCGATCTGGCTGAGGCGGTCGATGGAGGAGCAGCCGCCCGCGACCGACAGCACCGCGAACGACACCGAGATCAGCGCGACCCGCCGCAGCCCCGAAACGCCCTGACCATCAAACTTGAACTTCGACATGAAACTTACTCGGCTTTCGGAGTGGCGGAGGAGGGAAGGCGGCTGGCGACGGAGACGGGGGCTGCGATCTCGGCCTCGGAGGTCTGCGCCGGTTTGGCGACGGCGATGTCGACCGAGACCTGGCCGCGCCCGGTGACGCGGCCGGTGATGGTGCGCTTGGACTGCAGGTTGAGCACGCTGACGACGTCGCCCTCGGTGCCCGATTCCAGCGCCTTGCCGCGCGTGGTCAGATAGATGCCTGCGGTCTGGTAGATCAGCGTGACGGCCTGGTCGCGCTGCACCAGGTCCGGCTTGGCGAGATCGGTAGTCTTCAGCGCCTGGCCGGCGCGGGCGGGGCGACGCATCTGCATGCCGACCGCGAGCTCGCGCGAGGCCGGCTCCGCGCCGCCAAGCTCGGCGCGCGGCCGCCGCTCGACCTGCAGGTCGCCGGAACGGATCATCTCGTTGCGGTCAATGTTGCGCGTCAGCACGACAGCCTCGACGGTCTCGATCGCGACACCGCTGTAGCGCAGCTTGGTGGGGCTGGCGCCGTTGCCATGAGCGAGCTCGAAGCTGATGTCGAAGCGGCCGCTGCGCGGATCGAAGCGGACGTTGGTCGGCGCCAGCGGGCCGCTGCTCGACGCGTCGAACTTCAGGTCCTGCACCGGCTGGTCGAAGCTGATGCTCAGGTTGGCCGCATCACCAAGTCCGTTGCGGTGATCGAGCGCCTGGGCGACGGCCGTGCTGATCTCCTTGGCGTCGACGGCGCGGGCCAACCGGGTGACCGCGACCTCCTTGATGTCGCGGACCTCGACGCCGATGACCTGGTGCGTACGCAGCGTCGCGATCACCTGCGCGGCCGGCAGCACGCCGGTGGTGCCGAGATCGGGCGCGCGATACACGGCGACGTTGGCGGCGACGCCTGCGTTGTCGATCAGGTCGCCGACGCGGACGATGTCTCCGGTGACATTGACGCTGGCGCGCAGCACGGGCGCCTTGATCTGGTTGTCGGCCTCGCCGGCGAAGGCCTGGAGCGCGGTCGAGGCGAGCAGGGCGGCGGCGAGCAGGATGGGACGGGCGGTGCGGGTCATCATGATGATCTCCCAGGCCTCAGCGGAACAACGCGGTGGTCGACTGCATCATCTGGTCGGCGGCGGAGATGACCTTGGCGTTCATCTCATAGGCGCGCTGGGCGGCGATCAGCTCGCTCATCTCGCTGACGACGTCGACATTGGCCTGCTCCAGGCTGCCCTGGGTGATGCTGCCGAGACCGTCCTGGTTGGCGACGCCGTCCTGCGGCGCGCCGGAGGACGGCGTGTCGGTGAACTGGTTGTTGCCGACCGGCTGCAGGCCGGCCTTGTTGATGAAGCGGGTGACCTGGAGCTGGCCGATGATGTTCGAGGTGGTCGAGCCCGGCAGCGTCACCGAGACCTGGCCCTGCGCGTTGACCGTGATGCCCGAGGCGTTCTGCGGGATCGTGATGGTCGGCTGCACCGGGTTGCCCTGGGCGGTGACGATGCGGCCCTGATTGTCCATCTGGAAGGTGCCGTCGCGGGTGTACTGGAAGGTGCCGTCCGGCATCAGGATCTTGAAGAAGCCTTCGCCCGAAATGGCGAGGTCGAGATCGTTGCCGGTCTGCGATAGCGTGCCCTGCGTCATCGAGCGCGGCGTGCCGACGGTCTTGACGCCGCCGCCGATGTCGATGCCGACGGGCAGGATCGTGCCCTGGTCCGAGGACTGCGCGCCGACCCGGCGCATGTGCTCGTAGATCAGGTCCTGGAACGCCGCGGTCTGCTTCTTGAAGCCGGTCGTGCGCAGGTTGGCGATGTTGTTGGAGATCACCTGGACGTTGAGTTCCTGGGCCGCCATTCCGGTCGCAGCGGTGTGAAGCGCCTGCATCTTATGTCTCCTTCAATCTCTGCGGTCAGGCCGGAACGTCGGCGAGTTTCTCGATCGCGCTCTTGCGCATGTCGCTTTGGACCTGCAGCATGTTGGCGACCTGGGTGTAGGCACGCATCACTTCGACCATCTTGCTCATCTCGCCGACCGCGCTGACGTTCGACTTCTCGATGTAGCCCTGCTGGACGGTCGACTTGGTGTCCTGTTGCGGCGCGGCGCCGTCGACGGCGGCGTAGAGGTTGTTGCCCTGCTTCTGGGCCTTCTGCGGATCGGCGAAGTTGACGATGCGCAGCTTGCCGCGGATCGAGTCGGTGCGGTTGACGCCCTCGACCACCGTCACGGTGCCGTCCGGCGAGATGTTGATGTCGTGGTCGGTCGGCTGGAAGACGATCGGGCCGCCGGTGCCGAGCACGGGGTCGCCGGCCGCGGTGACGAGCTGGCCGATATTGTTCATGTGCAGGCTGCCGTCGCGGGTGTAGCGCTCGCCGGCGGCGGTCTGCACCGTCAGGAAGCCGCCGCCTGTGATGGCGACGTCGAGCGCGTTGCCGGTGCGCTCCATCGAGCCCTGCGAGAAGTCGCGATAGGTGCCACGATCCTGGACATAGGCCACCTTGCGGGCGGCGCCCGGAAAATTGTCTTCATGCGCGCCGGAGGAGAGATACTCCTCGAACAGCTGCTGATCGGCCTTGAAGCCGTTGGTGTTGACGTTGGCGACGTTGTTGGCAACGACGTCGAGTTGTCGCTCCAGCACCATCTGCCGCGACAATCCGATGAGAAGCGCATTCTCCACCGGTCGATCTCCCCTCTTAACGAATCCCGCATCCGATGCCTCTCCCAAGGCGTCTGAAGCGGGTCTTCTGCGAACCGTTCGGCTCTCCCAAGCCGGCGGGTTCGCAAGAGGTACAGCGAAAGCCGTGCCAACTCTAAAATCTCAAATAAATCAATTCATTAGATTTTGGATGGGGTCCGAAACGCCCGGCAATAACGTCTCGCTAACCATAATTGCCCGGCAAGATTTTCCCACCGTGTTCCCAAAAGAAAGCTTCCGTTAACCATTGTTACCGTAGCGTTCACTCAACGAAGCGCAGATGCGCTGGGAGCGATTGTTTCGCGTCGTAAGCTTTCTGGCGGCATCGGTTCGACTTTCCGAAGGGGATCCGAAGGCCATGGCTGAGAATGAAGGCGGAGCAGCTGAAGGCGAGGAGCAAGCCGCGCCGAAGAGCAAGCTCAAGCTCATCATCATGGTCGTCGGTGTGCTGGCGCTGCTCGGTATCGGCGGTGCGGCCTACTTCCTTTTCTTCAGCCACAAGGCCGACGAGCATCACGCCGAGGCGCCGCCGCCGAAGCCGCCGTCCTTCGTCGAGGTGCCGGACCTCCTGGTCAACCTCGTCGGCAATCCCGGCGACCGCGTCCAATATCTCAAAGTGAAGATCGTTCTCGAGGTGAAGGAGGAGAAGCAGGTCGAGTCGATCAAGCCGACGCTGCCGCGCGTCACCGACATCTTCCAGACCTACCTGCGCGAGCTCCGGCCGAGCGACCTCAACGGCTCGGCGGGCCTGTTCCGGCTGAAGGAGGAGCTCACCAAGCGGGTCAACGTCGCGCTGGCGCCCAACCAGGTCAACGCGGTGTTGTTCAAGGAAATCGTGATTCAGTAAGGCACGGAAAGCGCAACGACCATGGCGGGCAACGATCCAGTCGACCAAGATGCGATAGCCGCGCAATGGGAAGCCTCGCTTGATTCCGAGGATCCCACAGAGGCCGCGGAAGCCGCAGCAGCCAACGAACTCACGGAATCGATGGCCCTGCAATGGGCCGCGATGGTCGAGGACGGCAGCCGCGATTTCGGCGCCACCAAGAACGGCGGCGAGCGGGTGCTGTCGCAGGAGGAGATCGACAATCTCCTCGGCTTCACCGCGGGCGAGGTCAATCTCGACGACCACTCCGGCATTCGCGCCATCATCGATTCGGCGATGGTGTCCTACGAGCGTCTGCCGATGCTCGAAATCGTCTTCGACCGCCTGGTGCGGCTGATGACGACGAGCTTGCGCAATTTCACTTCCGACAACGTCGAAGTCTCGCTCGACCGCATCACCTCGGTGCGATTCGGCGACTATATGAACTCGATTCCGCTGCCGGCGGTGCTGAGCGTGTTCAAGGCGGAGGAGTGGGAGAATTTCGGCCTCGCCACCGTCGATTCCACGCTGATCTATTCGATCATCGACGTGCTGCTCGGCGGCCGCCGCGGCAACACCCAGCTGCGCGTCGAGGGCCGCCCCTACACGACGATCGAGACCAATCTCGTCAAGCGCCTGATCGAGGTGGTGCTGAGCGACGCCGAGCAGGCGTTCCGGCCGCTGTCGCCGGTGCGCTTCACCATCGACCGGCTCGAGACCAATCCGCGCTTCGCCGCGATCAGCCGCCCGGCCAATGCCGCGATCCTCGTGAAACTCCGGATCGACATGGAAGACCGCGGCGGCAATATCGAGCTGCTGCTGCCCTATGCGACGATCGAGCCGATCCGCCCGGTCCTGCTGCAGATGTTCATGGGCGAGAAGTTCGGCCGTGATCCCGTCTGGGAAGGCCACTTCGCGACCGAGATCGCGCAGGCCGAGATCGCCGTCGACGCCGTGCTCTACGAGGCCGACGTGCCGCTGAAGCAGCTGATGCGGCTGAAGGTCGGTGACACGCTGCCGCTCGACATTCGTCCCGACGCGCTGGTCGCGGTCCGCTGCGGCAGCACGATGCTGACGGAGGGGCGAATGGGCCGGGTCGGCGACCGCGTCGCGATCCGTGTCACCAAGAATTTGCGCAAGCCCAATACGACGCTTGCGATGTTCGAAGGCTCCGAAGGCCAGAACAAGATGATGGAGGCCCAATGAACCACTCGCTCGGATTGATCATCGAAAGTCTGGTGGCGGTCCTTCTGGTGCTCACCATCGGCTATTGCATGCTGTTGAACTCCAGGCTGAAGCGCCTGAAGGCGGACGAGCATTCGCTGAAGGCCGTCATCGCCGAGCTGATCACCGCGACCGAGATCGCCGAGCGGGCGATCGGCGGCCTCAAGCTCGCGGTGCGCGACGTCAACGACAATCTCGGCAATCAGCTCGCGGCCGCGACGCAGATGTCCGATCAGCTCCGCAAGCAGCTCGCCGAGAGCGACGGCGTCGTGCGCCGGCTGTCGCGCATCGCCAGCGCCGCGCGTCCCATCACTGCTCCTGAGGCCGCGCCCGAGCCGGCGCCGGTGCCGGCGATCACGACCGAGCCGGTCCGCGTCTCCGGCGCCAAGGCGGTTGCCGCCGCGGCCCAGGCATTCTCTGAACGTCGAAGGACTGGTGGCCTTGCCGCATGAATGCGTTCCGTAACATCCGCGTCATTCCCGTCGTCCTGATCGCGGTGGCCTGCCTCGCGGTGCTGAAGGTGGCTGGCCTCGTGATCGATGGCGGCTACGTGTTCGACTACGATCCGAAGAGCTCCAAGCGGTCCTGGGCGCAGGAGAACCTGGGCTACCCCGGCCGCGAGGACAACGACATCATCACCGGCTCGACCCACGGCGCTCCGAAAGAGAAGAAGGAGGAGGCGCCGAAGCCGGCGGCGCCCGACACCAAGCCCGACGGCATCGTCATCAAGCCCGAGGAGAACCAGCAGCAGGTGTCGCCGGCGGAGAAGGCGATCCTCGAGCGGCTGCAGTCGCGCCGCCAGGAGCTCGAGGCGCGCCAGCGCGAGATCGACATTCGCGAGAGCCTGTTGCGGGCGGCCGAGCAGCGCATCCAGTCCAAGACCGAGGAGATGAAGGCGATCGAGGGGCGTATCTCCGGCGCGCAGGCCGCCAAGGCGGAGGCCGACAACGCACGCTTCAAGAGCATCGTCACGATGTACGAGGGCATGAAGCCGAAAGACGCCGCCAAGGTGTTTGACCGGCTCGAGATGTCGGTGCTGATCGAGATCGCCTCGCAGATCGCGCCGCGCAAGATGTCGGACATTCTCGGCCTGATGACGCCGGAAGCCGCCGAGCGGCTGACCGTGGAGCTCGCGCGCCGCGCAGGCGCCGAAAAGCCGGAAGCGAGTGCGGAGCTGCCGAAGATCGAAGGCAAGATCGTGCCGGTGAAGAGCAATTGAAACCGCATGTTTAATGCGCCCTTAAACGCCGGATCCTAGACTTCCGGCGTGGCGGGGCAGGCGTATCCGTCACGTCCTGCGGCTGTCGAACTGGAACTTCTGACCATGGCGCGCACGTCATCCATCGGATTGCGGTCCCGGGCCCGCGCGCGTCTGCGCGCCGGGCTGGCCCTGCTGTCGGCGATCGTCATCGGCCTCGTGCTCTCGACGGTCGCGGCCGGCGCTGCGCCGGTGCCGGGCGAGGCGAGCCTCTCAGCCCAGAACGGCTACGCCCGGCTGGTGCTGAAATTCACCGAGGATGTCGGCGCCGACGTCACCACGGCCGGCTCCATCCTGCTGATCAGGTTCGACCGCGCCGCCAACGTGCCGATCGATCGCTGGGTCGATGCGGCGCCGGACTACATCTCCTCGGCGCGCGGTGATCCCGACGGGTCGGCGTTGCGCTTGTCGCTGTCGCGCAAGGTGCGCGTCAACACGATGGTCGCGGGCGAGCGCGTCTTCATCGACCTGTTGCCGGACAGCTGGACCGGCCCGCCGCCGCCGCTGCCCGCCGAGGTCGTGCGCGAGCTGGCCGAGCGCGCCCGCGCCGCCGAACGTGCGCTGCGCCTGCAGCGCGCCGAAGCCGAATCCAAGAAGCGGCCGCCGATCCGCGTACGCGCGCTGGTGCAGCCGACCTTCGTGCGCTTCGTGTTCGAGATTCCCGACGGCGTCGGTATCTCCTCGGTGATGAACGATCAGAAGATGTCGCTGTTCTTCTCGGCGCCGCTCAACTTCGATCTCGCCGACGCCAAGATCGTGTCGCCGCCGAACGTCGCCGCGATCAACCAGCGCATCGACGGCAGCAAGACCGTGGTCGAGATCGGCCTGATCGGCGAGGTCGACGTCCGTGCCTTCCGCGAGGAGAAGAACTACAACGTCGACATCGCCTATGTGCAGCCCGACAAGAAGGTGGCCGCGGTCTCCTCTGACACGCTGCCGGGCGTCAAGGCGGCCGCCGCCGAGAAATCCAACGGCGAGAAGCCGAATGGCGACAAGCCGAAGGCGGCAGCGCAGCCCGAGATCGTTCCGCCGACCTCGGAAACCATCGCCAAGGAGATGAAGCCGGAGCCCAAGCTCGCGATCGCGGCTCCGGCGACCGAGCCCGCGCAGCCTGCCGCCGCGGCGGCTCCCGCGAACGCGGAAGCAGCTCCCGAGGCCAAGGCTGAACCGATGAAGGCCGAGCCCGCGAAGTCCGAAGCCGCAAAGGCCGAGCCGGCGAGCATGGAAGCGGCCAAGGTGGAGACGGCGAAGCCCGAAATCGCCAAGCCTCAAGCGACCAGACCCGAAGCCGCCAAGCCCGACGCGGCCAAGCCGGTTGAGAAGGCCGCAAACGGCGCCGCCACGCTGGAGGCGCTGCGCGACAGCGACGGCCTGCGGCTCACCTTCGGCTTCGGCCAGGTGACGCCGGCGGCGCTGTTCCGCCGTGGCGACACCGTGTGGATGGTGTTCGATACCACGAGGCCGCTCGACGTCGAGCCGATCCGGGCAAAGGGCGGTGCCATCGTCGGCGAGGCCAGCCGCATGCCGCTCGACAAGGGCCAGGCGATCCGCATCCGCCTCAACCGGCCGCAGATGCATTCGCTCGGCAGCGACGACGGCGGCCGCAGCTGGACGCTGTCGTTCGCCGACAAGGGCCAGACCGACCAGCAGCCGCTGATGGTGATGCGCAACGTCACCGATCCCGCGCTCGCCAATGTGATGGTGCCGCTCGCCAACCCCGGTGCCGGCATGCTGCACCGGCTGACCGACCCGGATGCCGGCGATACGCTGCTGGTGGTGACCGCGCCGCCGCCGATCCGCGGTTTCATCAAGCGCCAGGACTTCGTCGACCTGTCGCTGCTCGACTCCGTGCACGGCATCGCGGTGCGTCCGAACTCCGACGACGTCGCCGTCGAGATCGCGCCCGACAAGGTGATCCTGGGACGGCCCGGCGGCCTCACGCTGTCCTCGATCGGCTTCTCGCCGGAGCGGGCGCCGACCGCCGTCAGGCCGATGTTCGACATCGACGAATGGCAGCAGAACCAGACCCAGCCGTTCGGGCCGCGCTTCGATCTCCTGATCAAGGCGGCCGCCAATGCCGAGCCCGAACGCCGCGCCCAGGCGCGGCTGGCGCTGGCGCGCTTCTACATGGCGCGCGGGATGTATCCGGAGGCGCGCGGCATCACCAACCTGATGATCTCCGACAGCGACCCGCGCACCGACGAAACCGCCATGCTGATGATCCATGCCGTGGCGAGCATCCTGATGGGCCGGCCGGAGCAGGGGCTGAAGGATCTCGCGACCTCCTCGATCGGCAACAATTTCGACTCGCAGATGTGGAAGGGCCTTGCCTATGCGCGACAGGGCAAGTTCGCCGATGCGCGCGAGAAGCTGAAGAATGTCGAGTTTGCCATCGCGTCGCTGCCGCTCGACCTGCAGCGGATCGTGATCGCGGACGCGATGAAGTCGGCGCTCGAGATCAAGGATTTCGCCGGCGCCGCCAAGCGCCGCGCCGAGCTCGACGTGATCGGCGTGCCCGCGGACATGAAGCCCGACATCGCCGTGCTGCGCGGCCGGCTGGCCGAGGCGATGGCGCAGGAGAAGGATGCGCTCGACGATTATCGCTTCGCGGTGAACTCCAATGACCGCATGGCGGCCGCCGAAGCCAAGCTGCTCGAGATCAAGCTTCTGCAGAAGCGCGGCGAGATCAAGCCGGCCGAAGCGCTGAAGGAGCTGGAGACGCTGCAGGCGATCTGGCGCGGCGATGTCATCGAGGTCCAGGCCCTGCAGATGATGGCGCAGATGTACGAGGAGGCGGGCCGCTACGCGGATTCGCTCGAAGCCGCGCGCCAGGCCACCCGGATGATGCCCAATTCCGAGATGGCGCGGCAGGCGCAGGATGCGTCGCAGCGCTTGTTCTCGCAGCTGTTCCTCGGCGGCAAGGCCGACGAGCTGCCGCCGGTGGATGCGCTCAGCATGTTCTATGGCTACCGCGAGCTGACCCCGATCGGCCGGCGCGGCGACGAGATGATCCGCAAGCTCGCCGACCGCCTGGTCGGCATCGATCTGCTCGATCAGGCCGCCGAGCTGCTGCAGTACCAGGTCGATCACCGGCTGGAAGGCGCCGCGCGCGCCCAGGTGGCCGCGCGCCTCGCCATGGTCTATCTGACCAACCGCAAGCCGGATCGCGCGCTGGAGGCGCTGCGCACCACCCGCATCGCCGATCTCTCGGGCGAGCTGCGCCAGCAACGGCTGCTGCTCGAGGCCCGCGCCAACAGCGACATCGGCCGGCACGATCTCGGGCTCGACATCATCACCAATGTCGGCGGCCGCGAGGCGATCCGGCTGCGCTCCGACATCTACTGGGCGTCGCGGCGCTGGCGCGAGGCGTCCGAGCAGATCGAGCTGTATTACGGTGACCGCTGGCGCGATTTCCGCCCGCTCAATCCGGCCGAGCGCGGCGACATCCTGCGCGCCGTGGTCGGCTACGCCCTGGCGGATGATGCGATCGGTCTTGCCCGCTTCCGTGAAAAATATGCGCCGCTGATGACCGGCGAGGCCGACAAGCTCGCGTTCGACGTCGCCAGCAAGCCGGCCAGCGGCTCGAGCGCCGAGTTCGCCCAGATCGCCAAGATGGCGGCGAGCGTGGATACGCTCGACGGCTTTCTGCGCGACATGCGCGCGCGCTTCCCCGATGCGACCGGCAAGCCGGAAGGCAAGGACGCCGCCAAGCTGGAGTCCGACCAGACGGGCAGCCTGCCGCGGATCAAGGGCGTCAAGCAGGCGATTGCCGGGCGTTGAGGCCACACCACGTAGCTTCGGAGCCTGATCACATGACCAAGCCGACCAAGACCGAAGCCGAATTGATCGCGCTGGCCAAGGACGAGTTGAAGGCGCGCGCCGACTGCCCGACGGGGATGGCGATTTCGGTGCTGCGCTGGGGCACGAAATGGGAGTTTCGCGCCAAGGCCGATCCCGGCACCGCCACACGCCCCGGCTATCCGGAGAGCGTGGCGATGCTGGTGAAGATCGGCGACGAACTGAGCAGGCAATACGACGTTGCCGGATGAGCTCGGCTCCGCGCCATGCGTCGGCGTCTGATCAGCGGATGGTGACCGGAGCCCGATCAGGCTCCGGTCATTTTGCTCGGGATCAAGCCATGCTCTGGCAGGCGCCCGCTACTTCTTCGGCCTGATCGCGTCGGCCGTCGCCTGGATGAAGGCCTGGATCTTTACGACGTCCTCCTCCTTCAGTTTGCCGGTGAAGTCGGGCATGCCGCGGTCGCGGAACGGTCCGTTGAACACGATGTCCTTCAGCTTGATGATCTCCTCGGCCGGCACGTAGCCGAGATTGCGGATGTTGCCGCCGCGGTCGACGCCGGGCACGCCGTGGCAGGTGGCGCAGGCGGCGACATAGAGCGCGGTGCCCTCGGGCACGTCCTTGGGGTCATATTTCACGCCCTGCAGCAGGCCCTCGGTCTGGTACTTCACAAACTCCGGCAGTTTCGCCTTGGCGCCCACCGCGAAGGTGTAGACGGTACCGGGCGTACGCAGCTCGGTGGCGCGCGCGGCGAGGCCGTAGACGCCGCCCCAGCCGACCGCGATCGAGACATATTGCACGCCGTCGATCATGTAGGTCGACGGCGCAGCGACCACGCCGGTGCCCGTCGGGGTCTCCCACAGCATCTTGCCGTTGCGGGCGTCATAGGCGACGAAGCGGCCGTCCGCGGTGCCCTGGAAGACGAGATTGCCGGCCGTCGTCAGCGTGCCGCCGTTCCACGGCGAGGCGTGCTCGATCCGCCAGACCTCCTTCTGCTGTACCGGATCCCACGCGAGAAGCCGCCCGAATGCCGGCGCCTTCGGCGGCGTCGCGTTCAAGGCGAAGCCGAGATTCCACGCTGTGACGCCGCCGAACTTGCCGGGCGTCGGGGCGTTGTTGACGAAGTTCTTCTCCGGCGTGAGGTTCACCGGGATGTTCTGCGCCGGCAGATAGACGAGGCCGGTCTGCGGATTGAACGACATCGGGTGCCAGTTGTGCGCACCATAGGGGCCCGGAATGGAGTCGTAGGGATCATCGCCGCGCGCGGCGGGCACCTCGATCGGACGGCCATTAGCATCATAGCCGGTCGCCCAGTTCACATCGACGAAGTTCTTGGCCGAGATGAACTTGCCGTTGGTGCGGTCGATCACGAAGAAGAAGCCGTTCTTCGGCGCGTGCAGGATCACCTTGCGCGGCGCGCCGTCGATGGCGATGTCGGCCAGGATCATCGGCTGGGTCGAGGTGTAGTCCCAGTGATCGCCGGGCGTCTCCTGATAGTGCCAGATGTATTTGCCGGTGTCGGCGTTCAAGGCCACGATGGAGGCGAGATAGAGGTTGTCGCCGCCGGACGGGCTGCGGATCTTGCGATTCCACGGCGCGCCGTTGCCGGTGCCGAGATAGACCATGTTCAGCTCGGGATCGTAGGTGATCGTATCCCATGGCGTGCCTCCGCCGCCATTGATCCAGTATTTGGTCGACGGGTCCCAGGTCTTCGCCGCCGCGGCCATCGACTCGTCCTCGAACGGCTTCGAGGGATCGCCGGGGATCGTGAACCAGCGCCAGAGCTGGTTGCCGGTCTCGGTGTCATAGGCGGTGATGTAGCCGCGCGCGCCATACTCCGCGCCGCCCTGGCCGATCACCACCTTGCCGTTGAACGCACGAGGCGCGCCGGTGATGGTGTAGGAATGCTCGTGATCGATCAGCGTGTCCTTTTCCCAGACCTTCTGGCCGGTCGCGGCATCGAGCGCGATCAGCCGGCCGTCATAGGCGCCGACGAACACCTTGCCCTTGTAGACGGCGACGCCGCGATTGACGACGTCGCAGCAGCCCTTGTAGCCGAGCTCGCGCTTGACGCCGGGATCGAACGTCCAGATCTTCTTGCCTGTGCGGGCATCGATCGCATGCACGACGCTCCACGACGCCGTCTGATACATGATGCCGTCGACCACGACGGGCGTCGCCTCGATGCCGCGCTCGGACTCCAGATTGTAGCTCCAGGCGAGTCCGAGATCCTTGACGTTGTCGGTGTTGATCTTGTCGAGCTTGCTGAAGCGCGTCTCGCCGTAGTCGAGGCCGATGGTCGGCCAATCCTTCGACGTCGCGGCATTGGCCTTGATCATCGCGCTGTCGACCGCGGACATCGTCGCCTTGATGCGGTCCGGCGTCAGCTCCTCAGCCTGTCCGCTTGCCGGAATGGCAAGCGTCACGCATAGCGCGATGGCCGCGCCCAGAGCTGCACGCGCTCCGTGCCGCGGATACTCTCTCACCTTCATGTCGTTCCTCCCTGGATCTCTCTCGGATCCTGCGATCATCGTAGAGTCCGATGAAAGCGAGCGTCAAGAAAGACGAGGCGCGACGCTGCGTGGGAAGGCCTGCATCAACTAATTGTTGCCACGTGGTGGCCGCGATGTCCGAACCTTCCTCATTCGCTACGGAAAAATTCCCGGTTTGCTCGGTGTGTTCAATCCCAAGAGCGTGTCGTAAATTTCTGGCTTCACGGCTGCCGCGCGAGCGACTACGATTCCGTCATTCATCATCTTTCCAAGACCCGCCTTCGTCTCCGGCTCCCCAAGTGCCGGAGACTTTTCTTTTTGTGCGTGCCTTTTTGTGCGTGCGTTGTGCGGCCGATACGATGCGCGTGTGCGTCGATCTTCGTCGCGCAGCGCCTGATGTGTTGATCCTCACATCTCGACGTCGGAGCCATGCCGTTGGAGGCACGGACGGTGCGCGCTCGCTCTCCCCGCAAGCGGCAGGCCGATCGCATTCGACCAATCTCAGTCTGTCGCGGAATCATCTCGGGCATGACAACGCCGAAACGGATGAGCGCGATACGTCGATCGTCCGGCGCGATCACCCGGCCGCCAGCAGCGCGATGAGAAATCCCCCCGCCGCGAAGACGTGCGCGCGAGCCGGGCGGGGAGGGAGGTCGGACGATCCATCGATCGACGCGGCGGAGCGGGGCTCGCGCCGGCAGCATGAGCAGTCGGTCGCCGGCTCTACCCGCCGTAGCTCTGCACGAGGCTGCCCGCCACCAGCGACCAGCCGTCGACCAGGACGAAGAAGATCAGCTTGAACGGCAGCGACACCACGACCGGCGGCAGCATCATCATGCCCATCGACATCAGCACCGAGGCGACGACGAGGTCGATGACCAGGAACGGCAGGAACAGCAGGAAGCCGATCTCGAAGGCACGCTTGAGCTCCGAGATCATGAAGGCGGGCACCAGGATGCGCAGCGACAACTCGTCCGGAGTGGCCGGCGGGGGCTCGCCCGAGAGGTCCATGAACAGCTTCAGGTCCTTCTCGCGCACGTTCTTCTGCATGAAGCCGCGCAGCGGCACGGAGGCGCGCTGGAGCGCGTCCTCGACGCCGAGCTGGTTCTCGACCAGCGGTCGCACGCCATCCTCATAGGATTTCTGCAGCACCGGTCCCATCACGAAGGCCGTGAGGAACATCGCCAGCGCGATGATCACCGAGTTGGGCGGCGCCGTCGCTGTGCCCATCGCAGTGCGCAGCAGCGACAGCACGACCACGATGCGCGTGAACGAGGTCATCATGATCAGGATCGACGGCGCGATCGACAGCACCGTGAGCAGGGCAATCAGCTGGACCGCCCGCTCGGTGACGCCGCCGCCGGTGCCGCCGCCGAGATTGATGCTGATATCCTGCGCGGCCGCGCTCCCCGCGAAAGCGCCGGTGCCAATCAGGACAGCAATGAAAAGAACTCTACGCGGGGAGAGCAGCGATCTCACTGCGAGGACTTCGGACGTCCGAGCAGTGAAGCCATCTCGTCCTCCAGGTTCTCGAAGTTGGTCTTGGCGGGAGCGGCAGCACCCGGAGCCGGCTCGCTGCGCGCTTGGCGCAGCACGGCCGGGCCGCTCGTGGGCGGAGCAGCCGGCTCGGCGGACGGACGCCGCAACGCCGCCTCGAGACGTTGCGCCATCTCCGCCAGATTGGCTTCGGCGCTCTGGTCCATCGGCGGCGGAGGCGGAGCGGCGGGCGGCGACGGCATCTGGGCAACGGGCGGCGGCGGAGGTGCTGCCGCCGCCGCGCGTTCCGCGCGCTCGGCGGTCCTTTCGGCGCGCTCTGCCCGTTCGGCCGCGCGCACCGGCGGCAGCCGGGGGCCCTCGGGACGCGGCGCGTCCGCCGGGCGCTGCGGCTCGGCCGGACGCAGCGCGCGCGGCAATGCCGGCTCGCCGCGAGGCGCTCGCTCCGGGCGAGGCTCCAGCCGCGGCTCGTCACCACCGCGTGGCTCTCCTCGCATCTCTCCACGAATGTCCTGGCGGGGCTCCGCGACCCGGCGCGGGGAAAGCGGCGGTTCCTGCGGGAACGGCGGCGGCTCGCGGCGCTCGGCAGCAGCCGGTGCGGCCCGGCGAACCTCATCGATGAATGACGGCCGCAGCGGACGGGCCGGCGGCTCCGGCATCTGCGGCTCCGCCGGCTCGGCGGCCTCGGCCTTCGGCTCGTTGTCGCTCCATGCCGGTGCATCCGGAAGTGGCGCGATGCGCGCGGCGGGCGGTTCGGCGTTGAGGCCGGGCCGTTGCGGCAGCTGCTCGCGCGCCGGCATGGCGCGCACGATGTTCGATTCGACCACGATGTCGGTCGGTCCGCCGATCATCAGAAGATGCTCTATGTTATCACGCCGCACGAGCACGAGACGGCGGCGGCCATCGACGGCGGCGGCATCGATGACGGCGAGCCGGGGCATGCGGCCGCGATTCGGATTGGTGCCGAGGCGATTCCCTGCGAATCGGCGGACCAGCCAGGCAGCCAGGCCGATCAGCGCCAGCACGGCTACAAAAGCAAAAAAGAACGTCAGTGCCTGCATCTCTGTCCCCGGCAAATACCGCGTCCTTTCGAAGTCTCTCGTCTGTCCAACGCATCGCCGGCAGCGAACGGAGCTTCAGAACCGGAACCAACCTGTTAACGCATAACGGCAGGAACTGCCGTGCGGTGTCTTAATAACCCATGAATCGGCCGGGCCAAAACGACTTCTTGGCGAGGCACAGCGTCCCGGATTGAAGCAGCCTCCCGCTCGAAGGGCGGTACTTTCCTAAGAAATCGTCAAAACCCCGGGATTGTCCCGGGGGGCGGCGCACCACTTCTTAACTCCCTGTTAACCATAAGCGCGGCAATTTCTACCTACCGAATCCGTCCGATAGTCGGACACTAACGAGCAGTTGCAATGTCCATCAACGATCTCCCCGTGCTGTCGGCGTTGCGGACCAAGATGCAGTGGCATCAGGAGCGGCAGCGCGTGCTGTCCGAGAACGTGTCCAATTCCGATACGCCGAATTTCAAGCCGCGGGATCTCGTTGAGCCGAAGTTCAACTCGGCCGGCCAGGCGGTCGGAGGCTTTGCGCCGCTGTCGCTGACGCGCACCAGCACGGCGCACATCACGCCGTCGTCGGGCGATGCCGCGACGTTCGACCAGAACCGCAAGGTCGGATTTCAAACGAGGCCGGCGGGCAACGCCGTCAGCCTCGAGGAGGAGATGCTGAAGGTCTCCGCCAACCAGATGGACTATGCCGCCGCGACCTCGCTCTACGGCAAGAGCCTGCGTCTGTTGAAAACTGCAATCGGCAAGGGCTGAGCCGGAGCTAACGGAGACAGACAAGCATGGCAAACGACACCAGCGATTTCCAGCGCTCGATGAGCATCGCAACGTCGGGACTGCGTGCGCAGGCCGGGCGGATGCGCGTCATTTCCGAGAACATCGCCAACGCCGATTCCACCGCCGCCAAGGCCGGCGGCGATCCCTATCGCCGCAAGGTCCCGACCTTCACCTCGGCGCTCGACCGTGCGCTCGACGCCAAGGTGGTGGCGCTCGGCAAGGTGGTGCCCGATCAATCTTCGTTCCGCGTCAAATACGACCCCAGTAACCCGGCCGCGGACGCGTCCGGCAATGTCAAGTACCCCAACGTCAATCCGCTCATCGAAATGACCGACATGCGTGATGCACAGCGGTCCTACGAGGCGAATTTGAACATCATCGGCGCCACGCGCCGCATGATCCAACGCACACTCGACATTCTGAAGACCTAGGACAGGAACGAAAGTCATGGCCTCCCCAATCTCCGCAGCGAATGCCTATGCAAACTCCGCCCGCGTGCTCGATACCGGTGGTACGAGCAACGCCTTCGGCGGACTCGCACGCGTGCGTGACGTCCTCGGCAATGGCGCCGGAGGCGACAAGGGTGGTCCGTCATTCAGCGCGGTGCTGAAGGATGCGATCAGCAGCGTCGTCGAGACCGGGCGAAAGTCCGACAGCCAGGCGGTCGCGATGGCCTCGGGCAAGGCGAACGTGATGGATGTCGTCACCGCGGTCGCCGAGACCGACGTTGCGGTGTCCACGCTGGTCTCGGTGCGCGACCGCGTGATCCAGGCCTATGAAGACGTGATGAAGATGACGATCTAGGCGCTGCTCCGAACGCGCCCGGCCGCCATGCGCGCCCCGGGCCGTTCGGAGAGGTGCCGTCCGTTGCTGCCGGCGCATCGATGCTGCGCGCCATCCGCCGAAACCGACCGACAATGAGGATTGACACGACATGACCGGTGCCGAAACGCTCGATGTGGCGCGCGATGCGATCTGGACCATCGTGCTGGTCTCGTCGCCGCTCATGGTGGTCGGCCTGGTCGTCGGCGTGGTCGTCTCGCTGTTCCAGGCGCTGACGCAGATCCAGGAGCAGACGCTGGTGTTCGTGCCGAAGATCATCGCGATCTTCGTCACGCTGCTGCTGGCCCTGCCGTTCATGGCCGACGCGATGCATCAGCAGATGATGCGGATCTCGTCGCGAATCATCGGCGGATGAGGCAATGTCCGGCGCTGCAGAGCTGGCCTGTGCGAGGTCGCTGCGAGCGGTCGTGAGAGGCGGTGCGGGGGGCGCCGCAGCTTTCGATCGTGCGCAGTCGGCTGTGCGGGCCGGCGCGCAGGCCGCCTGGTCGCAGGCTGTCTCCTCGAAGACCGTCGTGCCGCATCAGCCCGCGGCCGAAAGGGCCGGAACGGCGGACGATGCGCATCGATATCTCCTTTCTTCCGGCGCTCGCTGCCGTGTTCATGCTGGTCTTCGCGCGCGTCGCCGCCATGGTGATGCTGCTGCCGGGCCTGGGGGAGGTCAACATCCCCGTCCGCATCAAGCTCGCCACCGCGCTGCTGCTGACCATGATCGTGATGCCGCTGCACCGTCAGGCCTATCAGATCGACCTGCAGGCGATGGCGCCGCTGCTCGTGATGATGGTGCACGAGATCGTGATCGGCATCGTGCTCGGCGCGACCGCGCGCGTGACGCTGTCGGCGCTGCAGGTCGCCGGCTCCGTGATCGCGCAGCAGATGGGGCTCGGTTTCGTCACCGCGGTGGATCCGACGCAGGGCCAGCAGGGCGTGCTGATCGGCAACTTCCTCACCATGCTCGGCGTGACCATGCTGTTCTCGACCGACAGCCATCATCTGGTGATCGCGGCGCTGAGCGACAGCTACAAGATCTTCGCGCCGGGCGACCTGGTGCCGAGCGGCGACGTCGCCGCGCTGGCCACCAAGGCGTTCACGGCGTCGTTCAAGATCGGCTTGCAATTGTCGGCGCCGTTCCTGGTGTTCGGCTTGGTCTTCAACATCGGGCTCGGCGTGCTGGCGCGGCTGATGCCGCAGATGCAGGTATATTTTGTCGGCGCGCCGCTTTCGATCCTGATCGGCTTCCTGATCTTCGGATTGGTGCTGGCCGCGATGATGGGGACCTTTCTCGGCTATTTCGAAGGCGTCCTGCGCGAGCTGATGCCGCGGTGAGGGGAGCCTGACCGGTGGCGGACGAGGGCGATACCGAGGACAAAACAGAAGACCCGACGCAAAAACGCCTCGACCAGGCGCTCGAGCGTGGCGACGTCGTCAAGAGCCAGGAGCTCAACACCTGGTTCGTGATCGCGGCCGCGACGCTCGTGATGTCGTCCTTCTCGGGCTCGATCGGCACCGCCGTGCTGGTGCCGATGCGCAACCTGATCGCCAATTCCTGGATGATCCACACCGACGGTGCGGGCCTGCTCGCGCTGGCGCGCAGCCTGTCGTTCGCCGTGATCGCCGCGATCGGCGTGCCGATCCTGATGGTGATGCTGGCGGCCGTGGCCGGCAACATGATGCAGCACCGCCTGGTCTGGTCGGGCGAGCCGCTGAAGCCGACGCTGTCCAAGATCTCGCCGCTCGCCGGCGCCAAGCGGCTGTTCGGCAAGCAGGCGGCGGCCAATTTCGCCAAGGGCCTGTTCAAGCTCATTCTGCTCGGCACGGTCATGGTCATGATCCTGTGGCCGGAGCGGCTGCGGCTCGAATCGCTGCTGCACATGGACGTCGCCGAGCTGCTCGGCGTGACGATCTCGCTGACCACGCGCCTGATGGGCTCGGTCGTCGCGCTGCTCGCGCTGGTCGCGATCGGCGACTATCTGTTCCAGTACCGGCAGTGGTACGAGCGCCAGAAAATGTCGCTGCAGGAGATGAAGGAGGAGTTCAAGCAGTCGGAAGGCGATCCGCACGTCAAGGGCCGCATCCGGCAGATCCGCCAGCAGCGCATGAAGAAGCGCATGATGGCCGCGGTTCCCAAGGCCTCCGTGATCATCACCAACCCGACCCACTACTCGGTCGCGCTGTCCTACGAGCGCGGCATGTCGGCGCCGGTCTGCGTCGCCAAGGGCGTCGACAACATCGCCTTCAAGATCCGCGAGATCGCCAAGGCGCACGACATCCCGATCGTCGAGAACGTGCCGCTGGCCCGCGCGCTGTATGCCACCGTCGAGATCGACGAGGAGATCCCGGTGGAACATTATCACGCGGTCGCGGAGATCATCGGCTACGTGATGGGGCTGCGGCGCAACCTCTCGGGGCGCCCGCAATGACAACCGATTCGGACCCGGAACGGGCCGCAAAATACGGATAAATCATGGAATATCGGCTTGACGGGCTTGCGCTTGACCCGTCGATTCAGGCAGTTGGGGGCGGGAGCCGCGTGAACGGGCTGGGGCTCCCAGCCGACAGGTCGCGTCCTCAAGCCATGAGCGCCGAGAAAGACAACGAAGCGTCACCGGACCAGGTGAGCCTGCCGGAGCGGCCGCGCCGCAGCGGCAGCATTCTGCTGATCCTGCTGGTCGCGTTCGGCCTCGTCGCGGTGGCGATCGCGCTGATGACGATCGGCCGCAACCAGGCGCAGCCCTATATTCTCGGCCTGCTGTCGCTGCTCGCGACCGTCGGCCTGTTCAACCTGTTCGCCTTCGCCGCCGGCATCGTCCGCTTCGCCGACAAGGCGACCGACGATCCTGTGATGGGCGCGATCGCCGATCACGCCTTCGACGGCCTCGCGGTGACCGACCCGCGGGGTCACGTGGTCTACGCCAACGCCGCCTATCTCAGCATGACCGGGGCGGCGAGCCCGCAGGAGGCGCGGCCCGTCGAGCGCGTGTTCATCGGCAATCCCGATGTGTCGGAGGCCGTGTTCCGCCTGCTCAAGGCCGCGCGCGAGGGCAAGCGGCAGCAGGAAGAGGTGCGCATCACCGCGGCCGAAGGCGGCCAGGGCCGCTGGCTGCGCATGCGCGTGCGCCCGCTCGGCCAGACCAAGCGCCACGCCCGCTATGCGGTGTGGTCGATCGCCGACATCACGCGGGACCGCGAGCGCCAGGAGGACGTGTTCCAGGAGCTGCAGCACGCGATCGAATATCTCGACCACGCGCCGTGCGGCTTCTTCTCGGTCAATCCGGAAGGCAGCCTGGTCTACGTCAATGCGACGCTTGCCAACTGGCTCGACTACGATCTCGCCGAGATCGGGTCCGGCGGGCTGAAGCTCGCCGACGTCGTTTCCGGTGACGGCGCCTCGCTTCTGACCTCGATCGTCGCGGTGCCCGGCGAGGTCCGCACCGAGGTGTTCGACATCGACCTGAAGATGCGCGGCGGCAAGACCATGCCGGCGCGGCTCTATCACAAGCTCGCCTTTGGCGCCGACGGCAAGCCGGGCGCCTCGCGCACCCTGGTCATCAGCCGCGCCCGCGACGAGCGCTCCGATCCGGAGCGCGCCGCCGAGGTGCGCTTCATGCGCTTCTTCGACCACACGCCGATGGCGATCGCGACCGTCGACCGCGGCGGCGCGGTTGTCCGGGCCAATGCGCGCTACGCCAAGCTGGCGCAGAGCGTCAGCGGCGACGTCGCCGCGGCGAAATCGATCTTCCGCACCGTCAGCCAGCGTGACCGGCATCTGCTGATCGCTGCCATCAACCAGGCGGCGGAAGGTCAGGCGGACATTCCGCCGGTCGAAGTGATGCTGGAGGGCGCGAAGGAGCGCTTCGGCCAGTTCTTCGTCACCGCGGTCGACGAGGACGAGCGCGAGACGGAAGCTGCGATCGTCTATCTGCTCGAGACCACCGAGCGGCGGGCGCTGGAAACCCAGATCAACCAGTCGCAGAAGATGGAGATGGTCGGCCAGCTCGCCGGCGGCATCGCCCACGACTTCAACAACGTGCTGTCGGCCATCATGATGGCCAACGATTTCCTGCTGAACGCGCACAAGCCGACCGACCCGTCGTTCCAGGACATCATGCAGATCAAGCAGAACGCGACGCGCGCCGCGACGCTCGTGCGGCAACTGCTCGCGTTCTCGCGCCGCCAGACCTTGCGGCCGCAGGTGCTCGACCTCGGCGACGCGCTGTCGGATCTCACGATGCTGCTGCGCCGCCTGATCGGCGAGAAGGTCAAGCTCGACCTCGTGCACGGTCGCGACCTCTGGCCGGTCAAGGTCGACGTCTCGCAGTTCGAGCAGGTGGTCGTGAACCTCGCGGTCAACGCCCGCGATGCGATGCCGGACGGCGGCAAGCTGTCGGTGCGCACCGCCAACGTCACGTCCGACGAGGCCGCGCAGGGCGGCTACAAGGGCATGCCGGTCGCCGACTACGTCAAGATCGAGATCAGCGACACCGGCACCGGCATTCCCGCCGAGATCCGCGAGAAGATCTTCGAGCCGTTCTTTTCGACCAAGGAAGTGGGCAAGGGCACCGGCCTCGGCCTGTCGACCGTCTACGGCATCATCAAGCAGACCGGCGGCTTCATCTATGTCGACAGCGAGCTCGGCAAGGGAACCTCGTTCCAGATCTTCCTGCCGCGCCACATCGTCGTGCCCGAGGTCCAGCCGGAGCCGCAGGCCACCAACGGCGCGGCGAAGGACGCGGCACCCGCCGCCGAGGCGTCGAAGCCGCGTGCCGACCTGACCGGGCAGGGGACGATCCTGCTGGTCGAGGACGAGGAGGGCCTGCGGGCGCTGAACGCGCGCGGCCTGCGCTCGCGCGGCTACAGCGTCATCGAGGCGTCGAACGGCATCGAGGCCATGGAGGCGCTCGAGGAATGCAACGGCGAGCTCGATCTCGTGGTGTCCGACGTCGTGATGCCGGAGATGGACGGACCGACGCTGCTGAAGGTGATGCGGGAGAAGAATCCCGACATCAAGATCATCTTCGTCTCGGGCTATGCCGAGGATGCGTTCGAGAAGAGCCTGCCGGAAAACCAGCAATTCGCCTTCCTGCCGAAACCCTTCACGCTCAGCCAGCTGGTCGCGGCGGTGAAGGAAACCATGGCTCCGCAATAGGTTACCAGGGTACCCGGACAAGGCGGACGAGCGCGTTCATGCCGCGACCCAGCGCCGCAGCCGCGCGGCCTCGTGCCGCCTTCCCTTTTCGCGGGTTGTGCCCACATTACGGGCATCCCCATTCCGGGGACTGATGGGAAACAATGATGAGCTTCATGCAGCGCAAAAGCGGCCTCCTCAAGGCGATGGCCGTGGCCCTTTCCTTGGCGCTGCCGACGGTGCTCGCCGTCTCGGCGGCCGACGCCCGGATCGGCGGCGGCTCCAGCTCGGGCTCCCGCGGCACGCGCACGTTCTCCGCGCCGCCTCCGACCGCAACCGCGCCGGGATCGGCGTCGCAGTTCAATCGCACCATGTCCCAGCCGGGCCAGCCTGGCATGAACACGGCGGCGCCCGCGCGCGGCGGCCTGTTCGGCGGACGCTTCGGTGGCATGCTGGGCGGCCTCGCCGCCGGCTTCCTCGGTGCGGGCCTGTTCGGCATGCTGTTCGGCGGCGGCCTGTTCTCTGGTCTCGGCGGCTTTGCCTCGATCATCGGCCTGATCCTGCAGGTCCTGCTGGTGGTGCTGGTGGTCCGGTTCGCGATGTCCTGGTGGCAGCGCCGCAACCAGCCGGCCTATGCAGCCGGCCCGGCGCCGGGCTCCAATGACAGTCAGCAGAGCTTGCGCTCGGGCCTGAGCGGCCTCGGTGGGGGTCTTGGCGGCGGGTTCGGCGGCTTCGGTGGTGGCAGCAACCAGCCGCCGCTGCAGATCCAGCCGGCCGACTACGAGGCGTTCGAGCGGCTGCTCGGCGAGATCCAGTCGGCCTGGTCGAACGAGGATGTCGGCCGCCTCCGCCTGTTGTCGACGCCCGAGATGGCCTCGTATTTCGAGCGCGACCTCGAGCAGAACCAGGCGCGCGGCGTGGTCAACAAGGTCACCGGCGTGAAGCTGCTGCAGGGCGACCTCGCCGAGTCCTGGCGCGAGGATGGTGCCGACTACGCCACGGTGGCGATGCGGTTCACGCTCGCCGACAAGACTATCGAGCGCGCCTCGGGCCGCGTGGTCGACGGCTCCGACCAGCCGCAGGAGGTCACGGAGATCTGGACCTTCCTGCGCCACCCCGGCGCCGACTGGCAGGTCTCGGCGATCCAGCAGGTCAGCTGAGCCGAGCGATAGGAACGAACATCACGCGCCGCGGAGCAATCCGCGGCGCTTTTGTTTTGCGCTGGCGGAGGCGGAATAATCCGGCCTTCGACGGGTTCCATGCTCACGAACGACATCGCGTCCAAGCGATGCGCCAACACCGTCCAACACACATCGTCCAAGAGGGAGGACATCATGACACCGCTCCGCACCATCATGATCGCGGGCGCGCTGCTCGCCGCAGCACCCGGCCCGATCGCGACCGCCTCGGCCCAGAGCGCAGAGATGAGCTTCTTCCTGACCAGCAACGGCCCCGGCAAGGGCGGCGATCTCGGCGGCCTCGCCGGCGCCGACAAGCACTGCCAGATCCTGGCGCAAGCCGCTGGCGCCGGGGCCAAGACCTGGCGCGCCTATCTCTCGACGCAGGCCGCCGATGGCCAGCCCGCGGTCAACGCGCGCGATCGCATCGGCAAGGGTCCGTGGCAGAACGCCAAGGGGGTGGTCGTCGCCAAGGACGTCGCGGACCTGCACGGCGCATCCAACAACCTCACCAAGCAGACGGCGCTGAGCGAGAAGGGCGAGGTCATCAACGGCCGCGGCGACACGCCGAACCGCCACGATGTGCTCACGGGTTCCCAGGCCGACGGAACGGCCTTTGCGGCCGGCGAGGACCGCACCTGCCGCAACTGGACGAGCTCCACGCAAGGCGCTGCGATGGTCGGCCATTCCGATCGCATCGGGCTGCGCGACGACGAGCCGTCGAGATCGTGGAACACCTCGCATCCCTCGCGCGGTCCCGACGGCGGCTGTTCCCAGGCCGATCTGAAGAGCACCGGTGGCGACGGCCTGCTATACTGCTTCGCGGCGAACTGACACCGCGCGTCCGTCTCCCTCGCATCGTATGGGCGCATCACCTCGAGGATGGCCCATGCGTTACGAGTTGTATTACTGGCCGATGATCCAGGGCCGCGGCGAATATGTCCGGCTCGCGCTGGAGGAGGCGGGCGCCTCCTATCGTGATGTGGCGCGCGAGGAGGGCATCGCGGCGATGACCGCTATGCTGGAGGCGGACAGCGCCACGCCGCCCTTCGCGCCGCCCTTCCTGAAAGCGGGCCGCCGCGTCATCGGCCAGACCGCCAACATCCTGTTCTTCCTCGGCGGCCGCCATGGCCTCGCGCCGAAGGCCGAGGCGGGCCAGCTCTGGGTGCATCAGCTGCAACTCACGATCACCGACTTCGTCGTCGAGATCCACGACACGCATCACCCGCTCGGCCCGACGCTCTACTACGAGGACCAGCGCGCGCCCGCCAAGAAGCGCACCGCCGAGTTCTGGAATGAACGGGTGCCGAAATTCCTCGGCTATTTCGAGCAGATCCTGGCGAAGAGCGGCGGCGCCTACGTCACCGGCCGCAAGCTGACCTATGTCGACCTGTCGCTGTTCCAGATCATCGCCGGCCTGCGCTACGCGTTCCCCAACCGGATGGCCGCGTTCGAACGTCACATTCCCGGCCTCGTCGCGCTGCACGACCGCGTCGCCGCCAGGCCGAACATCGCAGCCTATCTGCAGAGCGAGCGCCGCATCCCCTTCAACGAGGACGGCATCTTCCGCCACTACAAGGCGCTGGATGCGTAGCACGTATGACGGCGGACGCCGAAGGCGCCGCCGTCATACGAAGTTGGCCTGAGGGTGTGGGGTCGTCAGGCGATGATGTCGACGCGCGTGCCCTGACCGGGCGGCAGCGGCGGGCGCTGCGCCTTGTTCTCGGCAGCGTTTTCGTCGCCGGTCTTGTCCGGCTTGAACGACTGCGTCTGTTGGCTCTGCGCCTGCTGCGTCTGAGGCTTGTTCGTCTCGATCGAGACCGGCGGCGGTGAGGGCGGCGCTGATGACGACGAAACGCTCGAAACGGACATGGTCCAGCTCCTCGCTTGGTGTTGGCCCGAGCGTGGCCATGTCCAGCGAAGGAAGCGTCAACCGGATCGCTCGAATTGTCTGCAACTGTGAGTGGCGGCCGCCAATAGTGAACGGCTTGCTGATGGCTTCGCAGAAACCGGCGGCACCCGGGTCCGCGGCTATTGATCCTTGCTGCGGGTGATCGTGATCGAGGATTCCGTCTTGGTCCGGGTGCAGCGCATATCGAGCCGGCGGTAGCGGCTGGGGACGTCGTCGCCGCGGAAGATGCCGAGCCGGCGGTAGCAGCGGTTGACGCCGCGCACCATGTCGTCCTTCGGCAGCGTGAACACGATCGCCGCCGCGCTCGCCATCAGCTCGACGAAGGCCGGCGGCGGCTTGCGGTCGGTTTTCCCGAACAGCTGGTTGGAAAAATTCTTTGACGAGCAGCCGAGCGTGATCTCGCGCGCCTTCGGATGCGCGAGATAAACGGTGCCGGCCGCCGTCTGGCCGATCTTGATGCCCTCGATGCCGTTCCTGAGCTCCTTGGCGACGTCGTCGCACCGATCGGCCCGCGCCGCCTGCGGTGCGAGCATCGCGCCGAGCGCAATGAGAATGGCAAAGATGATGTTGCGGCCAAATGAACACCGGCCGTAGGACACACGAGAAGACTGCATTCAAAATACCCCCGCGCCATTGAAGCCTGCGCGCGAAGGTCATGCAAGCGCGATGCGCCGCGGCCGCACAAGATCGTCGGCCAAATTGACCGCGTGTTGACGGACCGCGGTCACGGGGCCGGGCGGCAGCGGCGCGATCGCTCGCTCAGAACCAGCAGCGGCCGGGATGCGACAGCGAAACGCCAGCGGCGCGGCGTTCGCAGTCGTTGCCGTAGGTCTGGAAGTTACAGCCGCACACCGGCATGTAGATCTTGGTGCAGAATGTCGGCTTGCGGCGGCACACGCCCATCATGTCGAACCGGCCACATTGGCCGGCCGGAAACTCGCAATACAGGCCAGCATTGCATGGGATGCCGGCAAAGCCGCCGCACGCGCGCCCGGGACCGACGGCGCCGGCCGAAGCGGGGAACAGGGTGATCAAGGCCAGGACGAACGTGATTGCAACACAGAGACCTCGGGTCATGACGCCTCCAGGACGAAAATGATTATGACAACAATCTGAGGTTACATAATTCAGCAGCCTCGTGCAATTCGTTTCGCATGTTCGGCTGATGCGCGACGATCCGACATCAGAGTTCGATTGGCCGCGCTTTTCGTTCTCTGATGAAGCTGCTATGTTTCGATGATGACAAGACTACTCGATCAGGCTTTGCAGGAGGTTCAAAGGCTGTCCGCAGACGATCAGAACGCTGCTGCCGGTGCGCTCCTGGACTACGTTAAGCACATGCGCGACGTCCGCCTGACGGATACCCAGCTTGAGGAAGTCCGACGTCGACGGGCCAATCCCGATCGAAAGATCGTGTCCCACGCGGAAGCGCGGGATCGCCTCGGCAGGCTAGGATCCTGATCCCTCTATGAAGCTCGTTTTCGACGATCAGGCCATTGCCGACATCGAAGGCATCTTCAGTTGGATTTCACAGGACAGTCCTGCGGCAGCAAAGGCCGTTGTCGATCGATTGCTGGGCAGCATCGAGTTGCTGATCTCGTTTCCGTCGATGGGCCGTCTGGGCCGCGATCCTGGGACCTTCGAGTGGGTCGTTCCACGGCTCCCGTATCTCGTAGTCTACGAATTCGATCGGCACGCCGGATAGGTTTTGGTCACTGCCGTGTTTCACGGAGCCCAGGATCGAAGTGGAGATGCCGAGGGCTCGCATGAGAGATAGCGGGCTGGCCGCTCCTGCCGACGGCGCGCCGATCGCTGAGCCCGTCCTCTCCCGACAACCACCTATCATTCAGACCAAAGGTGGCATGGTCCCGCCCCGGAACGGCCATGCCGAACCATCTGTTGCGCCCCGACGCCAGGGTGATATCAGACCTGTCAAGACCGCTTTGGGCGGCCGCCTTTAGAACCCCTGCGAGATTCGCCATGAATGCGCCCACCGCTTTCCCCGACCAGTCCAAGCCCGTCCCGCCCTACAAGCACACGCCGCTGTTTCCGCTCGGGCCGGACACCACGCCCTACAAGAAGATCACGACCGAGGGTGTGCGGGTCGAGAAGGTGCTGGGACGCGACATGCTGGTGGTCTCGCGCGAGGCGCTGCGGACCTTGTCGGAAGCAGCGTTCGGTGAGATCAACCACTTCCTGCGCCCCGGGCATCTGAAGCAGTTGCGCAGCATCCTCGACGATGCCGAGGCCAGCCCGAACGACAAGTTCGTCGCGCTCGACTTCCTGAAGAACGCCAACATCTCCGCCGGCGGCGTGCTGCCGATGTGCCAGGATACCGGCACCGCGATCATCATGGGCAAGAAGGGCTGCAACGTCATCACCGACGGTGACGACGAGGCCGCGCTCTCCGAAGGCGCGCGCGACGCATACTTGCGCCGCAATCTCCGCTACTCGCAGGTCGCGCCGCTCTCGATGTACGAGGAGAAGAACACCGCCAACAACATGCCGGCGCAGACCGAGATCTACGCCGAAGGCGAGGACGCCTACAAGTTCATGTTCATGGCCAAGGGCGGCGGCTCGGCCAACAAGAGCTTCCTGTTCCAGGCGACGCCCTCGGTACTCACCAAGGACCGGCTGCTGGCGTTCCTGAAGGAGAAGATCCTGACGCTCGGCACCGCCGCGTGCCCGCCTTATCACCTCGCCATCGTGATCGGCGGCACCTCGGCCGAATTGTGCATGAAGACGGTCAAGCTCGCCTCCGCGCGCTATCTCGACGCGCTGCCGACGCAAGGCTCCGCTGATGGCAACGCCTTCCGCGACGTCGAGATGGAGCAGGAAATCCACAAGATGACGCAGTCGCTCGGCGTCGGCGCGCAGTTCGGCGGCAAGTATTTCTGCCACGACGTCCGCGTCATCCGCATGCCGCGCCACGGCGCAAGCTTGCCGATCGGTCTCGGCGTGTCGTGCTCGGCCGACCGCCAGGTGCTCGGCAAGATCACCAAGGACGGCGTCTATCTCGAGGAGCTCGAGCATCACCCGGCGCAGTATTTGCCGGAGGTCGAGCAGGCGCTCGGCGGCGAGGTCGTGAAGATCGATCTGAACCAGCCGATGAAGGACATCCTCGCCACGCTGTCGAAGAACCCGATCAAGACCCGGCTGTCGCTGACCGGCACCATGATCGTCGCCCGCGACGCCGCGCATGCCAAGCTGCGCGAGCGCCTCGACCGTGGCGAGCCGCTGCCGGACTACTTCAAGAACCATCCGGTCTACTACGCCGGTCCGGCCAAGACCCCCGACGGCTACGCCTCCGGCGCGTTCGGCCCGACCACGGCGGGCCGCATGGATTCCTTCGTCGATCAGTTCCAGGCCGCCGGCGGCTCGATGGTGATGGTTGCCAAGGGCAACCGCGCCCCGGCCGTGCGCGAAGCCTGCAAGAAGCACGGCGGCTTCTATCTCGGCTCGATCGGCGGCGCCGCGGCGAACCTCGCCGAGCACTGCATCAAGAAGGTCGAGGTCGTCGAATATCCCGAGCTCGGCATGGAAGCCATCTGGCGCATCGAGGTCGTCGACTTCCCGGCCTTCATCATCATCGACGACAAGGGCAACGACTTCTTCAAGGAGCTGAACCTCGGCTGAGGCGAGGCTCGGGTGGTGTGTGCTGCAGCGGCCGGGAGCGATCCCGGCCGTTGGCGTGAGGAGGTGGGCAAGCTGAGTGCCGCGTGACGAATGCTCCAACTGGGCGTAGGAGCCGTGATGTTGCGGCCCGAACGGTGCGCTCCCCTCCCCCCTTGCGGGGAGGGGTCGGGGGTGGGGGTCCACACATCCCGCTCTGTCGTTGGGTAACAGATCACGACGTGCGAAACGGACAGGCTCTCTCGATGATCTTTCGATGTGCCCTCCATCTAGTTCATCGCCCGGAGACCCCCACCCCCGACCCCTCCCCGCAAGGGGGAGGGGAGCGCACCGCCGGTGTGGTGGCGAGCTCGGCTCGAACTCGTGAGTGGCTGAGCTCACTTCGCTGGAAAAAACAGGCAACGCGCCAGGACGCTTTTGATAGTTGAACGCGATGCATCCCGACCGCTTCCTCGGCCTCGACGGCTTCTCGCGCGGTTGGGTCGCCGTGTCGATCGACGGCGATCAACGCGACATCGCGTTCCCCGCTGACATCGCCACCGCCCTCGCATCCGCCTTCACCCGCGCCGCCATCGACATCCCGATCGGCATGACCGACGACGGCACCCGCGCCTGCGATCTGCTCGCGCGCGACAAGCTCGCGCCGCACCGCTCCCGCGTGTTCACCGGTGCGCGGCGTTGGCTGTGGGAGAACTACACCGATCCGGATGAAGCGAACCTCGAAGCCACACGTCGCGGCCAGCCGCGCGCCTCGCGGCAGCTCTGGCATCTCGGCCGCAAGATCATGGAGGTCGATGCCTTCGTCCGCGCGCATCGCGACCGCGACATCCGCGAGGCGCACCCGGAGCTGGTGTTCCTGCGCCTCAACGGCGCGCCGCTGCCGTCGAAGAAGACGGAGCAGGGGGCCAGGCTGCGGCGCGACCTGTTGGTTGCCGCGGGCTTCGCGTCCATCGACGACTGGCTGACCCATGCACGCCGCGGCACCGGCGCCAAGCCCGACGACGTGCTCGACGCCTGCGCGGTGGCGCTCGCTGCCCGCGATGGCGCCGGCTGCGTGCCGGAGGGCGAGCCGCCGCGCGATGCGCATGAGGTGGCGATGCAGATTTGGTTCTGAGTTAGTGGACACTGGTGCGGCCACGCCCTCCGCCGTCATTCCGGGGCGGCGCGCGCAGCGCGGCGAGCCCGGAATCCATCAGGCCGCGCGAACTGCCGCCAAATGGATTCCGGGCTCGTGCCTCCGCCTTCGCTCTTCGAGCTGCGGCGGACGCACGCCCCGGAATGACGGCGGAGGGGTCGTCGCGCCCGTCAGATCAAACCTCACGCGGGCGATGCGCGAGTCTGTTCCGAAAAATAAAAATCACTTGCCAATTTTCGGAAATCATGATTATCTTCCCGCATCCCGTCCCACCGAAGGGGCGTTGCGCGCGATCGTCACGACACGCGGGGCGGGGAGCGGTGGCCGCGATCATGTCGCAGCGTGTCCTCGGATGCGCGGACGAACGGCATGGCGCGGACGTGAAGTCGCAGCGTGCTGACACCCCGATGCTGGTGTCCCCTGCGGCAATGCGCAAGCATTGTCGCGGCATGGTGGCCAACAAGCCCGGCGCACCAGGCAGACTGCGTATAAGCGTGAAGACCACCGCGCAGGGAAGGCCGGGCGTTGTCCGGCTGCACCTGTGGTACCTGCCGCCTGCATTCTTTCTCGCAGGCGGGCCGCAGGCGTCAGCCGACGCCTGGCCTTCCCTGCGCCCTTCGCCTTGATCGAGGGGCATGCCGATGCATCACCCGGGCGTTATCCGCTGCGGGAATGCGGACGCTTGTCCGGGCTGTTTGAAATGTGAAGCAGGATTGCCTGGGGCAGAAAACACTGTCGTCCCGGCCTCGCGCCGGGACCCATACGCCGCGGCGGATGTGATGGGCAAAAAGCCAATCGCCAGCGTGCCTCAAACGGCTCCCTGGGGGTATGGGTCCCGGCTCAGGGCCGGGACGACGGCGGAGCAAGTCGATGGAGCGCAGAAGCGTAGGGTGGGCAAAGCGGCCGCCGTAGGCGGCCGTGTGCCCACCGTCTGTCGACGCATGCGGTAGCAATGGTGGGCACGGCGCGAGTGCGGTCTCGCCCTTGATCAGGCAGCTTGGCGCGCCTTTGCCCGCCCTACAAAGCGCGGCTTAGCCGCGCGCGCCGGTGAAGGGGAAGCTGCCCATGAAGCCGATGCCCATTTCGCCGGAGATGGTGTCGCCGGCGACCTTGCCCTTGAAGTCGAGCGTCAGCGGCATCGGGCTCGTGATCGAGACCTTCCAGGAAACGTCGTCGCCATTGACGGTGCCGTCGAAGATCTCGGCGGAATCGCCTTCGGCCGCCTGGGTGCCGGTCAGCGTGGAGCCTGAACTCTTCAGGCTCAGGGTCGCGCTGCGCTCGCCCATCGGCGTGTTCAAGGTCAGATTCCAGTTGCCGTCCACAGCCATCGATCGTTCTCCTGGCGTTGCCATCCCGGGCCCCGAAGCAGCCTTAGAGGGGGCCTTCGGCCGCCCCTATAGCGCATCTTCGCTGATAAGCCCAATGCGGCGATCAGGCCCGCGCCGCCCGCAGGCGGCTGGCGATCACGAAACGGAAGGCGATGAATTGCAGCGCGAACGCCGCGACCTTGGCGGCGGCGGTGAGTCCCATGTAGATCGCCCACAGCTTGACGTCGCCGGTCATCGCCACGCCGATCGTGCCGAGGCCGAGCGCGAACATCAGCGCCGCCCAGGCATAGCCGGCCACGGTGACGTATTCGGGAATGGTCTCCGCCACCATCGGCGGAACGTAGCGCAGCATCCAGCCGCGCTTGAGCATGATCAGGCCGATCGCAAAGTGCCCGATGGCCGGCTTGGCGAACATGAAGCGGGGGTCGTTGGTGAGCAGCGTGACGCTGCCGAGCACCACGACCAGGGCGATGCTGGCATAGGCCATGAAGCCGAGGCTGTGACCCTTGATTCGGGCCCAGACCACCTGGACGATGGCGACGGTGACGGCGCTTGCGGTCGCCAGCACGACGTCGTCGGTGGCGAGGTAGAGAATGAAGAAGACCGCGGCGGAGAGAAAATCTGCGGTCAGCCTCACGAATACGTCTTTCACGCCTGTCTCCCTGGAGAGCAACACTTATCGATCTTGGCCGGACATTGCGGCGGCAGTCTGCGCAGCGATGTCCTTTGTCCTACGATACTCAGGATACCAGCGCGTGAAATAAAGTGCACTGTTGCGGGCAGCGAAGGCAATGGCGAGGCCGGTCCAATAGGGCAGGCCGGGGACATAGAGCGTCATCAGGTTGCCGACGATCATCAACAGCGCCGACGCCGTCCAGGCGCCGGTGATGATGTAATTGGCGCGCAGAAAGCCTGGAATTGCCGCGGTTTCCGGCGGCACCACCTCCAGCGCGTATTGCAGCGTGAACGGCCTGCGCAGCACGATCGAGCCGAGCGACAGCGCGAAAATGCCGCAGTCGACCGTAAGCCGCACCGCCGAGGTGCTCATGGCCGGCTCGATGGCGGTGAGGTAGGCGGCTACAGCCGCGAAGATCGCGGCCGAGCCGAGTCCCAGAATCTTGATCGACCGTCCCTTGGCGATGTCCAGCGCGACGATCGCCAGACACAGTCCGGCGCCGACCAGCAGGCTGAGCGTGGCGGAGACCATCATCATCAGCGCGGCGTAGACGCCGTAGGGCGCAAGAATCAGGAACAGGGTCATCGACGGCTCCTCCCGAGCCAATCTTTACAGTGGCAAGATGACCTTATGGGGTGACGGTGAGGCGGTCAAGCTGAATCTTGACAGTGTCAAAATAACGTGAGGCCCGGTTGAATGGAGGCTCTGTCGATGATCTCAGGCTCCGACCCAATTGCCGTGGAAGCCGTCGGGCACCCGATGACCGAGATGGACCAATGCGACGGGACCGCGGCCGATGTCGGTGGCGTTGAACACGGCGAGGTCGCTGGTGTTGGTCGCAGCGCGCCAGACCACGCTGAGCAGCCAGCCGTCGGCTTCGGCGGCGTCGGCGCTGCGCGGGACGAACACCGGCTCGGACAGGGTGTCGCCGTCCGGCAGCAGATGCGTGGCGCGCCGCGTGCCGGCGCCGTCGACATGCGCAAGGCCGGAGAGGCCGCCGAACAACGGCCCGTCCGGGTTGGCGCAGGCGTACCAGCCATGGCGGCTCGCGAGCCCGGCCCTGCGGTCGTCGATGCGCGGGAATTCGCCGGTGAGATCGTCGAGATAGGTCTGCGTGAAGCGGTCGCTGTTGCCGGCGAGGTCGAAGCTCCAGCGGCACAGCCGCGCAACGGCTTTCGTCGGATCGGTCGGCCGGCCGTCGGGATGCGGAAACAGCGGCGCCTCCTCGAACTGCATCACGTCGGCTGTGATGCGGTCACCGTCGTCCCAAGCATTCATGATGTGGAAGACGTAGCAGGCATCGCCGCGAAACCAGACGATGTCCTTGACGTCGCCGCCGCGCTTCATGACGCCGACATAGGCGCCCTTGTCGGGCTCCCAGGCGTAAGGCGGCTTGCCGGACATCGCGCGCTCCAGGCTGCCGGTGAGCGGCAGGATCGGAAACAGCACGTGGTTCGCGGTGACGATGAAGTCATGCACCATGCTGGCATAGGGCGCCTCGAAGCGGCTGAGGCGTGTGAGTGTGCCGTCGGCATCGACGGTGCCGTAGGTCAGGGCGGGCGTGAGCGGACCGCTCGCGTTGTAGCCGAAGAACAGCAATTCGCCGGTGACCGGATCGGTCTTCGGATGCGCGGTGAAGGCGCCGCGCAGGCGGCCGCCGAAATCCTGATAGCCTTTGGTTGCGAGTGTGACGGGCTCGATCTCGGTCGGCAGGTGCGCCTCTTCGAGCGCGAGCAGCTTGCCCGCATGGGAAATGATGTTGGTGTTGGCGACGCCGCCATCGGTCACGTCGGCCGGCGCGTCGGCGAGCCGGCGGCCGAAGCCGCCGAACAGCGCGCGGCCGGCCTTGCGCTCGGCCTCGAATTTCGGCGTGCGGACCCAGCGGTTGCGATAGGAGGCGCGGCCGTTCTCGATATGGAAGGCGTGCAGCATGCCGTCGCCGACGAACCAGTGAGCGCCGGGCGAGTCGAATTGCGGGTTCGGGCCGTTGCGATAGAGCGTGCCGTTGAGCTCGCGCGGCAGTTCGCCGGTGATCTTGAGAAATGGCGCGTCGCACTCGAACGGGATCGGCGCGATGTTGTCGCGCCGCGTATGGCGCTGGGCCGTGCTCTGCAACTGGATGGTCATGGCGCGGCCTTCCTCCGGTTCTTGCAGTTATCTTTACGATGTCAAGATAAAGCTACTGACAGGGCCGGGGCAGGTCAAGTCGAATCTTTACGCTGTCAAAATTGTTTGTATAAGGAGATTCATGACCACGAAGATCGATCAGGTGCGGGCGCAGCGCCGCCGAATAGCGACAGAACAGGTCCGGACGCGAACGCGCCGTACGTCGAGCCCGGGCGAGCAGGGCGCGCCCTATCATCATGGCGCGCTGCGCGATGCGCTGCTCGAAGCGGCCGAGCGCGTGCTGGAGCGCGACGGGCTCGCCGGACTGACGTTGCGGGCGGTGGCGCGCGAGGCCGGTGTGTCGCATGCGGCGCCGACGCATCACTTTGGCGATCTCACCGGTCTCGTCAGCGAGCTCGCGGCGATCGGCTTCACGCGCTTCAACGCGGCCATGAAGGCGGCGGGCGAGCAGCCGGGCACGCCGATCGAGCGCGCGATGGGGCGGGCGCGCGCCTATGTCGCTTACGCCCAGGCCAATCCCGGCATGTACGGGCTGATGTTCCGGACCGAGCGGCTCGATTATTCCCGGCCTTCGCTGCACGAGGCGGCGGAAGCCTCGTTCGCCGGCCTCGCCGGTTCGGTGGCGTCGCGCGGCGAAGGCCATGTGGGCGACGAGGAATTGTCGCTCGAACAATCCGCCGCCATCGCACGCGCCTGGTCGCTTGTGCACGGCTATACGATGCTGCTGCTCGATGGCCGTCTCGCCGACATCCTGCGCCGCTCGCCCGCGGGCACGACGGCCGAGTCGCTGTTGGAGGCGATGCTGCGTGCCACGGTACCGAAGCTGCCGCCGGGCGCGTAGCTCGACGCAGCGGAAACCGGGGCAGGGGTCATGCGTTGGTGGCGCATGGCACGAACACCGCGCGCTCCCTGGAGCAAGGCCAACCCGCGCAAGCGCGCCGGCAAGGCCTCCACCCATCTGACGCCGGCCGAAAAGGCCAAGGCCAAGGCGCGCGCCAAGCGCGCCGGCCGGCGCTATCCCAATCTAGTCGACAACATGCGCGTCGCAGCCAAGAAGGCCACGAAGACCAAGACCAGCGGTCGCAAGCGCACCGCGAAGTCGAAGACAGCGAAGACGACGCGCGCGGCAGCGTCGTCCAAGAAGCACACCGCGAAGCGGGCGACAAAGCGCAGCACAGGCCGCTCCGGGGCACGCAAGACGAAGCGCAAGACAGCGAGCCGCGCGCGCGAGAAAGATCCGCGCGGCGGACTGACGGCAGCCGGGCGCAAGGCCTTCGCGAAGCGCGACGGCGCGCATCTCAAGCCGGGCGTCACCAAGAAGGCATCCGAAATGACGCCGCAGGAGATGCGCCGCAAGGGCAGCTGGGCGGTGCGGTTCTACGGGCGCGAGAAGTTGCCGCCGCTGGTCGATGCCGACGGACAGCCGACGCGGCTTGCGCTGTCGGCGCATGCCTGGGGCGAGCCGGTGCCGCGGACCGTCGCGGCGGCCCGCCGGATCGCTGCGAAAGGCGAGCGGCTGCTCGCCCGCTATCACCGGCTCAAGGACAAGCGTGCCTGACTCACGAAGGGCTAGCGCTTTGGGAGCGCCAGATCGACGGCGCGGCCGCGGTTGCCTGCGACCTTCACCTTGTCCTTGCCGCAGGCGAAGCCGCGCGCGCTCTCATCTGCGACCTGCCGCGCCAGTTCGTTGGCGTTGGGATTGGCGGCGGCATCGATATAGGCGACGTGGCACACTGGGCCCGGCGGCAGCCGCGTCACGATCAGCATCGGCTTGTTGGTCGGACCCGCCTTGCCCTGATCGTCATTGTCCGCGATCTGCCAGCGCTGGATGATCGCAAACGGCTTGCGGTCGGCCATCCGCCATTCGATCGTGGGGCCGGCCGAGTTGAACGGTCCAAAGAAGGTCTCCGCGGCCGGCTCCTTGGCGGCGGCACGGGCGTTGCGACCGACCGAGACGGTCTGGCGCAGATCGTCCTCGTTGACGAGGACGATCAGGCCGTCCTTGCCGGGGCAGGTCTGGGTCGAGCTGTCCCCCTCGGGCTTGCCGACCGTACGGCAATCCTTCTCCGCCGCGGACGTGTAGGCGCTCGCGATGGTCTCGGCCGCGGCCTGGTTCATCCACACGCTGCAGAACATGACTGCAGCACTGATTCGCAGCGCCGCGCCAAGGGTGAGACATTTGGACATGTGAGGGCCCGTGAAGTCAGGAACTCGTCGAGCAGTCGACGCTGCAAGCTGGGGACGGCGCGCCGCAGCGGTGGGAAACACCTGACAGCGCCGCGATTTTATCCTAGAACGGCCCCCTCGCGAGGTCCATCTCAACTCATCGCTCATGCCTGTCATCCCGCCGTCCAAACCCTATCGCATCGGCCGCTCCAAGACGGGGCTCGGCCTGTTCGCCACCCAGCCGATCAAGAAGGGCACCAAGATCATCCGTTATTTCGGTCCGTTGCTGGACTCGAAAAAGGCGGAAGAAGACGCGATCGAGAACAAATATCTGTTCGAGCTCGACAAGCGCTGGACCATCGACGGCTCGATCCGCGAGAACGTCGCCCGCTACATCAATCACTCCTGCAAGCCGAACGCCGAGTCCGACGTCAAGCCGCGCAAGAAGAAGATCTTCATCCGGGCGATCAAGAACATCGCGCCGGGCGACGAGATCAACTACGATTACGGCACCGACTATTTCAAAGCCTATCTGAAGCCGATCGGCTGCAAGTGCGAGGCCTGCGAGAAGAAGCGCGCGAAGAAGAAGGCCGAGGCGCGTGCCGAGCGGGCGCAGGAGAAGGCCAAGGAAAAGGCCAAGGACGCGCGCAAGGCCGAGAAGAAGTCCCGGAAAGAGTCGGAGAAGCTCGCCAAGGACAAGGCCAAGCAGCGGGCGAAGGCCAAGGCCAGCATGGACAAGGCGGCCAAGAGCCGCGGCAAAACTCGTGGCAAGACCAAGCGCGCCGCAGGCGGTCTCACCAAGCGTCCCAAGACCAAGTCCAGCACCGCGAAAGCGGCCTGATCCCGCTTGCGGGGTTTGCCGGCCTGTCAGGGCCGTCTGGCAAAAGCCAGCGTCGTCCAGCTCACGCCAGCGGCCTGGTTCGCAACGCCCACCGATGCAGTCTGACGTTTGAGCTCGAGGTCCAGGCCGAGCTGTCGCATCGGCGCAACGACCGCTGCCGCATCGACCTCGAACATTCGGCGGCCCGGCGGGATCGGTCCGTGCCGCAAAGTCATGATCAGCGTGCCGCCCGGCGCGACCTGCGTCGCGATGTTGGGAAGCGCGCGTCGCCGCTGCGCGTCGTCGAGATGCATGAGGACGGCCGTCAACATGACGAGATCGAACGGCTCGTCACGGGCGGACAGCGCCGCAAGGTCGGGCAGGCTGTCATCGATCCAGGTGATGGCCGGCGAGGCATGAAGCCGCATCGCGCGAATTCGCAGCGCCTCAGTCGGCTCGACAGCGACCACTCGATGTCCAAGGCCTGCCAACCAGGCAGCGTCGCGCCCGGTCCCCGCGCCGATGTCGAGCACGCGGGCGGGCGTCCTCGGCAGCAGATGAAGCACCGCCGCGTGCACCTGTTGCGGCGGAATGTTTTCGTAGCGCACGAACAACTGATCGGCCTCGGCGGCGTAGCCTTCCGTTCCGCTGACCTGCGGCTGCATCGCTGCGATCTCCTGTCGATGCGCGACTATGCAGGAGATACGCCGGGCACGCATGTCCTCATTTCGGTTCGGAGGCGAGCGCCTGGCCGGTCGATACGGCCGGCCGGCGCTCACCACCGATCGGCCTCAGGCCGCGACCGCGCCGGCGCTGCGGCGCAGGCCCATATACTGCAGCTCGGCGAACACGCCGGTGCCGACCGCCTGCGCCGCGATGAAGATCTCGCCCAGGACGTTCGGCGTGACGAGGCCGGAGAACAACAGCGCGATGCTGCCGACCGTCCATGCGGCATTGCCGGCGATCACCAGCATGACCAACGGCTTTGCGACTGTTGCGCGCGTGCCGAGCCAGCCGACGAAGCCTGCATAGACGATGAGGAACAGGCCGGTCTCCCGCAGCAGCGCCTCGGGCAGTTGCATCAGCGCAGCGAGCGGCGATGCATCGAAGGTCAGCGCGAGTCCGGCGACACCGCTGAACACGGCATCGGCGATGAGGGCGCGGCGGAGCAGGGTGGACGAGGTGATCATGTCGGGTCTCCTTCGTTTGGGGCGGTGGACGGTTCAACGGAACCAGGCGAGGAGCTGACGGCGCAGGCGCGCCGGGCGCAGCGAGCGTGCGGCCCGGATCTCGATCTCGGTGACCTGCGCGAAGACGAGGCTGCCGGTGACGTGCAGCAGCGGCTCCGGCAGGTTGAGCGAGCGCGCCAGGAGCGAGGTGGCAAGTCCCGCCATCCAGCGGCTGACGGCGCCGAATGGAAAGGTCGTGGACTTGCCCGGTTTGCTCATCGGTCATCTCCTGTGGTGATGACGATGGCCCGGCGGAGGAGGCATTTCGATTACCTCGCACGTCATGGTGGCGCTGACGTCTGCGTGATAGGTCTTCCGTCCATGACACAGCTTGCTTCGGCGCGTGCCGACCGCGCCAAACCCGTTCATGTCGGCGAGCATCTGCGGCAGTGGCGGCAGCGCCGGCATCTCAGCCAGCTCGACCTCGCGCTCGATGCGGAGATCTCGGCGCGACATCTGAGCTTCGTGGAGACTGGCCGCGCCGCGCCGTCGCGCGACATGGTCCTCAAGCTGGCAGAGCGATTGGACGTGCCCCTGCGTGAGCGCAACGTGCTGCTGGTCGCTGCGGGCTATGCGCCGGCGTTCCAGCAGCGCTCCCTCGACGATCCCGCGCTGAAGCCGGCGCGCGAGGCGATGAACCTTGTGCTCAAGGCGCATGAGCCGAACCCTGCGCTCGCGGTCGATCGTCATTGGAACCTCGTTGCGGCCAACCGCATGATTGCGCCGCTGCTCGCGGGCATTCCGGAGCGGCTGCTCGCGCCGCCGCTCAACGTGCTGCGGGTGGCGCTGCATCCTGACGGGCTCGCCTCACGCACCGCCAATCTCGCCGAATGGAGCGGACATCTGCTGGAGCGATTGCACCGGCAATGCGAGGCCACCGCCGATGCCGAGTTGCTGAAACTGTATCAGGAGTTGAAATCCTATCCGCTGCCGGCGCGATCCGCGCCGCTCGCCGCCGATAGCGTGGCGATCCCGTTCCGGCTGCGGATGGGCGATGATGTCCTGAGCTTCTTCTCGACGACCATGGTGTTCGGCACGCCCGTCGACATCACGCTGTCGGAGCTGGCGCTGGAGACCTTCTTCCCGGCCGATGAGCTCACCGCCGGCAGGCTGAAGGAGATGGTTACCCCGCCGTGACTCCCGCTTGTCCTGGCCGCGTATGGCCTTATCTTGGGTGAACCGCACGCCAAACTCGGAGCGAGGCATGAGCACCTTGAAGCCGCTGATCATCGACGTCGTGTCCGACGTCGTCTGCCCTTGGTGCTATATCGGCAAGCGCCGGATCGAGGAGGCGCTGAAGCTCGTGCCGGACGTCCCGGTCGCGTTGAACTACCGGCCGTTCTTCCTCAATCCCTGGGTGCCGCGCGAGGGCATCAGCCGCGAGCAGTATCTGACGACGAAGTTCGGTTCGGTCGAGGCCTACAAGGGCATCGCGGGCCGCGTGGTCGCGGCCGCCGAGCAGGAGGGGCTGAGCTACCGGCCGGATCTGGTCGCGCGCCAGCCCAACACGATCGATTGCCACCGGTTGATCCGCTGGGCCGGCGAGATCGGCAAGGCGCCGGAGATGAAGCAGCGGCTGATGGAATTGTACTTCCGCGACGGCGGCGATCTCACCGACACCGAGGTGCTGGTGCAGGCCGCCGCGGATATCGGGCTCAATCCTGATGTCGTCCGCAAGATGCTGGGGACCGACGAGGACGTCGAACTTGTGTCGGCCCAGGCCCAGGAGGCGGCGGAGAAGGGCATCTCCGGCGTGCCGACCTACGTCTTCGCGCAGAAATACGCGGTGTCCGGCGCGCAGGACCCGCAGATGCTGGCGCGCGCCATCCGCCAGGTGTCGGCCGAGGTCAATGCCGAGGCGGCCGAGTAGCGGCCCGGCCTTTTCGCAGGGCGCGGAGCAGATGCACCCCGCGACGCGCCAGCGCCAATCCTTCGCGGCGCGCCGCCAGCGCGGCGTGAACGAGTTCGACGGCGGCATCGCGCTGGTGGAGCGGGATCAGCACGTCACCGATCGCCAGGCGGCCGCGCCAGATCGGATTGATCATCGGATGATCGGGGCCGGCGGTGGAATCCGCCGAACGGATCGCGGGATCGCTGCAGAGATGGCGCGTCAGATCCAGCGTCAGCTGGACGCCGGGCGAGTATTTCGCGAAGCGCTCGTCGACGCCGAGCTTGAAGAAGAACGCGCGGCTGCGATGGCGCAGCACGACGCCCGCGGCCACGGCGATCTCGCCGGCGTGCAGACGGATGATCTCGCAGGCGCCCTCCTGCGCGAGCGCCGGCACCGCGCGGCGGATGAACGCCGCGTCGCCGTCATGCTGGATCAGCGCCGTGCCGCGCTGTCCCTTCCAGCCGCCGGCCTCCAGCGCGAGAAATATCTCGAGCGCAGCAGCGGCTTCATCGGGCGCGCGCGCGACCTCGAACCTGATCTCGCCATGCTCGGCCAGCCGATGACGCTGCCTGCGCAGCTCCTTCATCTTCTTGGCCCCCAGCGCTTCCTGCAGCACCGTCTCCCCATCCCCCGTCGCATCGAGCAACGCCCGCTCGTAGGATTGCAGGACTCGCGGGCGCAAGCCGTCGCGGCGCAGTACGGCGTCGAAGGCCTGCATGACCGGGCCGGCGATGGACATGTCGCGCAGCAGGAGGGCACGTGCGCCGGTGCGCCGGGCCGCGGCGAGCAGGTGCGCTGCCGCCACCTCCGCGCTGTCGGCGTCAAGCAGCGGCGTGCACAGGGTGCCATAGGGATGGCCGCTGGCGAGAGCGGGCAGCGGCAGCCGGTAGGCGCGCCACAACGAGGTGACCGGCATCAGGCCGATCAGGCGCGACGGCTCGTCCGTGTCGAAGGCGCACAGCGCCGAGGTGCCGGTGCGGCCGCGGGCCGAGGCATTCACCGCGCGTTCCCAGCCGGGCAGATAGTAGCCGTTGGGTTCGAGCGCGCGGTCGGCCAGATCGCGCCAGGCCTGCTCGGAGGCACTTTCGAGCGGCACCAGGCCGCGCACGAGCGGCTCCGTGTGCCGCTCCCTGATGTTGGTCGAAGCAGGCCCAATTGCGCGATCGATGATGTCTGCCACGTCCCGAAGTCCCCTGGCGGCGCGCGATTGCGCGCGCGGCGTGCGGCAGAGACTAGCGCAAAGCCCACAAGAGACGCTTGTCGCCGCCCGACAATTCGAGCCGTTGCGTTAACGGCCCGTTCAGCACGTCGGCATTCAGCGGATGAGCGCTACCTCGCGGAAGGCGCCGATCAACGGCTTTTCGAGCTTGCCCTCCATGCTCTGGAGAATCTCGTAGGCCTTCTCGCGCGCCATCACCGGCTTGTAGCTGCGATACTCGATCAGCGCCGAGAAGATGTCGGAGATGGTGAGGATGCGCGTCAGGTCGGGAATGTTGTTGGCCATCAACCCGTCCGGATAACCGCTGCCATCGAGAAATTCGTGATGATGGCGCACCGCCTTCAGCACTTCCTCGGTGATCGCGGTGTTGTCCTTCAGCGCTTCGTAGCCGGCCGCCGGATGGGTTTCGACGAGCGCGCGTTCCTTGCCATCGAGCTTGCCCGGCTTGTCGAGGACGGCGAGCGGAATCCTGGCCTTGCCGATGTCGTGAAACATCGCGGCCATGTAGAGCCGCTCGAGATCGGTGCTGTTGACACCGAGGCTCAGGCCGAAATCGACCGTGACGCCGGTGACCAGCAGGCAATGCTGATAGGTGCCTTCATGATGGCGGCGCACGGTGGCCAGCCAGTCGGAGAGGCCGTTTTCCGCGATGCAATCGGCGATCCGCTTGCCGGCGCGGCGCGTCTCCTCGATGTCGATCTCCGCACCGCCCAGGACCGCCGCAAACATCGACGCGATGCAGCCCGCACCCGTAAACGCGGCCTGGCGGTCGTCCACGACGACGCTCTTGGCAGCCGGGCTCGGCCGCGCATCGAGCAGCTTGCCCAGCAACTGATTGCGACTCGGTGTGCTCGACAGCACGCTCGTGGCGCCGAGCGCATAGGCCTGTACGGTCGACAGGCGCGATTTGTTGTTGGTCAGGAAAATTCGACGCGGGATGCGCGACAGCCGGTCGGAGATTTCCTTCAATGCGGTGATGTTGTCGACGTCGCGCAAATCCGCGGCAACGACGATGGCATCGATATTGCCGCCTTTGAGATCGGCATCCGAGATCAACTCGGTTGTAAGCGAGCAGCGTTCAGCCAGCATGCCTCGCAGCAGCGCGAGCTTGGCCGAGTCATCGCCGACGAGATGAACGTTCATGAAAGAACCAAGTCCCAGGGCAATATGCACGTAGTCGGATAGATGATCCCCAGGAAACGTTAAATTTGACCCATTCGTTCGCTAGCCGGTTCCGTGTTTGCGTTAGCTAAGAACTAACAATGTCCACGTTGAAGGTACCAGGGTCCCTTAGTTCAAAGAGCCTGACGGGCGTGCGGTAAAATGCGACGGCGGTGCTCATTCCCCCGACGAAATGCGCGGCCATCGGCTGCCGTCCCGCTTGTTGTCAAGTGACGAACATCACATCCAGATTGGCGCATCTATCGGACAAGAGAGGTCCGATGGCCACCTCGTGACGCGGAGAGTTCGGACGAGGGCGTTGTTCGGCGGATCAGGCCGGGAACTCGCCCGGTTTCGTTTGCGCCGCTCGATGCTGGCCACGGGATGAGTGAACCGCGCCGTTGATCGTCTCGACCAATGGGCAATAGCATGAGCAGATTGGAGATCCCATGTTTCGGCACGCTCTCAGGGCCGCATTGCTGGCCGGCGGCCTGTTGGCCGGCCTCGCTTCAGCAGCATCCGCCGAAACCAGCAGATTGGCGCTGGTGATCGGCCAGTCGTCCTATCGCGCGGTGACGCCGTTGCCCAACCCTGCCAACGACGCCAAGGCGATGGCGAAACTGCTCGGCGATTCCGGTTTCGAGGTGACGACGGCCGCCGACCTGTCGCAGCGCGACCTCAACCGGGAAGTGGGGGACTTCGCCGCCAAGATCGCCGCCAAGGGACCGGATACGGTGGCCCTGGTCTTTTATGCAGGTCATGGCCTGCAGATCGACGGCGAGAACTATCTCGTGCCTGTCGATGTCGATCCGCGCCGGGAGGCCGACATCCCCCTGCAGGCCGTTCGCCTCAACGATGTCCTGAACACGCTGAATTCGGTGCCGAGCCGGATGCGCATCCTGATGCTCGATGCGTGCCGCAACAATCCGTTCCCGTCCATCAATCAGAACGCGGGCAGGGGCCTTGCGCTGGTCGACACCAAGACGGGCGCGCCGGGCACCTTCCTGTCCTACTCGACGTCGCCCGGCGCCGAGGCCGAGGACGGCAACGGCGCCAACAGCCCCTACACGACCGCGCTGCTGCAGGCAGCGCGCGAGCCGGGCGTGCCGATCGAACAGGCGTTCAAACGGGTCCGCGTGGCCGTCAACAAGGCGACCGAGGGCCGCCAGACGCCATGGGATTCGTCGTCGCTGACGGAAGATTTCCGTTTCGTGGTGTCGACGGATGCGAACGCCGCCAATGCCGGGCCGCGCCCCACGGTCGCCAAGCTCAGCGTCGACGAGTGGAAGCGCAGCCTGCAGGGCAAGCCGATCGAGTCCGCCAACGAGATCATCGTCGGCGACGGCAGCGTCGAAGCCTATGAGGCTTTCGTGGCGCTCTACACCGCTCCGCCCTACGGCCGGCAGGCGCGGGAGTGGCTCGACCTTCACAACAGGATGGCCGCCTGGAACGAGGCTGTGCTGATCAACACCGTGGCGGCCTATCAGGGCTTTCTCGACCGCTATCCGAACAGCGATCTGACGCCGACCGCGCGCAAGCTGATCGAGCGGCTGCGCAATCGTCCGGTCGTGACGCCCGTGGTGGCCGCGGCCCCCGCGATCCCGCCGGTGGTGCCGGCCAACCTCGCGGCAGGGCCGACCTGTCCGTGCTCGCAGACTCCGCCGCCCCGGAAGACGGAAACCCCGAAGCGCGTCGAGGAGAAGCCGGCCCGAAAGCGCGAGGAAGATCCGCCGAAGCGTGCCAGCCGCCCAACTCGCCGCGACCCCGGCGACGACGTCGTGGTCTATGCGCCGCCGCCCCCGCCGCGGACCTACTATGCACCACCTCCGGTCCGGGTGGTGCCGCCGGTGAACCTCGGCGTCAGTGTTGGTGGCGGCTACGGTGGCGGCGGCTATGGCCGGGGGCCGTCGAACTACCCGCCGCGACGTGGCTACGGCTACTGACTGCTTACATCGACCGGAGTTCCCGCAGCGGCCGCCCTGAGGGCGGCCGTCTTGCTTGGCGGTTGCGGCCTTTGGGCTCGTCTTCCCTTATCCGCCGGTCGTCATTGCCGCCGGCCGCTCGTCCCACCGGGACCGCCGTCCATCCCATCCGCCTGGATCGGCTTGGGAACGCTGCGTTTCATGCCTTCGGTGCGTCGCTTGGGACGCGAACAGCCGAGGGGGAAAGAGGTCATGCCGCTGCTGCCAAAACGGGTCCGGATCGGGGTCATCTGCAGCCAGCTCATGGTGGCGCCGGCCCAGTCCTGGCAGCATTGGGGTGGCGACGCCGGAGGGACACGGTTCGCACCCTTGTCGGAGATCACGCCGGCCAATGTCGACCGGCTGCTGCGCGCCTGGGACTATCGCACGGGAGATCTCGAGAGCCGGACGCCGGCAGCCGCGTTCCGCATCAAGTTCGAGGCGACGCCGATCCTGGTTGAAGACAGCCTGGTGTTCTGCACGCCGTTCAACGAGGTGGTGGCGCTCGATCCCGGCACGGGGGCGCAGCGCTGGCGTTTCGATCCCAAGGTCAGCGACGGGCGGCGTCCGGCCAATCGTTATGCCTGCCGTGGCGTGACCTCCTGGGTCGACCGGACAGCGCCGGCCGATGCTCCCTGCCGCAGCAGGCTTTTCATGGGCGCGGTCGATGCCCGGCTGATCGCGCTGGATGCGCGGACCGGACGTCCCTGTGCCGGCTTCGGCGAGGGGGGCGAGGTCCGGATCGACGTCGCCAAGGACTTGCTGTGGCCGGGCGAATTCCAGATCACCTCGGCGCCGGTGGTCGGCCGCGACGTCGTGGTGGTCGGCTCGTCGATCGCCGACAATCAAAGGCTCGATGCACCGAAGGGGACGGTCCGCGGCTTCGACGCACGCACCGGCGTGCTGCGCTGGAGTTTCGATCCGCTGATCCATGATGGGATCCAGGCGGGGCACGCCAACGTATGGGCGCCGATGTCGGTCGACGACGAGCGCGGCCTGGTCTTCCTCCCGACGTCTTCGCCGAGCCCCGATTTCTTCGGCGGCGCGCGCCCCGGAGACAACAAGCACGCCGATTCCGTCGTGGCCCTGCGCGCCGACAGTGGGACTCTGGCCTGGTCGTTCCAGACCACCCATCACGATGTCTGGGACTACGACCTTCCCGCGCAGCCGACGTTGGCGCGGATCGAGACCGGGCAGGGCGCGCGCGACGTGGTGATGCAGCCGACCAAGCAGGGCTTCGTGTTCGTGCTCGACCGCGACACCGGACAGCCGGTCTGGCCGGTGGAAGAGCGCGCCGTGCCGCAGGGCGCCGCGGAGGGCGAAGCGTTGTCGCCGACGCAGCCGTTTCCGACCCACGTGCCGCCGCTGCTGGACCAGCGCTTCGCGCTCGACGAGATTTTCAGGGCCGTTCCGCGCGCGATCGATTCCTCCTGCGACGATCAGCTCGCGCCGTTGCGGAATGACGGCCTGTACACGCCGCCGAGCACCCAGGGCACGCTGTTCTTTCCGATGACCGGCGGCGGCGTGAACTGGGGCGGGGCGGCTTTCGATCCCGTGCACCAGATCCTCTACGCCAATGTCAGCCGCGCGCTTCAGATCGTCAGGCTGATCCCGCGGGCCCAGGCCGAGCGGATGACGCCGCATCGCGGCGTGGATCTCGGACTGCAGCGCGGCGCGCCGTTCGCCGTGACGCGGTCGGTAGCCATGTCGAAGCTCGGTCTGTTGTGCAACCGGCCGCCGTGGGGCGAGATGGTCGCCGTCGATCTCAAGGCCGGCAGGATCCTGTGGCGATCGACGGTCGGCACCACCGAGGATCGTGCGCCGCTCGGGCTGGCCTTCAAATGGGGCACGCCGCTCGTCAACGGTGTCGTCGTCACCGCCGGCGGTGTCGTCTTCACCGGAGCGATGGATGCCTATCTGCGGGCGTTCGATGCGGCCTCGGGACGGGAGCTATGGCAGGGCCGCCTGCCGGCGCCTGGCGTCGCGAATCCCATGACCTACCAATGGAAGGGTGAGCAATATGTCGTGATCGCCGCCGGCGGCCATTCCGAGGCGGGCACCTCATTGGGCGATGCGGTCGTGGCGTTCCGCCTGGCGCGGGACGGCGAAGCGCCCTCGCTGTGGTCGCGGACGATCAATCGTCCCGGCGGAAGGTTTGCGGGCGGTGCGCTCAGCGCAGGTTTCGTCGTCCTGGTGGCGTTGCTGCTGGCATGGTTGCGCTGGCGCCGGCGCCGCCAAGCGTAGGCGGCGCATTCATCAATCGAAGGCGACGCCGATCCGCTTGTCGTGGCTCCAGACCGCGTGACACCGCCGCGTGAACTTGTCGGCCGGAATGACCAGCGTGAAGGCTCCGGGCAAGCCCACCGGATTGACCACCTCCACGCGCGCACCGGTGTCCGACATGTTGCGGACCATGCAGTCCACGGCGCCGCCACCGTCGAACGCTAGCCTGCCCTGCTTGAGCACACGATGCCTGGGGGCGATGCGTTTGTTGTCTGTCTCGATCATGGCCTGTAACCCGGTGCTGAATGCCGTCACCTTTCACGTCAAAAGCAGATAAAATAAATCAGGCCCGCGTTTCGTTGGAATGAATGCGATCCGTGAGGCCAGAGCTGCCATTTTCACGCTCTGTTAACCCCCGCATTCACCGAAGCCGCGCTCAGAGCATCGCGAAGGCGCTCGACACCATCGCGACAGGCTTGCCGTCGCCGGCGCTGGTCAGCGTCACCCGGCCGAAGCTCATGGTGCGGCCCATGCGGACAACGCGCGCATCCGCCAGCACGTCGGAGGACGCCGCCGCGCGCATGAAATGCGTGGTCTGATCGACGGTGGTCATCGGCCGGTAGCCGCCGCTCGCCGTCACCATCGCAATCACCATCGCGGTGTCGGCGAAGGCCATCAGTGCCTGGCCGCACACGACGCCGTTGTCGCGGCAGAGCCGTGGCGAAAACGGCAGGCGCAGGATGGCCCCGGCCTCGCCCTGAGCAGAAGGCGCAATGTCTTCGACGCGAAGGTCGAGATCCTTGATCCAGGGGGCGAACACGTCATCGAGGATGCGGCGCGCCGCATCGATGGTGAAGGTCGGGGCATCGCTCGGCACGGGCAGGCTCCTCCATCTTTTGATTCATGTTCTGGCCGGCCTGCTGTTCGCGCAGCGGCGCGGGTCATCGTGCGACAGGCCGGCGGCTTGAAAAGGCCGGAGTTGCGAACCTATGATGAATGCGCGCCGGGGGACAGGCGGCGCATGCGCGAGGTCAGGCGGCACGCCGATCGTGCGACATGGCGCCCGACCCGGCGGGAGTGGCCCGCCCTTGGCTCGCCGTGGAGCGATGGTATAAGGCGGCCCGATACCGGGGAGTAATCAATGAAGAAGCTGATCGTGACGATGACGGTCGCCTTGCTGACCGGCTGGGCCGTTCCCGCAGTGGCGCAGATGCCCAATATCAATCTGCTGGCCGACGCCCCCTCCAAGACCCCCGAGGAAAAGGAGGCCGAAGCGGCGCGCGACAAGGCCTACAGGGAGACGATGCGCAAGATTCCGGACGCCAAGTCCGCCGCGGATCCTTGGGGCAATGTCCGCACCGCGGAACCGCCGAAGGCGCCGCCGGTGAAGACCACGGCAGCCAAGAAGCCAAAGACCGGCGCCACCACCAACTAGGCCAGGAGCCTAGCACTTCGAATCGGGACCATCGGACTCGGATTCCGTGCCGCCTCGTCTATATTGACGGGGTGGCAACGCCGAGGAGTTCGTCGATGGGGTTGCGCCCGCGGGACCTTGCCAGCCGGATGGCAGCCCGGCGCCAAAGAGGCGACGGCTATGTGCGCGACACCTTCACGCTGCCGCGGGAAGAGGCGCGCGCCAAGGCGCGCGACTATCTGACCCGGTACCCGAAGGCGGGGTACATGAGCGCCGTCGAAAGCTGGCGCGAGCTTCCCGATGGGGCGATCGAGTTCACCATGCGGCGGCTGCCGAGCGCCGACTGAACCGCCAAGGCTCAGCGCGTCATTCCTTTTCGCCGAGCAGCTTGCGGGTATCGCGATTGATGAAGTGAAGCCGCGTACAGGCCTTGCAGACCACGGTCTCATACGCGCTCGTGGGATCGCCCGGCCTCGGCTCTTCCAGCCAATGCTGCACGTTCATCCCGGTCCGTGGACATTTGAAGATCAGATTACCCATACAGATTCAAGCTTCTGCCAGGACCGGGGCAGGCAATTTGATCTGAATCAAGACCACGCGGGAAATCACAGCCCGCCGCGAGGCGCGGCGCAATCCTCAATTGCGCTGCTCCGGAGGAGCTCTTCCAAGGTGTCACGCCCGGCGCAAAAGCCTCCCGCCGAACGACCTAATCGAGCGACTCGGCGACGATCCGGATCCGAAACACCGGCTGTCGCGTCTCATCGAGCAGTTCCATCTGCCACTCGGAGTTTTCGGCGAGCTTGCGCGAGATGCTGCTGGCCATATCGGCGCAGACCGTGGTCATCTCTTTCCAGGCTGCATTGCGATCGGCGCATTCTGTCCCATACTCGGACGCGCCGGAGAAGTGGCCATTGCGGATACGAAAGAAATAGAGCGGCATTGCCAAAACCGGTGAGCCCTGACCGCCCCAGGCCGCTGGGTTTGATGTACGCACCGCAAGTTCAAGCGCAAAACCCTCCTGGATCAATTCCGGTAGAATACGGTGGACGGCCGGCCGAGGCCCGGCCGCAACCCGGACGGGCAGCGAGGCTGTACAGTCGGGCCACCTGCCGCCAGCGGCAGCCGAAGGCGAGCAAAGAGCCTCGGACCGCCGCGGTCCGAGGCTCGGCGTCAACGTCGTAGCTTCCCGGCGAGGGCAGTTCGGCAATGACAGCTCATCTTAGCGCGCGACCTGGTTGCCCGCCTTGCGGCAAATCAAGGGTTGTATCGCCGCTCGCTCAGCGTCGTGTGCTCGTCGCATCGACATGCGCGCGCCGCAGTCGCTGCGGACAAGATGTTCTTGGGACACAGAGCATCACGTCAAAAGCCCCGGACATCGTCCGGGGCTTTCTTTCAGCGCTGATGGTTTCAGGGCCTGCGCCTACGGTGACGGCGCCTGCAAAGGAATGATGTTGCAGGCGGCAGGTCCGCAGCACATCGCCGATGGATGTGCTCCGACCATTATCGAAACGAACAAACAAATTCGGGGCTGGTGAAAATTTGCTCCGACGATCCGACAACCTGAACGCTATAACGCAACCCCAAGTTTATGACAATGGTGGTTGCTTGAATATCTCGGGAGCACCAAGGGATCAGTGAGGTCGATCACCTACATAAGACGAGCGCCGCATGCGGCATCTTCGGGAACGTGCGAGCGGCGGACGTCCTCGCCGTCTTGATGTCGCAGGCCCGCGGAGTTGCAGCGGCGACGACGATGGGAACTCATCGCACATAAGCGCTTCGGCCGCCGTGCACGCCGTCAATTGCATTCTGGACGTGCGTTTGCCTGCGAGATGAGCCGAACAAAAGCAGAAGAGGCGATGGAACTTCGTTCCCCTCAGGAGAACCACGGATGTGCGATCTGCGCACGCGTGTAGGAAGTTGATAGTTTCAGGGAAATGTTCTGACGAGCGTGATGGCGCCGACGATGGCTGCGTTGAAGTCATCGAGCTCCTCGCTCGGAATCCAATACTCGAGATGATCGCGTCCACCGGCCTGCTGCACCGGATAGCGATCGATGAACTCCCGCAGCACGTCGAAGCGTACAACATGGCCGCTGCCGCTGGCGGGCACGTTCCAGTCACGCGCGATCTTCACCGCGTAGTCCTCGGTCAGTACCGGATAGAAGATGGGTTGCTCCGGCAGCCGCGGCGGAAACGCGCGCATGCCCGACGCCTCGATCAAGGCAAGTTCCTTGGGGCCGACAGGGCGCCACAGCGTGATGGTGTCGGGGGAGATGGTCATGCGGCTCGAAGCTGTCCGAGGAGCGAGCAGATGCCCCACGATAGGGCAGAACCTGGCAGGCGGCGCAAGTGTCTGGCGCCATCTCCAAACTCATCATCAAGGCGCGTGTTGTCGCAGTCCAGCTCCCGCGTGCCGGAACACGGTCTGGTTGTGGTCAGGGCCTCCTTGGCGCGTGCTCTGCCGGTTCGCGCGTGGCTAGGCTGGTGCCCGATCGTGAGCTCGCTGCGTGCCGGATGGCTGCCTGGCGGCGCGTTTGCTGCGCATGGCTCGGCTCTTGAGCTGAGCCACTTTTTCCTGCGGCAATGTGGGCTGCCTCTGGCGGAAGCTGTGAACGGCTGCAAACGCGCGAAAGAACATATTGCGAACAAAGAACAGATCGGGTACATTCATCTCAAGATTGCTGGCCGGCCTCGTTAACCGTTTGTCCATCCCGCGAATCCCCGCCATAAGGAGCGCCAATGTCCGCCACCGCCCTGCGTATCGTCGAAGGTTCTTCCATGGATAAGAGTAAGGCGCTCTCTGCTGCGCTGTCCCAGATCGAACGCCAGTTCGGCAAGGGCTCGGTGATGAAGCTGGGCAAGAACGACCGCTCGATGGATGTCGAGACGGTCTCGACCGGCTCCCTCGGGCTCGATATCGCGCTCGGCATCGGCGGCCTGCCGAAGGGACGTATCGTCGAGATCTACGGGCCGGAATCCTCGGGCAAGACGACGCTGGCGCTGCACACGGTGGCGGAGGCGCAGAAGAAGGGCGGCATCTGCGCCTTCATCGACGCCGAGCATGCGCTCGATCCGGTCTATGCGCGCAAGCTGGGCGTGAATATCGACGAGCTGCTGATCTCGCAGCCGGATACGGGCGAGCAGGCCCTGGAGATCTGCGACACCCTGGTGCGGTCGGGGGCGGTCGACGTGCTGGTCGTCGACTCCGTGGCGGCGCTGGTGCCGAAGGCCGAGCTCGAGGGCGAGATGGGCGAGTCGCTACCTGGCCTGCAGGCGCGCCTGATGAGTCAGGCGCTGCGCAAGCTGACGGCCTCGATCAACAAGTCCAACACGATGGTGATCTTCATCAACCAGATCCGCATGAAGATTGGTGTGATGTACGGCTCGCCCGAAACCACGACCGGCGGCAATGCGCTGAAATTCTATGCCTCGGTACGCCTCGACATCCGCCGCATCGGCGCGATCAAGGAGCGCGACGAGGTGATCGGAAACTCTACACGCGTCAAGGTCGTCAAGAATAAGTTGGCGCCGCCGTTCAAACAGGTCGAGTTCGACATCATGTATGGCGAGGGCGTGTCGAAGATGGGCGAGATCCTCGATCTCGGCGTCAAGGCCGGCATCGTCGAGAAATCCGGCGCCTGGTTCTCCTATGACAGCCAGCGGCTCGGGCAGGGGCGTGAGAACTCGAAGACCTTCCTCAAGGCCAACCCCGATATGACCGCGAAGATCGAGGCTGCGATCCGCCAGAACTCCGGTCTGATCGCCGAGCAGATCCTGGCCGGCAACGCCGAGCGCGATGCCGACGGCGACGGTGAGGAGCCGGCGGAGGAGTAGAGCGAGCATCGCGGGCGCCGCAGACGTCGATTTGACGACGTTCCGGCGCCCGACGCTTCCCAATCTCGCGCTCTGGTGGATTGGCCTGGCTCCGGCGGAGGCAATCGACGTAGCGCGCATGCCTTGATGGATGTCCTTTCCTCCTGGGTTCAAGCAGGTGAAAGCGCGTGTGCCGGCCGCCGGACCGGGGAGGCCGATAGGGCGCGAGGAGCCTGACGTCGACTTTTGGTTAGACCGATTGCAGGCGGCCAGACTGCGCCGTGCGCCGATCGCGCGATGACGGAGCCAAGCGGATGACGAGCCTCATTCTCACGGCCGATGACCCCGGCGCCGGTGCGCTGCGGAGAGGAGGCTTTGCCGATCTCGTGGTGCCGATTTTCCATCGTTTCGTGTGGGGGCCTTTGCCGTGCGATACGGAGCTGTCGAATTTTCTCGGCGCGCGCCCGCCGCGACAGAAGGCGGCGCATTGGTTGGATTTCGCCTCGCGTCGCGAACTGATGGCCGCCGGCGTGCGCGGCAAGGGTCTGCTCGAGATCGTCGATCGTTGCGATCGTATCGAGCTCTGGATGGACACCCGACCGAACGACCAGTTGGTCCTGATCTGGTTGTTGGACTATCTCCGCCATCACGCGGAGATCGCGACCAAGATCGTGTTGCGGCATGTCGACACCCCCCTTCATGCGCCCGCCTGGCAAATCGCCGAGCAGACGATGGGCATCGCGGTGTCGCGTGAGCATCTCGAGCTTGGTCATCGCGCATGGCGGGCGTTTCGAGCTCCGACGCCGCAGGCTTGGTTCGACCTGTTGAAGCAGGATCTCAGCGCGCTGCCGCAGCTTCGGCGCTGCGTGCTGGAGTTGCTCGATGAGCTTCCTGGCGACACGAGCGGCCTCGGAGCCTCGGAATTGCGAATCCTCGAATTGCTGTCCGCGGGCTATGAGCACCCGCTCGATGTGCTTCCGCCCTTTCGGGAGCGCTTTCAACGCCGCGTCTTCGATTATTGGGAAGCGGGTGCTTTGCTCGACGGCCTGGCGCTGGCGCCGGTGCCCGTCATATCAGGCCTCGCCGAATGGCCATTCTCGATCGAGATGCACCACGGTCGTGAACGTCTCGACCGCTACAAGGCGAGCACGCTTTCGCTGACGCCGCTCGGCAAGGCCATCCTGGCCGGCGAGGACGATTTTACGGTCCACAATCCAATCCGGCGCTGGTGGGGCGGCACCGAATTGACCAACGCCAATCTCTGGCGCTGGCACGGCGTGCTGATCGCGCCGGACCCTGACACGCCTCACGTCATCGACTGTCGCGAGCCGTGGCAGGTGGTCCATTGGCGCGATTGCGAGGCCGCTTACTCCGCTGCCTCCGCGTAGTCGCCGACGGGCGGGCAGGAGCACACCAGATTCCGGTCGCCATAGACGTTGTCGACGCGGCCGACCGGGCACCAGTATTTGTCGGTGCGCGAGGTGCCTTCCGGGAAGCAGCCTTCGCTGCGGCGATAGGCGCGGTTCCAATCGTCGTCGGCGATGTCGTGCACCGTGTGCGGCGCGTGGCGCAGCGGCGAGGCCTCGATCTTGAAACGGCCCTGTTCGACCGCGGCGATCTCCTTGCGGATCGCGATCATGGCGTCGCAGAACCTGTCCAGCTCGGCCTTGGACTCCGACTCGGTCGGCTCGATCATCAAGGTGCCGGCGACCGGGAAGCTCATCGTCGGCGCGTGGAAGCCGTAGTCGATCAGCCGCTTGGCGATGTCGTCGACGGTGACGCCGCTGGTCTGCTTGAGCGGGCGCGGATCAATGATGCACTCATGCGCGACGCGGCCACGCTCGTTGCGGTAGAGCACCGGGAAGTGCTGATCGAGCCGGGCCGCGACGTAGTTGGCGTTGAGGATCGCGATCTCGGTGGCGCGCGTCAGGCCGTCGCCGCCCATCAGCAGCATGTAGATGTAGGAGATGGTCAGGATCGAGGCCGAGCCGTAGGGCGCCGCCGAGACCGGGCCGACCGGATGCGCGCTTGCGCCATCCGTGGTCGGATGAACCGGCAGGAACGGCGCCAGATGCGCCTTGACGCCGATCGGGCCCATGCCCGGGCCGCCGCCGCCATGCGGGATGCAGAACGTCTTGTGCAAATTGAAATGGCTGACATCGGCACCGTAGTCGCCAGGACGGGCGAGGCCGACCTGGGCGTTGAGATTGGCGCCATCGAGATAGACCTGTCCGCCATGCGCATGGACGATGTCGCAGATGTCGCGGATGTGCTCCTCGAACACGCCGTGCGTCGAGGGATAGGTGATCATGATCGCCGCGAGCTTGGCGCTGTGCGCCTCCGCCTTGGCCTTGAGATCGGCGAGGTCGACATTGCCGCCGGTGTCGCAGCCGACCACGACCACTTCCATCCCGACCATGTGCGCCGACGCCGGATTGGTGCCGTGGGCGGAGGAGGGGATCAGGCAGATCGTGCGATGGCTGTCGCCGCGCGCGGCGTGGTAGCCGCGGATGGCCAGCAGTCCGGCATATTCGCCCTGCGCGCCGGAGTTCGGCTGCAGCGACACCGCGTCATAGCCGGAGATCCGGCACAGCCAGTCCTGGAGGTCGGCGAACATCGCGTGATAGCCGGCCGCCTGGGCGCGCGGCACGAACGGGTGCAGGCTGGCGAATTCCGGCCAGGTGAGCGGGATCATCTCCGTCGTCGCGTTCAGCTTCATCGTGCACGAGCCGAGCGGAATCATCGCGCGGTCGAGCGCGAGGTCGCGGTCGGCGAGCTTGCGCAGATAGCGCAGCATCTCGGTCTCCGAGCGGTGCGCGTGGAACACCGGATGAGTGAGGTAAGGCCGCTGCCGCTTCAACTCGGCCGGGACGGCGTCGCGCGCCCCAGCTTCGACGTCGGCGTAGGACAGCTCGCCGCCGAACGCGCGCCAGACGGCTTCGACGACCTCGGCCGTCGTGGTCTCGTCGAGCGCAATGCGCAGCTTGCCGCCGTCGCGGCCGAGATTGATCCGCTCGCCTTCCGCACGCGCGATGATCGAATCGGCCTTTCCACCAGCCTCAACGGTGACGGTATCGAAGAAGGCGTCGCTGCTGGGCGCGAAGCCGAGCTTGCGCAGGCCGGCCGCGAGGACCGTCGTCCGGCGATGCACCATGCGCGCAATCGCCTTCAGCCCTTCGGGGCCGTGATAGACCGCGTACATCGCGGCAATCACTGCCAGCAGCACCTGCGCGGTGCAGATGTTCGAGGTCGCCTTCTCGCGCCGGATGTGCTGCTCACGGGTCTGCAGCGCCAGCCGATAGGCGGGGGCGCCACGCGAATCGACCGAGAGGCCGACGATGCGGCCCGGCAGCGAGCGCTTCAGCGCGTCGCGCACCGCCATGTAGGCGGCGTGCGGCCCGCCATAGCCCATCGGCACGCCGAACCGCTGCGCCGAACCGATCGCGATGTCGGCGCCGAGCTCGCCCGGCGAGGCGACGAGGGTCACCGCCAGCAGGTCGGCGGCGAGGATCGCCAGCGCCCCCTTGTCGTGCAGCTTGGCGATGGCGCCGCGCGGATCGCGCAAGGCGCCGGTCGTGTCGGGATATTGCAGCAGCCCGCCGAACACCTCGGCGCTGTCGAGATCCGTCGCGGGATCGCCGACGATCAGCTTCCAGCCCAGCGGCTCGGCGCGGGTGCGCAGCACGGCGAGCGTCTGCGGGTGAACGTTGTGATCGACGAAGAACGCCTTGGTCTTCGCGTGCGACGAACGTTCGGCGAGCGCCATCGCTTCCGCAGCCGCGGTGCCCTCGTCGAGCAGCGAGGCGTTGGCGACGTCGAGCCCGGTGAGGTCGCAGATCATGGTCTGGAAGTTGAACAGCGCCTCCAGCCGGCCCTGGCTGATCTCCGGCTGATAGGGCGTGTAGGCCGTGTACCAGGCCGGGTTCTCCAGGATGTTGCGCTGGATCACCGCCGGCATGACCGTGCCGGAATAGCCCTGGCCGATCAGCGAGGTGAAGACTTGGTTCTGCGCCGCCAGCGCGCGCATGTGGCCGATCGCCTCGACCTCGCTCAAGGCGGGCTCCAGCGTGAGCGGCGCGGTCTGTCGAATGGTGCCGGGCAGGGTCTGCGCCATCAGCTCGGCAACGCTCTTCGCGTCCACGGTCTCCAGCATCGCCGCGACATCGCGCGGGGAGGGACCGATATGGCGACGGGCGAAGTCGGTGGCGGCATCATCGAGCGGCTTGAGCGGCGTGGTCATGAGCAATCCTCTATGCCTCGTCATGCCCCGCGAAGGCGGAGCATCCAGTAATCGCTGCTGTCGAGATCAGGCGGAGGGGGCGCGGCGTACTGGATCGCCCGGTCGAGCCGGGCGATGACAGCGGTGGGTGTCGCCGCACCGCGGCTCTCACGCCGTGTGCGCCTTGTAGGCGGCCTCATCCATCAGGCCGCCGAGCTCGGCCTTGTCGGCGATCTTCAGCTTGAAGAACCAGGCCTTGCCGTCGGCATCGGTGTTGACCAGCGCCGGCTCGTCGACGATCGCCTGGTTGACCTCGACCACCTCGCCGGTGATCGGCGCGTAGACGTCGGAGGCGGCCTTGACCGATTCGACCACGGCGGCGGCTTCGGTCTTCTTCAGCGCGCGGCCGACCTGCGGCAGCTCGACGAACACGACGTCGCCGAGCTGGGCCTGCGCATAGTCGGTGATGCCGATGGTGGCGACATCGCCGTCGATGCTGAGCCATTCATGGTCGGAGGTGTAGAGCGTGGTCATGGACGTCCTTCAGCGCTTGTAGGTGTTGGGGACAAAAGGCGTGGCGGCGACGCGCAGCGGCAGCCGCTGGCCGCGCACATCGGCAAATAGTTGGGTGTCCAGCGCGGCGAGGGCGGTCGGCACATAGCCCATCGCGACCGGCGCATTCAGCGTCGGCCCGAAGCCGCCCGAGGTGACCTTGCCGACCGGTTCAGTCGAGTCGGCGGTCGCGAACAGCGTCGCGCCCTCGCGCACCGGCGCGCGGCCCTCGGGCCGCAGGCCGACCCGGCGACGCGCCGCGCCGCTGTCGAACTGCGCCAGGATCTTGTCGGCGCCCGGGAAGCCACCGGCGCGCGCGCCGCCTGATCGCCGGACCTTCTGTACCGACCACTCCAACGCTGCCTCGACCGGCGTCGTCGACGTATCGATGTCATGGCCATAAAGGCAGAGCCCGGCCTCGAGCCGCAAGCTGTCGCGGGCGCCGAGGCCGATCGGCAGCACGTCCTTGTCGGACAACAGCGCCTCGGCGAGCTGCTCGGCCTTGTCGGCCGGCACCGAAATCTCGTAGCCGTCCTCGCCGGTATAGCCGGAGCGGGAGACGTAGCAGGCGAGCCCGTCGACGGTGCGCGGGCCCGAATCCATGAACCGCATGGCTTCCGCGTCTGCACAGAATTTCGCCAGCACGCCTGCCGCCTTCGGCCCCTGCAGCGCCAGCAGCGCGCGGTCGGTCAGCGGCTGCACGTCGCAGACGTCAGACAGGCCGTCGCGCAGCAGCTGGATGTCGGCCTCCTTGCAGGCGGCGTTGACGACCAGCACCAGGTGCTCGCCGAAATTCGCCACCATCAGGTCGTCGAGGATGCCGCCCTCGGCATTGGTGAACTGGGCATAACGCTGGCGGCCCGCGGGGATGCCGACGATATCCTGCGGCACCAGCCGCTCGAGCGCGGCCGCGGCGTCGGCCACCTTGCCGGATTTTGGCACCAGCGCGACCTGGCCCATGTGCGACACGTCGAACAGCCCGGCGGCAGCGCGGGTATGGAGGTGCTCCTTGAGCACGCCGGGCGCGTATTGCACGGGCATCTCGTAGCCCGCGAACGGCACCATCTTGCCGCCGAGGCTCACATGGAGCGCATGCAGCGGCGTTCGCTTGAGAGAGGAAGAAGAAGTCGCAGCAGCCGGTTCAGCCATCAGGGGTCCTCGCGCGGTTCCTCGGGACCAGTCCCGAAAAACGCCATCGAAGCCCCATCTGTCGCTGTGCCTGAGAGTATTATCCCGTCGGCGGACGCCTCCCGGGACCAGGCCCGGCCAGCGCCTCTTTCCAGATGCAGTTGAAGTCGCGAGGGTCCTTTTGCCTGAGAGTTTCCGGGGCGGTTGCTCCTTCGGCGCCGATCCCTTGAAGTTCAACCAGAACCTCAGAAGACCGATCTCTCCCGACGCGACTAACGTCAGTGCGGCGACAAAACACCAGCTCAACCGAGCTGTCAACGCGTCACCATGGCTTTCAACCAGCTTTAGGAGCCGTGCAGCAACCCCATGATGTTTCTGCACAGTTTCTGGACACGTGAGGGACGCTTGTCTAAAAGCAATGCCGCCGAATTCCCGGACTTCTTCGATTGGATTGCTATGAGCGGCGTCAACGAGATCAGGTCGACTTTCCTCAATTTCTTCGCTGCGAACGGCCACGATATCGTGCCGTCCTCGCCGCTCGTGCCGCGTAACGACCCGACATTGATGTTCACGAACGCCGGCATGGTGCAGTTCAAGAACGTCTTCACCGGCGTCGAGAAGCGGCCCTACAACCGCGCCACCACGTCGCAGAAATGCGTCCGCGCCGGCGGCAAGCACAATGACCTCGACAATGTCGGCTACACCGCCCGGCACCACACCTTCTTCGAGATGCTCGGCAACTTCTCGTTCGGCGACTACTTCAAGGAGAACGCCATCGAGCTCGCCTGGAAGCTGGTCACCAAGGAGTTCGGCCTCCCGAAGGACAAGCTGACCGCGACCGTCTATATCGACGACGACGAGGCGTTCGGGCTCTGGAAGAAGATCGCGGGCCTTCCCGAGTCGCGCATCATCCGAATCGCCGGCTCGGACAATTTCTGGCAGATGGGCGACACCGGCCCGTGCGGCCCGTGTTCGGAGATCTTCTACGACCACGGCGACAAGATCTGGGGCGGCCCGCCGGGCTCGCCCGAGGCGGATGGCGACCGCTTCATCGAGATCTGGAACCTCGTGTTCATGCAGTACGAGCAGCTCGAGGGCGGGGTCCGCAATCCCCTGCCGAAGCCGTCGATCGACACCGGCGCGGGCCTCGAGCGCGTCGCCGCGGTGCTGCAGGGCCAGCACGACAATTACGACATCGACCTGTTCGTCGCGCTGATCCGCGCCATCGCCGACCTCACCAACGCCGACCCGCAGGGCCCGCAGAAGGCGTCGCTCCGCGTCATCGCCGACCATCTGCGCGCCTCGTCGTTCCTGATCTCCGACGGCGTGCTGCCGTCCAACGAAGGCCGCGGCTATGTGCTGCGCCGGATCATGCGCCGCGCGATGCGCCACGCCCAGCTGCTCGGCGCCCGCGAGCCGCTGATGCACAAGCTGGTCGGCGCGCTGACGCGTGAGATGGGCCAGGCCTATCCGGAGCTGATCCGCGCTGAGGGGCTGATCAAGGAGACCTTGCGGCTCGAAGAGACCCGCTTCCGCAAGACCCTGGAGCGCGGCCTTGCCATCCTCGACGAGAAGTCGGCCTCGCTCTCCAAGGGCGACATGTTCGACGGCGACGTCGCCTTCACGCTGTACGACACCTATGGCTTCCCGCTCGACCTCACCCAGGATGCGCTGAAGTCGCGCGGCATCAGCGTCGACCAGGCCTCCTTCACCGACGCCATGGAGCGGCAGAAGGCGAAGGCGCGGGCGGCCTGGGCCGGCTCCGGCGAGGCGGCCACCGAGACCGTCTGGTTCCCGCTGCGCGAGAAGCTCGGCGCCACCGAGTTCCTCGGCTACGAGACCGAGACCGCCGAGGGCGCCGTCACCGCGCTGGTCAAGGACGGCGCCGAGGTCGACAGCCTCAAGGCCGGCGAGAGCGGCGCGATCGTGCTCAACCAGACGCCGTTCTACGGCGAGTCCGGCGGCCAGGTCGGCGACACCGGCGTGCTGACCGGCGAGGGCGTCCGCGTCCGCATCACCGACACCCAGAAGAAGGCCGGCGATTTGTTCGCGCATATCGGCACCGTGGAGCAGGGCACGCTCAAGCTCGGCACCGCGCTGCAGCTCGACGTCGATCACTCGCGCCGCTCGGCGATCCGCGCCAATCATTCGGCCACCCACATCCTGCACGAGGCGCTGCGCCAGGTGCTCGGCGACCACATCGCCCAGCGCGGCTCGCTGGTCTCGCCCGACCGGCTGCGCTTCGACTTCGTGCATCCGAAGCCGATCACCCCGGAAGAGCTCGCCCGCGTCGAGGACATCGCCAACGACGTCGTGCTGGAGAATGCCGAGGTCACGACCCGGCTGATGGGGCTCGACGACGCCCGCGAGGCCGGCGCGCGCGCGCTGTTCGGCGAGAAATATGGCGACGAGGTCCGCGTCGTCTCGATGGGCAACGCGGCGCGCGAGCTGGGCTCGAACGCGATGGGCTGGTCGGTCGAGCTGTGCGGCGGCACGCATGTGAAGCGCACCGGCGACATCGGCCTGATCGCGGTGACATCCGAGAGCGCTGTCGCCTCCGGCGTCCGCCGGATCGAGGCGCTGACGGCGCGTGGCGCCCGTGCCCATGCCAACCACAATCTCGCGCTCGCCAAGGCCGCCGCGGCCGAGCTGCGCACCACCGTCGACGAGGTGCCGGCGCGCATCACGGCGCTGATGGAGGAGCGCAAGAAGCTCGAGCGCGAGCTGTCGGATTCGCGCAAGAAGCTCGCGATGGGCGGCGGTGCGGCGGCGGGCGGAGCCGCCTCCGGCATCCGCGAGGTCGCCGGCATCAAGCTGATGGCCCGCGCGGTCGATGGCGTCGAGGTGAAGGATCTCAAGTCGCTGGTTGACGAGGCCAAGAAGCAGCTCGGCTCCGGTGTGGTCGCCATCGTCGGCCGCAGCGAGGACGGCAAGGCCGGCGTCGTCGTCGGCGTGACCGCCGATCTCACGGCGCGCTTCAACGCGGTCGAGCTGGTGCGCGCGGCGTCCGAGGCGCTGGGCGGCAAGGGCGGCGGCGGCCGTCCCGACATGGCCCAGGCCGGCGGTCCCGATGGATCCAAGGCGGAGGCTGCGCTGGCCGCGATCGAGAGCGCGATCAGCAAGGCCGGCTGATCGTGCCGCAGCTCGGGCCGGGCGAGAGCGTTCGCGATCCCGATCGCATGCCCGATCCCGATTTGCGGGACCGGCTCTACGAGCTGCTCGAGCACGACCATCTGCCGCTCTCGGTCGGCTCGCGCTTCGTGCGCGCCGTCGTCATCGTGATCTTCGCCGACGTGCTGGCAACGGTGCTGGCCTCGGTGCCGCATCTCGACGAGCGGTTCGGCCCGACCTTTACCGCGGTGAAGGTCATGGCCGTGCTGGTGTTCGGCTTCGAATATGTGGCCCGGCTCTGGAGCGTCGCCGGCCACACGCCGCAACATGTCTCGCCACTGCGTGACCGCCTGCAATATGCGTTCTCCGCGCTCGGCATCATCGATCTCATGGCCTTCCTGCCGGCCGCTGTCGTGCTCGCGTTCGGCGACCACGCCACGCTCGCCGTGCTCGTGGTGCTGCCGTTCCTCAAGCTGGTGCGCTATTCGCCGGCGATGCGCTCGCTGCTGGCGGCGATCCAGGCCGAGCGCCGCACCTTGGTCGGCTGCCTCGCGATCCTCGCCGGCGCGGTGCTGCTGTTCGCCTCGCTGCTCTATGCGGTCGAGCGCGACGTGCAGCCCGACAAGTTCGGCACCATTCCCGACGCGATGTGGTGGGCGATCGTGACGCTCGGCACCGTCGGCTATGGCGATGTCGTGCCGGTGACCTCGCTCGGCAAGGCGATCTCAGTGTTCACCATCATCGGCGGCCTCGCAATGATCGCGCTGCCGGTCGCCATCATCTCCAACGCCTTTGCCGACGAGGTGAAGCGGCGCGACTTTGTGGTGACTTGGGGCATGCTGGCGCGGGTGCCGCTGTTCTCGCATCTCTCGGCGTCCGAGATCGCCGACATCATGCGGCTCTTGCGGGCGCGGACCATCGAGGCCGAGGAGATTCTCGTCCGTCGCGGCGACGTCGCCTCGTCGATGTATTTCATCACCGCAGGCGAGGTCGAGATTGAACTGCCGACGCAATGCGTGCGGCTCGCCGACGGCACCTTCTTCGGCGAGATCGCGCTGCTGCACCGGACCAAGCGCTCCGGCACCGTCAGGGCCACGCGCAAGACGCGGCTGCTGGTGCTCGACGCGCAGGACTTTCACGCCCTGATCGCCCGCATGCCGGCGCTCGCCGCCCACGTCACCACCACCGCGAAGGCCCGCATGGCCGACACCGGCGACCTCGCCATCGCCGAACTGTCGCAAGCCGAGCACGACGACCAGCCGGGCGGGTAGGGCGCGGCGCGTCGATTGGAGACGGCTGGGGCAAAGGCGCGCTCGCTATATTGCACGCCACGTCCTGGGCTCCAGCGCGCGCCGTGCCCACCATTGCCACCTCTCGCGCAACAACCACCGCTGTCGTCCCGGCGCACGCCGGGATCTATACCCCCAGGGAGCGGTTTGAGGCAGGCTGGCCGTTGGCTTTTTGCCCATCACAACGACCGCGGCGTATGGGTCCCGGATCGGCGCCAAGCCGCGCTGGCGCGCGTCGTGGCTTGTCCGGGACGACGGCGGAGTTTGTAGTCCGTAGGGTGGGCAAAGCGGGCGCCCGCAGGGCGGTTGCGTGCCCACCGTGTATCCGCCTGCGCGGCAGCCACGGTGGGCACGGCGCGCGACAGCGTTGGGCTCGTGGCTCAAGCGGAGGCGCGCCTTTGCCCACCCTACGGCAGCATCGCTGTGGTCGATTTCACATTCTCAAACAGCACGGACATGCGGCTGCAGTCTCGCGGCACATCCTGCCCGAGGTCTGCTGTTAGTTCGTCCCTCACGAACAACGATGAGGGCGCAGGGAATGCCGGGTGATGGCCTCACCCATGGCCCGCCTGCGAACAAAAATGCAGGCGGCAGGTACCACAGGTGCAGCCGGATCGACCCGGCATTCCCTGCGCGGCGGTTTTAACGCTTATACGCGATCTCCTCGGTGCACCGGGCTTGTTGGCCACCGTGTCGCGACAACACGCTTTCGCGCATTGCGCGAGGGACACCAGCATCGGGGTGTCAGGACCACGCGACTTCACGTCCGCAAGCGCATCATTCGTCCGCACCATCCGGCGCGCTGATGCCCTCACGTCCACCGCATTGCCGATCCAACGTGTCGTGACGACGCGTACGCCCCTCATCCGGACCGGAACGCGGACAGAATACGCATGAGTTGCTGATTTTCGGAAGTTTTTTATTTTGGAGGGGCCTCTTGAAACGGACGATCTCATTGAGATCGACGATGAAATCGGGTGTTCGGCGCAGCCGATTTCGACACGGCGCAGCAGTGATTCAGACCCGTCGGAAGGCGCAACGGTGCTCGTCGGGCAAATCAGGACAGCCAGAGTAGGGCGCCTTGCTCCGCGCTGCGACTGGCGCGACTGCGGCAGGGCCGACCTCGCAAAGTCCGCCGATGGATGCTATATCTCTCGCCACAAATGCTACCGTGTTCCCTCTCGCTGGAACGACCGATGTCTGAAACAAAGATCCGCGCATTTCCTTCGGCGATGCCGCCGCGCCCGGCGGAGTTGGCAGAGTGGAATGCCCTGACACGCGAAGAGCAAATTGAGCGCTTCGCGGAATTCTTCGCTCATCCCGATTGCGAGACGTTTACCGACGAGACGGCCGAGGACATCATCGCCGCTGCCCGGCAGCGCGCCGCTGTGCGCCGTGGGTAGCTATCGCCTCACGATACGCACGCGAGATCAGCTCGCGCAGATTTACGACTACACAGAGGCGGAGTTCGGGGCCTATCAGGCGGAAGCGTATGCGTCCGGACTGATCCGAACCTTCGAATTGCTCGCGGATTTTCCCGCCATCGGCCAGTCGGCCGAGGATTTCCGGCGTGGTTTGCGGCGGTTTCGTTTCCAAGCGCACTTCATCTACTACACCGTGTCGAACGACGTGGTCGAGATTCGAGGCGTGCTGCATCACGCGCGCCAGATCAGATCCAGTCTGTTCGAGTAATGCGGTTGGGAGCAGCGGGCTCCTGCTCGTGATGGGCCGTCCGCGTTGACGCCGCAGTGGCCACACGTTCGAGATATGGCGCCACTATTTACGGCTAATCTGCTGCCAGAGATTAACGCGTAGCGCGTGAGGCGGATGAGCGCGGTCCGTAGGGCGGATTAGTACTACTGCGTCACAAATTTCTTCTTTTTGGCTTTGGCGCGAGGCCGCAACATGGGCATCGAG
>NZ_JBNPTW010000028.1:0-86085 GCF_051167855.1 Bradyrhizobium sp. HKCCYLRH3099
TCCTGCCGATCACCTCAACCTGTCACCCATGTCGTCGGTTTGTTCTGTCACCTATGTAGCCGGTTTGGACCACCCCCGCCCCCTCCCCGCAAGGGGGAGGGGAGACGAGACCGCCGCGCCGTCCCCGCAGAACGCGGCGACCGAGCAAAGCGTAGGCGCCTAAAAACGTCGGTGCGTACACGTCGCAATCTGTCAGCGTGCTTTGCCGACTGAGTGGCGGGACACCCGACAACTGAGTTGGTCGAGTCGCACCTACCGCGACGACGCCACCCGGTACGCCATCCGTGTATGGCTCGGACAATACGGCAGGCCCTCGATCGGTTTCGATCCGCAGAAGCAGAAATCGTCCGCGCCCGGCGTCGAGATCGGCCAGCGGCAGCGTTCCTTGGAGAGTTCGAACAGCGAGCAGCCGTTCTCGACGGGGCCGGCGGGCGGCTCCTCGATCACGATCGGCGGCGGATCGCTGGGGACCGCGCGCAGGATGCGGCGGCGCAGTTTCGGCGCGGGGCGGCGGGTGCCGTCGCGGGCGTTGTCGCGGACCATGCGCCTGGTGTCGCCGCCATTGTCGCGCGTCAGGGCGAGGCGGGAGATCTTGCCGATCACGGCATTGCGGCTGACGCCGAGTTCGGCGGCGATCTCGCGGCAGGTCAGCCCGGCTTCAAAGTGCTGCTTCAGGGCCCGGAGGCGTTCCTCGGTCCAGGTGGGTTGGGTCTGTCGTTCGGCGGGCATTGTTGTCGCTTCCAAGTTTGATCCGTCCTGGATCGTCCTGGCCGACGGTCGTCCGAAACTGTGCCGCTGATGTCCCTGTTTAAGCCCGTCCGTTGTCGCGAATCGACAGCAGCCCGTCCTTGATGGCGAGCCGGATGCCTTCTTCGATCAACGTTCTGCAGACACCCGGAACGCTGGTGCCGTGGGTGCCCTGTTTCACGAGCTTTTCGAGATAGCCAATGGTGGCCAGGGCCAGGGTTACGGGGATGCGGTCAGTCTCGGCTTTTTCCGTCGCCATGCCTAAAAGCTAGTCCGTAACCGGTGTACAGAAAAGTAACTTTTTAGACTCTATTAGGAATCCAATAGGTTGTACAGCCACTTGGGGATAAGTGGTTAAGATATTGAATTTTATATAAATATGACGAATCGGCGAGGTCGCGCTGGTGACTCTCGGCGCTTTCAGCGAGTCCGGGCCCGGAATGGTACGGTGCACGAGCGGGTGGAGGGGATTCGCACTGCAACTGGCGGGACTCCTCCGATGGCTCGTCCAACGACAAGAGAACGTCGCTTGTGATGGTTCCCGTCGCGCCGCGTTCCCGGCCCGCGCTGCGGCGCGGGTGTCCCGAACAGAAATTTCTACAATTCAGAAAATAGCGCTTTCGCTTTTCCGAAAATCATGCTCTACTGTCGCCATCCCGTCTCACTCGGAAGGGGCGTTGCGCGCGATCGTCACGACACGCGGGGCGGGGAGCGATGGCCGCGAGCGAGCCGCAGCGTGTCCTTCAAGGGATGCGTGGACGAACGGTTCGGCGCGGACGTGAAGTCGCAGCGTGCTGGCACCCCGATGCTGGTGTCCCGCGCAATGCGCAAGCATTGTCGCGAATGGTGGCCAACAAGCCCGGCGCACCAGGCAGACTGCGTATAAGCGTGAAGACCATCGCGCAGGGAAGGCCGGGCGTTGTCCGGCTGCACCTGTGGTACCTGCCGCCTGCATTTTTTCTCGCAGGCGGGCCGCAGGCGTCAGCCGACGCCTGGCCTTCCCTGCGCCCTCCGAACTTCGTGAGGGTGAGATGAACGGCATGACTCGGCGCGAGCGGCGCGCGAGGATGAAAACGCGTGTCTGTTGGGATAAGCGAGGGCGCGTCACATTCGGTCGTCATCCCCGCGCAGGCGGGGATCCAGCACGCCGCGGCCTATCGAAGGACCCACAATAGCCGCGGAGTCCTGGGTCGCCCGGTCAAGCCGGGCGACACAATGGAGCGAGCCGCGCGAGCGCGGGCCACGACGACCTCACCCGTGCACGACCGACTTCGCGATCATGCAATGAATGCCCTTGGAGCCGTTGACCGTCTGCGTCACGCGCAGATCCGCCGCGAGGCTGCACAGCGTATACGCGTCCTCGCGCGACAGATTGCGCTTCTCGCCGAGCAGCACGATCATGTCGCGCAGCGCCTTCACCACGCACTGGTCGAGATCGGGGTCCATCGCCATCGTCATGTAGTGCGTCGGCGTCTCGGCGCGCGGATAGTCGAAGCTGAGGTCCTTGCGCACGGTCAGACGGAAGCGCCCCTGCAGCGCGGTTTCGATCGCGGTGACGCAGACCTCGCCGTCGCCCTGCGCGCCATGACCGTCGCCGCAGGAGAACAGCGCGCCCGGCACGAACACCGGCAGATACAGCTTGGCGCCGGCGCCGAGCTCCTTGTTGTCGAGATTGCCGCCCATCGCGCGCGGGATCAGCGTGGTGATGCGGCCCCAGGCCGGCGGCGGGGCCGTGCCCATCACGCCGAAGAACGGCGCAAGCGGCAGCTCGAGGCCCCAGGGCAGCTTGCCGACCATCCGCTCCTTGTCGAGCGGGATGTTCATCAGCCGGGTCTCGTGGAAATCGTCGGGCAGGGTGCCGGCCAGCGGGCGGATGAAATTATAGCCCCAGTTCTGGCGCAGCTGCACGTCGAGGATGTCGACCTCCAGCACGTCGCCGACCTCGGCGCCACGCACCGCGACGGGGCCTGTCAGGATGTGGCCCGGCACCATCCGCTCGGACCGGGCGTGGACGTCGAACAATTCCGGCGGCACGTGAAACTTGCTGGTGTCCGGCACCACGTCCGGTCCGCCGCTGATCGAATCGATCGTGACCTCGTCGCCGCTGTCGACCGTGAGCACCGGCTTCAGCCGGGATTCGAAGAAGCCCCAATGGCAGGTCTCGGGGCTGGCGTGCAGGTGATGATGGGCCATGATGCTCTCATTGTTGCCGGATCTCGCCCGAGCTTAGCGCATCCGATCGCGTTCGCGGAGAGATGGCGACGCATGGCGGCTGTCGTGTATGAGGGCGGCCATACGATCTCACCCCGCGCCGGAGCCCGGAATGTTCTTCGTCCTGTCCAAGACGCTCGGCCTGCTGGCGCTGCCGACCAATTTCATGATCGCGCTCGGCCTCATCGGCATCGTCCTGATGCCGACGCGGTTCGCCGTGCTCGGCCGCAGGCTCGTGGTCTCGGCGATGCTGCTGCTGGCCATCGTCGGCCTGACGCCGCTCGGCAGCCTGATGTTGTATCCGCTGGAGAGCCGGTTTCCGAAATGGGATCCGGCCAAGGGCGCCCCCGACGGCATCATCGTGCTCGGCGGTCCGGTCGATTCCGATCTCTCGGTCATCTACGGCATGCCGGTAACCGTGGCGGGCGCCGACCGGGTGATCCAGGCGGCCGTGCTGGCGCGGCGCTATCCGAATGCGCGCGTGCTGTTCACCGGCGGCAGCGCCAACCTGATCGCGACCGAGGCGAAGGAGGCCGATGTCGGCGCCGAGATCCTGGAGAGCCTCGGCGTGCCCAAGGAGCGGCTGCTGCTGGAGCGGCAGTCGCGCAACACCTACGAGAATGCGATCTTCTCCAAGGCGATGATCTCGCCCAAGCCGGGCGAGCGCTGGCTGCTGGTGACCTCGGCCTATCACATGCCGCGCTCGGTTGGGCTGTTCCGGAAAGCGGGCTTTCCGGTCGAGCCCTATCCGGTGGATTGGCGCGTCGGCCGCGTGCTCGATGTCGACGGCGTCTCGCTGCTCGGCCTGCGCCGTGCCGACATCGCCGTGCGCGAATGGGTCGGCCTCTTGGCCTACCGCCTGCGCGGCCGCACCGACGAGCTGTTTCCCGGACCGACCTAAGCGGTCGTCCTCTTCAGGCCGGCCGCCTTCGCCGCCAGCTCGCCGCGCACGCGCGCGACCACCGGCTCGAAGCGGCAGCTGGCGTCCTGGCGGAACAGCCGCGCGCTCGGATACCACGGGCTGTCGTCGCGATCCCTCAGCCAGCGCCAGTCGGCGACGTGCGGCAGCATGATCCAGGTCGGCCGTCCGAGCGTGGCGGCGAGATGCGCGGCGCTGGTGCAGACCGTCACGATGACATCGAGACAGGACATCAGGGCGGCCGTCTCGGCGAAGTCGGTGAGATCGGCGGTGACGTCACGGATGCGGTCCTGTTGTGCGAGCAGCGCCTTGTCCGCCGGCCGCAGCTCCTTCTGCAGGCTGATGAAGTCAGCCTCGATCTCCAGCAGCGGCAGCAGCGTCGACAGCGGCATCGAGCGGTTGGCATCGTTGGCCTGGTGCGGATTGCCCGACCAGACGAGGCCGACGCGCAGCCGGGCGTGCGACCCGAGCCGCTGCTCCCAGGCCGCCACGCGATCGGCCGGGGGAGGCGGCAGATAGCTGGGCGGCGGAATGGTCTCCAGCGTGGTGCCGAAGGCGAGCGGCAGGCTCATGACCGGGCAATGCATGTCGAAGGCCGGCCGCTGCAGGTCCGGCGCGAAGGCGAGGCACTGCGAGACACCCTCTATGCCGCTCATCAGCCGCCGCATCGGCTCGCGCACCACGAGGATCACCTTGGCGCCGCGGGCTGCGACCATCGGCAGATAGCGCGCGAACTGGATATTGTCGCCGAAGCCTTCATCCTCCTCGATCAGGAGAGTCTTGCCCGAAATATCCTCTTTCCCCAGCCATTTCGGCTGCGCGAAGCGCGGATAGTCCGGCGAGAAGTCCGGCATGGCCCAGCGCGCTTCGCGGCGGGCCCAGCCAGCTGCGTAGTCACCGCATTGCAGCTCGATATGGGCGAGATGCCAGGCCGCCTTCGCATTGTCGGGCTCGGCCGCCAGGATCTCGCGATACACGGCGGCGGCGTCCTCGAAGCGCAGCGCATGCGAGAGCGCGAAGCCCTTGTTGAGCAGCACGTCGGCGAAGCCGGGCCGCAGCTCCAGCGCCCGATCGAACCAGGCCAGCGCCTGGTCATGGCGGCGGAGGCAGACCAGCGCATCGCCGAGATTGTTGCTGGCGAGCGGATCGGCCGGTGCGAGCATTTGGGCGCGCTCGCAATCCGCCAGATAGTCATCGTAGCGCTTGAGTTCCCGAAGCGAGCGGGCGCGCATCTGCAGCGCCGGCAGGTCGCTCGGCTGCTTGTTCAGGCAGACGGTAAAGGCTTGCACCGCCTCGTCATGGCGCCCCTGCTGTTGCAGCAACAGTCCGCTCTGCCACGCCGCGTCACGATGGCTGGGATCGATCGTGAGCGCGTGCTGATAGCTCAGCAGCGCCTCGGCGCCGCGATTCTGCGCCAGCAGAACGCCGCCCATGTGCTTCCACAATTCGGCATCATCGGGCTTGAGCTGGATCGCCTTGTCGAACACCGCGAGCGCGTCGTCGAGCCGGCCCATCTGTTTCAACGTGAAGCCGAGGCTGGTGAGATAGTCGATCTTCGGCGTCTGCCGGATGGCGCGCGAGAACCACGCCACGGCGTGGTCGTGCTGCCCGCTTTGCAGCGCGATGATGCCCATCAGCGCGAGGCTGTCGGCATGGTTCGGGTCGGCCGTCAAAGCCTGCTCGCAGCACATCTGCGCGTCGAGCAGCCGCCCGCCGCCGAGATGGTGCAGTCCGGCCTCATAAAGCGCCGCCGGCGACAGGACGGGCGTTGCGCCCGGGCCGGCCGTCGCGCCCATGGCGCCTTCCTTCCGGTCGCTGCGGCTCATCGCATGGTCCTGTCTGAGGAGAGGAAATTCATAAGTGATTCCTGGGGGATCGAGAAGGATCATGGTACGCGGGACGAGCCGGGGAGGCGGAAGGGCTGGCATCGCGGCTGGCGAGCGTCTAACAAGCGCCCCGAAGCTGAACCACGCACGGCAGCGACAGTCCGCGCGTCGAGGAGGGAACACCCCATGCGACAGCCTGATGCGGCCGACAGGCTGGACCTCGCGGCCATGGTCGCCGACCTCAACGCCCTGCTGCGGCTGAAGACGACCGTGATCGGCATCAAGATGTTCGCCCGCGTCGAGGAGATGGAGGCGGTGGAGAAGATCCGCCGGCCCAACGCGGTGCATACCACCGATCAGATCGTCAGCATGGCCGCACGGCTTGGCTGGACTGTCGGCATCACGGGCGAGGATCTCGTCGGCGCGCAATGCCGCGCCGTGATCGGACTCGGGCCGCAGGACGAGACATGGCTGAAGGGCGAGGGCTATGTCGGCGTCTGGCACGGGACCGCGGAGGATGCGCGCAAGCGGCAGGAGGCGCTCGACGTGGTGCCGTTCGGCCGCTACCAGGCCATGGCGGTGAGCCCGCTGGCGAGCGGCCGGCTCGATCCGCCGGATATCTGTCTCGTCTACGCGACCCCCGGCCAGATGATCATCCTGATCAACGGCCTGCAATATGTCGGCTACAAGAAGTTCGAATGGGGCGTCGTCGGCGAGACCGCCTGCGCCGACTCCTGGGGGCGGGCGCTGAAGACCGGCGAGCCGAGCCTGTCGCTGCCCTGCTTCGCCGAGCGCCGCTATGGCGGCGTGCCGGACGAGGAGATGCTGATGGCGTTCAAGCCCGCCGATCTCGCCAAGGCGATTGCCGGGATGAAGCAGCTCGCCAGGAACGGCCTGCGCTATCCGATCGCGCCGTATGGAATCCAGAACGATGTGCGTGCGGGCATGAGCGTGTCGTATGGGAAGAAGTAGAACCACATGCTCCGTCATTGCGAGCGCAGCGAAGCAATCCAGGGGCCGCGTTGGGACTCTGGATTGCTTCGTCGCTTCTCTCCTCGCAATGACGGAGCGTTCAAATTGAAGCTGATGTCCAGGGAACAAGAATGACGTCATCCAAATTCGACCTCGTCGTCTACGGCGCCACCGGCTTCACGGGCAAGCTCGTGGCCGAGTATCTTGCCACGCAATATCGCGGCGATGGCTCGCTGCGCTGGGCGATGGCCGGTCGCAGCCTGGACAAGCTCGCCGCCGTCCGCGACGAGATCGGCGCGCCGGCCGACACGCCGTTGATCGCTGCCGATGCGTCCAATCTCGAGTCACTGAAGGCAATGGTCGCGCAGACCAGGCTGGTGCTGACCACGGTCGGTCCCTATCAGCTCTACGGCAACGAACTCGTCGCTCTCTGCGCCGAGACCGGCACGGACTACGTGGATCTCTGCGGCGAGCCGGTGTGGATGCGGCAGATGATCGACAAGCATCAGGCGACCGCGGAAAAGAGCGGCGCCCGCATCGTGTTCTCCTGCGGCTTCGATTCCGTGCCGTTCGAGCTCGGCGTCTACTTCGTGCAGCAGCAGGCGAAGAAGGTGCTCGGCGCGCCGGCCGCCCGCGTCAAGGGCCGCGTCCGCGGCATGAGCGGCACCCTGTCGGGCGGCACCGCCGCCAGCGCCAAGGCGACGTTCGATGCGGTGGCCCAGGATCTCAGCCTGGTGTCGATCCTGAAGGATTTCTTTGCACTGACGCCGGGTTTCAAGGGCCCGAAGCAGCCGCCCGGCAACAAGCCGCTCTATGAGGAGGATCTGCAATCCTGGGCGGCGCCGTTCATGATGGCGCTGATCAACACCCGCAACGTTCACCGTTCCAACATGCTGATGGGTTTCCCCTACGGCCAGGACTTCATCTATGACGAGATGGTGCTGACCGGGGCGGGCGAGAAGGGCGAGGCCAACGCCAAGAAGGTGATGGCGGCGAATTCCGAGAAGACAGGTCCGAACGCGCCGAAGCCGGGCGAGGGCCCCTCCAAGGAGGAGCGCGACAACGGCTACTACAACCTGATGTTCGTCGCGATCGCGCCCGACGGGCGGCAGGCGCGCGCCACGGTCAAGGGCAACCGCGACCCCGGCTACGGCTCGACCTCGAAGATGATCAGCGAATGCGCCATCGGGCTGCTGCGCGACGGTACCAGCGTCAAGGGCGGCTTCTGGACCCCGGGTGCGGCGCTGCAGGACAGCCTGATCAAACGGCTGGTCGACAATGCCGGCCTGACGTTCACGGCGGAGGATTGATCGACAGCAAAGGCGAGCCGGTCCCTGCGGATCGGCTCGCGGCCTGGTGGGCGCGGGTGGCGGCGATCATGCCCCACATCGTGCCGAGCATCAGGAAGAAGTGCCGCCAGTGGTCGGTGTCGATGATGAAGCTCTCGCCGACGGTGCCGAGGAAGGCGGAGAACACAGCGATGTAGGTACGCTGCCACGGCACGCGTACGAAAAGATAGCGGAAGCCGAGAATGACGGTGGTGAACACCAGCGCGGGATAGCAGATGCCGGACAGCCAGCCGCCCGACATGAAGGCGTTCAGATAGGAATTGTGGGTGTCCTCGGGGAAGTAGTTGTGAAACTGCAGCGGCCCGATCCCGAACGGCAGGTCGAGCGCCATGTCGGCACCCAGGATGTGACGGCCGAAGCGTCCGAAACGGCCTTCGTCGTAGCTCTGGTCGAAGCTCGCCCGCTGCTTGAACATGTCGGCGATGGAGTCGATGGAGAGGAGAACGCCGACCAGGACGACGCCTGCCGCCGCGGCGGCCAGGGTCATGAGAATGATGCGGGACCGCTCGCTCCGCGTCTGGCTGGTGAGCACCATCATCACCAGCATGAAGGCCGCGGTGAGCACCAGGCCGCCCCAGGCGGCCCGCGAAAAGGCGAGCAGGATGGCGAGCGAGATGGCGCCGAACGCGAAGCTGGCGCGCAAGGTGGCCGCGAGGCGGGCCGTGACGACGTTCTGCAGCGCGAGCAGCGCCGGCAGGATGAGGAACGCGCCGAGCACGTTCGGGTCCTTGAACGTGCCGCGCGCGCGTCCATACAGGGTAAGGAGATCATAGCCGCCGGGCACGAGATGGAAGTAGCCGGCGACGCCGGCGAGGCCCGCGATCGCCCCGCCCATCACGAGGCCCCGGCGCAGCATGTCGAGCCGCGCCGCGGTGTCTTCGGCGGTCACCATCGCCAGCAGCATCGCCGTGACCGCCATATACCAGGACGTCGCGATCCAGGTCGCGATCTTGGAATCGTCGAGCAGCGGTACCGCGCTGATCGTGTAGCCGAGATTGACCAGGAACAGGAGCAGGAGGAGGGGCAGAAACACGGCGCGCAGCCTGATACCGGTCGCGATGAATACCGCGGCGGAGGCGAGCGTCACGAGTTCGTAGGGGCTCGGTTCGATGAAGACGATCGCGCCGGAGGCTCCGATCAGCCAGACGAGCGCGCGCTGCAGGGCCAGCACGCCCGCAGGGGCGGTCGGCCTCAACGCGAACTCTCCGGCGGACGCCGTGTACGCCATCACCAACTCACACTCATACGCGGTACGCGGCGGGACCAGCCAACTCCATGTACGAAGCGGGCGCACGCCCGCTCCGGATCCCCAAACTCAATAGGCGTTCTCGCTCTTGGTCATCAGCGCCAGCGGCGTCTTCAAGAGGATGTAGAGGTCGAACAGCACGGACCAGTTCTCGATGTAATAGAGGTCGAACTCGACGCGCTTCTGGATCTTCTCCTCGTTGTCGATTTCGCCGCGCCAGCCGTTGATCTGCGCCCATCCGGTGATCCCCGGCTTGACGCGGTGGCGGGCGAAGTAGCCGTCGACGGCCTCGTCGAACATCCGGTTCTGCAGCTTGCCTTGCACGGCATGCGGCCTCGGACCGACGAGCGACAGGTTGCCCTTGAACACGACGTTGAACAGCTGCGGCAGCTCGTCGAGGCTGGTCTTGCGGATGAAGCGGCCCACGCGGGTGACGCGCGGATCGTTCTTGGTGACCACCTTGGAGGCTGTGGGATCGGCCTGGTGATGATAGAGCGAGCGGAACTTGAAGACGTCGATGCGCTCATTGTTGAAGCCGAACCGCTTCTGCCGGAACAGCACCGGCCCGGGACTGTCGAGCTTGATCGCGAGCGCGACCAGCGCCATCACCGGCAGTGCGAGCAGCAGGATCAGGCCGCCGACGAGACGGTCGAACAGCCATTTCATCACCAGGTCCCAGTCGGTGATGGGAGCTTCGAAGACGTCGAGCGTCGGGACCGCGCCGAGATAGGAATAGGAACGCGGCCGGAAGCGCAACTTGTTGGTATGAGCGGACAGGCGGATGTCGACCGGCAGCACCCACAGCTTCTTCAGCATGTCCAGGATGCGAGTCTCCGCCGAGATCGGCAGCGCAAACAACACGAGATCGACGCGGGTACGGCGGGCAAATTCGACGATGTCGTCGACCTTGCCGAGCTTCGGCGCGCCGGCACAGGTCTCGAGCGAGCGGGAATCGTTGCGGTCGTCGAACACACCGAGGATCTCGATCTCGGAGTCGTCCTGAGCCTTCAAGGCACGAACCAGGCCTTCGCCGCTCTGGTCGGCGCCGACGATGATGGTACGGCGATCCAGCCGCCCCTGTTTGGCCCAGCTGCGGATCAGGCTGCGCAGCACCACGCGGCTTGCGATCAGCGCGCCCAGGCCGACGAAGAAGAAGGCCGCAAGCCACAGGCGCGAGACCTCGCTGCCGATCTTGGCGAAGAACGAGAGGCCGATGAACAGCAGGAAGACGAAGCAGTAGGAGGAGATCATCCGGGTCATCTGCCGCACCTGGGCGCGGAAGATCTGAACTTGGTAGATGTCGGCGGCCTGAAAACAGACCACCGCGCTCACCGCCAGCCCGATGATCGCGGCGAGATACTCCCAATGGAAGCCGCTGAGCGGAACCACATACCCGAAATAGACGGCGCTGCCGACAAAGCTCAGCAACGCGAAATCGGTGATCCGGACGATGCCGGCCAGCACGATCGGAGAATAGGCGCGAAGCACCTTCTGGTTGGCGACGGACAGCGCCGCCGGCGAAAGGCGGCGGCGACGTTCAACGGTTGGCTGTCCCGTAGCCGTCGTCGAGGCGGCCGTGGCCGCGGCAGCATCCAACATCGAGCGAGCGTTGATCGGTTCCACAGTCGTACAAGCCCGGATTATGTTTGTTAGTATTTTTGGTCATGTAAGCGCCAATGGCGCCGGAGGAAATTCCCCACCGGCGGGATTAGAGGGCAAATCGGAAGAAATTGTTAGCGTTGGTAAATGACGTCAGGTCTTGGTAAATGCTTCGCGGTAACTGTCGAGAACGCCCTCGACCATGGCCTTCTGCGAGAAGTGCTGGAAGACGCGCTCTCGCAACGCCTTGGCGCGCAATTGCACCGTCGCCGGATCTTCGATCGCGGCCTCGATCGCGTCCGCAAGCGCCGTGGCGTTGCCCGGCATGAAAAGCGACTCGTTGTTCGGTCCGAAGATCTCCGGGATCCCGCCGACCCGGGCCGCAATCATCGGAACGCCGGCGGCTCCGGCTTCGATCACCACATAGGGCATCGAGTCGCCGCGCGACGGAACCACGAGCAGGCGTCCCTTGGAAAAGCCGTCGCGGGCTTTCACGTGCCCGATGAAACGCACCACGGATGTGAGACCGAGCCGCTCGACCTGGGCCTTCAACCGCGCAGTCTCTTCGCCGTCCCCGCCCAGAGTCAGCGTCAACGGCCGGCCACGCGCGTGCAGTTGCGCAAGGGCGTCGATCAGCAGATCCGTTCCCTTGATGTGTCTGAATTCCCCGACATAGGAGAGATCGGTCTGGTCGTCCGCGGGCGTGACCGGATCGAACTCGCCGGCGGTGACGCCATTGAAAACGCAATGCACCAGCCCCTGGGGATGGCCGATCATGCGCTCATAGGTGTCGCGGGCAAAGATGCTCTCGAACAGGAACAGGTCGGTCCGGTTCATCAGCGCTCGTTCGAGCCGACCGTAGAGCGCGCCCTTGAGCGTGTTGCGCGGATAGTGCAGGGAGCCGCCATGCGGGGTGTAGATGCGGATGGTCCCGGACCGGCGCGGCAACATGCGCACGAAGGCGCCGGCCTTGGCGCCATGGCCGTGGAGAACGTCGGGGCTGAGGCTGCGCGCCAACCGGTGAAAATGACGGAGCGCAACGACGTCGGTCGGCCACGGCTCGCGGTGAATGGCGATGCGATGGACGCCGAGAGCCAGACGGGGAGCGATCTGTGCGAGCGCGGCGTCAGCGCGTTCGCCGCCGGTGAGGCTGTCAGCGATGATCCCGACTTGGTGCCCGCGATCGACCTGGCCGTTGGCGAGGTCGAGAATGTGCCGGAAAATGCCGCCGACCGGCGCTCTGACCGCGTGAAGAATCCTCAGAGGCTTGTCCGGCGAAGGCGCCATATCGCACTCGGCCGCATCGGCTGTTTGACCAAGCTGGTGCCAGGCGCTGCTGCGCGAACTGATCTGACGACTGGCGGAGTGAGGAAGCACGGGCGCCTCTCGTCGCTGACTCTTGGTGGCTGCTTATTCGATAAGGGAGTGATGGTTAACAAAGTCTGATGTCGGGGCCGTGCGCTGCGACATTGTGACGATCTGGCGCAAAGCGTCTCCTGATAGGATGGGATGGAGGCGGGTGATGATCCTCAGACTGTAGGCGTTCGGGATTAACCCGTCAGCAACCTTAATGGAGTGTAATTCTACCACGTAGGGTGGCGGCGTGGCGTTGGTCTCGCGGGAGTGGATGATGCGGTTGGCGTTCTGGCGTGCCGGCAAGAAGCAGCAGGTTGACGAAGCGTCGGCCCGTCCGGTCGTGAGCGTGCCGGCTTCGGCCGAGCCTGATGCGTCGGGCGATCTGGATATCAGACTGATCGGTCGCGCATTGGCGCGGAAGCGTGTTTTCATTGTCCTGCCGACGCTGCTCGCCTTGGGCCTCGCGGTCACGGCCGTCAACATGATCACGCCGCGCTACAAGTCCGAAGCGCGCATCCTGATCGATGGCCGCGAGAACGTGTTCGTGCGCCCGAACGGCGAGCGCACCGAGGAGCGGACGGCGCTGGATCCCGAGGCGGTCACCAGCCAGGTGCAACTGGTGCTGTCGCGCGATCTGGCTCGGGACATCATCCGCAAGAACAAGCTCGGCGAGCTGCCGGAGTTCGATTCCGTGCTGCGCGGCGTGTCGCCGCTGAAGTCGGTCGCCGCGATGATGGGGCTGGTCCGGGATCCGCTCGCGATGACGCCGGAAGAGCGCGTGATGGATGCCTATTACGAGCGTTTGACGGTCTATGCGGTGGATAAATCTCGCGTGCTCGTCGTCGAATTCCAGTCGCAGGATCCTGCGCTCGCCGCGCAGGTGGCCAACGCGATCGCGGACGGATATCTCGTCCTGCAGCAGAATGCCCGCCAGGCGCAGGCGAAATCGGCGAGCCAGTGGCTTGCCGGAGAGATCCAGAGCCTGCGCAAGAAGGTGGAGGAGGCGGAGTCCCGCGTCGAGGACTTCCGGTCCAAGTCGAACTCGTTCATGGGCACCAACAACACCTCGTTGTCCAACCAGCAGATGGGCGAGGTCAACACCCAGCTGAACAATGCCCGGGCGCTGAAGTCCGATGCCGAGACCAAGGCGCGGCTGATCCGGGAGATGCTGCAGAGCGGTCAGCCGATCGAAGCCTCCGAGGTGCTCAATTCCGAGCTGATGCGGCGGCTGTCCGAGCAGCGCGTGAACCTGCGCGCGCAGCTTGCCGAGCAGTCGTCGACGCTGCTCGACAACCACCCGCGCATCAAGGAGCTCAAGGCCCAACTGGCGGATCTCGATCGCCAGATTCGCGACGAGGCGGGGAAAATTTCGCGCTCGCTGGACAGCGACGCCCGCATCGCCGAGGGGCGGGTGCAGATGCTGACCCAGAGCCTCGATCAGGCGAAGAAGCAGGCGTCCTCCACCAACAGCCAGGATGTCCAGCTGCGGGCGCTGGAGCGGGATGCGAAGGCGCAGCGCGACCTCCTCGAATCGTATCTCGCCAAGTATCGCGAGGCCGACACCCGCGTGTCGCTCGACACGCCGCCGGCGGAGGGGCGGATCATTTCGCGGGCGGTGGTGTCCAACACGCCGGCCTATCCGAAGAAGCTGCCGATCGTGCTGATCGCGACGCTGGCGACCTTGATGCTGACCTCGGGTGTGGTGATCACCGGTGAGCTGCTGCGCCTGACCGCGCCGCGCACGGCGGCCAGCACGCAGATGACGACCGTGGTCCTCACCGCCGCGCCGATGGCCCGCGTCGAGCCGGTGATGGCCGCGCCGGCCGTTTCGGCGAGGCCCGCGCCGACCGTGGTCGAGTCCGTCGCGGTGGCGTCGCCTGCCATCGCTCAAGCTCCTCCTCCTGCACCCGTGTCCGAGGCGACGGCAGCCGCCGCAGCGTCGCCGATTCCGGCGCCGGCCGCTCCGCCGCCGCCCCTGGGCGAGCTCGAGCAGCTCGCTGCTGATCTCGTCGCCGCGGGCGAGGCGGCCCGCAAGGTCACCGTGCTCGGCACGGCTGGCGCCACGGGTGTCACCACCACCGCGCTGTCGCTCGCCCGCGCCATGGCCCAACAGGCCCGCGTGGTGCTCGTCGATCTCGCCGGCAGCCCGCAGCTGCTCGCCGGCCTCTCGGTCGACCCGGCGGCGCCGGGGCTGATCGAGCTGATGCTGGGCGAAGCGTCGTTCTCGTCCATCATCACCAAGGACCAGGCCTCGCGGCTGCACCTGGTCAATGCCGGCCGTCCCGGCGCCGACCGCAACCAGCTGCAATCGCCGCGGCTGTCGCTCGCGATCGACGCGCTGCTACGCGTCTACGACCACGTGCTGCTCGACGCCGGCAACGCCTCCGACCTGCCGGCCGAGCTGCTGACGACAGGCGCGCGCGCCGTCGTCGTGCCCGATCCGGCCATGCCTGCCGAGGCGCGCAGCCAGATGAGCGAGCAGCTGCGCGAGGTCGGCTTTGCCGCCGTCACCATGCTGAACGCGCCGGTCGACGGCGCCAACCGCAATCAGCCGGGCCGCCACGGCGTCGCCGCCTAGTCCTCGGCCTTGGCTTCGCCCTGCGGCGCGCCGCCGCGTCCCTGCATCGCGCCGCGCAGGCGCTGCGCGAGGCGGAACAGAGCAGGGCTGTGCTTGACGGCATGCTTGGCCCGCCCGAGCGCGGCCATGCTGCTGGCGGCCAGACGCCCGCGCGCGGTGAGCGGGACATAGCTGTCGAAGATCGGCTCGTCGTCCTTGCAGAACATCCGCTTGTAGTCGTCAGAGCCGATGCCGAGATCGAGCGCGCGGAAATCCTGCTGCGCGTAGTGATCGATGATCGAGCGCATCAGGATCAGCCCGGGGCTCCAGCGCGCGTTCTCCGACAGCGTGTAGGTGTTGAACATCATCGAGAAGCGTGCGCCGTCGGCGACGCCCGCGAACATCGCGATGATCTCGGCGTCGCAGCGCAGTGCGTGGATCTCGATCGCGCGATGGCCGCAGCCGAGCTGTGCCATGCAGGCGTTGCGAATGAAGGCCTCAATGCCGGGCTCGGCGAACACGTTCGGCAGTTTCTGCTCGGCCATGCGGACCGGCTTGATGCGGAAGAACCAGTCGAGCAGGTCGCCGATTTCGGCGTCGCTGCGCGCGATCATGTAGCGATAGCCGGGCAGCGCCTGCAGCTTCTTTTCCTTGCTCTTGAGGCGCTTGCGAAACGAGTTCGACAACAAGGCCGTCGGCGCCGCTCCCGGCGGCATCAGCAGCACGGGACAGTCGTTCACCGACGACTGATGTGGCCAGCTCGCGAGGGGATTGGCGAGGTTGCGCCAGTGTTTCGGCTGTTGCGTGAAGGCGAGGACGTCGGCGCAGCCGTGCTCGCGCAGGCTCGCCAGCATCATGTCGAGGTCGGCAGCGCTCGCGCGCGCGGCGAAGTCGCGCTCCAGGAGCGGCATGTTGAAGGTGCTGTGCTTGCCGCCCATGAAGGAGGCGACGCGAACCCCGAAGACCTGGCGCAGGGCGAGCGGCAGCAGCATCAGGGGGCGCTTCTCGGCATCGCGGGCGATGACGATGAAGGGCGTTGCACGCTCGTGGACGCCGACCTCACGTTGCCAGGCGGCCAGCAGGTCGAAGCGTTGATAGGGCGTTGCGAGGTTGTCGGGGACTTCGAGCGCGCGCCAGACCGGCTCGGCCTGAGCGAGATCGGAGATGACCTCGATCCGCGCAATGTCCGACATCGGCCGATGCGCCTGCGCCGTCCGGCTCTCGATCACGGCGGCCATGGTCATCGCGCAGCTCGCGTTGTCTTGGATGATATTTTGGAGTTTTGTTGCTTGGCGTCGGCCGACCCTCGCAAAGAAGTCTCAACAAAAGGTAATGGCAATGGTCGCGTCCCAAATCGGGAAAGACGGGCAGTAAACAAAGACGGGCAGCTAAGATCTGTTCAAATCGGCTTTCGGCACCCGATCTTAAGAGGGAATGTTCTTAAAAATCCGGTGGTGGCGAACATGACGCGATCGCGCCATGGTCTGTCAGCATCAGGTGGGCACGGACGGCTTCGTTTCAAGTCGGTTTTCGGAAAGGGGCGCGGGAATTGTCGTCGGACAACAGCTGGCTGCGGAGCGCCCGGCTCGAACTGGCCTATTTCAGCGGCCGCGCGCTGATCGCCTCGCGTGCCACGGGTGGGGCCGGCGCCATCCTGCGGTTCGAGCGCGTGCGGCCGCGCCGCAAGGGCGCGTTTCAACCGCTCAAGCAGATCGAGATCACGCCGGCCTTCCTCGACCAGGTGATCCGCGCGCTGAAGCGATGGGGCTATGACATCGTCTCGCTCGACGAGGCCTGTCATCGCTCGGTCCGGCTGCCTGAAAGTCGGCGCTTTGCCTGCCTGACGTTCGACGGCGCGTCGAAAGATATGATCACGCACGCCTATCCGGTGCTGGCCCGCCACGGTGTGCCGTTCGCGGTGTATGTGCCCACGGCTTTTCCCGATGGCCTCGGCGAGGCGTGGTGGCTGGCGCTCGAGGCGGTGATCGCGCGCGAGGCGCGCATCAATCTGGTTATCGATCATCGCGAGCAGCGCTTCTCCGTGTTCAAGGCGGCCGAGAAATACGAGCTGTTCGCCTATCTCTTCGGCTGGCTGCGCAAGCTGCCGCCCGCGGAGCTGTCGGTCGCGATTCGCGATCTCTGCTCGCGCCATTCGGTGGACCTCGCCGCGCTGAGCCGTGAGGCGTCGATGGATTGGGCCGACATCGCCAGGCTGGCTGCCGATCCCAACGTCACGATCGGCAGCGCCACCGTGAATTTCCCCGTGCTGGCCCATCTCCGCGACGCCGACGCGCAGCGCGAGATCGCGATGGGCAAGGCGGTGCTGGAAACCGCGCTGCGCCGGCCGGTCCGGCACATGGCGTACCCGTTCGGTGACCCCCAGTCGTTCCGCCGCGGCGACGCCGTGCTGGCGGAGCAAGCGGGCTTCGTCAGCGCCGCCACGGCGGTCGGCGGCGTGGTGCAGAGCGAGGGGCGCACCCATCTGCATACGCTGCCGCGGATCGCCTGGGACGGCCGCTCGCGATCGCTGCGGGCGTTGAAGGTGCTGATGGCCGGGGTGACCCTGCCGCGACAAAAATTCGCGCCACCAGCTGAGCTCGACCTCGGCTGATCAGCCCGGTCGATCAGCTTTCCCGCGCCGGATCGGGACGCAGCATCCAGCTCACGATCGGCATCGCCGGCAGCACCCAGCCCATGCCGACGACGACGTAATACACCGCCTGCATCCAGCCGGAATTGGCAATCAGGGGGAATTGCGCCAGCACCATGCCCATCATCGACCAGGCAAAGGCGAGCAGCAGCAGCGCCAGGGCGCCGATCAGTTTGCGGGTGCGGATCGTCATGACGGGAATGTCAGCCTGCGTTGGGGGCGGCGCGGCTTGCGCGCGAATTCACTGGGATTATAAGGGCCTGACAGCTTAGGTTCAATCGAGCGTTCAACCTCCATGACCACGGTTCCCGTTACCCGAGACACCGCCGCGATCCGCATCTGGCTCACCGTCGTGGCCGGCCTGATCGCGTTGATGGTGCTGGTCGGCGGCGCGACGCGGCTGACCGAATCCGGGCTCTCGATCGTCGAATGGAAGCCGGTCACCGGCACCTTGCCGCCGCTCTCGGAGCAGGCCTGGACCGACGCCTTCGAGGCCTACAAGCGGATCCCGCAGTACCGGCAGATGAATGCCGGCATGACGCTGCGCGAGTTCAAGACCATCTTCTGGTGGGAGTGGGGCCATCGGCTGCTCGGCCGCGTCATCGGCATGGTCTATCTGCTGCCGTTCCTGTGGTTCCTGTGGCGCGGCGCCGTGTCCGGGCCGCTCGGCCGCCGTCTCTGGCTGATCTTCGGCCTCGGCGCGCTGCAGGGCGCGGTCGGCTGGTGGATGGTGGCCTCGGGCCTGACCGAGCGCACCGAGGTGGCGCCGGTCCGTCTCGCGACGCATCTGTCGCTGGCGCTTCTGATCTTCGCGTCGATCGTCTGGACGTTGCGGCGGCTCAAGCCGCGCGACGAGATCGAGGTGCCGGCACGGCTGCGGCTGACGGCGTGGGTGCTGGTCGGCGTCACCTTCGTGCAGCTCTATCTCGGTGCGCTGGTCGCGGGCTTGCGCGCAGGCCTTGTCTACAACACCTGGCCCGAGATCGACGGCGCCCTGATCCCCAAGGTGGCCAATCTGTGGGCCCATTCGCCGTGGTGGTTCAACCTGTTCGAGAACCACCTGACGGTGCAGTTCATGCATCGCATGACCGCCTACGCGCTGCTGGCGCTGGCGGCGTGGCACGCCTTCGACGTGATGCGCGCGGGCGCCGGCCGCGCCGTGGTGCGCGGCGCGCACCGGCTGCTCGCGGCGATCCTGGTGCAGGCGGTGCTGGGCATCGCGACCTTGCTGATGGTGGTGCCGATCTCGCTGGCGCTGCTGCATCAGGGCACGGCGCTCATCGTGCTGACGTTCGCGGTGCTGCAGGCCGAACGGATGTCGCCGCGGCGGGTGGCTGCGGTCGCAGTGCCGCAGGCGGCGGTAGCCGCGGGGCAGGCGGGGTAAAGTCTCTCCTCCGTCATTGCGAGCGAAGCGAAGCAATCCAGAGTCCCGCCCACGACTCTGGATTGCTTCGTCGCTGCGCTCCTCGCAATGACGCGGAGATGCCAGTGCACTTCACCTTCGCGCTCGTTCGCGCTCGTGCCACCATCTCCGCCGTCATCGCCCGGCTTGACCGGGCGATCCAGTATCCCAGAGACGGTCGTGAGTCCTCGATGGGCCGCGGCGTACTGGATCCCCGCTTTCGCGGGGATGACGACTGAGGATGGCGCGCGGTCATTCGCCCTCAACGAACATTTCAAAAAACAAACGTTCTCATCCTCGCGCGCCGATCACGCCGAGTCATGCCGATCGTTTCACCCTCGAAACACGCGAGGGCGCAGGGAAGGCCGGATGCCTGGCCGGCACCCATGGCCCGCGTGCAACAAAAAAAGCACGCGGCGGTCACCACAGGTACGGCCTGGAAACACCCGGCCTTCCCTGCGCGATGGTTTTAACGCTTATACGCGATCTCCCCGGGGATCGGCTGTCTTGCCCCCGTCACCTCGTGATGCGTGAGCACCGCCACGAGACTTGACGCCAGCGTCGAGGCGCCAGGACCACGCGATTTCGCCGTCCATGACAGGCCGCTCGTCCGCGCCAGCTTTCGCCCGCGCACGGCCCGCCACATCCACCGCATTCCATGCCCTACGCAACTGGACGATCCGGAAGCGCCCCTCGGCTGGGCAGGAATGACGTGACGATATTCTGATTTGCAGAAATAAGCAAGCGCAAAGTTGCAACGGGTTGCCCCAACGGCGATGGCAGAACCGCCTGACACTATTGCTCGTCGAAAAAGACACGCTGGTCAGGCTCGAGCGGGGGATCATCGGGAGTTCCCTCCGACAGAAAATCGCGAGCGCCGAGCGCGTCGAGTTCGGCCCAGAATTCCGCCAGATCGGATGGGTTATCGCTCATGGGTTGGACTCTCCTCCAAGGGCCCTCGCGACGCTGCGGAAGCGGTCCAGCGCAGTCTGCAGGCTCTCGACCACCTCCGCCGCGACCTCGTCGGGTGGCGGCAGCAGGTCGGGATCATCCAGAGTATTGTCCTTGAGCCAGAAGATGTCGAGGTTGACCTTGTCGCGGGCGAGCAGGGTGGCGAGCGGGTAGCGCCTGAACTTCTCGGTTTCGACGCGCTTGGCGCGCGCGCCGGCGTGATAGCAGGCGACGAAATCATCGAGATCGGCGCGCACCATCGGCCGCTCCTTCAAGGTGAAGCGCTGGTTGGTGCGGAGGTCGTAGATCCACAGATCCTTGGTGGCCGCCTGCTCGGAGGGTGGGCGCTTGTCGAAGAACAGTACGTTGGCCTTGACGCCCTGCTTGTAGAAGATGCCGGTCGGCAGCCGCAGCAGGGTGTGGAAGTCGAAGTTCTGGAGCAGCCGGCGGCGGATGGTTTCGCCGGCGCCGCCTTCGAACAGCACGTTGTCCGGCAGCACCACAGCGGCCTCGCCGTTGGCGCTCAGCACCGTCATGATGTGCTGCAGGAAGTTGAGCTGCTTGTTCGAGGTGGTGACGAAGAAGTCCTGCCGGTCGTAATCGTCGCGCTCGCTGTCGATCTCGCCGTCATCGCGGACGATGCGATAGCTCTGCTTCTTGCCGAATGGCGGATTGGTCAGGATCACGTCATAGGTCCTGCCGCCGGCGCCGAGCAGGGCGTCCTTGGCCTCGACGATCGACTCGACGCCGGTGATCCCATGCAGATAGAGGTTCATCGCGGCGAGGCGCACCACCTCGGGCACGATGTCGACGCCGGAGAACTTGTTCTTCAGCGCCGAATAGACGCCGCGGTCGCGCGCGCTGGCGTGACCCTTCATGTGCTCCCAGGCGGCGAGCAGGAAGCCGGCGGTGCCGCAGGCGGGATCATGAATGGTCTGCTGCGGCTTGGGATCGACCACCTCGACAATGGCCTCGATCAGCGGGCGCGGCGTGAAGTATTGTCCGGCGCCGGACTTGACGTCCTCGGCGTTGCGGGCGAGCAGCCCCTCATAAATGCTGCCCTTGACGTCGACGGACAGGCCGAGCCAAGTCTCGCCGTCGATCAGGCCGACCAGCCGCTTCAGCTTCGCCGGGTCCTGGATTTCGTTCTGCGCTTTCAGGAAGATCGCGCCGATGATGCCGCCCTGGCGCGACAGCGTCTCCAGCAGCTTGGCGTATGTGGCGCTCAGCTCCTCGCCGGCAAGGTCCTTGATGTCGCTCCAATGCGCGCCCTTCGGCAGCATCGAGGCTTCGCCCACCAGCTCGACCCGCTCCTCGTCCATCTTGAGGAACAGCAGATAGGAAATCTGGCTGATATAGGCCTGATAGGAGACGCCCTGGTCGCGCAGCACATGCGCGAAATTCCAGACCTTGGCGACGAGGGTTTGCGGGTTCATTTCGTTGGGTTTGGTCCGAGAGGAGAGTCTGGAGAGTGCGATGACCGCGCGTTGGCTTCTTCGCGGCCGAATTTGTAGTCGGGCGGGAGCGTCCAATTTCGCGATGCAAGGCTATCGATGGCAAGCCGCCGCCGTGCTTCCTTGCTATCGATCTCGATGACACCCTTCTCAGCCCTGACGACGGTCACATCGTCGCTTTCCCGGAGACCTAGTTCGGCGATGACGGACTGAGGCAGACAGACGGCCAAACCATCGCCATGCTTGAAAACTCGCATCGTCCTCTCCAAAGCGATGTCGCTAGTTAGCGCATCATTCGCGACTTAGGGTGGGGATTCAAGCGGTTTTGCCGGCAGAGCGTTTACCTCGGCCGCGTTTGACCGGCTGCGCCGGCCGTTCGGCCGCGGTCCGCGCCAGCAGCGCGCTGGCCGGCTCGTCGGCGGGGTCTTGTGGCACCAGCCTGCCTTCGAACGCGGACTTGAGGATGGCCTGTTTCAGGCGCGCTGCATCGGCGGCCTCGGCGTCAAGGGAAGACAGGGTGTCGGCTGCGGCAGAAAGGGCGTTGGAGACGCGACCCAGTATCTCCGTCGCCTCTTCAGGAGGTGGAACGGGAAACTCGATCTTTGAGAAACGTCCAGCCGAAAGATGGGCGATGTTGGTCGTGATTTGAGATTCCCGCTTGAAGCGCTTCATATGGAGGTAGGCTCGAAACACCATGAGAGCCCATTCCGGTGCGATACCTTCCTTGGCGCGAAAACGGATCAAGGTGTTTTGGAAGCAACAACCGTCGATCTGCTCCCTCCAAATCGCGGCCCGTCCCAGCAGATCAGGCGTCTGCCCTTCGTTGAGTAAGATGTCCCCATCGTGCAGCCGAAAGGTTTCGAACTCATCAGGTGTGAAATTCATCTCCTTGACGTCAGTAACATCGATGCGATCCTCAAACACGTTTGCGACTCGCATGTATGGTCTCATGTAGTCGCCCGTGTGGTGCTGTGGTGCACGCTGTCGACCAAGTTGAACCAGTCCAACGTTTTCCACTGTTGTCCACGCCCAACTCGCCGGAAGTTGGAAGGGCATCAGATTTGCTCGGATATCGTTCGGGCTCGTTCCACGCGACTTGGCTGATTCTGCTTTTTTCAGTTGCTGAATGATCTCGTGGCCAGTGACCCTCGGTGAATAGGTCGTTCGCCAATCCCTGGTCAATTCACCCGTGACCGCCGCCTTCAACAGCGCGCGGCGGAAGGTTTCGAGGCCCTTGCGCGCGTCGGCAAGTGCGGCTTCGCCTGCGGCGATCTCGGCGAACAGCTCGTCAATGCGTGCGACGATGCGGCGTTGTTCGGCGAGGGGAGCGAGAGGAATAGGAATTTGCTCAAGATCGGCCTTGGTTAGTTTTAGTCGGGTCGTCCCACCGACATGCGGCTCATAATCTACGAAGTTGAGTGAATGAAGAAGCCATCGAGCAAGCACGGAGCCTCTTGGTGTCAAGATGTGGGCGTGATTATTCACCCAGTATTTGCCCTCGACGGCGTACGCTTTCGCTCGCTGGCGATCCAGAAATGGTGCACCATCCTCGCCCAGAAGAATTGCAGGAAAGTTGAACAGAAATCCGTCGATCAGACCGACTTGGCCTGTTGCGCCGTAATAGGGAAATAGCTCAGCCGAGGATCTTCCTTGAATCCGCGTCTGTCTGTCCTGTGCCCTGATTGGGCGACGGCGGTGATCATGAATATCGACAATTTCTCCGAGCGGGATCCAAGACCAACTCTCCGGCAATTCCCATTGGCTTTCCCGATTATTAGCGTCGACTGTGGTCACGGAACTCGCTGCATCCATCACGCCACCAACGCATCCGTGATCTCATCCAGCAGCGCCGGCAGCCGCGCGCCGAACAGCGCGCGGGCCTGGATGATGCCGCCGCGGGCGGTGAACTCGGGGGCTTCCATCAAATCCTCGGGCCTGACCTCGATGTTGACGGCGAGATGGTCGCGGATCGCCATCAGCCAGTTGCGTTGCGCGTCGCTGTAGCTGCGCCCCGCCTTCTCCTCGCGGCCGAGCCAGAGGTTGAAGCGGCCGGCAATGACTGAGGGCAGCGGTTCCAGCGACTCGGCCTCGCCGATGGCATAGCGCACCAGCATGACGATGTCAGCCAGCGTGCCGGCGGGATTGCCGCGGACCTTGTCGGCGGCGAGCCGCTTGTAGGCGCGCCAGATGTCCGGCGGCTCCAGTAGCCAGGGCGGGCGTTTCAGCGCCTCGCGCAGCTCGTCGACCGCCTCGTAGGTCAGGCGGCGCTGGGCGTAGGGCAGATGATACAGGATCTGCAGCGCGGTCAGCTCGTCGCGCCGCTCGGTCAGGAAGCGCTGGAAGCGGGCGATGGTGTCGGTGGCCTTCTTTTCGTCCCAGCCGGAGGAGACGACGGCGTCGACCGAGATGGTGTCGATGCGGATGTCGGCGGCGGCCTTGACCTCCTTCAACAGGCGCCGCAGCGCCGGATCGTCGAACACGGACGCCGCCTCGTCCTTGGCGGCGTCGCGGACCTTCTGTTGCTCCGGTTCGGGCGCCTCGGGCGAGACGCGCGTGGCCAGCACGTCGGGATCGATGGCATCGAGCAGGCGGCTGGCGAGACCGTGCAGGTCGAGCCCGCCAGCGGCCTTGGCGATCGCCGCGCGGTCCTTGTCGCCGATGCGGCGGTCGAGCGCGGCGAGCCGGCCGGCCAGGGTGGCGAAGGCATCGTCGTCGCGGCGGCCGGCGGCTATGTCGTCGATCAGCCGGTCGAACGAGACCGCGCGCTGCCGCTCCAGCGGCTGCGACACGCTCTTCAGGCTTTCCGTGACCCCGACGGCATCGATCAGCACGAAGCGCGTCTTGGCGTCGGCGTCGGGCGTGACCTCGCGCAGCTTGTCGGGCGAGATGATGCGGGCGCCGCGGCCCTTCATCTGCTCGAAATAGAGTTCGGACTTGACGTCGCGCAGGAAGATCACGACCTCCAGCGGCCTGATGTCGGTGCCGGTCGCGATCATGTCGACGGTGACGGCAATGCGCGGATTGTAGTCGTTGCGGAAGGCGCGGATCAGGCCTTCGGGATCGGCGCCGTCGGTCTTGTAGGTGATCTTCTTGGCGAAGTCGTTGCCCTTGCCGAAGACGTCGCGGACGATGGTCGTGATCTCCTCGGCGTGGTGATCGTCCTTGGCGAAGATCAGGGTCTTGGGCACCTCGGTGCGGCCGGGAAACAGCTCGGTGAACAGCGCGTTGCGATAGGCGTCCAGCACGGTGCGGATCTGATTGGTGGCGAGCACCGTGCGGTCGAGCTGGGCGGCGGTGTAGGTGAAGTCGGCATCCAGCGTCTCGTAGCGCTGGGCGCGGGTGCGCTTGTCGCGCACCGGGATCTCATAGCCGGATTTCACCGTGCTGCCGCGCTCGCCGATCTCGGTTCTGATGCGGAAGACGTCGAAGCCGACATTGACGCCGTCGACCACCGAGCGCTCGAACGGATATTGTGCCACCAGGTTGCGGCCGAAGAAGCCGAGGGTGTGCAGGGCCGGCGTCGCGGTGAGGCCGACGATGAAGGCGTCGAAATAGTCCAGCACCTGGCGCCAGGTGCCGTAGATCGAGCGGTGGCATTCATCTGTGATGACGAGGTCGAAGCTCTCGATCGGGATGGTCGGATTGTAGGCGACGAGGCGCTCGGTGTCCGCGCGGGCGGCTTCGAAGGAGGAGGCCTCTTCCTCCTCTTCGGCCAGCTCCTTGCCGGTCAGGACCGAATAGACCCGCTGGATCGTGGCGATGACGATCTGGGCGTCCTTGTCGAGGCCGGCGGCGCCGAGCTTCTGCACGTTATAGATTTCGGAGAAGGAGCGGCCGGTGCCGGGCGGGCGAAAAGCGAGATATTCGTCGCGGGTCTGGCGCACGAGATTGGCGCGGTCGGCGAGGAACAGGATGCGGCGGAAGCCGGCATGGGCGAGCAGGCGGTAGGACAGCGTGCAGGCGGTGAAGGTCTTGCCGGCGCCGGTCGCCATCTGCACCAGTGCGCGGGCGCGGTTCTGCCGCATCGAGGCTTCCAGCGCCGAGATCGCGTCGCTCTGGCAGGCGCGCAAGCCGTCAGTGATGACCGGCGGCATCGCCTGGAGGCGCGCGCGCAAGGTGGCGGGCTCCTTGAGCCAGCGCTCCAGCGTCTCCGGACGGTGGAAGGCGAACACCCGGCGGGAGGCCGGGTCGGGGTCGGCATGGTCCCGGAACAGGGTCTCGGTGCCGGAGGCGACATATTCGAAACGGACCTGGCCTTCGGCCCGGACCAGATGCTTGGGGACGCTGGCGATGTAGCGCGAGGCCTGTTCGGCAAAGCCGGACAGCGTGGTGCCTGCCGGCTTGGCCTCGATCACGCCGCAGAGTTTGCGCCCAACGAACAGGCCGTAGTCGACGGGGCCGGAATCGGTCTGAAATTCGCGGACGGCGACGCCGAGGCCGGCGCCGAGATTGAGCTCGTCCTTGGACTGGATCAGCCAGCCGCATGCCTCAAGCTGCCGGTCAATCAGCGACCGGGCCTTGTCCTCCGGATGGAAGGCAGATGGCTCCATGAGCAACTTCTAGGCGAAGCGGGGCTGCGCCGGAAGGGGCTTTGGTGCTGGCAGGAGCGGATTCCGCAGGGCGCGCGCTCAGCAATACCCCGTCACGCCGCACGCATAGGGCAATCGGAACATGTAGTTCGTATAGCCTTCGCCGCCGTAATACGGGCCCTGATAGTCATACGAGAAGGCGCGGCCGTAATAGCCGGGGAGCTCCTGGCGGCCGAGCAGCAGGGGCGTCGAGGGCAGCATCGGGGAGATCAGCGAGTCCTGGTCCTTGACCACGACCACCGGCGGCGGGGCCTTGGCGGCGCGGCGGGCCTTGTAGTGGACGACCTTGTCGTGGATGCCAGGCAGGTCGGCAGCGAGCACGACGCCATTCGCGGCGGTGGCTGCCAGCAGCATCATGATGACCAACATACGCATTCTGCTCTCCAGCCTTCTGACACATCAAGTCTCGCGCTGCCGCCGTGGCCGGCGCCCGCGACGTCGGGTGCCGCGCGATTCCATGGACGGTAGGATGGGGCTTTTATGGTTAACGAAAACTTTCCCGGCTCGAATCCGGGCTGCAATCGCCCGTAGAAGGACGGGCTTTTTCAGCTTCTGTTAACATCTGCTGGTGCAAGTTTACGGCCGCCGGCGATTTTGAAGGCTGGCGGAACGAAGGGCCGGAGGTCCGCGTTCGGGACAGAATCTCTGCTGCATTTCATCAGAGTCTCAGACCAGAAGGTTTCGAGCATGTCGGTGATCCCGTTTTGCGCGTCGGCGCGCCAACATTCGCAATCACGGACAGGCTCATTCCATACCGACCATGCTGCCATCGATGAGGACGGAGCCTGCCTGCGGGCGCTGGCGGTCAGCCGGCAGATCGCGGCGACGGCGCTGCCGCTCGCGGGGCAGATGCATGCGCGGATGCTGCACCAGATGTCATGAGGCGATGAGTTAACGAGGGCGCGGTTCGAGAAGCCGGCAACGGCCCGACCGTGGGACGAAGGAGAGCGCGGAAGCCCAGGGGGGCTGCCCGCGCTCTCCTTGTTTTTGGACGAAGCTCTCGCGCGTTAGCGCCAGTGTGGCCCGATGGTGGACGTTGCGGGAGCGGTGGCCTCATGGTTCGAGACGCGCCAAGAGGCGCTCCTCACCATGAGGGTCGAAAGCCGGGGCGGCACTGCACCCCCGACCATGAACACGCCGAGAGGCGTGTTCATTGAGAGGCCCCCGGTCGGAGGGCTGAGATTTGCAACGTCGCCGCAAACTCGGACCTCGTCCTGAGGAGCCCGCCGGAGGCGGGCGTCTCGAAGGACGGCCGCAAGCGCTGGTGACAGACGCTTGCGGCGCATACGTCAGTTCAACGCGTGGTTCGCTGCTTACGCGCTCAGCGCCTGCTCGAGGTCGGCGATGAGGTCTTCCTTGTCCTCGATGCCGACGGAGATGCGGACGATGTCGGGGCCGGCGCCGGCCTTGATCTTCGAGGCGTCGTCGAGCTGGCTGTGCGTCGTCGAGGCGGGGTGAATCACCAGCGAGCGGGTGTCGCCGACATTGGCGAGATGCGAGAACAGCTTCAAATTCGACACCAGCTTGACGCCGGCGTCATAGCCGCCCTTGAGCGAGAAAGTGAACACGGCGCCGGCGCCCTTCGGCGAATATTTGCGGGCGAGTGCGTGGTACTTGTCCTCGGGCAGGCCGGCATAGCTGACGAAGGCGACCGCCGGATGCTTGCTGAGATATTCGGCGACCGCCTTCGCATTGTCGCTGTGCTTCTGCACGCGCAGCGGCAAGGTCTCGATGCCGGTGAGGATCAGGAACGCGTTGAACGGCGACAGCGCCGGGCCCAAATCGCGCAGGCCGAGCACGCGGCAGGCGATCGCGAAGGCGAAATTGCCGAAGGTCTCGTGGATGCGGATGCCGTGATATTCGGGACGCGGCTGCGTCAGCATCGGATATTTGTCGCCGCTGCCGGCCCAGTCGAAAGTGCCGGCGTCGACGATGATGCCGCCGATCGAGTTGCCGTGGCCGCCGAGGAACTTGGTCAGCGAGTGCAGCACGATGTCGGCGCCGTGATCGATCGGGCGGATCAGATAGGGCGAGGCCAAGGTATTGTCGACGATCAGCGGCACGCCCGCCTCGCGCGCGACCTGCGCGATCGCCTCGATGTCGGTGATGGTGCCGCCGGGATTGGCGATCGACTCGATGAAGATCGCCTTGGTGCGCGGGCTCACCGCGGCTTCGAAGCTCGCGACGTCATCAGTGTCGGCCCACACCACGTTCCAGCCGAAGCTCTTGAACGAATGCGTGAACTGGTTGATCGAGCCGCCATAGAGCTTGCGCGCGGCGATGAACTCGTCGCCGGGCGACAGCAGCTGCTGCAGCGCCACGACCTGCGCGGCATGGCCCGAGGCGACGGCAAGCGCGGCGGTGCCGCCCTCGAGTGCGGCGACGCGCTCCTCGAGTACGGCATTGGTCGGGTTGCCGATGCGGGTGTAGATGTTGCCGAACGCCTGCAGGCCGAACAGCGAGGCGGCGTGGTCGGCGTCGTTGAAGACGAACGACGTGGTCTGATAGATCGGCGTCGCCCGCGCGCCGGTGGTCGGGTCGGGCTGGGCGCCGGCATGAATGGCGAGGGTGGCGAATCCGGGGGCACGTTCGGTCATGGTGTTTCCTCGTGGGCTTGGATCCCGCGCGCGGCGGCGCCGGCCGGCACGGGGATCAATGATGGGAGACGGTGTCGATAGCGCGTCGTCGTGCGCCTCCGCGTCATCCCGACGGAGGACATTTGCCAGCGGCCGGGATGCCGTCAAGGCGGCAGGCGAGGTCATTTCCGATTTGGAATGCGTTGCTGTGTCGCGCGGCGGTCGCGACACGTTCCTTTCGCAGATGCGTCAGGTCGGATCGCTTCTATCCTTCGCGGCACGGTCGGCCGCCGTCGTGGCGCCGCCGCCGACACTGGTGCGGTTCAGCGACAGCCGCATGCCTTGTGTGGGGATCGGCGCGCGCTTGGCGCTGATGGTGCGGGAGTTGACGCCCATCCAGGAGATCTCCGAGGACAGCCGGCCATATTCGATCTTGGGGCAGCGGTTCATGACCACCTTCATGCCGGCCGCCTCGGCCTTCTCGGCCGCGGCATCGTCGCGTGCGCCGAGCTGCATCCAGATCACCTTCGGCAGCGGTGACAGCTTCAGCGCCTCGTCGACGACGGGCATGATGTGCTGGGAGCTTCGGAAGATGTCGACCATGTCGAGCGGGCGGCCGATGTCGGCCAGCGAGGCGACGAACGGGCGGCCCATCAGGCTCTTGCCGACATGGCCTGGGTTCACCGGGATCATGTCGTAGCCGCGCTGCACCAGATATTTGAAGGCGAAGAAGCTCGGCCGGATCTCGGACGGCGAGGCGCCGACCATCGCGATCACCTTCACGCCGTTGAGGATGCCGCGAATGTAGTCGTCGGGGTAGGTGTCGTGATTCATGGGCGTGCGCTTCTGTGAGTTATCGTCATTGCGAGCGCAGCGAAGCAATCCAGGGGCTCGGGTGGGACTCTGGATTGCTTCGCTGCGCTCGCAATGACGGAGGAGAGAGCGGAGAGCGATCACTCATCCCGCCAGGTCGGTGTCCGCTTTTCGATGAAGGCGCCGATGCCTTCTTCCGCGTCGCGGGCGAGCATGTTTTCGGTCATCACCTCTGCCGCATAACGATAGGCGTCGGCAAGGTTCATTTCGGCCTGGCGGTAGAACGCCTCTTTGCCGAGCTTGATCGTATGCGCGGATTTGCGCGCGACTTGTTGTGCCAGCGCAATCGCGGTGTCGCGTTCCGTGCCGGGCGTCACCACGCGATTGATCAGCCCGATCTCGCGGGCGCGCGGAGCCGGAACCGGCTCGCCGGTCAGCAGCATCTCCATGGCCTGCTTGGCGCTGACGTTGCGCGACAGCGCCACCATCGGCGTCGAGCAGAACAGGCCGATATCGACGCCGGGCGTCGCGAAGGAGGCGCGCTCGGAGGCAACGGCGAGATCGCAGCTTGCGACCAGTTGGCAGCCGGCGGCGGTGGCGATGCCCTGCACAGAGGCAATGACGGGCTTCGGCAGCTGCACGATCGCCTGCATCATCGCGCTGCAGGCATTCATCAGCCCGGCGAAGAAGGCGCGGCCGCGATCGGCATCGGCCCTGCGGGCGGTGAGCTCCTTCAGGTCGTGGCCGGCACAGAAGGCCGGACCATTGGCGGCGATGACCACGGCGCGCACCGCCTTGTCGGCGGCGATCTCGGCGAGCGCCCGATGCAACTCGGCGATCAGCGCCTCCGACAGGCTGTTGCGCTGCGCCGGCCGGTTCAAGGTCAGCACGGCGACGGAGCCGGCCATCTCGCGCAACAGGGTCGGCGCGTCGGCAGCATGGGCGAGGGCAGGGGCGGACATTCCGATTTCCCTTATGGGTTTCCCTTTGGCGTTTTCCGTATGGGCGCGTGTTGGCGGCTAATGTAACAGAAGGCAACGACACAAAGCAGGGGGAGACATGACGGCCAAGATGACCATTCCGGAGCTGGAGGCGTTCCTGCACGCGGAATTTCCCCAGGCTTTCCGGACCGGCGGAGACATCGCGATCGAAAGTGCCGACGGCAAGAGCTGCGTCCTGCGGCAGCGCTTCAACGAGCGCATGCTGCGTCCCGGCGGAACCGTGTCCGGGCCGACGCTGATGGCGCTGGCCGATTTCGCGATGTACGTCGTGCTGCTGTCGGCGATCGGCCCGGTCGGGCTCGCCGTGACCACGAATCTCAACATCAACTTCCTGCGCAAGGGCGCCGCCGGGGCCGACGTGCTGGCCGAGGCGCGGCTGCTCAAGCTCGGCAAGCGGCTGGCCGTGGGCGAAGTCACTCTGCTGTCAGGGGAATCCCCCGATCCCATCGCTCATGTCACGGCCACCTATTCCATTCCGAATGCGTGACGTTTTCGAGGGTATTATTGCACCATATTTGCAAGTGGCTGTTTTTCTTATAGGAATTTTGCTTCTGCGGCGTTGACGAATACGGAGCGCTTCTCTAGAAGCTGCGACCAGTTCGGCGCGTCATCCGCGCCGCATTCTCCCTGTCACGGATATCTCTCATGAAAACCTTTTCGGCAAAGCCGGCCGAGGTCCAGAAGAAGTGGGTCGTGATCGACGCCAAGGGTCTGGTCGTCGGTCGTCTCGCCACGCTGGTCGCCATGCGGCTGCGCGGCAAGCACCTCCCGATCTACACCCCGCACGTCGATTGCGGCGACAACGTCATCATCGTCAACGCCAAGCACGCCGTGTTCACCGGCCGCAAGCGTGAGCAGAAGACGTATTACAAGCACACCGGCTTCGTCGGTCACGTCAAGGAGCGCACCGCGCGCCAGATCCTCGAGGGCCGCTTCCCGGAGCGCGTGCTCGAGAAGGCCGTCGAGCGCATGATCCCGCGCGGCCCGCTCGGCCGCGTGCAGATGGGCAATCTGCGTGTCTATGGCGGACCTGATCATCCGCACGAGGCGCAGAACCCCGAGAAGATCGACATCGCGAAGTTGAACCGCAAGAACACGAGGGCCGCATAAGATGGCCGAAAGCATCCAGTCTCTCGATCAGCTGTCGCAGCTCAAGGGCGCCGTCACCGCTCCCGACGCTCCGAAGTATGAGAAGAAGGTCGACAAGTTCGGCCGCGCCTATGCCACCGGCAAGCGCAAGGACGCGGTCGCCCGCGTCTGGATCAAGCCGGGCTCCGGCAAGGTCACCGTCAACACCCGCGACATCGAAGTGTACTTCGCCCGTCCGGTGCTGCGCATGATGATCGAGCAGCCGATGGTCGTCGCCGCCCGCAAGGGCCAGTACGACGTGATCTGCACGGTCGCCGGCGGCGGCCTGTCCGGCCAGGCCGGTGCGGTCCGTCACGGCCTGTCCAAGGCGCTGACCAATTTCGAGCCGGAGCTGCGCAGCGTCCTCAAGAAGGGCGGCTTCCTGACCCGCGACTCGCGCGTCGTCGAGCGCAAGAAGTACGGCAAGGCCAAGGCCCGCCGCTCCTTCCAGTTCTCGAAGCGCTGATCTCCCAGGCGATCCGGCTTGTGCCGGATCAGCTGGTCTCCAATACGAACGGGCGCCCTCGCGGGCGCCCGTTTTGCTTTGTGCGACGCTTTTGAGATCAGGCGCTGGCGCGGCGCGCGGTCAGCCACTGGTTCGGCGCCAACGGCTTCGAGACGACACGCACCTCGCCGATGCTGCCGATGAAGCCGTCCGACGGCGCGCGATCCCACCAGCCGCAGCCGAGCGCCCAGGGCTGGGACGCCGCGACGCTGGCAAGGCCATTGCCGCCGATCACGCTGCGCACGACCGGCGCGCCCTCGATGTAGAGCACGGTCGAATTGTCTTTGGGATCGTTGACGATCGCGAGGTGATACCAGGTGTTGAGCATGATCTCGCCGGACCAGTCGGTCTGCGGCTGGCTGGTCGCGCTCGACGGCACGATCTCCCACTGCACCTCGCGCAGGTTCGATATCGCGAACAGGATCGGCGGCGATTCCGGATCGCCGCCGGCATAGTTCGGCAGCCAGCCGCGGTTGCCGAAGCGGGTCAGGATGTTGCACCAGGCGTGATCCGCGGCCTTCCAGTTCGGATCGATCTTGATGAAGGCCTCGACGGTGTAGCCCTTGGCAAAGGTCGCCGCGTTGATCGGCGCATTGGCCGCTGTCGTGAACCAGCTGAAGCGGCCGCCGCCCTGCTTGGTGGTGTTGAGGAACTGCACGCTGCCCGGCGCCGACGACAGGCGGTGCTTGTCGGCGGTGAAGACGACGTCGGCCGCTTGAGCGGCACCGGCGAGCGCGGCGCGTTGCATCGGATTGCCCGAGGTCAGGTCTGGCAGCGCGGTGCCGGCGGCGACGGCCTTGCCGATCGCTGACGACGCGATGCGCCAATGCGCCACGGTTTCGGCGATCAGCGGGTAGTCCTGCTCGTTCGCGGGCGGCACCACCGCTGGCTCGGGCTGTTCGGTGTAGTTGGCGTAGAGGTCCTGCTTGACGCGCGGCAGGATCGGCGTGCCGGCGAACGCCGGGAGATGGCAGAAGCGGGTGAAGCGCGAGAAGCGGCGCTGGAAGTCGATCTCGATGGTGAATTCGTGGTTGTCGTCGGACAGCCAGGCGCGATCGAACTGCTTGAGGCTGTTCTTCGGCTTTTGTACGACCCAGGGCGAGAACGAGGCGACGTCGATTCTGTTCTTCGTGAAGTCGAACTCGTACAGCCGCATCAGGCCGTTGCCGCCCTGATAGGCCATCTGATAGTCGACGACCATCTCATGCACGGGATTGTGGAAGTCGTTGAACTTCGTCAGATGCGCGCCGCCATGATAGTGGCCGTTGAGCGTCATGAAGATCTGGTCGTTGCGGCGGATCAGCCTGTCCCAGAGATACTGGCCGTACGGCACCTCGAGCGGGCTGACACCGTCATTGGCGATGTTGAGCAGCTGGTGATTGGCGAGGATCACCGGCAGCATCGGATAGCGCGCGATCATGCTGTTCGCCCAGGCGATGGCGTCATCGGAGGCGCGCCAGGATAGCGACAGCACCATGAAGCTGACGCCGCAGGCGTGGAAGACATGCGCCTCGTGCCAGCCGCTCGGATGCCGCTCCAGGAAGGTGCGCTGCTTGGCGGCGCGGCTGGCCGGGAACCAGGACAAATACGGCTCGGACGGGGCGCGCTGCGCGTCGGTCCCCGAGCCCTGGCTCGCCGCGGTCTCGAACTCAAGCGCCTGCAGCACGTCGTGATTGCCGGCGAGCACCGAGTAGGGGCGGCCGGCGTTCTCCAGCAGCTTCATCGCGGCGTCGGCGACCGCCCATTGCTGCGGATGCTTGACCTGGTCAACGACGTCGCCGAGATGGATCGTGAACGGGATGTGGTACTTCGCGGCATTGTCGACGATGAACTGCGTCTGCGCCGGGTAGGGCGTGCTGCCATATTGGCGCTGATAGGCCTGGCCTTCCTCCGACGTCGCATAGCGCGAATAGAACTGCGTATCCGGAAGCACGGCGAGCGCGAAGCTGGTGGTGACGTGATGATGGTGGTGATGCATGCGCCATTGCCAGTGCGCCTGCGCCTGGCCCGGCAGCATGCTGGCGCCGAGGCCGAGCGCCGACACGCCCATGGCGTTGCGCAGCAGCGTGCGGCGATCGACGCCACCAGCCGGATGATCTGCCGCGGATTTCTTGTCGTTTGTATCGTCGTCGAAAGACATTCTCGTCCCCTCGTGTGGCCGCTTTGCCCCTGTCGGGCCGTGTTAGGGAGAGATGATCTCAAATTTGAGAAAGTTTCTTATCGTTTCGATGAGCGTCCGCAATCGGGTGTGAAATGGTTCATATGTCTCGCTTTCATACTCAACTAACAATGACCGGCGGCTGATGGTGCGCAATCCCAGCGAGTGTCGTTTACGGGGGCCATCATCGGTTTTGAATCCTGTTTGCAGCATTTTTGCGCAGCAATTTGCCGGCGAGTTGCGTCGAGCTTTTCGAGAAAACTTGGCATCCCAGGCAAACCTCTTTCCAACAGACCACCCGGTAGCTTGATCGCACTAAGGCCGCGCTAACCCTGAGTTCCCCGCACGGCCGCAGCAACCGAGGTGACGCATGGCGCTCGACAGCATGACGCTCGACATCGTAGCGACAATGGTCGCGGCGCTGCTTGGCGCCATGTTGCTGTATTTCGGACGGCAGGAGAACACGCCGGCACTGCGCTGGTGGGGGGCGGCCTACATCCTCGGCGCGGTCGCGATCGCGCTGTGGACCCTGGTCGCCGACAGCTATGGCGAGGTGATCTCGCTGCTCCTGAGCTCGATCGGCCTGATCGCCACCGCGATGGTGTGGAATGCGGCGCGCGTATTCCATGGCAAGTCGCCGAGCGTCGCAGGCCTCGCGCTCGGCGCCACCGTCTGGATCGCCAGCGGCATGCTGCTCGATCCCGCCGCGCAGGCGCTGCGGCTGACCATCGGTGCGGCGATCGTCGTGATCTATGCGATGCTCACCGCGGCCGAACTCTGGCAGGAGCGGCGGCGCACGCTGCACAGGCGCTGGCCGGCGCTGATCGTGCCGGCGATGCACGGCTTCGTGCTGATGCTGCCGATCCTGCTAGGCAACATGCTGCGCGATGCGGATGGCGCCTTCGCCGCCGCCTGGGTCACGATCTTCTCCATCGAACTCGTACTCTATGCGGTCGGCACCGTGTTCGTGATCTTCATGCTGGTGTCCGAGCGCATCGTGTCTGCGCACAAGCGCGCGGCGACGACGGATCCGCTCACCGGCCTGCTCAACCGCCGCGGCTTTGCGGATGCCTGCGCGCAACTGATCGAGCGCGAGGCGCGCGCCGAGCGGCCGGTCAGCGTGCTGATCTTCGACATCGATCATTTCAAGTCGATCAACGACCGCTTCGGCCATGCCGAGGGCGACGAGGTTCTCAAGGTGTTCGCCGACGTCGTCGTCGACAAGCTGCGGCTGACGGATATCTCGGGACGGATCGGCGGCGAGGAATTCGCCGCGCTGCTGCCGTGCTCGATCGAGGAGGCAATGGTCGCGGCCGAGCGCGTGCGCCAGGCGTTCGCGGCCTCGGGCGTGGTGTGCGAGGAAAAGCCGGTCGACACCACCGTCAGCATCGGCGTCGCCGGCGGCCCAGCCGGCACCGAGCTCGACGTGCTGCTCGCCGCCGCCGATACCGCGCTCTACAAGGCGAAGCGCTCCGGGCGCAATCGTGTCGAAGCCTCCGCCGAGCTGCCGCTGTCCTTGGAGCGCTACCGTCGCCAGCGCGCGGCCGCCGCGACGGCCACGCCTGCGCCGCAAGCCGGGCAGGCGGCCATCTCCAGCTGACGCACGGCTTTCTCTCTCCCCTGGTCTGGGCTAGACAAACGGTCCAACAACCAGGGGAGGCCGCCGGATCATGATCACCGAAATCGCCCAGATCGACATCAAGCCCGGATCGGAAAAGGATTTCGAGGCCGCCGTCGCCAAGGCGCGCGCCGCCTTCGGCCGTTCCAAGGGCTTTCACGGTTTCGAGCTGCACAAGTCGATCGAGAAGCCGCAGCGCTACCGGCTGATGGTGAAGTGGGAGACGCTCGAGAACCACACCGTTGATTTCCGCGGCTCGGAGAACTTCACCGAATGGCGGGGCCTGGTCGGGCAGTATTTCGCGAGCCCCCCGGATGTCGAGCACACCGAGACGGTGCTGAATTCGGCGGGCTGAGCAGCGCGAGCCGCGATCATGACGCATGACGAGCTGGTTGCGGCCTACACCGCCCCGGGACGGCACTACCACGATCTCGGTCATATCGAGGACTGCCTTGCCCGGCTCGATCGCGTCGCCGATCTCAGTGTCGGCGACCGCGAGATCCTGACCCAGGCGATCTGGTGGCACGACGTCGTCTATGATCCCACGCGGTCCGACAATGAGGAACAGAGCGCCGTTCTCGCCGAGCAGCATGTCGCGCCTGACATGCGAGACGAGGTCGGCCGCCTGATCCGCCTGACACGAACCCATGATGTTCCCGCAGGCGACCGCCGCGGTGCGCTGCTGGTCTCGATCGACCTCGCGGTTCTCGGCGCCGACGAGGCGACCTACGACGCTTATGCGCGCGCGATCCGGCGCGAATATGCCCATGTGCCGGACGACGCCTATCGCGCCGGCCGCGCGGCCGTGCTGGAGCGGTTCGCGAGCCGGCCCGTGATCTATCCCGATCCCGCCTTCGCCGCGGCGCTGGACGGAAAGGCGCGGGCCAACCTCGCGCGCGAGCTGAGGCAATTGCTGACTTAGCCGGGATGCAGCCCGCGCAGTGATTGCATGTGCTGATAGCGCTTGCGTTTTGCTGCCGTGCGACATGCAATGAGACGACATACGCGCCGTCCTGGCGCGCGCCTCATTTTCCGGAACTCACTCATGCCGATCATCAATCGCGCCGCCGAGCTGGCGCAGGACGCCACGGTCTGGCGCCGTGATTTTCACCAGCATCCCGAGTTGCAGTACGAGGTGCATCGCACGGCCGCGCGCGTCGCCGAGCTGCTGACCTCGTTCGGCGTCGACGAGGTCGTGACCGGCATCGGTCGCACCGGCGTCGTCGGCGTCATCCGCGGGCGGGAGCCGTCGTCGCGTGTGATCGGCCTGCGCGCCGACATGGACGCGCTGCCGCTGCAGGAAACCCGGGACGTCCCGCACAAATCCACCATCCCCGGCCGGATGCACGCCTGCGGCCATGACGGCCACACCGCGATGCTGCTCGGCGCCGCGCGCTACCTCGCCGAGACCCGCAACTTCGCGGGCACGGCCGTCGTCATCTTCCAGCCGGCCGAGGAGGGCGGGGCCGGCGGCCGCGCCATGGTCGAGGACGGGCTGATGGAGCGCTTCGGCATCGAGGAGGTCTACGGCCTGCACAACGCGCCGGGAATGCCGCTCGGGCACGTCTCGACGCGCGTGGGCGCCGTGATGGCGGCGGCCGACACCTTCGAGGTGCGCCTGAAGGGACTCGGCGGGCACGCCGCGCGGCCGAACAAATGCGTCGATCCGATCATCGCCGGCGCGCAGATCGTCACGGCCTTGCAGTCGATCGTGGCGCGCAATGTCGATCCGGTCGAGAGCGCGGTGCTGTCGATCACGCGCTTCCATGCGGGCACCTCGGCCGACAACATCATCCCGCAGACCGCTGTCATCGGCGGCACCGTGCGCACGCTCGACGAGGAGGTGCGCCGCCTGATGGACGAGCGCTTCAAGAGCGTCGTGACGGGGCTCGCCAACGGAATGGGCGTCGAGGTCGAGATCGACTACGAATGGGGTTATCCGGTCGTGATCAACCATGCCGAGCAGACCGCGTTCGCCGCCGACGTCGCGCGCAGCGTCGTCGGGCCGGACCAGGTCAAGACCGACATGCCGCCTCGGCTCGGCGGTGAGGATTTCGCCTATATGCTGCAGGCGCGGCCCGGCGCATTCGTCTTCATGGGCATCGGCGATGGCGCCGGCGTGCATCACCCGGAATACGACTTCAACGACGACGTGATCCCGCATGGGATCAGCTATTGGGCCAAGCTCGTCGAAACGGCGATGCCGGCCGGCTGACCGGCGCGTTCCTCAGATCGCGGCCGCGGCGTCCTCGGTACGGCGGTCGCTCTTGAAATAGTCGATCATGACCTTGGCGATCGCCATGAGCGGCAGCGCCAGGGTGAGGCCCCAGACGCCGAACACGATGCCGAGCAGGATCTGGAATGCGAACAGCGTGGCCGGCGGAATGTCCAGCGCCTGGCGCTGGATCAGCGGCGTCAACACATAGCTCTCCATGGCGTGCACGCCGAGGAACAGCACGAAGGCGGAGACCGCCGCGACCCATCCGGAGGCGAGGCTCGCCAGCACCACGATGACGCCGGCGATGATCGCGCCGACCGTCGGGATGAAGGCCAGGAGCCCGGCCTGGATGCCGAGGATGAACGAGCTCTGCACGCCGATGATCGCGAGTCCGATCCAGGTGACCACGAACACCGCGAACATCGTGGTGATCTGCGCGATCAGCCAGCGCTCGAGCGTATAGCTGATGCGGTCGATGATCACCGTGGCCTGGTCGCGATACTTGGCCGGCGCCAGGAACAGCAGGCCGCTGCGGTAGACCGACGGCTGTGCCGCAAAGGCCAGCCCCAGGAACAGCACGATGAAGAAGTTGCCGACGGCGCTGACGGTGCCGAGCAGCAGTTTGAAGGTCTGGCTGACGATGGCGCCGCCGGAGGAGGCCAGCGCGCTCGGCGAGGGCAGGCCCCCCGGCAGGCCGTGCGACGTCGATTGCGTCGGGGTCGTCGTCCCGCCATCCGGCGCCGCCGTGGCCGTGTTGGTGCCGTTGAACTCGAAGAAGCTGGTGTCGATGCCGTTACGGTCGAGGAAGCCCTTGATGTTGCCAAGCTGCGACTTGATCGTGTCGCTGAGCACCTTGGCCTGGTCCGCGATGGTGGTGCCGCCGAGGAAGACGATGCCGACGAGCAGGGCCGCCAGCGCCACGCAGACGATCGCGAGCCGCAACGGGTGCGGCCAGGGCAGCACGCGGCCGAGCAGGGTGGTCATGGCATTGAGGGCGACGCCCAGCAGCATGCCGGAAAACAGCAGGAACAGCGCCGCAGCGTAGTACCAGCTGAAGGCCAGCGTCGCGGTGAACAGAATCACCCCGATGCCGCCCACGGCAATGGCCCAGGCCAGGTCGGTTCGGTCCTGGAGGCGCGGGTCGGCGGGGGCGGTCATGCGGCGTCCTCTGTGCTGATCGGCCCCCACACATTGGCGAAAACGGCTGGCGGATCAAGCAAAGGCTTGCGTGACCGTTCATCGGCTGGAAGCCATGCGGGGTTGCCCGGAATTGGCATTGGGGACCCGCGCGGTCATATGTTGATCCGGCTTTGCGACGCGGGCATGATTTGAAGAGGCACGATTTGTGCCTCCAGGCCGGGACCATATCGGGCTGAGACCATCTCGGGCTGAGACAAAGGCCTGGGCGCACAGGGAGAGAAACGAGGGCAATGAAACGTCCCGTGGTCGGCGTGATCGGCAACAGTCATCGCGTCGAGAACAGGTTCAACGTGCAGATGGTGGGCGAGCGCAATCTGAGCGCCGTGGCCGAGGTCGCGGGCGCGCTGCCGCTGATGTTTGCCGGTGTCCCGGAGATCACCGACATCGCGGCGCTGCTCGACGTGGTCGACGGCGTGGTGCTGACCGGCGCCCGCGCCAATGTGCATCCGACCCGCTTCAACACCGAACCGAGCCTCAAGCACGAGCCCTACGACGTCCATCGCGACGAGGTCGCGCTGCAACTGACCGAGGCGTGCGTCGCCCGGGGCATTCCGCTGTTCGGCATCTGCCGCGGCCTCCAGGAGATGAACGTCGCCTTCGGTGGCTCGCTGCATCCGGAGATCCGCGAGATCCCCGGCCGCATGAACCACCGCATGCCCCGGCTTGAGAATGGTGAGATCCATCCCGATCCGACCGTCATCTTCGCCGATCGCCACGAGGTGCGGCTGACGCCTGGGGGCGCCTTCGCCGGCATTCTCGGCTGCGACAGCATCAAGGTGAACTCGCTGCACGGCCAGGGCATCCTCGAGCCCGGCGACCGCGTCGTCATCGAGGGCATCGCCGAGGACGGCACCATCGAGGCCATCCGCATCGCCGATGCCCCGAGCTTTGCGCTCGGCGTGCAGTGGCACGCTGAATATGATCCGCAGAAGAACCCGATCAACCGCAAGCTGTTCGAGGCGTTCGGGGAGGCGGTGCGGAAGCGGCGTCTCGCGGCCTGAGGTCGGGCATGAACCCGCGTTGGGTTGGGGCAGACCAAGGTTTGATTGGCTCCATGATGTCTCCTGACAAGGTTCCTGGATGCGCCACGTTCTGATCACAGCCGCTTTGGTGAGTGCTTCTCCCGTCCTTGCCCAGACCGCCCCGCCAAGCGAAGGGCCGATCACCTGCACGCAGCCCGTGGCTTCGACCGACACGGCGAAGAGCATTCAGCAGCGTTATGGCAGCGACGCGGTGGTGCAGGATCTGCCCGGCGCCGAGGGCGAGACCTATAAGGGCCTGGTCCTGTTTCCGCGCGCGGCGGACCGGCGCATCGAGATCTCGTTCATCGAGGACAAGAAGGCGACGGTCTCAGGCCTGACGCTGCGCGACACCGCCAAGACCAGCCGCTGGAGCGTGGCCGGCATCAGCATCGGTGCGAGCCTCGCGGCGGTGCAGAGCGCCAATGGCAAGCCGTTTGCCGTGGCGGGCTTCGGCTGGGACTATGGCGGTTACGTCACCGACTTCAAGAACGGCGCGCTCGGGCGCACGCTGCCTGGCGGCTGCTCGATCACGATCCGCTTCGGGACCAGCAAGGACACGCCGCGCGCGCTTTCAGGGGATGGCGTGAAAGTAGCGTCCGACAATCCAGCGCTGCTGAAGCTCGCGCCGGTGGTGACGGAGATCGGCGTGAATTTCGCTGCGAGGTGATCGCCGACGTCGCCGCCAGCGCGAGACCGGCGCGATCGTTGCCACGGCTCATCGATCACTCACGGCCTGCGCCCGGCGGAAAGCCGTAAAGGCGGTGGGCATTATCAGCGAGGACTCGGTTGCGGGCGGCGGAATCGGGTACCCAATCCGCCAGCAGGTCGAGCAGGTCGCCGACGTTCATCATGTGGCCGCGATGCGCCACGTGCGGCCAGTCGGAGCCCCAGACGCAGCGGTCGGGCGCCGCCTCGTGCAGGCGGCGGACGAAGGGCACCGTATCGGCATAGGGCGGTCCTTCGACCGTGTTGCGGTAGGCGCCGGACAGCTTCACCCAGGCGCCATCCCGCACCAAGGAGACCAGCGTCTGAAAGCCGGGGTCCGCGAGTCCCCGCGACACCGGGAAGTGGCCCCAGTGATCGATGACGATCGGCACGGAAAGGCCGTCCAGCCGCGGCGCCAACGCCGGCAGATCGGCGGCGTCGATCAGGAATTGGAGATGCCAGCCGAGCTCACGGGCAAGTGCGGCGTAGGCGTGCAACTGATCGAAGCCGATGCCGCCGCCGTACAGCACGTTGAGGCGCAGCCCGACGACGCCGGCCTGCTGCAGCGCCGCCAGCTCTCGGTCCGGAAGGCCGAGCGGGATCACCGCGATGCCACGCAGCCGCTTGCTGTTGGCGCGTAACGTCTCGACCATCAGGCTGTTGTCGGTGCCGTGGACGCTGACCTGGACCAGTACGCCATAAGTCATGCCGGTGGCATCCAGCATCGCCAGATAGGATGCTGCGGTGGCCTCGGGCGGCGTGTAGCTGCGCTCGGCCACGAAAGGATGCCGCGGCGGCAGCCCGATGACATGGGCGTGGGTATCGACCGCGCCCGGCGGCACCACGAACCGGGTGGCCGTGCGCGGCTTCGGATCTGGTCCCGCGCAGGCGGGAGCCTTTTCTGGTTCAGACGCAGGCTCACGCATCGGCGTGCAGCACCTTGCCGCGCGTCTCCGGCAGCGCATAGGCGGCGACGAAGAACAGCGCATAGGCGAAGAGGGCGAACAGGCAGATGGCGGTGGCGAGCGAGGTCATCTGCGACAGATAGCCGACCAGGAACGGAAACAGCGCGCCGATGCCGCGGCCGAAATTGTAGCAGAAGCCCTGGCCGGAGCCGCGCAAGCGGGTGGGGTAGAGCTCGGTCAGGAAGGCGCCCATGCCGGAGAAATAGCCCGACGCGAAGAAGCCGAGCGGAAATCCGAGCACCCACAGCAGCTCGTTCGACAACGGCAACTGGGTGTAGGCGGCGACGACGACCATGGCGCCGAGCGAGAACACCAGGAACAAATTGCGTCGGCCGAAGCGGTCCGCATACCAGGCGCCGACGAGATAGCCGACGAACGAGCCGATGATGAGGGCTGCGAGATAGCCGGTCGAGCTCACGATCGAGAGCTTGCGCTCGGTGGTGAGAAAGCGCGGCACCCAGAAGGTGATCGCGTAGTAGCCGCCCTGGCAGCCGGTCGCCACCAGCGAGGCGAGGATGGTGGTCTTCAAGATCGGCCCCTGGAAGATCTCCAGGATCGACGGGCGGTCGCCCGCGGCGGCGACCTTGGCGCGGGCGGCGGCGGCGACCTCCGGCTCCTTGACGTAGGCGCGCAGATACAGCACCAGCAGCGCCGGCAAGGCTCCGATCGCGAACATCCAGCGCCAGGCCTGATCGGCCGGCAGCAGCGAGAACAAGGCGGCTTGCGCCAGCACCGCGGCGCCCCAGCCGACCGCCCAGCCGGACTGGACGCTGCCGACGGCGCGGCCGCGATATTCGGCGCGGATGGTCTCGCCCATCAGCACCGCGCCGGCCGCCCATTCACCGCCGAAGCCGAGCCCGAGCAGGGCGCGGAGCACCAGCAATTGTTCGAAGTTCTGCGCAAAAGCGCACAACAGCGAGAACAGCGAAAACCAGATGATGGTGAGCTGCAGCGTGCGAACGCGGCCGATGCGGTCGGCGAGATAGCCCGCCGCCCAGCCGCCGAAGGCCGAGGCGAGCAGCGTCACCGTTCCGGCGAGGCCCGCGGTGCCGGCGTCGACCTTCCACAGTGCGATGATCGTGCCGATCACCAGCGGGTAGATCATGAAGTCCATGCCGTCGAGCGCCCAGCCGGTGGCGCAGGCCCAGAAGGTGCGCCGCTCGGCCGTGGTCATGCCATTGTAGAAGCCGGTGAGGCTCGTATCCTCGATCGGCACCACCCGGTCTGTAGCTGTCGACATCCTCGCCTCCCATGCGCCGCTCTTGTTGAACGGTTGATCGGCGACAGAGTTCGCTGAAAGATCCAACGGCGTCTGTCAGAAAATCGCCGGGATCGGCGCTGCCGCGCCTTGCTTTGTCAGGAAATCACCGGCCGCCGCGCTGCAGGCGGCGATAGCGCGCGGGACTCTCGCCGGTCACCGTCCGAAAGGCGGTGCCGAAATGCGATTGTGAGGAGAAGCCGAGCGACAATGCGATGTCCACGATCGGCAGGTCGGAGGTGGCGAGCAGCCGGCGCGCGGCGAGCACGCGCTGCTCGACGACGAAGCGATGCGGCGTCGTTCCGGTCGCCTGCTTGAAGCTGCGGATGAAGGAGGATGGGCTCATTCCGGCGACCTCGGCCATCGCAGCCAGCGTGACCGGCGCGCCGGGATCGGCGCACACGAATTCGGTGATGCGCGCCCGCATCCGCTCGTCCAGGGTCGGCGTTCGCTCCGATCCGGACGGACGCTGCATTGCGTAGCGGTCCGAGACGTGCAGCGCGAGCGTGTAGGCGAACTGCTCGGCGAGCAGCCGGCTTGGCCGTTCGCCGTCACCGCAGCTCTCGACCAGCCGCTTCGCCGCGGCTTCGAGCATTGGATCTTCGGTGTCCCAGGCCTGGTGCATCAGGGTGACGGGCGCTGCAGAGCCGCGAGACGCCGCGACCTCCTTCAGGAGGGCATCGCCGAGATACAGCAACAGCAGCCGGCCCGAGCGAACCTCGGGCACGGCATCGACCACCACGCTGCACCCGGGCTGGCCGATCCGGAAGCGCCCCGCGCTGACCGGCGCATCGCGCCGGACCGTGCCATCCTCGATCAGGACGTGGCGGCGGACGTCGTACAGCGTGATCGCAACCGTCGGCACCGGCAGCTCGCCATACTCGTAGAGATGCGGCCCGGTGACCTCGCTGACCGCCGCGGCAAAGCCCGCCGTCGACCAGAGGTCGATCAGCGCCGACTGCCGTCGTCCGGTGACGCGCTCGGCATGGCGAAGCGGATTGAGCTGCATGGGGGCAGGTTGCGTCTGACTGAATTGAGTGACGCATTTTTTAGCACCGTTCCGCAGGGCTGGCCACCGCAGGACCAGCGTTCGCTACCGCAGCAATCGGTCTGGCGCTACGATGAGAGGATCGCCGCTGCATTTGGGCCTCATGGTTCGAGACGGCGCGCGGTTCTTTGTTTGTCGTTCCCAGGTGCTGACGGGCGCGCGCCTCCTCACCATGAGGATGAAGCGTTGACGTGGCGCTGCATCGCTGACCATGAACATGACGAGATCCATCCCCTCATCCTGAGGAGCTTGGCGCAGCCAAGCGTCTCGAAGGACGAGGCCCGTGGCCGTTCCCACCAAACAACGCTCACTACCAAACAAAAGGGCGCCCCGTGAGGGACGCCCTGGTGTCGTCTCCGCCGATCGTTCGGGCTGTTAGCCCGAGTAGTACATGTCGAACTCGACCGGGTGCGGGGTCATTTCGAAGCGCTCGACTTCGGTCATCTTCAGCGCGATGTAGCTGTCGATGAAGTCGTCGTCGAACACGCCGCCGGCTTTCAGGAAGGCGCGGTCCTTGTCGAGGTTCTCGAGCGCCTCGCGGAGCGAACCGCAGACGGTCGGGATCTGCTTCAGTTCTTCCTTCGGCAGGTCGTAGAGGTCCTTGTCCATCGCCGGGCCCGGATCCAGCTTGTTCTTCACGCCGTCGAGGCCGGCCATCAGCATCGCGGCGAAGCCGAGATACGGATTGGCGAGCGGATCGGGGAAGCGGACCTCGACGCGCTTGGCCTTCGGCGAGGAGGTGTAGGGGATGCGGCACGAGGCCGAGCGGTTGCGCGCGGAGTAGGCGAGCAGCACCGGCGCCTCATAGCCCGGGACCAGACGCTTGTAGGAGTTGGTCGACGGGTTGGTGAAGGCGTTGATGGCCTTGGCGTGCTTGATGATGCCGGCGATGTAGGACAGGCAGGTCTCCGACAGGTCGGAGTACTTGTTGCCCGCGAACACCGGCTTGCCGTCCTTCCAGATCGACTGGTGGACGTGCATGCCCGAGCCGTTGTCGCCATAGACCGGCTTCGGCATGAAGGTGGCGGTCTTGCCGTAGATGTGCGCGACCTGGTGGATGCAGTACTTGTAGATCTGCATCTGGTCGGCCATCAGCGTCAGCGTGTCGAACTTCATGCCGAGCTCGTGCTGGGCGGAAGCGACCTCGTGGTGGTGCTTCTCGACCTTGACGCCCATGCGGGCCATCGCGCCGAGCATCTCCGAGCGCATGTCCTGCACCGAATCCTGCGGCGGCACCGGGAAGTAGCCGGCCTTGGTGCGGATGCGGTGGCCGAGATTGCCGCCCTCATACTCGGTGTCGGAGTTGGTCGGCAGCTCCGAGGAGTCCAGGCGGAAGCCGGTGTTGTAGGGCGAGGAGCTGTAGCGCACGTCGTCGAACACGAAGAACTCGGCTTCGGGGCCGACGAACACGGTGTCGCCCACGCCCATCGACTTCACCATGGCCTCGGCCTTCTTGGCGATGCCGCGGGGGTCGCGGTTGTACGGCTCGCCGGTGGTCGGCTCGAGCACGTCGCAGGTGATGATCATGGTGGTTTCGGCGAAGAACGGATCGATCGTCGCGGTCACCGGGTCGGGCATCAGGCACATGTCGGACTCGTTGATCGCCTTCCAGCCGGCGATCGAGGAGCCGTCGAACATGGTGCCTTCGGCGAAAATGTCTTCGTCGATCATGCTGACGTCGAAGGTGACGTGCTGCCACTTGCCCCGCGGATCGGTGAAGCGGAGGTCGACGTATTTGACGTCATTGTCTTTGATTGCCTTCAAGACGTCCTTGGCGGTCTTCATGAATACCCCTCTTGGCTGAAACGTCACGGCCCGGCGCGGGACGGCGTCCGCGGGTCATGCTCCATTAGCCTCGCCGGGGGGCCAAGACAATATCGGAAAACGCCAAAAAGGCCGCATGCAGATGCCTCTTAGAGGACATCTGAGCTGCCGTGGCCGCTGCTGCGCAGCGTCTATTCCTCAACGGGCGCCTGGAGCGAAACCGTCGTTCCAGGCCGCCCGCGCCGGGCTAGATCGCGTCCAGCCCCGATTCTCCGGTCCTGATGCGGATGGCTTCCTCGATGTTGGACACGAAAATCTTGCCGTCGCCGATGCGACCGGTCTGCGCCGCGCGGCGGATCGCCTCGATCGCGCGCTCGACCAGGTCGTCGCCGATCACGATCTCGATCTTCACCTTGGGCAGAAAGTCGACAATGTATTCGGCACCGCGATACAGCTCGGCATGGCCCTTCTGGCGGCCGAAGCCCTTGGCCTCGGTGACGGTAATGCCCTGAAGCCCGACTTCCTGAAGCGCCTCCTTCACCTCGTCCAGCTTGAACGGCTTGATGATGGCTTCGATTTTCTTCACTGAGCGCCTCCCGGGCATTCCGCTATAAAACACAGTTGGGTCATCGTCAGGCTGCGCGCCCCGCGCAGGTCGTTCGATCATTCCTCGACCGGCCCTGACGCTCTCCAGCGGAGGCCAGTGATTGACAGCCCGTCTTGCCCCGTGCCGAAGTGGCTCCACAAAAGCAGGGTCTATGCCAAGTCGTTCACGCGCCTGAATCGCGCTGATATTCCGGACTTTCGTGCGAGCCCGACGATTCCCCTTCAGAAAGTGTAGAATATCGAAGCCTGCGAATTAGGCAAACAGGGCATAACTTGTGCAATTGAGGACCTCCCGGCGATGCGATGGCTGAAATGCCCAGGGAACAGGCGGTGTTGCCCGTTTTGCGTGACCTGTCGGCTCCATCGCGCCCTTGGAAGTTGCCGACAGGCGCGGCAATAGAGGAACGGGATTCGACGGCGGCCAAGGCCGAGGGGCGGATGCGCCAAGCGGCGTGCGAGGCAGCCTTGGGAGCAGCCTTGGACGCGGACCTGGGACGTGACACAGCCGCGCGATGCCGCGGCTGGGGACAGATGCCGCGGCTGGGGACATGAGTAACGATGGACATTCTGACCACGAGTGAAATGGAGCGGGCCGACCGGCTGACGATCGCGGCGGGCACGCCGGGATTTTCGCTGATGCTGAGTGCCGGCCAGGCGGTCGCCGCGGCGGCGATGGACCTGGTCGAGGCCGGTCCGATCGTCGTCGTGTGCGGGCCGGGCAACAATGGCGGCGACGGTTTCGTGGCCGCGGCCGAGCTCGCGGCGCAGGGGCGCGAGGTCTCGGTGATCCTGATGTGCGAGCGCGATGCGCTGCATGGGGACGCGGCCTCCGCGGCCAAGGGCTGGAAATTCCCGGTGCTGCCGTTCACGCCGCAGGCGATCGGCAAGCCGGCGCTGATCATCGATGCGCTGTTCGGCGCCGGGCTGAGCCGGCCGATCACGGGCGAGCCACATGACGTGATCGCGGCGATCAACGCCAATGGCGCGCCGGTGCTCGCGGTCGATCTGCCGAGCGGCATCAACGGCACCACCGGCGCGGTGATGGGCATCGCGGTCCGCGCGACGGAGACCGTGACCTTCTTCCGCAAGAAGCCGGCGCATCTGCTGCTGCCTGGCCGGCAGCATTGCGGACGGGTTCGGCTCGCCGATATCGGCATCGATGCCCAGGTGCTCGACGAGATCCGGCCGCAGGCGTTCGAGAACGATCCGGAGCTGTGGCACGGCCGCTTTCCCGTGCCTCGCATCGACGGCCACAAATATGCGCGCGGCCATGTGCTCGCGGTGTCCGGCGACGTCACCGCGACCGGCGCCTCGCGCATGGCGGCGCGCGCCGCGCTGCGCGCCGGCGCGGGACTGGTGACGCTGGCCTCGCCCCGGGACGCGCTCGCGGTGAATGCCGCGGCGTTGACCGCGGTGATGGTGCGGGCTGCCGACACCGCCATCGAATTCGGCGAACTGCTCGGCGACAAGCGCTACAACACCTGCGTCATCGGTCCCGGCACCGGCGTCAGCGAGCGGACGCGCGACCTGGTGTTCACGGCGCTCGCGGCGCAGCGCCATCTGGTGCTGGATGCGGACGCGCTGACGAGCTTTGCCGATGCGCCGTCGCGGCTGTTCGAGCAGATCAAGACCGCGCCGGAAGCGCAGATCGTGCTGACGCCGCATGAGGGCGAATTCCCGCGGTTGTTCTCCGACCTCAGCAACAAATATCCCGGCAGGTCCAAGCTCGAGCGCGTGCGCGACGCGGCCGCGCGCTGCGGCGCCGTGGTGCTGCTCAAGGGGGCCGACACCACCGTCGCCGCACCGGACGGGCGCGCCGCGATCGCCGCCAATGCGCCGCCCTGGCTGGCCACCGCCGGCGCCGGCGACGTGCTCGCCGGCATCATCGCGGGCCTGCTGGCTCAGGGCGTGCCGGCGTTCGAGGCGGCCAGCATCGGCGTGTGGATGCATGGCGAGGCCGGCAGCGAAGCGGGGCCGGGGCTGATCGCGGAGGACCTGACGGAGACGCTGCCGGCGGTGTTTCGAAGGCTCTATGATCGATTCGGGATTGAGTACTGAGGACAGCGAGCCGTCACGCCAGCAACAACTGTCATGCCCGCGCAGGCGGGCATCCAGTGCGCCGCGGCCTGTCGATTAAATCAAAGACGTCTCGGCCTACTGGCTCGCCCGGTCAAGCCGGGCGATGACGGTTGTGGGTGTAGTCACGTCCGCGCGTCTCGCGCGCATTCTAGTGCTTGCTCACGTTACCTGATACTTCGCCACCGCGTTCTCGTTCCAGGCGAGGCCGAGGCCCGGACCCTTTGCTGTCACCTTGCCATCGACCACGCGCAACGGCTCGGCGAGAATGGCGCCGGCGAGATCAAGCACCTCGAGGAAGTGCGCGGTCGGTGTCACCGCCAGCACATGCGCGCTCGCCTCGGGCAGGATATGGCTCGACATCGGGATCGAGGCGGCGTCGGCTTGTCCTGCGACATTGAGCCAGCCGGTGATGCCGCCGACCTTCATCAGATCGGGCATGATGAAGTCGCTCGCGCCGGCCGCGATCGCTTCGGCGAAGCCGCGCGGAAACCACCAGTTCTCGCCGGCCTGGATCGGGATCTCCGAGCGCTCGCGCACCGCGGCGTGGCCCGAGAGATTCTCCTGCGGCACCGGCTCCTCGATCCAGGTCAGGTCGTAATCCGCAAGCCGCGCGATTCTGCGCGTGGCTTCCGCGGGATCGAGCGACTGGTTGAAGTCGAGCATCAGCGCGATGTCCGGGCCGAGCAGGGCGCGCAGGCCCTTGATCATGGCCTCGTCGGTGGCGAGGTCGCCATGGCCGCCCTTGGTCTTGATGGCACGGAAGCCGTGCTCGTCGCGCGCGGTGCGCAGGGTGCGCTCGTCGTCTTTGGCGTCGAGCACGCCGTAGCTGTCATAGGCCGGGATCGGACGCGGCGCGCCGCCGAGCAGGGCGGCGACAGGCTTGTTCGCGATCTGGCCGAGTGCGTCCCAGAACGCCATGTCGAGACCCGAAACGGCCATGCCGATCAGGCCCTGCCAGCCGAGCAGGCGGAATTTGGCGTCCATCGCCTTCATGAGGTCGAACGGCACCAGCGGCTTGCCGGCGAGCTCCCGGCCGATCTCCTCGACCATCAGCACCAGCGGCTTCAGCGCGAGTCTGGTGTAGGCGAACAGGTAAGAGTGCCCCGTAACCCCCTGATCGGTCGTGACGTCGATCAGCACCAGCGGACCGGTGTCGATGACGCCAAAGGCGTTGCGCAGCGGGCGCTTCATCGGGGTCACGACGGGGCGCGCGGTCACGCCGGTGATGGCGGCTGTGGTCATGGGAGTTCTCCCTGGTTCGTTTCCTCAAGCGATCTCATACCACCGCAACAGCCGCGGCGCTGCCCAGTTCGCGGCCATGCTCTCCAGCAGGAACCGTCCGGACTGTTGGGCGAGAAACGCGATGCGCTGGGTCTGGCCGGCCTCGAGCGCCAAGGTGTCGAGCCAATAGGGCTTCCAGCCGTCGTCGAGCCGGTCGAGCAACCGGAATGGCTGGCCGTGCAGATGGACCACATTGGTGCCGCTGGTCTTGTTGGCCAACGCGAGCACGACGACGCGGCCGGCCTTGGCCTGGAAGGCAGGCGCACTCGTCGCGCTGAACTGCACCGCCGGGCGCCAGTCGGGGCCGTCGAGCGCGAGGTCCACGCGCACAGCCTTTCCCAGATCGAGCTTGTCCGGCAGACCGTTCGCGGGGAGCGGCGGCGCCGGCGGTAGCGGCGCACCCCGAAGCGGTGGCTCGCCCGACGGCGCGAGCCGGGCGAGGGGGCGCGCGGCCGTTCCGTCATGGAGCAGGACCTGCAGCGGCGCCTTGGCGGCGGGCATGTCGATGAACACGTCGGTGCGGCCGCCGGGCGGCAGCACCACGGCGCCGTTGCGGGCGAGGAACGGTTCGGCCGGCTGGCTGTCGATCGCCATGACGCGAATCGCGTCGAGGTCAGCGATTTTGATCGCGATCACAGCGCGATGGCAGCCATTGATGATGCGGAGCCTGACCCGCGCATGGGTGCGCAGCGCGATCTCCGGCTGGATCTGGCCGTTGATGGCGTAGACCAGCTCGGCGTCCTTTGCCTCGGTGCCCGGCGCCAGCGCGCTGCCGTCCGGCCTCAGCCGGAAGTCCTCCACCAGGAAAATCTCGTCGCGGTCGACAGTTACGGGCTGGGCCTCATCGACGATGACAGGTAGCGGCCGGATCGGGAGAGCCGCATGATCGGCCAACAGCCGCACGTCGAGCAGGCCGGTGCCGGCCCGTGCCGCGGTCGCGGCGATGCTGGTCCGGCCGCCGGGCCCGACCGCCGGCTGCCCCAACAGCGGGGCGGGCAGAGCGAGGCCGCGGCCGGCAAGGGCCGCTGCGACGGACAGCCCGTTCGAAAAGCCGAGGTCGAGTGCCGCGTCACGGGCAAGCCGGACCAGCGGGGCGGGGGCCGTCAGCCGCCAGAGCTGGCTGGGCGCGCGGCCCGGGCCGAGCGCAAGAGATTCGGCGCGGGCCTCCAGCGCCAGCCCGATCCGGCTCGTGGCCACCGCGGGCCTGCCGAGCGATGCGGTCAGCCCTGCCACGAGGCCTCCAAGCAGCGTCCTGCGGCTGATCCTCTCCACAGGCTGCCTCATACGGCAAAACATCGTGCGATGAGGGGGATGCGGATCATGTCGTTTTCCCTTATGTGTGCGTCCGACACGGTCGATCGGCCGGCCGATGGTGCTGTCGCCAGCCCATTTTTTTGCTGCGGACGGTTTCGCGCGTGGTATAAGCCGCGCCGCCCGCGGCACCGCGGCCGGGTTATCGATGCAGTTCACGCGGGCGTGGCGGAACTGGTAGACGCGCTGGATTTAGGTTCCAGTGACGAAAGTTGTGGGGGTTCGAGTCCCTCCGCCCGCACCAAGCGCTGCTCTGGCGTTTGCCCCAAGTTTTACCGGCGACCCCGCTGTCTCGCAAAGAGAAAGCGGGCCGCCGACCCACCCGGCGCAAGGCGTTTTGCCGCGCGTCGTCCACAATTGAGTCAGGTGTGTCCGGATCGCAAGGGTTCGGACCGTAGCGGAAGAAGATTGGCGCCATGCAGGTCACAGAAACCTTGTCGGAAGGCTTGAAGCACGAGTTCCAGATCAGCGTTCCGGCGGCGGATCTTGACGCCAAGGCGGACGCCAAGCTGGTCGATCTGAAGGACAAGGTCCGCATCAACGGCTTCCGCCCCGGCAAGGTGCCGGTGGCGCATCTGAAGAAGATCTACGGCAAGTCGGTCATGGCCGAGACCATCGACCAGACCATCCGCGACACCAACACCCAGATCTTCACCGAGCGCGGCTTCCGCCTAGCCACCGAGCCGAAGGTGACGATGCCGACCGAGGAGGCCGAGGTTGAGAAGATCCTCGCCGGCCAGACCGACCTGACCTACACCGTCGCGATCGAGGTCGTTCCCGCCATCGCGCTCGCCGACTTCAAGACCTTCACCGTCGAGAAGCCGGTCGCCGACATCACAGACGCCGACGTCGACGAGGCGATCAAGCGTCTGGCCGACGCCAACCGCAGCTACACTGCCAAGGCCGAGGGCGCGAAGGCCGAGAGCGGTGACCGCGTGAAGGTGAACTTCAAGGGCACGATCGACGGCGTGGCCTTCGACGGCGGCACCGGCGAGGGCATCGACGTCGTGATCGGCTCGAACACCTTCATCCCGGGATTCGAGGACCAGCTGACCGGCATCGCGGTTGGCGAGACCCGCACGCTGAAGGTCACGTTCCCGACCAACTATCTGAACAACGAACTGGCCGGAAAGGCCGCGGAGTTCGAGACCACGGCGACCGCGATCGAGGCGCCGGAGGACAAGGTCGTCGACGACGAGTTCGCCAAGACGCTCGGCCTCGAATCGCTCGACAAGCTGAAGGAGCTGATGCGCGACCGGCTGGCCGGCGAGTTCAGCCAGGCGACCCGCCAGCGCGTCAAGCGCGCGCTGCTCGACCGCCTCGACGAGACCCACAAGTTCGATGCGCCGCCGTCGCTGATCGACGAGGAGTTCAACCTGATGTGGAACTCGGTCCAGGCCGAGATGAAGTCGAGCGGCAAGACCTTCGCCGACGAGAACACCACCGAGGACAAGGCGAAGGAAGAATACCGCACCATCGCCGACCGTCGCGTGCGCCTCGGCCTCGTGCTGTCGGAGATCGGCGAGAAGAACAAGATCACCGTGACCGACGACGAGGTCAGCCGCGCCGTGATCGAGCGTGCGCGCTCGATGCCGGGCCGCGAGAAGGAGGTCTGGGACTTCTATCGCAGCAACCCGCAGGCGCTCGCGCAGCTGCGCGCGCCGATCTACGAGGACAAGGTCGTCGACTTCATCCTCGAGCTCGCGAACGTCACCGAGAAGAAGGTCTCCAAGGACGAGCTGTTCAAGGACGACGAGAACGACAAGGCGGCCTGATCGGGCCACCGTTCGTCGGGTTTGCGACATCAGCGCATGATTAAGGTTGACCGGCGAAAGCGCCGGTCAACCCGGTTCCGGCGCTGGTCGCCGCGGCGGGAATCAGCTTCAACAGGGCAACGACCTCGCTTGCGGTTGGCCCGGGGCCCGGTCTTGTCACCGGGAAATTGGTCCATATCTGTGGGCTCGGTCTTGAAGTTCTGCATCACGGGACATTCGTCCGTCGCTGCTCGTTGAATGAGCCTCACCTGCGGCGGCCGGTCGTCTCAACTGCTGGTCCAACCTCTGGGTGATTCATGCGCGATCCCGTCGAAACCTATATGAACCTTGTGCCCATGGTGGTCGAACAGACCAACCGCGGTGAGCGCGCCTACGACATCTTCTCGCGCCTCCTGAAGGAGCGCATCATCTTCGTGACCGGCCCGGTCGAGGACGGCATGGCGACCCTGATCGTCGCCCAGCTCCTGTTCCTCGAGGCCGAGAACCCGAAGAAGGAGATCGCGATGTACATCAACTCGCCGGGTGGCGTGGTGACGTCGGGTCTCGCGATCTACGACACGATGCAGTTCATCCGTCCGGCGGTGTCGACGCTGTGCACGGGTCAGGCGGCCTCGATGGGCTCGCTGCTGCTCTGCGCCGGCCACAAGGACATGCGCTTCTCGCTGCCGAACTCGCGCATCATGGTGCATCAGCCGTCCGGCGGCTTCCAGGGCCAGGCGACCGACATCATGCTGCATGCCCAGGAGATCCTGAGCCTCAAGAAGCGGCTCAACGAGATCTACGTCAAGCACACCGGTCAGCCCTACAAGGCGATCGAGGATGCGCTGGAACGCGACAAATTCCTCACGGCGGAAGCCGCCCAGGAATTCGGGCTCATCGACAAGGTGCTCGACAAGCGGCCGGAAGATCCGGCGGCGATGGGCAAGTGAGCCAGGAATGAGCGAGCCGGGGCCCCTGGATAGGGCCCCGGAAACTGACGGCATCACTGCTGCCGGCCTCGGCTGGCGGCGGTATCGAGGTGGGTCCTAAAAGGGCCGCAACCCTGCCGTGCGACGGGCAAACAGGCGTGGCAAACACGCAACGTTCGGCCGATTTCGCGTGTTCTTACCGTGTCAAGCCTCAAAATCACGGTAATGTCACGGTCTAGGGTCTGTGCTCCGATTAGCGAATTCTTGATAGTCGGATGACAGCATGATTGGCTAGAGTGTCCAGTTATGGATCGTGGGGGATTCGCAGAAGTCGTGGATCGCACGGCAGGTGAAGAACAAGGTCTTAATTTTGGTACGAAATTTGCTCTTTCACCACACTGGTCCGGCCCGCGCCGGATCGGAAAGAACGAGCGGACAAGAGCGAACCGCGGACGGAGACAGGAATGACTAAGGTCGGTACGGGCGACGCCAAGAACACGCTATACTGCTCGTTCTGCGGCAAGAGCCAGCACGAAGTCCGCAAGCTGATCGCAGGTCCAACCGTCTTCATCTGCGACGAGTGCGTCGAACTCTGCATGGATATCATCCGCGAGGAGAACAAGTCCTCGCTGGTCAAGTCGCGTGACGGCATTCCGACGCCGAAGGAAATCTGCAAGGTTCTCGACGACTACGTGATCGGTCAGAACCATGCGAAGAAGGTGCTCTCGGTCGCCGTTCACAACCACTACAAGCGCCTCAACCACCAGACCAAGCACTCGGACGTCGAGCTCGCGAAGTCGAACATCCTGCTGATCGGTCCGACCGGTTCGGGCAAGACGCTGCTCGCGCAGACGCTCGCCCGCATCCTCGACGTGCCGTTCACGATGGCCGACGCGACGACGCTGACCGAGGCCGGCTATGTGGGTGAGGACGTCGAGAACATCATCCTGAAGCTGTTGCAAGCCGCCGACTACAATGTCGAGCGGGCGCAGCGTGGCATTGTCTACATCGACGAAATCGACAAGATCAGTCGCAAGTCGGACAATCCCTCGATCACCCGCGACGTGTCGGGCGAGGGCGTCCAGCAGGCGCTGCTCAAGATCATGGAAGGCACGGTCGCGTCGGTTCCGCCGCAGGGCGGCCGCAAGCATCCGCAGCAGGAGTTCCTGCAGGTCGACACCACCAACATCCTGTTCATCTGCGGTGGTGCGTTCTCCGGCCTCGAGAAGATCATCTCCTCGCGCGGCCGGTCGACCTCGATCGGCTTCGCGGCCCAGGTGCTGGCGCCGGAAGATCGCCGCACCGGCGAGATCTTCCGTCACGTCGAGCCTGAGGATCTCTTGAAGTACGGCCTGATCCCCGAGTTCGTCGGCCGTCTGCCGGTTGTGGCGACGCTCGAGGATCTCGACGAGAATTCGCTGAAGAAGATCCTGACCGAGCCGAAGAACGCGCTGGTGAAGCAGTATCAGCGGCTGTTCGAGATGGAGAATATCGAGCTGACCTTCGCCGACGAGGCGCTGGGTGCGGTGTCGCGCAAGGCGATCGAGCGCAAGACCGGCGCACGTGGTCTGCGGTCGATCCTCGAGAGTATCCTGCTCGAGACCATGTTCGATCTGCCGGGCCTCGAAGGCGTCGAGGAAGTGGTCATCTCGCGCGAGGTGGTCGAAGGCACGGCCCGTCCGCTCTACATCTACGCCGATCGCTCCGATCGTGCGGTGGAAAGCAGCGCCAGCGCGTGATCCGCGCTGGTACGAGAGACAGAAGACCTCGATTGATCGGATCAGCGACTGCCGCGGACACTGTGTCCGCGGCATCGCAGCGTTTGCGTAACCCGCCGCGTAAAGCCATTTTTGGCGGGCGTTTACCGATACTTGACACCCCCCGGGTCGATAGCCACCTAATGTCGCGTGGCGATACAAATCTCAATCCCGGGATTCGCCTCACCAAACGATCCGAAATAAGCGGGCGATATCGACGCGTCAGTGAAGTCCGGATCAGATCGCACCTTGTGGCGGTTGCGCACGATGGCGGGCTGCGTGCAAGGGGGCAAAACAAAAGGAACAGGCCATGACGACCCCTAAACCCCGGCCGACCATCGTTTACGGCGAGAGCCACGCCTATCCGGTGCTTCCGCTGCGCGACATCGTCGTCTTCCCGCACAACATCGTTCCGCTGTTCGTCGGCCGCGAGAAATCCATCCGCGCCCTCGAAGAGGTGATGAAGAACGACGCGCTGGTGATGCTGGCGACGCAGAAGAACGCGTCCGACGATGATCCAGCTCCGGATGCGATCTACGAGACCGGGACGCTCGCCAGCGTGCTGCAACTCCTGAAGCTGCCCGACGGCACCGTGAAGGTGCTGGTCGAGGGCCTGGAGCGCGCGCGCGTCGAGAAGTACACCGATCGCGCCGACTACTACGAAGCCACTGCCGTGGCGCTCGAGGACACCGATGCCAAGTCGGTCGAAGCCGAAGCGCTGGGCCGCTCGGTCGTGTCGGACTTCGAGAGCTATGTGAAGCTGAACAAGAAGATCTCGGCTGAGGTCGTCGGCGTCGTTCAGTCGATCACCGATTTCGGCAAGCTGGCCGACACCGTCGCTTCGCATCTCGCCGTCAAGATCGCCGATCGCCAGGGCATCCTGGAGACGCTGTCCGTCACCACGCGCCTGGAGAAGGTGCTGGGCCTGATGGAGAGCGAGATCTCGGTGCTGCAGGTCGAGAAGCGCATCCGTTCGCGCGTCAAGCGCCAGATGGAGAAGACCCAGCGCGAATACTACCTGAATGAGCAGATGAAGGCCATTCAGAAGGAGCTGGGTGACGAGGACGGCCGCGACGAGCTCGCCGATCTGGAAGAGCGCATCAACAAGACCAAGCTCTCCAAGGAAGCGCGCGAGAAGGCGCAGCACGAGTTGAAGAAGCTGCGCCAGATGTCGCCGATGTCCGCGGAAGCGACCGTCGTGCGCAACTACCTGGATTGGCTGCTGTCGATTCCGTGGAACAAGAAGTCCAAGGTGAAGAAGGATCTGGAGGCCGCGCAGGCGGTCCTGGATGCGGATCACTATGGTCTGGAGAAGGTCAAGGACCGCATCGTCGAGTACCTGGCGGTGCAGTCGCGCGCCAACAAGCTGACCGGCCCGATCCTGTGCCTGGTCGGACCTCCCGGCGTCGGCAAGACCTCGCTCGGCAAGTCGATCGCGAAGGCCACTGGCCGCGAGTTCGTTCGCGTGTCGCTGGGCGGCGTGCGCGACGAGGCGGAGATCCGCGGTCATCGCCGGACCTATATCGGTTCGATGCCGGGCAAGATCATCCAGTCGATGCGCAAGGCCAAGACCTCGAATCCGCTCTTCCTGCTGGACGAGATCGACAAGATGGGCTCGGACTTCCGGGGTGACCCGTCGTCGGCGCTGCTGGAGGTCCTGGACCCCGAGCAGAACACGACGTTCAACGATCACTATCTGGAAGTCGATTACGACCTGTCGAACGTCATGTTCATCACGACCGCGAATACGCTCAATATTCCCGGGCCGCTGATGGACCGCATGGAGATCATCCGCATCGCGGGCTACACCGAGACCGAGAAGGTCGAGATCGCCCGCAAGCACCTGATCCCCAGCGCGATCTCCAAGCACGGCCTGGACTCGAAGGAGTGGTCGATCGACGACGACGCGCTGCTGCTCGTAATCCGGCGCTACACCCGCGAAGCGGGCGTGCGTAATTTGGAGCGTGAGATTTCGACACTGGCCCGCAAGGCCGTGAAGGAGCTCATGATCTCCAAGAAGAAGTCGGTGAAGATCACCGAGAAGACCGTCGAGGAATTCTTGGGTGTTCCGAAGTACCGCTTCGGCGAGATCGAGAGCGACGACCAGGTCGGCATCGTGACCGGTCTGGCGTGGACGGATGTTGGCGGCGAGCTGCTGACGATCGAAGGCGTCATGATGCCCGGCAAGGGCAAGATGACGGTGACGGGCAATCTGCGCGACGTCATGAAGGAGTCGATTTCGGCGGCGGCCTCGTTCGTCAGGTCGCGTGCGATCAACTACGGCATCGAGCCGCCGTTGTTCGACCGGCGTGACATCCACGTCCACGTGCCGGAGGGGGCGACCCCGAAGGACGGCCCCTCGGCCGGCGTGGCCATGGCGACGACGATCATCTCGGTGATGACCGGCATCCCGGTTCGTCACGACGTCGCGATGACCGGCGAGATCACCCTGCGTGGTCGCGTGCTGCCGATCGGCGGTCTGAAGGAGAAGCTGCTGGCTGCCGCTCGCGGCGGCATCAAGACGGTGCTGATCCCCGAGGACAACGCCAAGGATCTCACGGAGATTTCCGATGCGATCAAGGGCGGCATGGAGATCATCCCGGTCTCCCGTCTCGACGAGGTCGTTGCCCGGGCCCTGGTCCGCAAGCCGGTGCCGATCGTCTGGGAAGAGGACACCAAGGTGCCCGTGAAGGCCGATGGCGACGAAGCCGCCGGCGGCCTGACCGCCCACTGAGGCCAGAACAGATGCAAGGAAACGGCGCCCGATCGGGCGCCGTTTTCGTTTGGGCTCGTTCCGTTGAATGGGTTGTCCTGATCGACAAAGCTGCCGCGGCTTTCCGGCCTGACGTGCGGTTCCGGCGTTGATTGCGTCCCGGGCAGGGGGTAAAGAGGCGCAGCGCGACGGGCCTGCACGGCATGGCCGGACAGGATACCCGATCGGCTGCAGGACGGGCGGTTAGCTCAGCTGGTTAGAGCATCTCGTTTACACCGAGAGGGTCGGGAGTTCGAATCTCTCACCGCCTACCACCTCACCGCAGGCAAGCTTCCCATCGAGTCTCGCCGGGGCCGACCGGCGCGGAAGGCTTTCGTCACATGCAAGAGGCCGCGCTCCGTTCGATGCCGAGCGGAGCCGTAAACGCCGTCGTCAAGTCAGTGCCCAGTGCCGTCCGCGTTGCGGCCCGCTTTCATTTGACGAAGGTGTTGGCGACGCGGCGAGACCGCAGGACGTAGGCAATCCAGATTGCCGCGCTGATCGCGCTGACCGCCAATTGCGCTGGATTGATCGAGTCGCGACCGATGAAATCCGTCAGCGCTCGATCAAGTGAGATCGCCAGAATGGCGGCAATCGCCAGCACCTCCAGGATCGGCACGATGACGACAAACAGCATCTCGGCAATGAAGAAGCGGGGAAAGCTCCGTGCGTGCTTGAACATCAGGATCGTGGTGTAGGCCGAGAAGGCGAGCAACGCGAGGCTCAGCGCGATCTCGCCCCAGATCATGGCCGGAAAGCGGGTCCATACCTCATCGCGGATGGATCGAACGTAGTCGGCAAGGCTGATCAGGTACCGGATGGGGCCGAGCACCTGTCCGATGGCCACGAGCACGAGCCAGCCTCCGATTCCGTGCGGTTGGGCCCTGACGTTCTTGAACGCGATCGCCTCCTCGGCGGTCACAACGGGCTCGCGCGTTTCGGGGGAGGGCGCCGAGGAGCCCTGCAGCGGCGGTCGTTGAAACAACTGACCTGCGACCTCGCCGACTTCGCGGACCGGCTTCCACTTGTCGAAGCCCTGTCGCCAGATCAGCACCGGCCGAGGGTCGGCAAGACATTCCAGCACCGAGATCAGTTTGGCGAGCGAGACCGGACCATTCGGTTGATTGCCCTCGGAATAGTACCAGAGATCCGTCATGCAGCGCCCCCGCGTTGCACCATTGTAGCGCTCGCGTCTTGGTCGTCACGATGGAAACGATCGGCCAAAGCGAGGTTTTTTGCTGGCATTGAGACAGCCCGAGGCCGTTGGAGCCGCGCCTCCGCTCTGCCCCCCCCGGCGAATGAGAGGCGCCTGAAATTCCCATGGCGATCGTCGGCCGTTCGGCTACGCTGCGTCCTCGAACGTCACACGTGGTTGGGCTCATGACTGACTTTCTGCGTCACTGCACCGGCGGACACGAACGCATCATCGCGGCAGGAATTGACCTGCTGCAGGAGGGCCACAGCACCGGGCATCTCTACATCCTGCTGGACGGGCGGCTGGAGGTGATCAAGGCCGGCGCTACCGTGGCCGTCGTCTCGGAGCCGGGCGCGCTGTTCGGCGAGATGTCGCTGCTGCTGGAGCAGGCGCATACGGCGACCGTTCGCGCGCTCATCGACAGCCGGATCTACGAGATCCTGGATGCGCAGCGTTTCCTGACCGAAAATCCCGAGGCGACCTTGTGGATCGCACGCATGCTGGCGCAGCGGCTCAACGTCGCCAACACCTATCTCGCCGACCTCAAGCGGCAATATGCCGGGCACGGCACGCATCTTTCGATGGTCGGCGACGTCCTGCAGAGCATGATCAACCTGCCGCCGCAGCAGGTCTCGCCAGGAACGGATCTGGAATCCGACCCACGGCTCTGAGCCATTCCGGCGGCTCGGCGACCGGCTGCGCCGGCCGCTGCAGCGGTGCGGCGAGATCGATCCATTCGGCGTGGCCGGCGGCCAGCCAGTAGGCGCGCGCCGCGTCGGTCTCGATCACGATGTAGGTCGGGGGACGTCCGGGCTGCAGGCCGGTGTTGAACACCCAGGTCGCGCCGAGCCGGTCGAACCATGAGCCATTGCCGATGAAGGGCGACTGATGGACGTGGCCCGAGATCACCATGGACGGTTGGTGACGTTCGATCCAGCCGACGAGCTCGGCGTCGCCGAAGAAGCGCTTGCCGCCCCAGCTCACCGGCGAATCCGCCGGCGGCGCGTGGTGGATCCAGATCCAGCGGGCCGCCGTCCGCTGCGCGGCATTGGTGAGCTGGCGCTCGATCCTCGCCTTCACCAGCGGACCATCCCACCACGGGCAGATCGTGAACAGCGTGTCGTCGATCAGGAGATCGTCGCCATCGGCGGCAATTCCGAGCTCGTGGAGGGTCCCGATCCACGCCGCGATCTTCTCGCCATCGGCGCTGCGCTCTTCCAGATCGTGGTTGCCCGAGCAGATCATCACGCGGGTCTTCGCCGCGAGCAGAGCGAGATACTTCTTCACCACGACGATCTGGGCGCGAATGTCGACGATCGAGGACAGGTCGAGCGCATCGCCCGCGAATACCACCGCATCGAAATGACCGGCGGCGGCGACCAGCCAGTCGAACTGCGGCAGCGCGTAGTGTAGGTCGGCAACGACGAGGCAGCGCATGAGATCTCCGATGCACTCAATGCAAATCAGAGACCATCGGTGCTTTCAAGACGGATACGGGCCGGCGCCTGGTCAGCGCTGCTGCTGACGTGAGGGATAACGCGGCTGCGTCGGTTCCGTCTGGTAGGACGGGTAGCCGGGACTGTACGGCTCGGTCAGCGGCCGCGACGGGGTGATCGGCTGATTGAGCGGATCGGAGAACACCGGGTTCTGCCGCGTCGGCACCGGCGTGCCGCTGCGTCCGCCGGCGGCTTCGGCTTGGGCTACGGCTGCAAATGACAGCGCCGCTGCCACGAGCAGCAACAAGCGAGGATGTCCACTCATGATGGTCCTTTCTCACGGCCCGCCACGTGAATGCCCGATCGCGAGGCCCGTTCCACCGGTGATATGGAAACGATGTCGCACTCGGCAAAGCGCCACTGAGTAGGGCGGGCGCTGATCTGCGGTCGTAGCGAGCGGTACCCTCAATCATCGCGGATGGTCTCGACGGCGTGGTCAAGGCCGGGTGACATCTGTCCGTCGCGCCCTCGTGCCTTGACAGGCCGGGCCCCAGCATGCGCGATGCCGGCCTGTCATCATGTCATCGGGACGCATCATGTCATTGCCTCTTGGAGACGACCGCAACGCCGATCAGATCGCCTATTGGAACGGGCCGGGCGGCCAGCGCTGGTCCGATCGCCAGGAGGCGCAGGACGTCCTGCTCGCGCCGGTGTCGCAGATCCTGATCGACCGGATCGCCGCTGGACCCGGCGACCGTATCCTCGACGTCGGCTGCGGCTGCGGCGGTCTGGCGATTGCGCTCGCGGCGCAGGTTGCACCCGGCGGCCATGTGCTCGGCATCGACATTTCCACTCCCATGCTGGAGCGCGCCCGCGCCGTGGCGCCGCCCGCGCTTCCGGTCGAGTTCGTGCTGGCCGATGCCACCGTGCATCCGTTCACGCCGGCGAGCTTCGACCTTCTGGTCTCGCGCTTCGGCGTGATGTTCTTTGCCGACCCCGTGACGTCGTTCGCCAACATGCGCCGCGCGCTCAAGCCCGGCGGCCGGATCGTGTTTGCCTGCTGGCGCGAGCCGAAAGCCAATCCCTGGATGATCGCGCCGCTGCAGGCGGTGTATCGCCACGTGCCCAAGCTTCCGGAGATGGCGCCGGAGGATCCGGGCCCGTTCGCTTTTGCTTCGGAGGAACGGGTGCGGCGGATCCTGGGGGAGGCCGGCTTCAACGATGTTGCGCTGCAGGCGCATGCGCTGTCGCTCGACATCGCCCGCGGCCAGGGGCTCGAGGCGGCCGTGCAGTCCGCCTTCGAGATCGGTCCGGCCAGCCGTGCTCTGGAGGGACATGATGAAACGACGCGGCAGGCTGCCCGGCAGTCGGTGCGTGACCTGCTGGCGCAGCATCTCCAGGGCGGCAGCGTCAGCCTGTCCGGCTCGATCTGGCTGGTGACGGCGCGGAACTGAGCGCCGCGCCGAAAGCGCTCAGCTGCGCTCTTCCCAGATCATCGCCAGATGGACGATGGTCTGCACGGCCTTCTCCATGTCCTGCACGCTGACCCATTCCAGCCGCGAATGGAAGGCGTGCTCGCCTGCGAAGATGTTGGGGCAGGGCAGGCCCATGAACGACAGCCGCGAGCCGTCGGTGCCGCCGCGAATCGAGGTCCTGACCGGCGTCAGTCCCGCGCGGCGGATCGCGTCCTCGGCATAGGTCACGATCTCCGGATGCCGGTCGATCACTTCCTTCATGTTGCGGTACTGCGCCTTGACCTTCATCTCGTAGGTCGAGCGCGGATAGTCCTTCATCACGTCCTTGACGATGTCCTCGAGCAGCGCCTCCTTCTGGCGCAGGCCCTGCTCGCTGAAATCGCGGACGATGAAGTCGAGCCTGGCCTGCTCGAGCGCGCCGGAGATGCCGACCGGATGCAGGAAGCCTTCCTTGCCCTCGGTCGTTTCCGGCGAGCAGCTGTCCTTCGGCAGGCGCTCCACGATCGCGGACGCAATCTTGATGGCGTGCTCCATCTTGCCCTTGGCAAAGCCGGGGTGGGCGCTGACGCCGTTGATGACGATGGTGGCGCCGTCGGCGGAGAAGGTCTCGTCCTCGATGTGGCCGGCGGTCTCGCCATCCATGGTGTAGCCGAAATCGGCGCCGAGTTTCTTCAGGTCGACCCGATCGACGCCCCGGCCGATCTCCTCGTCGGGCGTGAACAGGATCTTGATCGTACCGTGCTTAATCTCGGGGTGGCTGATGAGGAACTGCGCCGCGTCCATGATCTCGGCGATGCCGGCCTTGTTGTCGGCCCCGAGCAGGGTCGTGCCGTCCGTGGTGATGATGTCGCTGCCGATCTGCTGCTTGAGCGCCGGGTGTTCGGCCGCGCGAATGATCTGGCTGGAATCGCCGGGCAGGGTGATGTCGCCGCCCTGGTAATTGCGCACGATCTGCGGCTTCACGTCGGCGCCCGAGCAATCCGGCGAGGTGTCCATGTGCGAGCAGAAGCAGATCACCGGCACGGTCTTGTCGGTGGTCGCGGGGATCGTGGCGTAGACATAGCCGTGGTCGTCGAGATGGGCGTCCGCCAGCCCCATCGCCTGCAGTTCGCCGGCGAGCAGCCGCCCGAGATTCTTCTGCTTCAGCGTCGACGGGCAGGTCGGCGAGCTCGGGTCCGACTGGGTGTCGATCACCACGTAGCGGAGGAAGCGCTCGGTGACGGAATAAGTATAGCTGCGGAACTGGTCTGACATAGGCACCACGATAGGACGAAGGAGGAATATTGTACCGCAATCGGTCCAGTAATATATCAGACTGGCATACCAGATGACAGGGGCTGCCGGCGATCTGCCGCCTGCGACTGCCCAAATAGAGGGACGAAGGCGGTCCCATTGAAGCCGGCTGCCTCGCATGATCCGACGAGACGTCGAGCCTGCTCGGTCGAACGATTCGGATATCGACTCTTTTCCCGATGGGGCGGACCGGTTCGCCGCCGCCGTTGGGCAACTCACGTCTGACCGTCTTCATCTGGGCTGCCCGACTCCGGCAGCTCCGGCGAGGCTCGCGATCATGCTTTGGGGGCTGCCGCTTCGACGTGATCGGCGGCGGCTTGGCCGCTTTGGCGGTCTGAACGCCGTGCGGTCACATCTTGCGGCAGTTCGCTGCGTAGATCGCCGGCCGAACCCGGACCGCGGGCCGGCCTCGTCGTTGACCTCTGTGCAAGGACTTCTCACAAATCGGTTTCATTGTCCTTGACTTCGAAACATCGCCCCTTTAAGTCGCACTCCTCCGCGGGATTTCGCGATCACGCGGGAGTAGCTCAGTTGGTTAGAGCGCCGGCCTGTCACGCCGGAGGTCGCGGGTTCGAGCCCCGTCTCTCGCGCCATTTTCAATGGCTTAGCACCCCCCTTACAGCATCATCCTCGTGTCCGGCTCGCGCTGTTGCGCGCGGCGATAAGTTGCGCCGTTTCGCTCTGGCCGGCAACGCAAAAGGCCGCCGAAGCGGCGGCCTGGACGTCACGGTTCGCTGATGCGGTGAGTGGTCAGCGCACCATCGAGTTCGCGGAACTGGTCACGACGACCGGCTTGCCCGCCTTCACGACATGCGCGGCGGTCTGGCTGTAGTCGACATTGGTGCGGGCAGCGATCCCGAAGGCGGTCACCGCAATGCCGGCCACCAGGGCCACCACGATGATCTTTAGATGGGTCGAACGGTCTGCGGAATGGAGCGAGTGGTTCATGTCGGCCTCCCGGCGTCTCAGAGCGCCACTTTGTTGGCCGTACTTCTACCTGCGGTTTGTTTCGATCCGGTTTCTTCGTTTCCTCAAAATGGTTTCATCGGTTGCAGCAGGCGCCGGGGCAATCGGCAGTAAGCAGCCAGGCGTCCGAGGATCCTGGTTGGGCCAGGCCGGTCGCGTCATCCGAGGCTTCGATCATTTGATCGGACAGCCCTGCAGACCAGACCTTCGAGCACTGCGTCGACCTTGATCGGGCGGCCCCACGCAACCATCTAGTCGATAGCGAAAGGCTATCGGACGATCGCCCTTCGGCCGGCGACGGGTCACCCGATTCGCGGCCCTCGCCACACGACATCGACCAGCCCGGAGCTTGCGCACACCGGCGTGCGTGTTTGGCGATCGCTGAGCAATTCAGCTTCCGTCCGCATCGCTGCGACACCGTAAAGCTGCGGGTCTGCGATGCCCGGCGCGAAGGTCTCCTGACGCGGCTGCTTTTCCCTGTGTGTCCGGGTTTCCGCAATGTGGGGAGGGATGACGACGGCGAAGCGGCTCGTCTTGCGCGGCTTGGTGCGCTGCGCTAAGGCTTCGACCAATTCCAATGCAGCGAGTCTGCGGTTTGCACCGAAACCGCAGAGGAAAGTGGCGCCGATGACCGGCATCCTTCAGAACTATCTCCCCCTCGTGGTTTTCATAGGTGTCGCAGCCATCATCGGGGTGGTGCTGCTGATCGCGCCCTTCGTGGTCGCCTATCAGCAGCCCGATCCCGAAAAGCTCTCGGCCTACGAGTGCGGCTTCAATGCGTTCGACGACGCCCGCATGAAGTTCGACGTCCGCTTCTACCTTGTTGCCATCCTTTTCATCATCTTCGACCTCGAAGTTGCCTTCCTGTTTCCCTGGGCGGTCGCATTCGGCAAGCTCGGCGCGGCCGGCTTCTGGTCGATGCTGGTGTTCCTGGCCGTGCTGACGGTCGGGTTTGCCTACGAATGGAAGAAAGGCGCGCTTGAATGGGATTGAGCCCGACCCCGTCCTCCGGTCCGGTGATCGCACCGGCCCCCAAGGGCATTCTCGATCCCGCGACCGGCAGGCCTGTTGGTGCCAACGACCCCTATTTCCTCGAGGTCAAGCACGAGCTGTCGGACAAGGGATTCTTCGTTGCGACCGCTGACGATCTGATCACCTGGGCCCGCACCGGCTCCTTGATGTGGATGACGTTCGGCCTGGCCTGCTGCGCCGTCGAGATGATGCAGGTCTCGATGCCGCGCTATGACGTCGAGCGCTTCGGCTTCGCGCCGCGCGCCTCGCCGCGCCAGTCCGACGTGATGATCGTCGCGGGCACCCTGACCAACAAGATGGCGCCGGCGCTGCGCAAGGTCTACGACCAGATGCCGGAGCCGCGCTACGTCATCTCGATGGGCTCCTGCGCCAATGGCGGCGGCTACTACCACTATTCCTATTCGGTGGTCCGCGGCTGCGATCGCATCGTTCCCATTGACATCTACGTGCCTGGCTGCCCGCCGACCGCGGAAGCGCTGCTGTACGGTGTTCTGCTGTTGCAGAAGAAGATCCGTCGCACCGGCACCATTGAACGCTGAAGGTTTTGGTCATGGACGACGGCAGGCTCGACGCCCTTGGGCAGACGATCGTGAGCGCGCTTCCGGGCGCGGCTCTCGGTCATTCGGTCGCTTTCAATCAGCTCACGGTGAACGTCGAGGCCACCCGGATCGTGGAGGTGGTGAAGTATCTGCGCGATGATCCGGCCTGCCGGTTCATCAACTTCACCGACATCACGGCCGTCGACTACCCCGAGCGCGCCAAGCGCTTCGAGGTCGTCTACCACTTCCTGTCTCCGACGCTGAATACCCGCATCCGGCTCAAGGCCGAAGCCGACGAGATGACGCAGGTGCCGTCGATCATCGACGTCTTTCCGGGTGCCGATTGGTTCGAGCGCGAAGCCTACGATCTCTATGGCGTGATCTTCGTCGGCCATCCCGACATGCGCCGGCTGCTGACCGACTACGGCTTCGACGGCCACCCGCTGCGCAAGGACTTCCCGACCACCGGTTTCGTCGAGGTGCGCTACGACGACCAGGAGAAGCGGGTGATCTACGAGCCGGTCCGGCTCAACCAGGAATTCCGCAAGTTCGATTTTCTCTCGCCCTGGGAAGGCGCGGACTATCCGTTGCCGGGCGATGAGAAAGCGACCAAGTGAGTGGGAGCGCGAGCATGAACGAGCAAAGCCCGGCACTCCGCAACTTCACGATCAACTTTGGTCCGCAGCATCCGGCGGCCCACGGCGTCTTGCGTCTCGTGCTTGAACTCGACGGCGAGGTCGTTGAGCGCGTCGATCCGCATATCGGCCTGCTTCATCGCGGCACCGAGAAGCTGATCGAAACCAAGACCTATCTGCAGGCGATGCCCTATTTCGATCGACTCGACTACGTCGCGCCGATGAACCAGGAGCATGCGTTCTGCCTCGCAGCCGAGCGGCTGCTCGGCATCGAGGTGCCGCGCCGCGGCCAGCTGATCCGGGTGCTGTACTCCGAAATCGGCCGTCTGCTGTCGCATCTGCTCAACGTCACCACGCAGGCGATGGACGTCGGCGCGCTCACCCCGCCGCTGTGGGGCTTCGAGGAGCGCGAGAAGCTGATGGTGTTCTATGAGCGCGCCTCCGGCTCGCGCATGCACGCCAACTACTTCCGTATCGGTGGCGTCCACCAGGACCTGCCGACCAAGCTGATCGACGACATCGACGCGTTCTGCGATCCGTTCCTCAAGGTCGTCGACGACCTCGACCAGCTCTTGACCGGCAACCGCATCTTCAAGCAGCGCAACGTCGACATTGGCGTCGTCACCCTGAAGCAGGCCTGGGAGTGGGGCTTCTCCGGCGTGATGGTGCGCGGCTCCGGCGCCGCCTGGGACCTGCGCAAGTCGCAGCCTTACGACGTCTATGCCGAGATGGATTTCGACATTCCGATCGGCAAGAACGGCGACTGCTACGACCGCTATCTGATCCGCATGGAAGAGATGCGTCAGTCCGTGCGCATCATGAAGCAGTGCATTGCCAAGCTGCGCGCGCCGGACGGGCAGGGGCCCGTGCTGATCACCGACAACAAGATCGCGCCGCCGCGCCGTGGCGAAATGAAGCGCTCGATGGAAGCGCTGATCCATCACTTCAAGCTCTATACCGAGGGCGTGCACGTGCCGGCGGGCGAGATCTACGCCGCCGTCGAGGCGCCGAAGGGCGAGTTCGGCGTCTACCTCGTCGCCGACGGCACCAACAAGCCGTACAAGTGCAAGATCCGCGCGCCGGGCTTCGCCCATTTGCAGGCGATGGACTTCCTGTGCCGCGGCCATCTGCTGGCCGACGTCTCGGCCATCCTCGGCTCGCTCGACATCGTGTTCGGAGAGGTTGATCGCTGATGGGCCATGCGCCGATCCAGTTCGATCGTGCTTCCGGGGCGCTCGAAGGAGCGAACCTCTGGGAGCGCACGGCTGCCTTGGCGCTTTCCACCGGCTCGAAGATCTCCTCGCACTTCTCGCATCGCGGCTACAATCGCTGCGCCAATCTGCTGCGCCTCGCGCTGCCCGAGCGCAACCTCGCGGTGAAGCTCAACCCGGATGCGGTGTTCGAGTTTCCCTACGGCGACGGCTATTGGAGCAAGCTGCTCAACCGCGCCTATCACTATGAGGATGAGCTCGAGCTGCTCTTCCTGGGCACCGTCGATGTCGACTACACCTTCATCGATGGCGGCGCCAACTATGGCTACTGGTCGGTGCTGGTGTCGAGCGCGCCCTATGGATCGCACAAAGCGATCGCGATCGAGCCGTCGTCGGCGAACTTCGCCAAGCTCGCGAACAATGCTGATATCAATGGCGGGCGCTTCGAGGTGATGAAGTGCGCGATCGGCGAGCGCCGCGGCGTGGCGCATCTGAGCGGCACCAAGCACGAGGCCTTCAGCATCGCCGGCGAGGGTGCGGACGGTGAGCAGGTGCCGGTGATGGCGCTCGACGACCTCATCGACGACGGCAAGGTCGTGGCGTCCGGAAAATATCTGATCAAGCTTGACGTCGAGGGCGTGGAGATCGAGGCGATCAAGGGTGGGGCGCGGCTGCTCGCGACCGACAGCATGATCCTCTGCGAGGAGCACGGCCAGGACCGTAACCATACGGTGTCGCGCTACATCCTCGACCAGACGCCGATGCAGCTGATGGTCTATGACCCGGCGAGCGGTCGTTTCGAGACCGTGACCGAATTGTCGATCCTCGACCGCATCAAGGTGTCCTCGCACGTCGGCTACAACGTGTTCGGAACTGCAAGTGCCTTCTGGCAGAATCGCGTCGCAGCGCTCAATGCAAGTGCCGCGCGCCGCATGCAATGAAAGACTAGAGAGCCATGTCCGTCCGCCGTCTTGCCCCGAAGGACCTCCAGCCCGCGAGCTTTACGTTCACGGAGGAAAACCTCGCCTTCGCCAAGGCCCAGATCGCCAAATATCCGGAAGGCCGCCAGGCCTCGGCCGTGATCGCGATCCTGTGGCGCGCCCAGGAGCAGAATGCGGGCTGGGTCTCGGAGGCCGCGATCCGGGTCGTCGCCGACATGCTGGGCATGCCCTATATCCGCGTGCTCGAAATCGCGACCTTCTACACGATGTTCCAGCTGCAGCCGGTCGGCAAGAAGGCCCACGTCCAGGTCTGCGGAACCACGCCGTGCCGGCTTCGCGGCGCCGAGGAACTGATCGAGGTCTGCAAGCACCGCATCCATCACGACCCCTTCCACCTCTCCAAGGACGGCGATTTCAGCTGGGAAGAAGTCGAGTGTCTGGGCGCCTGTGTGAATGCGCCGATGGTGCAGGTCTGGAAGGATACCTATGAGGACCTGACGCCGGAGAGCTTCGGCAAGGTGCTCGACGGCTTCGCGACCGGCAATCTGCCGACGCCGGGTCCGCAGAACGGCCGCCAGTTCTCGGCGCCGGCGGGCGGACCGACCACGCTGAAGGAGAAGACATGAGCCGCAATCGCACCCGCGTTGCGGCCCTGAGCCAAGAGGGCGCCGCGATGAAGAACTGGCGCTACGTGGCGCTGCATACGCTCGCAGCCGCCGCTTTCATTTTCGTACTGCAGCGGTTCGCGCTCAACGCGACGCTGGAGTCCAGTCTGCTGTGGGCCTTGGTATTCGGCGGCTGCGCCGCCTTCATCGCCACCATGCAGTCGAACCGCTGATGTCAGAGGAAGCCGTCTGATGCTCGACGACAAGGACCGCATCTTCACCAACCTGTACGGCCTGCATGATTGGGGCCTCGAAGGCGCACGCCGTCGTGGCAGCTGGGATGGCACCAAGGGGCTGATCGATAAGGGGCGCGACTGGATCATCAACGAGATGAAGGCGTCGGGCCTGCGCGGCCGCGGCGGCGCCGGCTTCCCGACCGGCCTGAAATGGTCGTTCATGCCGAAGGAATCGACCGACGGCCGGCCGAGCTATCTCGTCGTGAATGCCGACGAGTCCGAGCCCGGCACCTGCAAGGATCGCGAGATCATGCGGCACGATCCGCATCATCTCGTCGAGGGCTGTCTGCTCGCCAGCTTCGCGATGAACGCGCATGCCTGCTACATCTATGTGCGGGGCGAGTTCATCCGCGAGCGCGAGCGGCTGCAGGCGGCGATCGACCAGGCCTATGAGGCGAAGCTGGTCGGCAAGGACAACATCCACGGCTGGCCGTTCGACATCTATGTCGCGCACGGCGCCGGCGCCTATATCTGCGGCGAAGAGACCGCGCTGCTCGAGAGCCTCGAGGGCAAGAAGGGACAGCCGCGGCTGAAGCCGCCATTCCCCGCCAATGTCGGCCTCTATGGCTGCCCGACCACCGTCAACAACGTCGAGTCGATCGCGGTCGCGCCGACCATCCTGCGCCGTGGCGCGTCGTGGTTCGCCGGCATCGGCCGTCCGAACAATGTCGGCACCAAGCTGTTCTGCATCTCCGGTCACGTCGAGCGGCCGTGCAACGTCGAAGAGGCGATGGGCATCCCGTTCCGCGAACTGATCGAGAAGCATTGCGGCGGCATCCGCGGCGGCTGGGACAATCTGAAGGCGGTCATTCCCGGCGGCTCGTCGGTGCGCATGGTGCCGGCCGAGCAGATTATCGACACGCCGATGGATTTCGACAGCCTGTCGAAGCTGCGCTCGGGCCTGGGCACCGCGGCCGTGATCGTGATGGACAAGTCGACCGACCTGATCCGGGCGATCGCGCGCATCTCCTATTTCTACAAGCATGAGAGCTGCGGCCAGTGCACGCCGTGCCGCGAGGGCACCGGCTGGATGTGGCGCGTGCTGACCCGCATGGCCGAGGGCCGCGCCCACAAGCGCGAGATCGACATGCTGCTGGAGGTCACCAAGCAGATCGAGGGACACACGATCTGCGCGCTGGGCGACGCTGCGGCCTGGCCGATCCAGGGCCTGATCACGCATTTCCGTCACGAGATCGAAGCGCGCATCGACCAGTATTCGCACAAGGCCGATGTCGACGACGTCGGCGTGCGCGATCCCGCGCACATGGTGGCGGCGGAGTAGGTATGGCGGTCCGGTCCGCCAGCGAGGTTTTCCCCCGCGCTTGCGCCCTCACGGCGCGCGGCGCGGTGGTCCGTGGTTTGAGAGAGATGTGAGGCAATGACCAAGATCATCATCGATGGCAAAGAGATCGATGTGCCGCCGGAGTACACGCTGCTGCAGGCGTGCGAGGCGGCGGGCGCCGAGATTCCGCGCTTCTGCTATCACGAGCGGCTGTCGATCGCCGGTAACTGCCGGATGTGCCTCGTCGAGGTGAAGGGCGGACCGAAGCCGGTCGCGAGCTGCGCCTGGGGCGTGCGCGACTGCCGTCCCGGCCCGAAGGGTGAGCCGCCGGAGATCTCCACCCGCTCGCCGATGGTCAAGAAGGCACGCGAAGGCGTGATGGAATTCCTTCTGATCAACCATCCGCTGGACTGCCCGATCTGCGACCAGGGTGGCGAGTGCGACCTGCAGGACCAGGCGATGGGCTATGGTGTCGACACCAGCCGCTACGCCGAGAACAAGCGCGCCGTCGAGGACAAATATCTCGGCGCGCTAGTCAAGACCTCGATGACCCGCTGCATCCAGTGCACGCGTTGTGTCCGCTTCTCCGCGGAAGTCTGCGGCGTGCCGGAAATGGGCGCGACCGGCCGCGGCGAGGACATGGAGATCACGACCTATCTCGAGCAGGCGCTGAGCTCGGAGCTGCAGGGCAATCTGGTCGACATCTGCCCGGTCGGCGCGCTGACCTCCAAGCCCTATGCCTTCGCGGCGCGTCCGTGGGAGCTCGGCAAGACGCAGTCGATCGACGTCATGGATGGCGTGGGCTCGGCGATCCGCGTCGACACCCGCGGTCGCGAGGTGATGCGCATCCTGCCGCGTATCAATGACTCCGTGAACGAAGAGTGGATCTCCGACAAGACCCGTCACGTCGTCGACGGCCTGCGGACGCAGCGGCTGGATCGGCCCTACGTCCGCGAGGATGGCAAACTGCGCCCGGCCACCTGGCCGGAGGCGTTCAAGGCGATCGCCGCAAAACTGTCGCGCATCGACGGCAAGCGGATCGGCGCCATCGCCGGCGATCTCGCGGCCGTCGAGGAGATGTATGCGCTGAAGGATCTGCTCGCGAAGCTCGGCTCGACCAACGTGGCGGTGCAGGGCGGTGACAGCTTCGACGCCAAGCTCGGCCGTTCGTCCTATTTGTTCAATCCGACCATCGCCGGCATCGAGCAGGCCGACGCGATCCTGATCATCGGCGCCAATCCGCGCAAGGAAGCGGCCGTGCTGAACGCCCGCATCCGCAAGCGCTGGCGCTCGGGCCAGCTCAAGGTCGGTCTGGTCGGCCCCAAGGCCGATCTGACCTACTCTTATGAGCACATCGGCGCGGGCACGGACTCGCTGAGCGATGTCGCCGCCGGCAAGCACTCCTTCGCGACTACGTTCCGCAACGCCAAGAACCCGATCGTGCTGGTCGGCGCCGGCGCGGCCGCGCGTCACGACGGCGGCGCGATCCTGGCGCTCGCTGCCAAGATCGCGATGGACGTCAACGCGGTGCGTGACGATTGGAACGGCTTTGCCGTGCTGCACGACACCGCGTCGCGCGTCGGCGCGCTGGACATCGGCTTCAACGGCACCGGCCTGACCGGCGCCCAGATGACCACCTTCGGCACCATGGACGTGTTGTTCCTGCTCGGTGCCGACGAGGTCGAGGTGCCCGAGGGCGTGTTCACCGTCTACATCGGCACCCATGGCGACCGCGGTGCGCATCGCGCCGACATCATCCTGCCGGGCGCCGCCTACACCGAGAAGTCCGGCCTCTACGTCAACACCGAGGGCCGGGTGCAGATCGCGGCGCGCGCATCGTTCCCACCGGGCGAGGCCCGCGAGGACTGGGCGATCATCCGCGCGCTGTCCGACGTGCTCGGCCGCAAGCTCGGCTACGACTCGCTGGCGGCGCTGCGCGCCGAGATCATCAAGGCGGTGCCGCATCTCGGCCGCATCGACCAGATCGAGGCCGGCAAGATCGCCGACATCAAGACCCTGGCGGGCAAGGGCGGCAGCCTCGAGAAGGCGCCGTTCAAGCCTGTCGTCGACGACTTCTATCTCACCAATCCGATCGCGCGCGCCTCGGCGGTCATGGCGGAATGCTCCCGCCTGGCCTCCGGGCAGATGCTGACGGCAGCGGAGTGAGCGTGACCTGATGGCTGATTTCTTCGCAAGCTCGTTCTGGACCGGCTTCCTCTGGCCGCTGATCATCATGATCGCGCAGAGCGTGCTGCTCCTCGTCGTCCTCCTGGTCGCGATCGCCTACATTCTGCTAGCCGACCGCAAGATCTGGGCGGCGGTGCAGATCCGCAGGGGCCCCAACGTGGTTGGGCCCTTCGGCCTGTTCCAGTCGTTCGCCGACCTCCTGAAGTTCGTGCTCAAGGAGCCGATCATTCCGGCCGGCGCCAACAAGGGCGTGTTCCTGCTGGCGCCGCTGGTGTCCTGCGTGCTCGCGCTGGCGGCCTGGGCGGTGATCCCGACCAATCTTGGCTGGGCGATCGCCGACATCAATGTCGGCATCCTCTTCATCTTCGCGATCTCGTCGCTGTCGATCTACGGCATCATCATGGCCGGCTGGTCGTCGAACTCGAAGTACCCGTTCCTGGCGGCGCTGCGCTCCGCGGCGCAGATGGTGTCCTACGAGGTCTCGATCGGCTTCGTGATCATCACCGTGCTGCTCTGCGCCGGCACCTTGAACCTCTCGGCCGTGGTCGAGGCGCAGCATGCGCGCGGGCTGGCCAGCCTGATCGGCCTGCCGCAGCTGACGATCCTGAACTGGTACGTCTGGCCGCTGTTCCCGATGTTCGTGGTGTTCTACGTCTCGGCGCTGGCCGAGACCAACCGCCCGCCGTTCGATCTGGTGGAGGCGGAATCGGAGCTCGTCGCCGGCTTCATGGTCGAATACGGCTCGACGCCGTATCTGCTGTTCATGCTCGGCGAATATGTCGCGATCACCACGATGTGCGCGCTGGCGACGATCCTGTTCCTAGGGGGCTGGCTGCCGCCGATCGACGTGGCGCCGTTCAACTGGGTGCCGGGCGTCATCTGGTTCTCGCTGAAACTGTTCTTCATGTTCTTCCTGATCGCGATGGCGAAAGCGATCGTGCCGCGCTACCGCTACGACCAGTTGATGCGACTCGGTTGGAAGGTGTTCCTGCCGCTGTCGCTGGTCATGGTGGTCGTTGTCGCAGGCGTGCTGCACTTCGCCGGCATCGCGCCGAAATGAGGCTGTCATGAACATCTCCGCCACTGCACGGTCGCTGCTGCTGCAGGAGTTCGTCTCCGCGTTCTTCCTCGCGATGCGCTACTTCTTTCAGCCCAAGCCGACCCTGAACTATCCGTTCGAGAAGGGCCCGATCTCGCCGCGCTTCCGCGGCGAGCATGCGTTGCGCCGCTATCCCAATGGCGAAGAGCGCTGCATCGCCTGCAAGCTGTGCGAGGCCGTGTGCCCGGCGCAGGCGATCACCATCGAGGCCGGTCCGCGCCGCAACGACGGCACCCGCCGCACGGTGCGCTACGATATCGACATGGTGAAGTGCATCTATTGCGGCCTGTGCCAGGAAGCTTGTCCGGTGGACGCGATCGTCGAGGGCCCGAACTTCGAGTTCGCGACCGAGACCCGCGAGGAGCTGTACTATGACAAGGCCAAGCTGCTCGCGAACGGCGACCGCTGGGAGCGCGAGATCTCCAAAGCCATCGCGCTCGACGCGCCGTACCGCTGAGGCCGTGATCGTGAAAATTGGGATGCTCATGCGCGCCGCGATGGCAGTCGGCTCTCTCCCCCCTTGTGGGGGAGAGGTGGAGAGGGGGGTAAGCCCCGCACTCCGGACTCGCGGCTTACCCCCCTCCCTAACCCTCCCCCACAAGGGGGGAGGGAACGCAGTGTCGTTTGCCGCTGCATCCGTTTCGATTTGCGGGAGACCCCGATGATCCTTCCTGCGCTCTTCTTCTACCTGTTCGCGGCGGTCTGCGTGGCCTCGGCCGTGATGGTGATCGTCTCGAAGAACCCCGTTCACTCGGTGCTCTATCTAATCCTCGCCTTCGTCAACGCCTCTGGCCTGTTCGTGCTGATGGGCGCCGAGTTCCTGGCGATGATCCTGGTCGTCGTCTATGTCGGCGCCGTCGCGGTGCTGTTCCTGTTCGTGATCATGATGCTCGACGTCGACTTCACCGAGCTGCGCGAGGGCTTCCTGCAGTACATGCCGATCGGTCTCGTGATCGGCGGCATCTTCCTGTTCGAGCTGCTGCTGACCGTGTCCTACTGGGTGATCAACCCGACGACGCCGAAGGCGATCACGGCGGCGATCCCGACCAACGTCACCAACACCGAGGCGCTCGGCCTCGTGCTCTATACGAAGTACGTCCATTACTTCCAGCTGTCGGGCATGATCCTGCTGGTGGCGATGATCGGCGCGATCGTGCTGACCTTGCGACACAAGGCCAGCGTCAAGCGCCAGGACATCAACGTCCAGAACGCCCGCACGCCTGAGATGGCGATGGCCGTTCGCAAGGTCGCGGTCGGCCAGGGGCTGCAGGATACGGATGCCGCGGAGTGGGTGAAATGACCATCGGACTGGGGCACTACCTCGCGGTCGCCGCGATGCTGTTCACGCTCGGCATCCTCGGCATCTTTCTGAACCGCAAGAACATCATCGTCATCCTGATGTCGGTCGAGCTCATCTTGCTCGCCGTCAACATCAACCTGGTGGCGTTCTCGACCTTCCTCGGCGACATCGTCGGCCAGGTGTTCGCGCTCTTGGTGCTGACGGTCGCCGCCGCCGAGGCCGCGATCGGTCTGGCCGTGCTGGTGGTCTATTTCCGCAACCGCGGCTCGATCGCGGTCGAAGACGTCAATCTGATGAAGGGCTAAGGCGCATGACTCGCAGATGTGGGGGCCGGCTCGCCGGCAAGGTCATGCGTAAGGGAACGGGCGAATGATCCAGGCCATTGTCTTTCTGCCGCTGCTGGGCGCGATCCTGGCCGGCCTGATCGCGCTGCTCGGCGCCCATGGGCGCCATCCGAGCGGCGACGAGGTCGAGCATCACGACGACGGTCATGCGCATGGCGCGGCCGACGCGCATGCTCATGCGCATGACGACCACGCTCACGACGATCACGGCCACGACGATCATCATGTCGCCGAGCCGCCGGCCTCGGGCACCTGGGCCGCGCAGGCGATCACCACCGCGCTGCTGTTCGTCTCCGCCGCGTTGTCCTGGGCGACCTTGGTCAGCGTCGGCTTCATGCACCACGAAGCCGGCGTGAAGGAGCTGCTGCCCTGGATCAATTCCGGCGAGCTGCAGGTGTCCTGGTCGCTGCGCGTCGACACGCTGACGGCCGTGATGCTGGTGGTGGTGACGAGCGTGTCCTCGCTCGTGCATCTCTATTCGATCGGCTACATGGACGAGGATCCGAACCGTCCGCGCTTCTTCGCCTATCTCTCGCTGTTCACCTTCGCGATGCTGATGCTGGTGACCGCCAACAACCTCGTGCAGCTGTTCTTCGGCTGGGAGGGCGTGGGTCTCGCCAGCTATCTTCTGATCGGCTTCTGGTTCCAGAAGCCCTCGGCCAATGCCGCCGCGATCAAGGCCTTCGTCGTCAACCGCGTCGGCGACTTCGGCTTCGCGCTCGGCATCTTCGCGATCTTCCTGCTAACGAAGTCGACCGACTTCGAGACCATCTTCGCCGCTGCGCCGAGCATCGCGGGCAAGACGACGATCAACTTCCTCGGGTGGCATGCGGATGCGCTGACGCTCACCTGCCTGCTGCTGTTCATGGGCGCGATGGGCAAGTCGGCGCAGTTCCTGCTGCACACCTGGCTGCCGGACGCGATGGAAGGCCCGACCCCGGTGTCGGCGCTGATTCACGCCGCGACCATGGTCACGGCCGGCGTCTTCATGGTGGCGCGCCTGTCGCCGCTGTTCGAGCTCGCGCCGAACACGCAGGCCGTCGTGATGTTCTTTGGCGCCACCACCGCCTTCTTCGCGGCGACCGTCGGCCTCGTGCAGAATGACATCAAGCGCATCGTCGCCTATTCGACCTGCTCGCAGCTCGGCTACATGTTCGTGGCGATGGGAGCGGGGGCCTATTCGGTCGGCATGTTCCACCTGTTCACGCACGCCTTCTTCAAGGCGCTGCTGTTCCTGGGGGCCGGCTCCGTGATCTATGCGATGCACCACGAGCAGGACATCCGCAACATGGGTGGGCTGTGGAAGAAGATCCCGTACACCTTCGCGGTGATGACGGTCGGCACCCTGGCGCTGACCGGCTTCCCGGGCTTCGCGGGCTTCTTCTCCAAGGACGCGATCATCGAGGCCGCCTATGCCGCGCACAATCCGTTCGCGACCTACGCGTACTTCCTGACCATCGCGGCCGCCGGCCTGACGTCGTTCTATTCCTGGCGCCTGGTGTTCAAGACCTTCTTCGGCACCCCGCACGACCAGCGTCACTACGACGCGGCCCACGAGAGCCCGATCTGGATGCTGATCCCGATCGGCGTGCTCGCCGCCGGCTCGATCCTCGCGGGTTTCCCGTTCAAGGCCTTGTTCGTCGACCCCCACGGTGTCGAGCACTTCTTCGGCGAGTCGCTGAAGATGAACCCGCAAATCCTGGAAGACATGGAGCACATGCCGGCTCTGCTCGCCGAGCTCCCCTTCGTCATGATGGTGCTGGGATTCGTCGTCTCCTACTTCTTCTACGTCAAACGTCCGGACATCCCGGAGGAGCTCGCCGCGCAGCAGCCGCTGCTCTACAAGTTCCTGCTCAACAAGTGGTACTTCGACGAGCTCTATGACTTCATCTTCGTCCGTCCGGCGAAGTGGCTCGGCCGCTTCCTCTGGAAGAAGGGCGACGGTTTCGTCATCGACGGGTTCGGTCCGGATGGCGTCTCGGCGCGGGTGCTCGACGTCACGCGCAACGTCGTCAAGATCCAGACCGGTTATCTCTATCACTATGCCTTTGCCATGCTGATCGGCGTCGCCGGCCTGATCACCTGGTTCATGTTCATGGGGGGCCAGCAATGACCACCTGGCCAATTCTCTCTGTCGTCACCTTCCTGCCGCTCGTCGGCGCGCTGCTGATCTATCTGGTCCGCGGCGACGACGAGGCGGCCCAGCGCAATGCGCGCTGGATCGCGCTATGGACCACGCTGATCACCTTCGCGGTGTCGGTGATCCTGGTGCTGCGCTTCGACCCCGGCCAGACCGACTTCCAGTTCGTCGAGAAGAAGAACTGGCTGGCGGCCGGCATCAGCTATCACATGGGCGTCGACGGCATCTCGCTGCCGTTCGTGATCCTGACCACCGCCCTGATGCCGTTCTGCATCGTGGCGAGCTGGAAATCGGTCAAGAATCGCCTTCGCGAATACATGATGGCGTTCCTGATCCTGGAAACGCTGATGGTCGGCACCTTCTCGGCGCTCGACCTCGTGCTGTTCTACCTGTTCTTCGAGGGCGGCCTGATCCCGATGTTCCTGATCATCGGCGTCTGGGGTGGTCCGCGCCGGGTCTACGCGTCGTTCAAGTTCTTCCTCTACACCTTGCTCGGCTCGGTGCTGATGCTGCTCGCCATCATGGCGCTGTACTGGAACGCCGGCACGACCGACATCCCGACCCTGATGCACACCGCGGTGCCGCGGAACTTGCAGACCTGGGCCTGGCTCGCCTTCTTCGCCTCCTTCGCGGTGAAGATGCCGATGTGGCCTGTGCACACCTGGCTGCCGGATGCGCACGTCGAGGCGCCGACGGCGGGCTCGGTGATCCTGGCCGCGATCCTCCTGAAGATGGGCGGCTACGGCTTCCTGCGCTTCTCGCTGCCGATGTTCCCGCTGGCGTCGCACGACTTCGCGCCGCTGGTCTGGACGCTCTCGGCCATCGCGATCATCTACACCTCGCTGGTCGCGCTGATGCAGGAGGACATCAAGAAGCTCATCGCCTACTCGTCGGTGGCGCATATGGGCTTCGTCACGATGGGCATCTTCGCCGGCACCATGCAGGGCGTCGCCGGCGGCGTGTTCCAGATGATCTCCCACGGCATCGTGTCGGGCGCGCTGTTCCTCTGCGTCGGCGTCGTCTACGACCGCATGCATACCCGCGAGATCGCGGCCTATGGCGGCCTCGTCAACCGGATGCCGATCTACGCGCTGGTGTTCATGGTGTTCACCATGGCCAATGTCGGTCTGCCCGGGACTTCCGGCTTCGTCGGCGAGTTCATGACCCTGCTCGGCACCTTCAAGGTGTCGATCCCGACCGCGTTCTTCGCAACTTTCGGCGTCATCCTCTCGGCCGGCTACGCGCTGTGGCTGTACCGCAAGGTGGTGTTCGGCGCGCTGACCAAGCCGTCGCTCGCGAGCATCAAGGACCTCACGCTGCGTGAAGGCGTGATCCTGTTTCCGCTGGTGGCGCTGACCATCCTGTTCGGCGTCTATCCGAAGCCGATCCTGGACATGTCGGCGGCCTCGGTGCAGCAGCTCGTCACCAACTACAATACCGCCGTGACGGCCGTGAAGGCCGCCGCGCTGCTCCAATGATGAGACCTTAAGGGGTCGGGACAGAGACGATGATCGAGAATCTTGGGCCTCAGCTTTGGGTGGTGCTGCCGGAGCTGCTGCTGGCCTTGGGGGCCATGGCGCTGTTGATGCTGGGCGCGTTTCGCGGGCAGGGGACGACGGGGATCGTCACCGGGCTTGCGGTCGTGCTGCTGATCGTGGTCGGCATCCTCGTGCTGAGGCAGCCGGCCGGACAGGCGTTCGGCGGCAGCTTCATTGCTGACAGCTACGCGCGCTTCCTGAAGATCCTGGCGATCATCGGCTCGATCGCGACGCTGATCATGTCGGCCGAGTTTCTGTCCAAGCCCGACCGCCGCATCTTCGAATACGCGATCCTGGTGCTGCTCTCGACCTTGGGTATGCTGGTGCTGATCTCGGCCGGCGACCTGATCACGCTCTACCTCGGCCTCGAGCTGATGTCGCTCGCGCTCTACGTCGTCGCCGCCAGCCACCGCGACAACGTCAAGTCGACCGAAGCGGGCCTGAAGTACTTCGTGCTGGGCGCGCTGTCGTCGGGCATGCTGCTCTATGGCGCCTCGCTGATCTACGGCTTCACCGGCACGGTGAGCTTTGCCGGGATTGCTGCGGCGACCAAGACCGGCGGCGTCGGCATCATCTTCGGCCTCGTCTTCCTGTTCGCCGGCATGTGCTTCAAGGTTTCGGCGGTGCCGTTCCACATGTGGACGCCGGATGTCTATGAAGGCGCGCCGACTCCGGTGACCGCGTTCTTCGCCTCCGCCCCGAAGGTGGCTGCGCTCGCTGTGTTCGCCCGCGTGGCGCTGACGGCATTCCCTGGCATCACCTTCCAGTGGCAGCAGATAATCGTGTTCGTCTCGATCGCCTCGATGGCGCTCGGCTCGTTCGCCGCGATCGGCCAGACCAACATCAAGCGCCTGATGGCCTATTCGTCGATCGGCCACATGGGCTTTGCGCTGGTCGGCCTCGCCGCCGGCACGGTCGAGGGCGCGCAGGGCGTGCTGACCTACATCGCGATCTACGTCGCGATGACGCTCGGCTCGTTCGCGGTGATCATGGCGATCAAGCGCAACGGCCAGTCGTTCGAGAAGATCAGCGACTTTGCCGGCCTGTCGCGCACCAATCCGCTGCTCGCCTTCTTCTTCGCGATGCTCTTGTTCTCGCTGGCCGGCGTGCCGCCGCTCGCGGGCTTCTTCGCCAAATGGTACGTGTTCGTCGCCGCGATCAAGGGCGGGCTGTTCACCCTGTCGGTGATCGGCGTGCTCACCAGCGTGGTCGGCGCCTACTACTATCTGCTGATCGTCAAGACCATGTACTTCGACGAACCGTTGCCGACCGTCGATCCGGTCCGGATCGAACTGCGCACCGTGCTCGCGATCTCCGGCATCTTCAACATCCTGTTCTTCGCCTATCCCGGCCCGCTGGTCAGCGCCGCCGCGGCCGCGGCGAAGTCGCTGTTCTAGATGATTTTTGCTCTCGGGGCCCGTGCCGCTGCCAGCGGCTACGGGCTCGTCGTCTTCGATCAGGCCGGCTCGACCAATATTGAGGCCCTTTCCGCCGCGCGGCAGGGCGCCAAGGCGAGCTGGTTCGTCACCACAGAGCAGACGGCCGGCCGCGGCCGACGCCAGCGTCCCTGGATCGCCCCGCGCGGCAATCTGGCATCCTCGGTTCTTGAAGTCCTGAATGTTGCGCCAGCGGTTGCCGCGACCCTCGGCTTTGCCGCCTGCCTCGCGATCTCGAGCGCCCTCCGGCAGGTCAGCCGGGAGGCCGTGCTGCGATCGGGTGGCCGTTCGAACCTCGATTTCTCCGTGAAATGGCCCAACGATGTGCTCGCCGGTGGCCGCAAGATCGTCGGCATGCTGCTCGAAGCCGAGCAGGTCGCGGGCGGCCTCGCGGTCGTGGCCGGCATTGGCACCAATGTGGTGGCCGCGCCGACCGATACCCCGACACCGGCGGTGTCGCTGCGCGATCTCGGCGTCGAGGTGAGTGCCGAGGACCTGTTCACGGCGCTGTCCGACAATTGGGTCGAATATTTCGGCATCTGGAACGCGGGCCGCGGCTTCGGCGACATCCGAAAGCTGTGGCTGGAGCGCGCGGCCGGCCTCGGGCAGCCCGTCGCCATCAGGTCCGGACATGCTATCATCGAGGGGATTTTCGACACGATCGACGAACAGGGTTGTATGCTGGTGCGGACCGCGGAGGGACGATTGGAGCCGATCACGGCCGGTGATGTTCATTTCGGCTCGGTCGCATCCAAAGGAGCGGTCTAGATGGCGCGTCCCGACGAACTGACATTTGCGCCGCTCGGCGGCGTGGGCGAGATCGGCATGAACCTGTCGATCTACGGCCTCGGCAATCGCCACCAGCGCTCCTGGCTCGCGATCGATCTCGGCGTGTCCTTCGGCGACGAGGAGCATCTGCCGGGCATCGACCTGATCATGCCCGACGTGAGCTTTCTCGAGAAAGAAGGCAAGAACCTCGTCGGCCTGGTGCTGACGCATGCGCATGAGGACCATTTCGGCGCCATCATCGATCTCTGGCCACGGCTGAAATGCCCGATCTACGCGACCAAGTTCAGCGCGGCGCTGTTCGAGGCCAAGTGCGAGGCCGAGCGGCTGCCCGCGAAAATCCCGGTCAGGGTGATCCCGTCCGGCGGCCGCGTCGACATCGGCCCGTTCAACGTCGAGTTCATCCCGGTCGCGCATTCGATTCCGGAGTCGCATGCGCTCGCCATCCACACCGAGGTCGGCACAGTCCTGCACACCGGCGACTGGAAGATCGATCCGACGCCGGTGCTGGGCGCACCGACCGACGAGAAGCGCCTGCGCGAGCTTGGCGATGCCGGGCTGCTCGCGCTCATCGGCGATTCCACCAATGCCGTGCGCGAGGGGCGCTCGCCATCCGAGGCCGAGGTCGCCAAGACCATCGCGGCTCTCGTCAAGGAAGCGAAGGGCCGCGTCGCGGTCACCACCTTCGCCTCGAACGTCGCACGCATTCGTGCCGTCGCTGAAGCCGCGCGAGAAGCCGAGCGCGAGGTCGTCATCGTCGGCCGCGCCATGGAGCGCGTCGTGCAGGTCGCGCGCGAGACCGGCTATCTCGACGGCGTGCAGAATTTCCGCGGCATGGATTTGTACGGCCACTTTCCGCCGGACAAGGTGCTGGCGCTGTGCACCGGCAGTCAGGGCGAGCCGCGCGCGGCGCTGGCGCGCATCGCCAATGACGACCATCCGCTGGTTACCCTGAACAAGGGCGACACCGTCATCTTCTCCTCGCGCACCATTCCCGGCAATGAGAAGGCGGTCGGCGCCGTCATCAACGGCCTGGTGCAGCAGGGCATTGAGATCATTACCGACCGCAACCATCTGGTGCACGTCTCCGGCCATCCGCGCCGCGACGAGCTGCGCGACATGATCGCCTGGACGCGGCCGCAGCTCCTGATCCCCGTCCATGGCGAGGCGCTGCACCTGAACGAGCATGCCAAGCTGGCGCGTGCCTGCGGCGTGCCGAAGGTGATCACCTGCCGCAACGGCGATCTGGTCAAGCTCGGCCCCGGCGATCCCGGCATCATCGACCAGTTGCCGTCGGGGCGGCTGTACAAAGACGGCACCATCCTCGAGGATTCGAAGTCGCGCGCGGTCGTCGAGCGTCGCAAGATGAGCTTCGCGGGCTGCATCTTCGTGGCCATGGCGGTCACCGAGAAGGGCGAGCTGGCCGACGATCCCGAAGTGGACATGGTGGGCATCCCCGAGAAGACGACGGCGGGCGAGGAGATGGACGACATCGTGTTCGATGCCGTGGTCTCGACCTTTGAAGGCCTGCCGCGGGCGCGCCGGCGTGACCCGGACGCTGCGGCCGAGTCGGTGCGCCGCGCCGTGCGTTCTGCGGTCAACGAGCAGTGGGGCAAGAAACCGATCTGCCTCGTCCACGTATTGGAAGTCTGAGCAAAGCAAGGCCGATCGAACGGCCGCGATACAACAGTGGAGGATGTCATGCTGGGCCGGCTCAATCACGTCGCCATCGCGGTCAAGGATGCGGAGAAGGCTGCGAAAATCTACGGCGCCGCGTTCGGCGCCGAAATTTCCTCAGCCGTGCCGCTGCCGGAGCACGGCGTCATCACCGTCTTCGTCACCTTGCCGAACACCAAGATCGAGTTCATCCAGCCGCTCGGCGAGGCCTCGCCGATCGCCAAATTCCTTGAGCGCAATGCCGATGGTGGCATCCATCACGTCTGCTACGAGGTGGCCGACATCATCGCCTCGCGTGATACCCTGATCAAGGAAGGCGCCCGCGTGCTCGGCGACGGCCAGCCCAAGATCGGCGCCCACGGCAAGCCGGTGCTGTTCCTGCATCCGAAGGACTTTTCGGGCGCGCTGGTCGAAATCGAGCAGGCCTGAGGCAGCGCGATCATGGCCTATACGATCTCAACCTGGCTTGCGATCTACTTCGTGATGTGGTGGGTGACCTTGTTCGTCACCCTGCCGTTCGGCATCCGCAGCCAGCATGAGACGGGCGGCGCTTCGCCGGGCACCGACCCCGGCGCACCGACGATCAGCCTGATGGGCCGCCGCCTGATCTGGACGACGCTGCTGTCGGCCGCGATCTTCGCGCTGTCCTTGATGGCCTATCAGGCGGGCTATCTCAACATCGAGCGGCTGTCGAAACTGATGGGCATGCCGTTCTAGATCGCTTGCATCGCACAACATTCTTCCGAAGCCGACGCGCGGACGTGCGTCGGCTTTTTTGCTATAGGAGGCAAAACAAGACGACAGGGAGGTTGCGCGTGACCATATCGGCCGAAGCCCGGCAGGGGAACCCATCGGGCTATCGCATTCTGAACGAGGCGGATCTGAGAGCGTATCTCGCTGCCATCCCGTCGGTTGCAACCCAGCTCGGCGGGCCGGCCGACCATTGGGCGATCACCGAAGTGGGCGACGGCAACCTCAATCTGGTCTTCATCGTCAAGGGCAGTTCTGGAGGGCTCGCGGTCAAGCAGGCGCTGCCTTACGTCCGCCTCGTCGGCGAGAGCTGGCCGCTGCCGCTCTCGCGCGCGCACTATGAGCATCTCGCGCTCACGCATCAGAACCGTCTCGCACCCGGCCTCGTGCCGGCCATCGTCCATCATGACGCCGCGCTGGCGCTGACGGCGATGGAGCTGCTCGAGCCCCACATCATCATGCGCAAGGGGCTGGTCGCGGGTACGATCTATCCATCCTTCGTCGATCACGTCACGACGTTCATGGCGCAAACGTTGTTCTTCTCGTCCGATCTCGCCTTGACGGCCGCCGCGAAGAAGGTGGCGATCGCGAGCTTTGCCGGCAATCACGCGCTGTGCAAGATCACCGAGGATCTGATCTTCACCGACCCTTATCGGATCGCTGAGCAGAACCGCTGGACGTCGCCATGGCTGGATGCGACCGCCGCCGACATCCGCGCCGATCTCGACCTGCATGTCGCGATCTCCCGGCTGAAGCTGAAATTCCTGTCGAGCGCCGAGGCGCTGATCCATGGCGACCTGCATACCGGATCGATCATGGTCACGGACAACGAGACAAAGGTGATCGATCCGGAGTTCGCGTTCTACGGCCCGATGGGGTTCGATGTCGGAGCTGTGCTGGCCAACCTGCTGATGGCCTACTTCGCCTCGGACGGTCACGAAAGATCACAAGGGGAGCGGCAGGCGTTCGAGAGCTGGGTGCTCGGCTCGGTCGATCAGGTCTGGAGCGGGTTCGCGCAGAAATTCATGGAGCTCTGGCGCAGCGAAGCTCGCGGTGATGCGTATCCGCTGTCGCTGTTTCCCGGCGAGGCAGGTGCTGCGCGGCTGGAAGCCGAACGTCAGACCTACATGGCTCGGCTGCTCCAGGATGCCGTCGGCTTCACGGCCGCCAAGATCATCCGCCGCATTCTCGGATTGGCGCACAACATCGATTTCGAGCTGATCGAAGATGCCAAGCGGCGTGCGACTTGCGAGGCAAGGGCGCTGCGGCTGGCGCGCACGCTGATGGTGGAGACGGACGCGTTCATCTCGATTGAGTCGGTGACGAACGCCGCGCGCGAATTGCGCCATTGGCAACCGGAGTTTTGAAAAGCCCAACCGTCATTGCGAGGAGCGAAGCGACGACTTGTGCCATAGCCCGGAGAGCGACGGTGGAAGCAATCCGGAATCCTCGCGAGGCCCTGGATCGCGTCGCTTCGCTCGCGATGACGCAGATTGTCGCGTAGCCCGGATGAGCGCAGCGATATCCGGGGTCTCCGACAGAGCGCGTTAGATCCCGGATGCCGCCGCGTCATCCGGGCTTCTGTAACGGGCCTTGGTTTGTCAATCCCAATTGCATGTCCTATCGCCGGGCCCTTGCTTCTGTAC
>NZ_JBNPTW010000029.1:0-76283 GCF_051167855.1 Bradyrhizobium sp. HKCCYLRH3099
GCTTCCGCTTCATCTGTCCGTCCTTCGTCAGGCCGGACTCTAAATCCTTCTGGAGGAAATTCTTAGGGGCAGATCAGTGGGTAGATCGGCCGAGGCTCATCTCGCAAAGGCCCTAAATATCGTACCGCGACTATGAAATAGGCAGATGCCTGTTCGGCGCCGTCGGCTATTAGCCGAGATGTCACCGGCTCGACAGCATCTCTTTGGACATCTTCGTCATCCTGGTAGTGATCGAAGAGGAGAGCCGAAACCTGCGGGCGGATATCAAGAAAGTTAAAATTTAGTCGATTGGCCCGTTCTAATTGCTCTTGCTTCGATATTTGCCAATGCTTGCACAAGCAAATCCGAAAGGCGCTCTACAGAGATTAACTCTCCCGGACCCACTTCCATTAGGGCCAGTTGCTTAGTGAGCTCCGCCGGTATCTTCTGCTGAAACAACTGAACAATCGAGTAAGGAACCTTGACGTTTAAAAGATTTGGAAAGCGATACCGGTAGGGATCCTCCGCGCATAGCGCGATTGCGACGCGAAAAGCCTTCTCTTTAGCTCCATCATATTTAACGAGAACTTGGTTTGGAAAGAAGTGTCGAGGCGCTGCTCCCACAATCTGGCCGTCGGGCTTTGAAGCCAGCAATTCCTGCGACGATGCGCTGTCGACCTCAGGTACACTAAACCCAAATACAGCATCGTCCCCAACATCAGAGTCGACCCCGCGTCGCCGCAACCTAATGAATCGAGCCTTCTCAGCCGGCTCGTCTTCGCCAGTCACGCGAAGAAGCGATGTCGCCAGCTTAGGCTGCAATTGCAACAGTGCCTCTGAGGTTCCGAGTCCTCCAGGGCCTATTTCCGCCTCCTTAGGTACTTCCCACGAGAAACTGCCTTCTATGCGAGAAACCGACGTCCTTCCCCAAAGCCTTGAATGCTGAGATGTCGCATTGACCGTACTGCGAAAAAGCATTCGATCGCTCTCTCGCAGTTCGATTTCAAAGCCAATGCCAATAAAACTTTGGCTCGATGCAGCGTTTTTGACGTCGCTAAATTTGCCAAGCTTAAGCATCGGGCCGTTCAGGGCTAGCGCTCTTGTGGGAGGCGCATACTGCAGGGTTTGCTTCATCAGCAGGATGCTTTGAATTATCGAGCTCTTGCCACTGCTGTTTGCGCCAGCGAAGACGGTAATAGGTGCCAGCTCAATATCGGTTTTGTCGCGAAACGACTTGAAGTTCTCAATCGACCACTTCGTAATCATGGTGCCCTGCAACACGCTCAAAGCGAGAATACAAGGTACTGCACTCGTTGGCTTGGTTGCAACTCAGGATCTGTAGGCGCTCAGGCTATCATGATTGTGGGAACTTTGCTCGGTCTAGACGGCGCGCGACCGACGGCGTCTTAATCAACTCTTTCGTTGACCGGAACGACGCCGAAGGCAGGCATGTTCGGCGCCGGCTCGGTCGCGGGCAGTTGTGGTGAGGACCTCGCGGGGCTTGGGAATCAATTAGTTAGTCACAACGGTCAACGATGGGGCGCATTGGCCTCGCTAGGCTTCAGCTAAATCTTCATGACTACAGTGATAATAGTCCGCTGGGCATACCTCACGGCCAAACCGGCGCCCCCTCCAGTCCCGCGGTCTCCTCCAGCCCGCACATCAAATTCGCATTCTGCACCGCCTGCCCGGCGGCGCCCTTGCCGAGATTGTCGACGACGCCGAGCGCGATCACCAAATTGCGGTCGGGGTCAGCGGCGTAGCTGACGAAGGCGAGGTTGGAGCCGGTGGCCCATTTGGTCTGCGGCGGCGTGTCGGTGACGCGGACGAAGGCGCTGTCACGATAGAAGCGGCGGGCGGCGTCAAGGCATTGCGCCGTGGTGGCGCGGCCGCGGGCGTAGATGGTGGCGAGGATGCCGCGGGTCATTGGCACCAGATGCGGCGTGAACACGAGGCCTGTGGCGCTGCCGCCGCTGATCCGCGCGATCGTGCGTTCGATCTCGGGCATGTGGACATGCCCCAGCAGGCCGTAGGGGATCAGGTTCTCGTTGCTCTCGGCGTAGCCGAATTTGCTGTCGCCGCCGCGGCCGGCGCCGGAGATGCCGGTCTTGGCATCGATCACGATGTTGTCGGGCGAGATCAGTTGCGCGGCGAGCAGCGGCGCCAGCGGGGTCAGCGCCGCCGCCGGGAAGCAGCCGGGATTGGCGATGCGGGTCTGGCCCGCGATCTCGCTCGGCCAGACGTCGGCGAGGCCGTAGGTCCAGCCGTCGGCGTAGCGGTGGTCGCCGCCGATGTCGACGATCTTCACGTGGCCGGGCACGCGCGCCAGCGCCTCGCGCGAGGCGCCGGTGGGGAGCGAGGCGAACAGCACGTCGAGCGGCGGCAGGCGCGCGGGGTCCCACTTCTCGATCACCAGATCGGCGAGTTTCGTGGGCACGCCGGGGAAGCGCTGCGCCAGACGCTGGCCCGCGCTGCCCTCGCCCGCGGCGTAGACCAGCTCGAACGCCGGATGCCCCGCGACCAGGCGCATCGCCTCGCCGCCGCCAAAACCGGAGATCCCGACGATGCCGACGCGAATGCTCATGGGTGGGGGTCCTGATGGGGAGAATGAAGAGTTGCGGCGCTGCCTGAGATGCGCGGCCGAAGTTGCGCTTCAGCCGGTCATCGTCACCGCGGCGCCGCGGCTTTCGTCTTCGGCTTGGCGCGGGCCGGCTCGGCCGTCAACCGGATTCCCATCGCCGTGATGATGCGCAGGACGGTCGCGAACTCCGGGTTGCCGTTTTCGCCGAGCGTCTTGTAGAGCCCTTCCCGCGTGACGCCGGCGGCCTTGGCAACCTGGCTCATGCCCTGCGCGCGGGCGACGAGATTGAGCGCGTCCCTGACCTCGGCGGGATCGCCGTCGGCGAGCACGAGGTTGAGATACTCGGCACGGGCGGCCGGCGTGCGGAGATGCTCAGCGGCATCGAATGTCTTGAGCTTGCTGATTTTCATCCTCAATCCTCCAATGTCGCCGCGAGGTCCTGGGCCTTCTTGATGTCCTTGTCCTGGGTCCGCTTGTCGCCGCCGCAGAGCAGGATCACGACGGTCTTGCCGCGCCTCGTGAAATAGACGCGATAGCCGGGGCCGTAGTCGACGCGTAGCTCGCTGACCGCACCACCGACCGACTTGGCGTCGCCGAAGTTTCCCGCGGCCACCCGGCTGATCCGCCGGACGATGTGCAAACGGGCGCGCTGATCGCTCAACGCAGCCAGCCAACGCGAGAAGCCGGGCGTTTCGCGAACGTCGACCATGTGAGGAGTGTAATCTATGGATTACAAAGACGCAAGTGCACGATGTGCGAGGCTGGACTAGGCAATCGCGGCAGAACGGCTGCTAATGAGTTACTCTGTCATGCCCGGGCTTGTCCCGGGCATCCACGTCCTTCCCAGGATGCCGGACGACGTGGATGGCCGGGACAGGCCCGGCCATGACGATGTGGAGACGGATGAGCGTGGCCGCGCGAGTTTCGTGCGCGTCAGGCCGCCCTCACAGCCACGGCGCTGGGGTGTCCATCGCGATCAGTTGCTCGACCTCGATCCGCGGGCGGATCACGGCGGACTGGTCGCCCTTGACGAGCACTTCCGGCACCAGGGCGCGGGTGTTGTAGGTGCAGGCCTGCACGGCGCCGTAGGCGCCGGCGGTCATGATGGCGAGGAGGTCGCCGGGCGCGGGCTCCGGCAGCGCGCGGTCGAGGGCGAGGTAGTCGCCGCTTTCGCAGACCGGGCCGACGACATCGGCCACGAAGGCGGGCGCGTTCGGCGCGGGCTGCTTGACGGGGAGGATGTCGTGATGCGCCTCGTAGAGCGTCGGGCGGATCAAATCGTTCATCGCGGCGTCGATGATGACGAAGTTCTTGGCCTCGCCGTGCTTCACATAGATCACCTTGGCGACCAGGATGCCGGCATTGCCGACGATCATGCGGCCGGGCTCGAACATCAGGGTGCAGCCGAGATTGTGCGACACGCGCTTGACCATCGCGGCGTAGGCGGCGGGCTCCGGCGGCACGGTGCGGTCCAGGTGATAGGGGATGCCGAGGCCGCCGCCGAAATCGACATGGGAGATGTCGTGGCCGTCGGCGCGCAGGGTCTGTACGAATTCCGTCAGGATGCGGAACGCGGTCTCCATGGGGCCGAGATCGGTGATCTGGCTGCCGATATGGACGTCGACACCGGTGACCTTGATGCCCGGCATCTTGGCGGCGCGGGCGTAGACGCGGCGGGCGTGGTCGAGCGGAATGCCGAACTTGTTCTCCGACTTGCCGGTCGAGATCTTGGCGTGCGTGCCGGCATCGACGTCCGGGTTGACGCGGATGGAAATGCGGGCGGTGTGGCCGGTCTCGACGGCGAGGCGCGCCAGCAGGTCGAGCTCGGGCTCGGATTCGATGTTGAGGCAGTGGATGTCGGCGGCGAGCGCGGCGCGCAGCTCGGCCTCGGTCTTGCCGACGCCGGAGAACACGATCTTGCGCGAGGGGATGCCGGCCGCCAGCGCCCGCTTCAATTCGCCGCCGGAGACGACGTCGGCGCCGGCGCCGAGTTTTGCGAGCGTGCGCAGCACCGACTGGTTGGAATTGGCCTTCATCGCGTAGCAGATCAGCACGTCCTGACCGGCGAAGGCGTCCGCGAACACGCGGTAGTGCCGCTCCAAGGTGGCGGTGGAGTAGCAGTAGAACGGGGTGCCGACGCGGCTCGCGAGCTTGGCGAGATTGACGGCCTCGGCGTGCAGCACGCCGTCGCGGTAGTCGAAATGGTTCATGGGTTCGTGTCCGCGCGCGGGGCTGCGAGAATGGGTGATTGTGGCGGCGAATTGCCGGGAAATGGGGTGGAATGTCAAACCCGCGCTGCCACCCTCCCCTGGAGGGTGTCCCGCAGCTCCGCGCATCCAGGCGCGGGGCGATCGCATTCGATGTCGTTCCGGGGCGCGCGAAGCGCGAGCCCGGAACCCATAACCACAGGATGCTGTGTGGGGCACGCTCGGAGTTGCCGGCTTGCCACGCCGCAGCGGCCTGTGGCTATGGATTCCGGGCTCATTCGCGCTGCGCGCGAATGCCCCGGAATGACGAAATCATGGAGTGCGGGACTGTAGCGAAGGAAGACTGCTCCCGCGAGCCGAAGGCTTATTTGCTGTCCAGCAGCGGATCCAGGATGAAGGATTTCTTCTGGCCGCGGGCGGCGGCCGGGGCGCCGTCGGCGCCGTAGCCGGAGTTGAACAGGCCGGGCTTGTTGGCGGCCTCGGTCGCGGTGTCGGTCGGGGCAGCCGAGAGTTGGGGCGCCGGCGGGGAATTGGCGGGCAGGTCCAACGGGCCCTTGCGGCCGCAGGCGGCCAGCAGCAGCGCGGAGGCGCCCAGGACGAGAACGATCCGGGCGGCGGAGGTTGGACGGCGAGCGCTATTCACGTGTGGAATCCCCATGCGGGCGGCACCATACAGAGGTTGATCCGCCCTGACGAGTGCCGGAGTGCCACGCCAGGGCGATCAAATTTCGGACGGGAGCCCTACTTCCGCTGCTTTTCCAGTCGCTTCAGCCAGGCCTTGGCCTGCGCGGCCACGTTCTTCGGCGCGGTGCCGCCGAAGCTGGTGCGGCTCTTCACGGAGGATTCCACCGAGAGCACGCCGAGCACGTCGGCGGTGATCTTGGGCTCGACCTCCTGCATCGCCTTCAGCGGCAGCTCGTGCAGCGCGACGCCCTGCTTCGAGGCCAGCGCGACGATGCGGCCCGTGACGTGATGAGCCTCGCGGAACGGCATCTTGAGGCTGCGGACCAGCCAGTCGGCGAGATCGGTGGCGGTGGCGTAGCCCTCGCCGGCGGCGGCCTTCATCCGGGCCTCGTCCGGCACCAGATCGAGCGCCATGCCGGTCATGGCCCTGATCGCCAGCGACAGCGCGGCGAATGCCTCCATCGCGCCCTGTTTGTCCTCCTGCATGTCCTTCTGATAGGCGAGCGGCAGGCCCTTCATGACGATCAGGAGGCCGTTGAGCGCGCCGATGATGCGCCCCGTTTTGGCGCGGACGAGCTCGGCGGCATCCGGATTGCGCTTCTGCGGCATGATCGAGGAGCCGGTGGTGAACTTGTCCGACAGCTTGATCAGGCCGACCAGCGGCGAGGTCCAGATCACGATCTCCTCGGCGAAGCGCGACAAATGCACGGCGCAGATCGACGCGGCCGAGAGCGTCTCCAGCACGAAGTCGCGGTCGGAGACGGCATCGAGCGAATTGGCCATCGGGCGGTCGAAGCCGAGCGCCTCCGCCGTGGCGTGGCGGTCGATCGGGAACGAGGTGCCGGCGAGCGCGGCCGCGCCCAGCGGCGATTCATTGAGGCGCTTGCGGGCGTCGAGGAAGCGGCCGCGGTCGCGGCCCGCCATCTCGACATAGGCCAGCAGATGGTGGCCGAAGGTGACCGGCTGGGCGGTCTGCAGATGGGTGAAGCCGGGCATGACGGTGCCGGCGAATTCGAGCGCACGGGTGGCGAGCGCCTGCTGGTAGGCGGCCAGCGCCGCGTCGATGTCGTCAATGGTGTCGCGGACGAACAGGCGGAAATCGGTCGCGACCTGGTCGTTGCGCGAGCGCGCGGTGTGCAGCCGGCCGGCGGCGGGGCCGATCAGTTCGGAAAGCCGGCTCTCGACGTTCATATGGATGTCTTCGAGCGCCCGCTTGAACTCGAAGGACCCCTTGGTGATCTCTGACAGGATCGTGTCTAGACCCTTCCCGATATTTTTCGCATCACCAGCCGTGATGATGCCCTGGGCGGCGAGCATGGCGGCGTGCGCCTTGGACGCGGCGATGTCCTGCGCGTAGAGGTGGCGATCGACGTCGATCGAGACGTTGATGTCCTCCATGATCTCGTCGGGACGTTCCGTGAACCGGCCGCCCCACATCTTGTTGCTCATGCCTGCCGCTCTTAAACCTTGATGACCGCGTCTGGATGGGACACACCGTCTGATGCCCCGAAATTCGCGCCTCTGATAGCCGCAACCGACCCGAGATGACAAACGATAAGCCAGAGACGTCCCCTGCCCGCCCCGCCTCGCGCGGCCGAACCGTGCTGATCGCCGGCGCCGTGGCGGTCGTCGCCGTGGCCGGCATTGCGGCGGCCTCGTTCGGAGGGCTCTTGAAGGGCAAGCCGGCCGGCGACCAGGCCTGCCAGGCGGCGGTCGACACCGCGGCGCGGCTGGCGCCGCTGATCAAGGGCGAGGTGGCGGCGCTGACGGCCGCCAAGGCGCCGCTGCGGCTGCCGGACCTCGCCTTCGAGGACGCCTCGGGCGCGGCGAAGAAGCTGTCGGATTTCCGCGGCAAGACGGTGCTGTTGAACCTCTGGGCGACCTGGTGCGTGCCCTGCCGCAAGGAGATGCCGGCGCTGGACGGCCTGCAGGCCAAGCTCGGCAGCGACGCGTTCCAGGTGGTCGCGGTCAACATCGACACCCGCGACCCGGAGAAGCCGAAGACGTTCCTCGCCGACGCCAAGCTGACGCAGCTCGCCTATTTCAGCGACGCGAAAGCAAAAGTGTTCCAGGATCTGAAGGCGGTCGGCCGCGCCTTGGGCATGCCGACCTCGGTGCTGGTCGACGGCCATGGCTGCGAGATCGCGACCATCGCGGGACCGGCCGAATGGGACAGCGCCGACGCGCTCAAGCTGATCCAGGCGGCGACGTCGAAGGCCGCCGCAGGGCTGTAGGTCCGACAAACTCTGGATTCCGGGTTCGATGCTGCGCATCGCCCCGGAATGACCGTGGGTGAGGGAAAAGAAGTCGTCCCGCTCAGGCGGCGATATTCAGGTTGCCGCCCACACCCGGGCCGACATTGGCGAGCGACAGCGTCTGCTGGGCGCCGCCGAGCAGGGTCAGGACGGCGTCCTTCTGCGCGTCCAAATTCTGCTTCAAGACCGACGTCGCGACCTGCTGCTGGGTCGCACTCGCCTGCTGCGCCATGACCGCAGCCACCAAGCTCATATCCATACGCATATACCTCGTCTGAGCTGAACGGTAGCCGATCAGCCTTAACGAAGCGTGTGGATCGTTTCAGATTGTTTCAGCGGGTCGGGACCGGCTTGGGACCGCGGTAGTCATAGAAGCCGCGCTGCGTCTTGCGGCCGAGCCAGCCGGCCTCGACATATTTCACCAGCAGCGGGCACGGCCGGTACTTGGAGTCGGCGAGGCCCTCATGCAGCACCTGCATGATCGACAGACAGGTATCCAGGCCGATGAAATCGGCGAGCTCGAGCGGCCCCATCGGGTGATGCGCGCCGAGCTTCATCGCCGCGTCGATCGCCTCGACGTTCCCAACGCCCTCGTAAAGCGTGTAGATCGCCTCGTTGATCATCGGCAGCAGCACGCGGTTGACGATGAAGGCCGGGAAATCCTCGGAGACGGCGACCTGCTTGCCGAGACGGCCGACGAACTCCTTGGCCGCCTCGAAGGTGGCGTCGTCGGTGGCGATGCCGCGGATCAGCTCCACCAGCTCCATCAGCGGAACCGGGTTCATGAAGTGGATGCCGATGAAGCGCTCGGGGCGGTCGGTGCAGGCGGCGAGTCGCGTGATCGAGATCGACGAGGTGTTGGAGGCGATGATTGCTTCCGGCTTCAGGACGGCGCAGAGATCGTGGAAGATCTTGCGCTTGACGTCCTCCTTCTCGATCGCGGTCTCGATGACGAGGTCGCAATCGGCGAGGCCATCCAGGGTTTCGGTCAGCGAGATGTGCTTGAGCGCATCGCCCCGAGCCTCCTCGGTGATGACCTTCTTCGCCACCTGGCGGGTCAGGTTGCCGTTGATGGTGGCCATGCCCGACTTCAAGCGATCGGCCGTGACGTCGTTGAGCACCACGTCGAGACCGGCCAGCGCGGCAACATGCGCGATGCCGTTGCCCATCTGTCCTGCGCCGATCACACCGAGCTTGTTGATCTGAGCCATGTTGTCATCCACCGGGACGGCGCACTGCAGATGCCCGTCCAACCCCTTGAAGAAGGAACACCGGCCGCCAAGGTCCCATGCGGCCGGTGTTCATCGCGTTACTTGCCGAGCGCGTCCGTCAGCTCCGGCACCGCTTGGTAAAGATCCGCTACCAGGCCGTAATCGGCGACCTGGAAGATCGGCGCGTCCTCATCCTTGTTGATCGCGACGATCACCTTGGAGTCCTTCATGCCGGCCAGATGCTGAATGGCGCCTGAAATGCCGACCGCCACGTAGAGTTCCGGAGCGACCACCTTGCCGGTCTGGCCGACCTGCCAGTCGTTCGGCGCGTAGCCCGCGTCCACCGCGGCGCGCGAGGCGCCGACGCCGGCGCCGAGCTTGTCGGCGAGCGGCTCGATGAACTTGGCGAAGTTCTCGCGGCTCTGCATCGCGCGGCCGCCCGAGACGATGATCTTGGCCGAGGTCAGCTCGGGACGATCGCTCTTGGCGACCTCCTCGCCGACGAAGCTCGACAGCGCCGGATCGCCGGCCGCCGCCACGCTCTCCACCGACGCGCTGCCACCCTCGCCCGCAGCGGCGAAGGTCGAGGTGCGGACAGTGATGACCTTCTTGGCGTCCTTCGACTTCACGGTCTGGATCGCGTTGCCGGCATAGATCGGCCGCTCGAACGTGTCGGGCGCGACGACCTTGATGATCTCCGACACCTGCATCACGTCGAGCAGGGCAGCGATGCGCGGCATCACGTTCTTGAAGCGCGACGTCGCGGGCGCGACGACCGCGTCGTAGTTCGCGGCGAGCTTGACGACGAGATCGGCCAGCGGCTCGGCGAGATCATGCGCGTAGGCCGCATCGTCGGCCAGCAGCACCTTCTTGACGCCGGCGAGCTTGGCGGCGGCCTCGGCCGCGCCCTTGGCGCCCTGGCCCGCGACCAGCACGTCGACGTCGGCGCCGAGCGCGGCAGCCGCCGTCAGCGCCTTGTTGGTCGCGTCCTTGATCCCGGCATTGTCGTGTTCGGCAATCAGCAGCGTGGCCATCAGAGCACCCCCGCCTCGGTCTTGAGTTTGGAAACGAGCTCGGCGACGTCCTTCACCTTGACGCCGGCCTTGCGGCCCGCAGGCTCGGCGGTCTTGAGCACTTCGAGCCGCGGCGTGAGATCGACACCGGTGTCGGCGGCGGTCTTCTCGGCGATCGGCTTCTTCTTCGCCTTCATGATGTTCGGCAGCGACGCGTAGCGCGGCTCGTTGAGGCGGAGATCGGTGGTGACGATCGCCGGCCCCTTGAGCTTCACGGTCTGCAGGCCGCCATCGACCTCGCGGGTGACCTTGAAGTCGCTTCCTTCGACCTCGAGCTTGGAGGCGAAGGTCGCCTGCGCCCAGCCGAGCAGCGCGGCCAGCATCTGGCCGGTCTGGTTCGAATCGTCGTCGATCGCCTGCTTGCCGAGGATGATCAGTCCCGGCTGCTCTTCCTGAGCGACGGCCTTGAGGATCTTGGCGACCGCGAGCGGTTCCACATTGCCCTCGGCCTTGACCAGGATGCCGCGGTCCGCGCCCATCGCGAGCGCAGTGCGGATCGTCTCAGAGGCCTGAGCAGGCCCGATCGAGACCACAACGACCTCGGTTGCCTTGCCGGCTTCCTTGAGCCGCAGCGCTTCCTCGACGGCGATCTCGTCGAACGGATTCATCGACATCTTGACGTTGGCGAGCTCAACGCCCGATCCGTCGCTCTTGACGCGGACCTTGACGTTGTAGTCGACCACCCGCTTGACCGGCACCAGAACCTTCATCGATCCTCTTTCGCTCTAAATTGTCCGGGGTTGATCTTTCGGGCGCGGAACCTAAAGCGCCCTTACCCCCCGGTCAACGCGCGAGGGGCGAAAAAACGCCACCCCGCACGCCGCCGGGTTAACGGTTTTGCCCCGGCACCCACAACACGTCGCCGGCCCCGTTCCGGTTTGCGGCGCGGCTGGCCACGAACAGGAAATCCGACAACCGGTTCATATAACGAATGGCAGCCTCGCTGACCGGCTCGTCCGGTCGGGAAGCGAGTTCCGCCATGATCCGTTCCGCCCTGCGGCAAATGGTGCGCGCGACGTGCAGATGCGCGGCTGCCGGAGTTCCCCCGGGCAGCACGAACGAGGCGAGCGGCGCGAGCCGCTCATTCAACGTGTCGATGTCGCGCTCCAGGCGATCGACCTGGCTCGCCACCACGCGCAGCCGCTCCGCCTTGCCCTCGCGCTGCGGCACCGCCAGATCCGCGCCGAGGTCGAACAGGTCGTTCTGGATCAGGCCGAGCATCGCATCGATCTCGGGCGCGTCGGCCAGATGCAGCCGCACTACCCCGATCGCGGCGTTTGTCTCATCGACGGTTCCATAGGCGGAGACGCGCAGATCAAACTTCGGCCGGCGCTCGCCGTTGCCGAGCGCCGTCGTGCCGTCGTCGCCGGTCCGCGTGTAGATGCGATTCAGAACCACCATGCTGAAATCTCAATGTCCTTGTCTCGACGTCTCAGCGTCCCGTCTCAGCGCCCATTTTCAGTGTCCCATGGCCCAGATCGTCGCCATGGCAATGACGATCGCCACGAACTGCAGGATCACCCGCCAGCGCATCAGCTTCTGCGACAGGTTGGGCGAGCCGCCGCGCGTCATGTTGACCAGGCCGAGAAACAGCACCAGGGCGACCGCGCCGACGGCGATCGGAAGGATGAATTTACCGAGGAGTGAAGCCATTTGGGCTAGATAACACCGCCGACGCAGGAGCGCCATGCCGGATCGCCGCATCCGGCCCTGCAACCGCTGGCTTTCGGGACCGTATTATTGGATGGTATGAACCCAAGAATGTTGCGGAGTGCAGGGACAGGTGAAGGCGCTTCGCTACATCTTCCACGTCGTCATGGATGCGTTCTACACGTTCCTCGCCGATGACGGCTGGGCGATCGCGAGCCATATCGCGCTCTCGACCCTGATGGCGCTGTTTCCTTTCCTGATCGTCCTGACCTCGCTGGCGGGCTTCCTCGGCTCCAAGGACCTCGCCGACCAGGCCGCCACCCTGATCCTCGAGACCTGGCCGGCCCAGGTGGCGGACGCGTTGACCGGCGAGATCCACGATGTCCTGACCACGACCCGGACCGATGCGCTGACCATCGGCGCCGTGCTCGCGGTCTACTTCGCCTCGAACGGCGTCGAGGCGCTGCGGGTCGCGCTCAACCGCGCCTACGGGGTGATCGAGCAGCGCCGCTGGTACTGGCTGCGGCTGGAATCGATCGGCTACACGCTGGTCGCCGCCGTGACGGCACTCGCGATGTCGTTCCTGATCGTGCTCGGCCCGCTGATGCTGGCGACCGCCCGACGCTACTTGCCGCTGGCGGTCGAGGCCAATGAGAGCTTCGTCAACCTGACGCGCTACGGCATCACCATCAGCGCGCTGATCGTCGCGCTGTTCATCCTGCACGCCTGGCTGCCGGCGGGCCGCCGCAGCTTCATGCAGATCATGCCCGGCATCGTCTTCACTTTCGTCGCCTCGCTGGTGTCGGGCATCGTGTTCGGCCAGTATCTGGCGCGTTTCGCCAACAACTACGTGACGATGTATGCGGGGCTCGCCTCGGTGATCATCGCGCTGGTGTTCCTGTATTTCATCGCCGCGATCTTCGTGTATGGCGGCGAGTTGAACGCGTCGATCATCAAGTCGCGGCTCCCGCGCGGTGTGTCGCTGCAAGAAGCGCAGTCGCTAGAGCCCGCGGCGAAACGGGCTTGAGCAGGAACGCGTCCGCGCCTGCGGCGCGCGATGCCGTCTCGTCCTCGCCGCGCCCGGACACCCCGATGATCGGGATGTCGCCATGCGGCGCGTCGAGGGCGCGGATCTGCGCGATCGCCTCGATGCCGTTGATGCCCGGCAGCACCATGTCCATCAGCACGGCGTCGTAGTGGCCGGACGCGATGCGTTCGGGCGCGGCCTCGCCGCGGCCGATGAACTCGGCCTGATGGCCGAGCTCGTTCAGGATGGTGTTGAGCACGACGCGGCCGAACGGATTGTCCTCGACGCCGAGGATGCGCAGCGGCCGCGTCGGCGCCAGGGTGACGCCGTCCTCGCCGCCGGCCGCCGTGGCCCGCGGCGTCGCCGCCACTGTCAGCGTCACCGTCAGCGTGAAGGTCGTGCCGCCGCCCTCGTGCGGCTCCACCGCGACGTCGCCTCCCATGGCGCGCGCCAGCTGCCGCACAGAGGACAGGCCAAGCCCGGCGCCGCCGAACCGCGAGGCGATCGAGACATTGGCCTGGCTGAACGGCCGGAACAGCCGCTTGATCTCCTGCAGGGTCAGGCCGATGCCGGAATCCGAGATATGGAAGGCCACGGCGACCCTGCCCTTGGCCGGGCTCCGCGACGCCTTGCCCCGACCTGCCTTGCCGGCCAGCGCGATCCCCAGCGCCACCCCGCCCTGCTCGGTGAACTTCACCGCATTGTCGATCAGGTTCTCGAGCGCGGCGCGCAGGCGCACGGGATCGCCGACGACGAGCCCTGGCAAGGCGTCGGAGACCTCGACCTTGGCCTCCAGCCCCTTGGCCGCGGCCCGGCCCGCCAGCGAGTCCCCCGCGGCCCGCGCCAGCACGCGCAGATCGAACAGATCCTCCCGCAGCAGCGCCCCGGTGGTCTCGTCCTTGGCGGCATCGACGAACAGCGTCGCCAGGCTCGAGAGATGCTCTGCGCCGGCCTTGATCGTGTCCACCCAGCGCCGCTCGCGCTCGCCGAGCTCGGAGGTGGCGAGCAGATCGCTGATCGCGAGAATTCCGGTCAGAGGGGTGCGGACCTCGTGGGCGAACACCGCGAGCGCCGCCTCGACCACGCCCGGGCCCGGCGCCATTGCGGGAGCGAGCTTTGCTGCCTCCGGCTTTCGATGTTTGGCCTTGGCCGCGCTCCGCTGCCCCCCTGCCATGGCCGTGACCTGAGGAACGTGCTTTTTCAGCGGCCGCGCCTTCGCGCGCTCCTTGACCGGCGCCGCAGCCTTCGCCGTCGGGCGCGATGCTTTCGAGACCGCCTTTGCAGCAGGCGCCTTACTTGTACCGGCGCGCTTGGCAGCCGGCTTGGCCGGGCGGGCCCGACGCCCCGTACTCGTGTTCCGAACGCGCTTCATCATGGCCCCTGTGACATGAACTCCGCAAAACGAAGGGGCACTTCTCTTGTCATGTCTGGTCGTGCCGCTTTCGATTGAAGCTCCCGATTAACCCGCGCTATCGGGCAGCATGGCACGGTCGTTTCCGGGTGTCACGATGCCCCGGAGGTTGTCCCCGCCGGAAACATGCGCAGACAGCGGGACTTGCGCCGAGACGCGGCTACACCAAGCCGATCCTGTGTCGGATTTCCGCCGGCGAGACGCCTTCGGCGCGCAATGTGCGCAATCCGGTCGCCAGAGTGGACTTGGACAGCTTGTGACCCTGGTCGTCGCGAATCAGTTGGTGGTGCCGGTAGGCCGGCGCCGGCAGCCCGAGCAAGACCTGCAACAGTCGGTGCACGCTGGTCGCATGAAACAGATCCTGCCCGCGCACCACCTCGGTCACGCCCTGCAGCGCGTCGTCGACCACCACCGAGAGGTGGTAGCTCGTGGGCGTGTCCTTGCGGGCGAGGATGACGTCGCCCCAGGCCGCCGGCCTGGCTTCGATCGTCCCGGCCTCGCCGTCGGGCCCGCAGCCGACCTCGTCCCAGTCCAGCCGCCCAGCGCGCGCGACCGCCGCGTCCATATCGAGTCGCAAGGCATAGGGCGCGCCGCTGCTCATCAGCTCCCCACGACGCGCTGCAGGCACGGCCTTCGCCGCGCCGGGATAGAGCGGCGCGCCGTCGGGATCGCGCGGCCAGCCGCCATCGGCATCCCGCTGCGCCACCAGCCGCGCGATCTCGGCGCGGCTCTCGAAGCTCGGATACACCAGTCCCATCGCCTGCAGCCGCGCCAGCGCCACGCCATACTCGGCGAGATGCTCCGACTGCCGCCGCACCGGCAGCTCCCAGGTGATGCCGAGCCAGGCAAGGTCCTCGGTGATCGCCTGCTCGTAGTCCGGCCGGCAGCGGGTCGGGTCGATATCCTCGATGCGCAGCAGGAAGCGGCCGCCGCTCTCCTGAGCGCGCCGGACATTCAGCAGCGCCGAATAGGCATGGCCGAGATGGAGATAGCCGTTCGGACTGGGGGCAAATCGGAAAACGGGTGGCATCATGGCGAGATCGACGAAACAGATCGCTCCGTTCCGCTTCCCTGAGCTTCGGCTTCCAGACGCTCGACCACGGTCCGGTAGAATTGCTCCGCTTCCTGCATCATCTCGGCCGTGCTTCCCCGACCGTCGCCGAAGGCCGAGCGCGCGAGCTCGAACTCGGCATCGATGAAGTCGGCGACGGCCATCGGCAGCGCCGCGCTGCCCAGCTCGTGAGTCAACGCCTTGCGGCGCATGAGATCCGCGACCTCCGCGCCCAATGCGGCCGGCGGATCGCACTCCGCCATCAACGTCGGGAAATGCATCGGCGCCACCGCTTCGGTCGGATTCAAGCGGAGCCAGCGCAGCGTCGCGGCTGGCCGCAACGCATAGAAGATCTTCTTCTGCGCGACGCTGGTGCCATCGCCGAAATACACCCGGCGCTGCCGCTCACCGAGATGCAGATAGTGCCGCGCAATCGCGTCACGCTTCGCGGCGCGTCTCGCAAAGGCGAGGAAGTCGTCCCGAAACCACGCCATGCCGCGATACACCACCGGCGAGCGCAGCCACTCGATGATGACGGCATTGCCCTTCAGCAGCAGGCGCAGCGCCTTGGCGAGATCCCAGCCATTGGCATCGAAATCATCCTGCAGCGGAAACTCGATGACGTCGCGGACCGGCCATGGCTTGATATGATCCGCCGCGCGCCGCACATAGACGAACCGGCAATCATAGTCGCTGTCGGGCGAGGCGAAGCCCCAGGCGCGGCTGCCGCTTTCGACGGCGAGGGGCAGAAACATGCCGTGCTCGCGAACGACGCGATCGAGCAGGGCGTCGACCCCGGCCACCTTGTCGCGGTCCATGTCGGAGGGGATGTGACGCAAGTTCATGAGAGTTCCAACCTTGACTGATGCTGCCTTAGCCCCCGCTCTCCGTGGCGTCCACCCGGCGAGACATCGCGCAACTTGGGGTGCCGAGACGTGACCCTCCATCTCGACAGCCAGACCGTTCTGGAGGATGCGATCCGCGATCTCGTCAGACAGGACACGCGACTCGTGCCGATCCTCGCAGCCACCGGCATGCCGGCGTTGCGGCGACGGGAGCCGGGCTTTGCCGGAATCGCCCACATCGTCTGCGGCCAGCAGCTGTCCACCGCCAGCGCGGCGGCGATCTGGGGCCGGCTGCAGGCGGCGTTCGATCCGTTCGACGCGGACGCGATCCGCCGCGCCCGGGCCGACCGGCTGGGGCGGCTCGGGCTGTCCGCCGCCAAGATCAAGACACTCAAGCACATCGCGCGCGAGCTCGGCGCCGGACGGCTGAACCTCGACGTGCTCGCCAATGAGGACGCCGACGCGGCGCACGCGACCCTGACCGCCCTGCCCGGCATCGGCCCGTGGACCGCGGACGTCTATCTGCTGTTCTGTCTCGGCCATGGCGACGCCTGGCCGGCGGGCGACCTCGCCGTGCAGGAGGCGGTGAAGGTCGGGCTTGGCCTGGCCACCCGGCCGACAGCGAAGCAGATGATGCCACTCGCGGAAGGCTGGCGGCCGTTGCGCGGCGCGGCGGCGCATCTGTGGTGGAGCTACTACCGCGTGATCAAGCAGCGCGAGGGCGTCGTCGGATAGACCCCTATCCGTCCGCGTCGGTCCCGGGTTACGCTCTGCGGCAAACGACGAGGCCGCACGAACATGACGGCCGGGAGGATACGCATGCTCGACCGGACGCACGACCTCACGGCTGCTGTCGAGGGCTGGCTTGCCGCGTTCGCACAGGCGCTCGCAGCGCCCGACGCCGGCGATCTCGCAAGCCTGTTCCAGGCCGACAGCTACTGGCGCGACGTGCTGGCGCTGAGCTGGCGCATCAAGACGCTCAACGGGCGCGAGGCGATCCTGCACGAGTTGCCGGCGGATGCGCGCGCGGCCGCGCCGCGTGCCTTCGCCATCGCACCGGGACGCGCCGCCCCGCGCCACATCAGGCGCGCCGGCGCCGACAGCATCGAGGCGTTCTTTCAGTTCGAAACCATCCAGGGCCGCGGCTTCGGCATCGCCAGGCTGACCCCGGATGCCGCCGATGGCCAGCGGCTGAAGGCCTGGACGTTGCTGACAGCGCTGGACGAACTCAAAGGCTTCGAGGAACCCATCGGCGCCCGCCGGCCGCGCGGCCAGTCCTATTCGCGCGACTTCCGCGGGCCGAACTGGCTCGACCAGCGCGAGGCCGCGCGCGCCTATGCCGATCGCGATCCCGCCGTGCTGGTGATCGGCGCCGGCCAGGCGGGGCTCGCCATCGCCGCGCGGCTGACCATGCTGCAGATCGACACGCTGGTGGTCGATCGCGAGACCCGGATCGGCGACAACTGGCGCAAGCGCTATCACGCGCTGACCCTGCACAACCAGGTGCAGGTCAATCACATGCCCTACATGCCGTTTCCGCCGGGCTGGCCGGTCTACATCCCCAAGGACAAGCTCGCCAACTGGTTCGAGGCCTATGCCGAAGCGCTGGAGCTGAACGTCTGGACCGAGACCGAGTTCGAAGGCAGCACCTATGACGAGGCGGCGGCGCGCTGGACCGTGACGCTGCGCCGCGCCGACGGCAGCGAGCGTACGATGCGGCCGCGCCATATCGTCATGGCGACCGGCGTCAGCGGCATTCCCAACCGGCCGGGGCTGCCGGGCCTCGCCGACTACACCGGCACGGTGCTGCATTCCAGCCAGTATGGCGATGGCGAGGCCTGGCGGGGCAGGCGGGCGCTGGTGATCGGCACCGGCAATTCCGGCCACGACATCGCGCAGGACCTTCATGCCAGCGGCGCCGAGGTCACCATGGTGCAGCGGGCGCCGACGCTGGTCACGAACATCGAGCCTTCGGCGCAGCTCGCTTATGCCGCCTACAATGACGGCACGCTCGAGGACAACGACCTGATCGCGGCGTCGATGCCGCTGGCGCTGGGCCGGCGCAGCCACCAGATGCTGACGGAACAGTCGAAGCAGCTCGACCACGCGCTGCTCGACGGCCTCGCGCGGATCGGCTTCAAGCTCGATTTCGGCGAGGACGGCACCGGCTGGCAGTTCAAATATCTCACCCGGGGCGGCGGCTACTACTTCAACGTCGGCTGCTCTGACCTGCTCGTCAGCGGCGCGGTCCAGCTCATCCAGTTCGATGCGATCGCACGCTTTGGCCCCGACGGTGCCGAGCTGACGGATGGACGCAGACTGGCGGCCGACCTGATCGTGCTCGCCACCGGCTACAAGCCGCAGGAGGTGCTGGTGCGCCGGCTGTTCGGCGACTCCACCGCCGACCTGATCGGGCCGATCTGGGGCTTCGGCGACGGACAGGAGCTGCGCAACATGTACACGCGCACGCCGCAGCCCGGGCTGTACTTCATCGCCGGCAGCCTCGCGCAGTGCCGCATCAACTCCAAATACCTCGCGCTGCAGATCAAGGCCATCGAGGAGGGCTTGCTGCCGGCCGGCGTATCGGGCTGAATGGCCCGACTGGAACACGGAGACCATGGCATGTCCGCGACCCTCGGCACCGGCGACTACACCTATCGCGTCGTCAAGGGCTGGGCGAAGCTGCCCGAGGGGTTTGCGCTGACCGACGTCGCCTCGGTCGCCGTCGACAGCAAGGATCGCGTCTACGCCTTCAACCGCGGCGCCCATCCGATGATCGTGTTCGATCGCGACGGCAATTTTCTGCGCAGCTGGGGCGAAGGCCTGTTCAGCCGCGCCCATGGCCTGTCGATCGATGCCGATGACAATCTCTACTGCACCGACGACGGCGACCATACCGTGCGCAGATGCACGTCCGACGGCAAGGTGCTGCTGACCATCGGCCTGCCGGAGCGGCCCTCGCCATTCATGAGCGGCGAGCCGTTCAACCGCTGCACCCACACCGCGCTGTCGCCGTCCGGCGAGATCTACGTGTCCGACGGCTATGGCAATGCGCGGGTCCACAAATACACGCCGGACGGCAAGCTGATCAGAAGCTGGGGCGAGCCGGGCTCGGACCCCGGCCAGTTCAACATCGTTCACAACATCGCGACCGATGCCGACGGCTTCGTGTACGTCGCCGACCGTGAGAACCACCGCATCCAGATCTTCGATGGCGACGGCCGCTACGAGACGCAGTGGAACAACCTGCACCGGCCCTGCGCGCTGTGCGCCTGCGGCGCCAAGCGCAAGACCTTCATCATCGGCGAACTCGGCCCGGGCCTGCCGGTCAATCTCAACGTTCCCAATCTCGGACCGCGCCTCACCATCACGGATTCCGGCGGCCGGCGGCTGGCGCGGCTCGGCGGCGAACACGGTCCTGGCCTGGAAACAGGGCGTTTTCTGGCGCCGCATGGCCTCGCCATCGACAGCCGCGGCGACATCTATGTCGGCGAGGTCGGCGTCACCAACTGGAGCACGAGCTTCCCGGACCGGCCGATGCCCGACGAGGTCAGAACCCACCGCTGCCTGCAGAAGCTGGAGCGTGTGCCGGCCTGAGACCGGCCCAATAGGCCCCTCGGACGGGTCCCCTTCTGCAAGTGAGTTGCACTGCGGCAGAACGCGACACCGCCACGCTTCCGACGCCCTTTGACCCGATGCGCGAAGGCGGGGAGAAGCCATGTCAAGCCATTCTTGGGGCTTCACAATCCCGTCACGCTGCATGTAGTATGTCGGGGCATGCTGCTTCGCAGCCGTTATGGAGGGCAGGAGCGTTACTTGAACGCACATGTCTCGCAAGGCGGTTGGCCGGTGTTGGTGCTGAACGCGGACTTCCGGCCGCTGAGTTACTACCCGCTGTCTCTCTGGTCGTGGCAAGACGCGATCAAGGCGGTGTTCCTCGATCGCGTCAACATTGTCGAGTACTACGACAGGGCGATCCGAAGTCCATCGTTCGAGATCCAGCTGCCCAGTGTGGTCTCGCTGAAATCCTTCGTGAAGCCGACGACCCATCCGGCCTTCACCCGCTTCAACGTCTTCCTCCGCGATCGCTTCGTCTGCCAGTACTGCCACTCCGGCGACGACCTGACCTTCGACCACGTCATCCCCCGCAGCAAGGGTGGCCAGACCACCTGGGAAAACGTCGTCGCCGCCTGCTCGCCCTGCAATCTGAAGAAGGGCAATCTGACGCCGCAGCAGGCCAAGATGTTTCCCAAGCAGGCGCCCTACGCACCGACCGTACACCAGCTCCATCGCAACGGCCGGCTGTTCCCGCCGAACTATTTGCACGACAGCTGGCTCGACTATCTCTATTGGGACACCGAGCTCGATCCGTAGCGGGCTGCATCGTCCTGGTCGTTGCAGTCGGATGGCGCCTTGGCCGCCATGCCGACCGGTTGCGCCGGCCGCCGGCGAGCGTCCCGCCGTCTTCGTTGCGGTGCTCGGGCGGTCAACCGTAAGCAGTATTATCCGTCCGATTAACCCGGCCTTAGGTCCCCGTTCAGCATGCTCGTGCGCCGCCGCATGGGCCGCCGACAGGGCTGGCTCGTTCCCGTCATCCATCCGCAGGGCCATCCGCTTCGCATGCAGACCGCTTCCACCGACCCCCAGGCGGCGGCGCTGGCGAAGGCCCAGGCAGCGAGCTCGCTGCAGAACGTCGCGCTGACGCTGTTCGCCAACGTCGCCATCGCGATTTCGCTGGCGCTGCTGATCTATCTGCGGGAGGGCAGCACGCCGATCCTGTGGTGGCTGGCTGCCGCGACCGTCTTCGCCGTGCTGCGCGCCGCGTGGGTCTCGCGGTTGAAATCGTCGGGACAGATCGAGCGCGATCCGGCGCGCGTGCTGCGCGCGCTGACGGTCATGGCGCTGGCCAGCGGATCGCTGTGGTCGGTCGTCCCGCTCGGCCTGCCGGTCTTCACCCAGGCCCACAACGTCAACGACATCGTCTTCATCATGGCCGGCGCCACCACCGGCGCGATCATCCAGAGCCTCGCTTATTCGCCGATGGCCATCGCCTTCGGCGCCCCGCTGATGGGGGCCACGATCCTGCGGATGCTGCTGTCCGGCGGCGATGTCGGCTCCATCGTCGCCGCCGACATCGCCTTCCTGACGGTGATGCTGTTCCGCGCCGCCCGGCTCGGCGAGCGCAACTTCATCGCCGGCCAGCGTACGACCATCGCGGCGACGGAGCTCGCGGAGTCCGTCGCCGTCGCCAACCAGACGCTCGAGCGGCTGGTGCGGACGGACTCGCTGACCGGCCTCGCCAACCGCAGCCATTTCCGCAGCGTCGCAGGCCACGCCTGCGCGGCGGGCCAGGGCGTGGCGTTCCTGCTGTTCGACGTCGACAACTTCAAGACCATCAACGACACCCGCGGTCACGACGCCGGCGACCGCGTGCTGCAGACCGTCGCGGCGCTGCTGCGGTCGGCCTGCAGCGACGACGATCTGCCGGTGCGGCTGGGCGGCGACGAATTCATCGTGGTGCTGCAGGGAGCAGAGGCCGGCAGCCGCGCGATCGCGCTTGGCGAGCGGCTGATCGCGGCGCTGCTGCGCCCGGTCCTGATCGCCGGCCAGCCCCTGAGCGTCAGCTGCTCGATCGGCATTGCCGCGCAAGGCGGCGGCGCCATCGACATCGAGGAGCTTTCCGCGCGCGCCGACGCCGCGCTGTACCGCGCCAAGGATGACGGCCGCGCCTGCATGCGCGTCTTCGACGACAACATGCAATCGGCGCTGACCATGCAGCGGCGGCTCGATGTCGAGCTGGCGACCGCGCTGGCGCGGCGCGAGCTGCATGTCGAATTCCAGCCGCAGGTCGCGATGGCCAGCCGCGAGGTCATCGGCTTCGAGGCGCTGCTGCGCTGGAAGCATCCTTGCGCCGGGATGATCCCGCCGCCGGACATCGTCTCGGCCGCGATCCGGTTGCGCCTGTCCGGACAGCTCACGGAGTTCGTCGGCGAGCGCGCCTGCGCGTTCCTGCGCGCGCTTGACCGCAAGAAGGCGCACGGCATCAAGGTGTCGGTGAACGTCTCGCCGCGCGAGTTTCCGATCCATTCGCCGGCGCAGACGCTCAAGCTGGTCACCGAACGCTACGGCGTCGATCCCAATCGGATCGAGATCGAGGTCACCGAGGAGGCGATGTTCGATCCCAAGCGCTGCGCCGACGAGCTCAAGCTGATCGACCAGCACGGCTTTGCGCTCGCCATCGACGATTTCGGCGTCGGCCATTCCTCGATCGCCAACCTGATGGCGGTGGAGATCGACACCGTCAAGATCGACCGCTCCTTCATCGACGGCATCGCCGGCAATCGCCGCGACCAGCAGCTCGTCGCCGCGATCACCGCGGTGGCGCTGCCGCTCGGCCACCGCATCATCGCCGAGGGCGTCGAGCGCGAGGAGGACGCGCAGTGCCTGCGCATGCTCGGCTGCTCCTACGGCCAGGGCTGGCTGTACGGCAAGCCGATGAAGGAGGACGATGCGATCGCCTGGCTGGTCCGGCACCGCAGCGCGACCGCCGCGATCGAGCCGCTGCCGCGCAGCGCGTAAGTTGGCGCGGTCATGGCTGCAGGACATGAGCAAGGCTCGGCATCAAGGCGCCGGCCCATGCAGCGGCGATGACGAGGGTCAGGCCGGGGATCAGCCGCAGCGCAAAGGACGAGCCGCCGCTGGTCCAGGCCACCACGATCTTGCTGATCGTGTTGGCCGACAGCGCCGCCAGGATCGGAACCACTGCATCAGCCGCGCCGATCTTGCCGGACGCCACGAGCGTGGCCGCTGCCATCGCCGGCGCGTGCGTATCGACGAGACCGGCGACCCCCGCGCTCACCACCAGACCGGTCTCGCCGAACGCCTCGCGCAGGCCCGCTGACAGCACCAGCACCGCCGAGATCGTCAGCGCCAGCAGCAGGGCGCCCGGCAGGCTGAAGGCGTGTCCCGGCGGCAGGTCCGCCGCACCGCTCGATCGCAGTCCGGAGATCGTGAAGATCGCGCCGTAGATCACGGCGGCGGCGCCGGCGCATAGCAGCGGAACGAGCAGCGCATGCAGCGCCGGCAGGCTGGTTGCCGCCAGCACCGCCGCGAGCTGAACGATCGTGGCGACGGTGGACAGCGTCGCGCCGGCGGCTGCGGCCCCGCTCAGCTCCGGCGCCTTGCGTGCGCGCGCGCCCATCGCGCCGATCGTGGCGGTGCTTGAGACGAAGCCCGAGGCGAAGCCGGAGACCGCCAGCCCGCCGCGCGCGCCGAGCAGCCGCATCGCGACATGCCCGGCCGCGCCGATCGCCATCATCAGCACGACGAGCATCCAGACGCCGCGCAGGTTCAGTGCACCAAACGGACCGATCGGCTGATCGGGCAGCAGCGGCAGCACGACGAACGTCGCCGCCGCGAAGATCAGCCCGTCCTTGAGCTCGCTCTCGCTGAGCACCGAGCGGACGAAGCCGTGAAGCGCCGGCCGCGCCGCGAGCAGCACGGCCAAGACGACGGCGACGCCTGCGGCCAGGGCCGGACGCTCGACGGCGAGGCCGCCGAGCAGCACGGTGAGGATCAGCGCCGTCTCCGACGTCAGCCCGGGATCGTCGCTGCGCGCGCGCAGATAGGCGATCGCGGTCAGAACCATGATGCCGGCCGCGACGACTGCCAGCAGCAGCTTGCCGCCGGTCAGCATGCCGATCGCCCCCGCAAGCGAGGCCGCGGCGAAGGTGCGGAGGCCCGCCGCCGAACGCCCCGGTCCCTCGCCCTTGCGGCGCTCGCGCTCGAGCCCGATCAGCAGTCCGATGCCTAGCGCGACGCCGATCGCGACGATCTCGGGATGGACGCTCATGAGCTCCGGCATCGACATGGTCCTGAAGGGCCCTTCCCGCTCACGGCGCCACGAAGGCGCTGATGATCATCAGCAGGCAGGTGACGAGGCCGAGCACGGGGACCCAGAGCGGCACGCGCACGAGGGCGCGATCGGAGCCGATGTGCATGACGCGAATGCGCAGCAGGCACAGATTGACGATGGCGAAGATCGTCAGCGTCGCGAGCGAGGTCCCTTCCGCCAGACGCTCGAGCGGAAAGGCCAGAGCGAGCAGGATCACGGCCAGCACCACGAGGCCGGTCGCGATCAGCGGCGTGCCGGTGCGCGGATCGACGCGGCCGGCGATGCGCGGCAGGTCGCCCTGCTCCGCCATGCCGTAGACGACGCGGGCCGTCATCGTCATTTGCGCGAGCACCGTGTTGAGCGTCGACACGATCGCGATCGCGGTGAAGGTCGCAGGACTGATGCCCGCCACGGCATTGAACACCAGGCTGAGCGGCGCCGGCGAGGCCGCCAGCACGCCCGGCGGGACGGCGCTGACCGCGATCGCCGCGATCAGGACATAGAGCACCGATGTGATCAGCAAGGTGAGCGCCATCGCGCGTGGAATGTTCCGCTGCGGGTCCTTGGCTTCCTCGACGACATTGGCGAGGTCCTCGAAGCCGACGAAAGCGAAGAACGCGAGCAGGCCCGCGAAGGTGATGCCGGAGAGGATGCCGAGCTCGAGCGGCGGCGGCGTCAGCAAGGCCGGGGCGAACGAGACGCCGGAATGGACGGCCGAGACGACGATCCACACCAGTCCGCCGGTCTCGATCAAGGTCAGCAGGCCGGCCAGCATCACCGATTCCAGGATGCCCCAGGACGCGACCACGCCCAGCGCGATCACGATCGCCATCGCGATCACCGGCGTCGGCATATCGATCAGTTGCCGGATGTAGCCGGCGCCGCCGAGCGTCACCGCGGCGGCGGCGATGATGCCGGTGGCGAGCCGCAGCGAGCCTGTCGCAGTGGACAGCAGCCGTGACTTGAACGCCGCCCTCACATAGGCAGCCTCGCCGGCACTGACGGGATAGCGCGTCGCGAGCTCGGCATAGGACGCGGCGGTGAACGCCATCACGAACGCCGCCAGCGCAAACGCCCAGGACGAATAGCTGCCGGCATGCCCCGCGACCGCGCCGATCAGGACGTAGATCCCGGCCCCGACGGTCACGCCGGTGCCGTAGAGGACGAGCAAGGCAAGCCCGAGCCGCCGCCGCAAGCCGGGCGTAGGCACGATTTCAGTTTGCGGCACCACGAGGTCCATTCTTCGTCACGACGGCAACAGAGGTTGTAGGGGCTTAGATGACCGAACGCGAGCGCTCTTGATCCCGGTCAATCGGAGTATGCGCCCCACTCCCGGCGGCTGCGGCATTCGGCCGCCCAGCGATTCATCGCGAAGCGCTGATCCAGATGCCTTTGCGCTCTCGCGGCACAAAGCGCCCGAGCTGTGCTGATCGATCGCCCCCTGTGCGGGCGATTTGAACCACATCTCGCCGACGGCCGACAGATGATCCGGCATTTGGTCCAGCAGGTGTGGCTCCCGTCGCGACGGCGTCGCCGGGTTGCGCATGTGACGGCCTGGGAGACGGACGGCAATGACGGAGGCGATCGCGCGTTCACGCCGCCTCGGCTCGATCGGCAGCCTGGTGGGACTGCTCGCTCTCGTTGCAGCGATCCTGCCGCACTGGGTGCTGCCGATGATCGATCCGCCGCCGCCCATCGACAAGGTCATCGTCGACGTCGGACACCGCGTCAAGGACCGGCTGGTGGCGCACATCAAGGGCGTCGACGACTAGGCGCCGGCGCGCGAGAGATCGTGGACCGACCGGCTGCACCAGCAACTGCCCCTGACCGCGGTGTCGCTCGGCCTCCTCGCGATCATCCTCGGCGTGATCGGCCAGCTCCGTCGCGAGGAGCGTCACATCGCGGCGATGGCGACGACGTTGGGTGGCTGCGCGATCGCCGTGCAACTCTCCTTCGTGCTGATGGGCATTCTGATCGTGATGGCGATCATCTATTTCGTCGGCGATTTTCTGGCGCTGTTCTGATCGCGGGATGCGCGTGGCTTGCCGGCCGCGGGCGGATGCGCCGTTGTCGCCGCGCGACCTCACCACGTCATTGCGAGCGACCCGGATCAAATGAGGCATCCGTGTCCTGGGCGTCACAGCGCGACAGCGATTGAATTCCGCACATTGCCAATGCGATCGTGATGTGATTAGTACGCGGCCGGCGTCGAGCATTCCGCTCCGCCGAACGAGGAGAGAGCGATGACTGCGATCATCCGTTGCTCCGCCAGGAGCCGCCGGGCCTGATCCTCGCGTGAGGCGAGGTGTGGCCAGGCACGCGTGCGTTCGCGCGCGCTGTTAGTCCCCTGCCATATCTCCTGATCTCTCCAAGGTACCCACATGGGCAATTCCCATCGCGTGGACGGCCGTGCGCCGGTCCACGGCTTCTACTCGTCCAGCTCCTGGATCGAGGGCGCCGCCGTGCGCCAGCTCGAAACGGTGGCTGACATCGACGGCGTGCGCGCGGTCGCCGGCCTGCCGGATCTGCATCCCGGCAAGTTCGGCCCTGTCGGCTGCGCCATCCTCGCCGACCGCATCCATCCGGCCTTCGTCGGCGCCGACGCCGGCTGCGGCATGGCTTTGTATCAGCTCGATCTCGCCTCGCGCCGCATCCGCGTCGACAAGGCGGCCGACCGGCTGCGCGACATCGCCAAGCCTTATGTCGGCGACATCGCAGGCGAGTTGGCCTCGCATGGGCTGGCATCGTCCGACTTCGACACGTCGCTCGGTACGATCGGCGGCGGCAATCACTTCTGCGAGTTGCAGGCGGTCGAGCAGGTGTTCGATGCGACCTGCGGCATCGATCGCGATCGCGCCTTTCTGCTGGTGCATTCGGGCTCGCGCGGCCTTGGCCATGCGCTGCTCGAACGGCAGGTCACTGATGGCTTGAAGCCGCTCGCGCCTGACAGCGCGGATGGCCAGGCCTATCTCGCGGCGCATGACCACGCGTTGCGCTGGGCCCGGCTCAACCGCGGCCTCATCGCGCGGCGTGCGGCCTCGGCGTTGCGCTGCGAGGCCGATCCCGTCTGCGAATGCTCGCACAATTGCGTGGTCCATCGCCGCGAGGGCGTGCTGCACCGGAAGGGGGCAGCGCCGTCCGACCAGGGGCTCGTCGTCGTGCCGGGCTCGCGCGGCGCGCTCTCCTACCTGGTCGCTCCGCTTGCCACGGCGCCGAAGGAGGCGCTGTGGTCGATCGCGCATGGCGCCGGACGCAAGTTCGATCGCTCGTCGATGATCGGCCGGGTCGGCGCCACCAAATCGGATCGCGAGCGGCTGGCGCGCAATCCGTTCGGCGGCCGCGTGATCTGCGAGGACCGCGCGCTGCTCGCCGAGGAGGCGCCGGAGGCCTACAAGCCGATCTCCGGCGTGATCGCCGATCTCGAAGCGTTCGGACTCGCACGCGTCGTCGCCAGCTTTCGGCCGCTGGTGACGGTGAAGAAGATCGCCACCGAGCGGCGGCCGAAGGAGGACCGCCGATGAGACGGCTGCTCCTCACATCGGGACGCGGTCCGGCGGAATGCCGGATCGCGGTCGCCCATGCGCTCGCGCGGCTCGCCAGTGAAGCCGAGGCCGCGGAGTGCGACTGCGCCATCGCGCACGGCGACACGGATCGGCACGGACCGGCCAGCGCGATCGCCGTGCTGGACGGGCCGAGCGCCGACGCGCTCGCGCAACGCTGGACGCGGGGCTCGCTGCTCTGGGTGTGCCGCAGTCCGCTGCGACCGCATCACGGACGCAAGAACTGGTTCGTCGGCGTCGTCGACCTGCCGCTGCCCGCGCAGATCCCGGCGCTGGCGACCGGCGACGTCAGGTTCGAGAGCTTCCGCGCCGGCGGTCCGGGCGGCCAGCACCAGAACACGACCGAGAGCGCGGTGCGCGCCGTCCATTTGCCGAGCGGCCTCGCGGCGATCGCCCGCGACGGCCGCTCGCAGCACCGCAACAAGGCGCTGGCGCTCGCGCGCCTCGCCGCGCTGCTCGACGGCCGCGCGCGCGTCGCCGAGGCGGGTGAGGCCCGCCTGGTGCAGGCCGCGCATGATGGCGTCGAACGCGGCGCCCCCGGCCTGCGCTTCGAGGGCCCGGCGTTCAGGCCGGCGGGGTGAGCGAGGTGCGGCGGGGGAATGAAACTTTCCTCGCCGCTAGACCCGCGCCCGGCGAAAACCACCCCGCTCGCGAGCGGGGTGGTCGCATGACGTTCCGAGTTTTGCGCCCGCGTGTCTCCACGTCGTCATGGCCGGGCTTGTCCCACGGCTGTCCGGTACGAAACGTGCTTGAGAATGTGCACGGCGTTGATTCTGTTCAGGTTCAGAAGGTTGCGAATCGACTGAACACGAAACGAGGTCAACGCCGTGCGGCATCAGAATAGCGTGTTTCATCAAGTCTTGAAGTTTGTTCCCTGGGACGTTTTCGATGGGCTTGTGGAGAAACACGGCTCGGATTTGGCGCTCAGAAAACACCGAACCAAAGATCACTTGATTGCGATGCTGTACGGTCAATTGTCCGGAGCGCGCAGCTTGCGGGAAATTGAGCTGGGGCTGAAGAGCCAGGAGGGCGCGTTCTACCACCTCGGTGGCTGCACGGTGGCTCGCTCGTCGCTGGCGGAGCTGAATGCCTCGACGCGGTCGGAGCAGGTATTCGTAGGGCTGCTCGCGGCCCTGATGCGGCAGCTTGAAAGCGGATATCGACGCAAAATCGCGGATTGCGTCCGCTTGATAGACTCGACAAGCGTCCGACTGAGCAGCGTTAGCCAGGACTGGGCCAAGTTCTCGGCCGGCGTCTGTGGCGCCAAAGCTCACATTGTCTACGACCCGGATGCCGATCAACCACTCTATCTTCTCGTCACGGCCGCCAACGTCAACGACATTACTGCGGCGAAGGCGATGCCGATCGAGCCGAAGGCGACCTACGTGTTCGATCTCGGCTACTATGACTTTGGATGGTGGGCGACGCTCCACGACAAAGGCTGCCGGTTCGTCACGCGGCTGAAGGCCAACACCCCGTTCGAGATCGAATTTTCGCGCCCGGTCGATCCCGGGTCGTCGATTTTGAGCGATCGGATCGGATATCTTCCAAAAAGGCTTGCGGCCTCTCGCAAGAACCCGATGTCGGCGCCGGTACGTGAACTCCAGGTGGTGATCGATACTGGTAAGGTTCTGCGGATCGTGACCAATGATCTGCAAGCGAGCGCGCAGGAGATCGCCGACCTCTACAAGCGTCGTTGGGCCATTGAACTGTTCTTCCGCTGGGTCAAGCAGACCTTGAGGATCAATCACTTTCTCGGATGCTCGGAGACCGCAGTGCGCATCCAGATCGTTGTCGCACTGATCGCCTTCCTGCTGCTGCGGCTGGCTCAAGAGGCGACAAAACTTGTCGCCAGCCCTCTTGCCTTTGCCCGCCTCATCCGAATGAACCTCATGCACCGGCGCAGCATGCTCGATCTCATCTCCGGCCCTGGCGAACCAGACACCGGGCAACTCCATTTGGAACTGCTCAGAAGACCCGAACAGGCCTCCAAGCGACTTCGCCCCCCAATGAAGGAAGCCGCATGAAGCAGGAATCCTGCCGGACAGCCGTGGGACAAGCCCGGGCATGACGGAGTCACTAACTGGCAGGATTCGTCGTCGGTACGGCCCATTCCCACATCGATTGCGGTGAACGCCGGTCGGAGGTCGCTGCGCGGGTAAGCCATGCGCCATCTGCGGATTTCTTGTCCCCCTCATGCCTCACATTCGCACATGACATTGCACTGCAAAACGGCTAAGCGGTCCGCCCTCCCCGGACGGAAAACGAGACGAGCATGGCAGCGGCCCATTGCGGCATCGACTTCGGCACTTCGAACACCACGGTCGGCCTCAGCGATCCCGCCTGCGCACAGCTCATCGCGCTGGAGGGCGAGCAGCGGACGTTGCCGAGCGCGATGTTCTTCGATTTCGAGGATCACGGCGTGCAGTTCGGGCGCGCCGCGATCGATCGCTACCTGACCGGCCATGACGGCCGCTTCATGCGCGCGCTGAAGAGCATTCTCGGCACCGCGCTGATCCACGAGAAGACCTACATCCGGCAGAAGGCGGTGCCGTTCTCCGGCATTCTCGGCTTCTTCTTCGCGCATCTGAAGACGCAGATCGAGACGCGGCTGGGCCACGAGATCAGCCAGGTCGTGCTCGGCCGCCCCGTGCGCTTCGTCGACAAGGACGACGCGGCCGATGCCGAGGCGCAAAACGCACTCGAGCAGATCGCGCGCGAGCAGGGCTTCAAGCACATTGCCTTCCAATACGAGCCGATCGCGGCCGCGCTCGATTACGAGCAGCAGGTGAATCGCGAGGAGCTGGTGCTGATCGTCGACATCGGCGGCGGCACCTCGGACTTCTCGATCGTGCGCGTCTCGCCGGAGGGGCGCGGCAAGGCTGACCGCGAGGACGACATCCTCGCCAATGGCGGCATTCACATCGGCGGCACCGATTTCGACCGGCTGCTGAGCTTGAAGAGCGTCATGCCGCATCTCGGCTATGGCAGCCTGACCGCCGACGGCAAGCGCGAGCTGCCGACCGCCTATTATCACGAGCTCGCCACCTGGCACCGCATCAACCAGCTCTACAAGAAGGGCGTCGTTCACGAGCTGCGCCAGATCCGCTACGAGGCCGAGCGGCGCGATCTCGTCGATCGCTTCATCAAGGTGGTCGAGGAGCATCGCGGCCATACGCTGGCGATCGGCGTCGAGCAGGCCAAGATCGCGCTCACCGCGGCGAAGTCGCTGACCTCGGTGCTGTCGGAGAAGGACGAGTGGGCGCGCATCAAGTTCACGCGCCGCGATTTCGACCGCGCCATCGCCGATTCCGTCGCGCGCGTCGTCCGCACCGTGACGACGCTGCTGGATGATGCCGCGGTGGAGGCCACGGCGATCAACACGATCTTCCTCACCGGCGGTTCGAGCATGGTGCCGGCGCTGCGTGAGGCGATCCTCGCGCTGTTTCCGGCAGCACGCGTCGCCGAGACCGACCTGCTCGGCAGCGTCGGCATCGGACTTGCGCTCGACGCCCGGCGCAAGTTCGGCTGACCGCGTGGCTCATTCGCTGGAGGCGGTCGCGGCCGACCGCGCCGGCCTCCGCGACGCGCTCTGCGAGCGCGTTGCGGGCTGCGATACGGCCGGCGCCGTGTCGACGACACGGACCGGCGCTGTCCTGGCACGACCAGATCGCGCACCGGTCGTGCCGGTCCGCGCGGGCTCAGCGGTCAGGATGATACCCCAGGGCCCCGGATTGGCCGAAGGCGAAGACCCCGAGCCGGTCCGCCTCGCGCGCTGCGCCCGCGGCGGCTCGGCACGTGGTGCCGGGACCGGCATGAGGGCGGCGTCGGCAGGCGCCTCCACACGCGACGTGACGTCAGGCGCGACGGGCTCGGCCTGCGCAGCAATGGCGAGAAGCGGAGCAGGTTCGGCCGCAGCAGCGAGCGGCGCAGGCGATGCGGCTTCCGGCGGGGGCGCGTCCACGACCTGCTCGTCAGGCAGGGCGGCAACAACCGGAGCCAAGACCGGAGTGGCCTCGCTCAGGACGCCGGTCGTCTCGTCGACCAGCTTGTGAAACATCTGGCCCGGCACCAGACACCCCGCGACCGTCAAGGCGGCGGCCATGCTCGGGCCAAGCCCGACCTTCATGGATCGTATCGGAGCCGGCAGCGTGGCAGCGGCGCGCCAGACCAGGTCGACACCGGCCGCCGCAATGAACGCCGCAAGACCGAGGCTGCCGCCGACCATCGGCAGAACCGTCGAGGCCTGAACCAGCACCAATGTGAGGGTCAGCGCGGCCACCATCGGCTGCAGCGGTCCGGACAGTCGCTGCGGTGACGACATGCCGAGAAAGCACCCGGCATAGTAGGCATCGACGAGACAGCGCTGGTCGGGCCAGAGCGCCTGCATGATCGCCATTCCGGCGAACGCCAGGGTGGCCGAGGCGAAGGTGCGGTCGGCCCGCCCCGCTCTTGCCACCTGCGGAAGCCGCTGGACGAAGATGGTCAGGAACGTCCCGGCGACACAGGCCGCAAGAATGGCGAGCGCGCCGGCGAACTCCTGGTCGAACTGATTGAGATGCGCAAGACGCAGGGATTCGCCGTGTCCGGCGAGCCATGGCCCGAGCGTCACGAACAGCAGCGATCCGATCGCTGCCAGCACGCCCAGTCGACCGCCATAGCCCTGCAACAGCACGATGCGCCGCTGCACCTCGACAGCCGTCAGAAGGCAGAACAGCAGGCCGCAGAAGATCGACAGCAGATAGAGCGACGCCTCGTGAGGCAGTCCCGTGCGCGCGACGCTGTCGCTGAGCTGTCCGATCGGCGTCATGCCGCTGAAGCTGCCGCCATAGACCGAAGACGAAAAGGCGGTCGCCGCCAGATTGTCCGGGGACGCAATGACCAGACCTGCGCACAGCACGACCGTCACTGCCGCCGAGGCCAGCGCGGGTGACAGGCCCAACGCGCTCAGCTGCAAGGTCGCGAGGCAGCCGAGACCGGCGCCCACGAACGAGACCAGAAGTGCGACCGGGAGATCGAAACGCCGCGGCCGAGGACGCGGCTCGTACACGACCGGCAGGCCTGGTCGCCATGCCGTGCAATCAGAGGCCTGCTGCATTGGCGAACCACCCCCCTGTGGATCGGCCGGGTCCCCCCCGCGGCCCCCACCGCCAGACGAGACCCGCTAAGCACCGCGTTGTGCACGATGATGTCGAAACATGGCGAAACACGCGCAAACCTGTGGCGATGGCAGGTTATCGCCGTAAAAAGGCTGACGGTCCGCCGTCACGGCCCCGCTGATGTGGACCGGATCGGGCGTCCTCTCGGCACGGGTTACGCGTCCTGCCGTGCCATGTTGCGCGGCCGCAGCGGCACCACGCCCGCCCGATGGCACCTTGTTGAGCGTGCTCAGCGTCGCCGCGGTGACCCATCCTGCGGAATCCGTCGCGGCGGCCGCGGCGTAGGCGGGGACACGCGCGACTGACTGCGCGCGGCAGCAGCGGTGTGGCGCGGCGCCGTGGCAGCCTTGGTGCGCTCGCGCTGTTTGCGGCGCCTCGTGTCCAACGGACGGGGATCGGCCTGAGGCACCGGTTGAGGCGCCGCGTGACGCTCACGCGGCTCGTGGGGCAGCGATGGCGGAAGGGTCAGGAACGGCGGTGCGGGCGCCGGCTCCGCAAATGACAAGGGCTCATCGACCGGGACCTCAGCCTCCATCGCAATGCCTGACAGCTCGTCCTCGTCGGCCGGCGGCAGCAGAATCGATTGTGGGTCCGCGCGGTGTTGCCATAGGAGCAGATCATTCGGCAGCAGCACCGCGGCAATCGCGACCGCTGTGGCAAGAGACCTGCCGATCCCGATCAGCGCAGGGCGGCTCAGCGACCGCGTGGCGGCGTCGATGATGCGACGCCCGGCGTCGACGCTTGCGACCGCCACGAAGGCCGCCAAACCGAGGCTGCCGCCGACGCTCGGCAGGACCGGCGCCGCCAGCAGCAGCAGCATCGTCAGCGTAACGGCCGCCAGCAGCGGCTGCATCGTCCAGCGCAAGCGCTGCGGCGACGACATGCCGACGAAACACCCGGCGTAATACGCATCGGAGAAACAGGCATCGGCCCCGGTGAGCCGCTGCAGGATGACGAGTCCCGAGCAGGCCACGGCAGCCGAGACGAACACCCGCGACGCACGTCCCGCATCGGCCACGCGCGGCCATTTCAGCGCGAACAGGGTCGCGAACATCCCGACGCTGCAAGCCGCCAGCATCAGCAGCGCGTGGCCGGGGCCCTCGTGGTAGCCCGGCAGCCCCGCGATGCGCAGCGGCGTCCGCGCGGGGCCGAGCATCGGAATGAGCGTGAGGAAAGCGCACGAGCCGAGCGCGGCAAGCGCGCCGAAGCGGCCGCCATAGCCCTTGAGCAGCACGACGCGCAGCCGCACCTCGCCGGCGCAGACGCAGCCGAAGACGAGACCGCAGAACAGCGACAGCAGGACGAAGGAGCTCTCGACCGGCAAGCCGGCACGGGCGACGCTTTCGCTCAACAGCGCGACCGGAGTCATCCCGCTGAAGCTGCCGCCAAAGACCGAGGAGGAGAATGTCGCCGGCAGCAGACTTCGGGTCGGCGCCGCAACGATGCTGGCGCAGAGCAGCAGCGTGGCAATCGCCGATGCGATCGCAGGGGTCAGGCCGAGCGTGCTCAGGTGCAGCGTCGCGAGACAGCCGAGGAAGGCCCCGGCGAAGGACGCGAGCGGTGCGGCGTGGAGTGAAGGACGGGGCTTGCCGGAAGCGCCGGGCTCGGGCGACCGCTCCATCTCCTCGGGGTCCATTGTCACGGACCTGCCAAGGTCGACGGATCGGGTTGCCATTCCGGAGCGGGCTGCACCTCGTGCCGGGCCATGATGCGGGTCCGCGCAATCGCCGGCGGAACGGCGCGGATCTGCGGACGCCTTACCGGCGCCGCCGGCGTGGCAACGACCGGGCCAGGGCGGATTCGCCGGGACGGCTCTTCGGTGATCGTGCTCGCGGGCTCGCGCGAGTCTTCTGCGGCGAGCGGCGCACCGGCCTCGGGGCGCAGGATCTGCGGCGGCAGATCGGGCGGAATCGCGGGCGGCGCAAATGGTCGGCTGGGCGACGAGGTCTCGCCGCTGATGTCCACCGGCGGGGTGACGGGCCGTACCTGCGGTTCGACGGCGCTGTCCGCTCGGACGATTGGACCGGCCGGCAGCAGCGGCCGTTGCGACAGCATTTCACTCGACAGCAGCACGGCAAGAATCGCGGCTGCGGCGAGCAGCCCTCGCCCGAAGGCCACCATCGTCTGCCGCGGCGATTCCCCGGCCTCGACGAACAGCCGGACCGATGCATCGACGAAGACGACCGAGACGAAGGCGACATAGCCGAGGCTGCCGCCCACCGCCGGAAGGATCGGGAAGGTCAGGATCAGCAGCCCCGTCAGCAGCACCGCCGCGGCCGCGGCCTGGGCGAGGCTGCGCAGGCGCCGCTGCGTCGACATGCCGAGAAAGCACCCGGCATAGAAGGCCTCGAGATCAGCGGCATCGCGGCCGAGCAGATGCAGGATCACGAGACCTGCGAACGCCAAGGTCGCGGCGGCGAAGATGCGCACAGCGCGGCCCGAGCCGGCAACCGGCGCCCAGCGCAATGCGCCCATCGTCGCCAGCATGCCGGCGCTGCACAGCGCCAGCGTGATGGCGGCATCGAGGAGACCGAACTCCAGCACGCCCCTGCGTGAGATCGGAAACAGCTCGCCGCCCGGCCCAGCCAGCGGCGCCAGGCCGACGAACAGGAACGATGCGACCGCTGCGAGCGCGCCCAGCCGGCCGCCATAGCCGCGCGCCAGTCCGCCCTGCACCCACATGTCGAGCGCACAGCCGAGGCTGAACACCAATCCGCCGAACAGTGACAACAACACGAAGGCGGCGTCGAGTGGCAGCCCGGCGCGGATGACGCTGGCGTTGAGCAGTGCCACCGGTGTCATGCCGATGAAGCTCCCGCCATAGGCCGAGGAGAAGAACGTGCCGGGCACCAGCGTCGCCGTCCGCGTCAGGATCAGCGACGCGCTCAACAGCAGCGTGGCGGTGGACGAGGCGATCGACGGCGACACACCGGACGCACTCATGTGCAAGGTCATGAGGCAGCCGAGGAAGGCGGCGATGAAGGAGGCCAGCGGCGGACAGCCGAGCTGAAACAGCTCCGAGCCGTAGAAGGGAATTGGCCGGCTGAGTTGCCGCGTACGCCACATGCATGGATCGAACGCGCGCTGCGCCTGCGACCTACGCGACTGATGTCCCGCCGTCCCGCGTTTCATTTCCAACACCTCATGGGCGCAACCCTGAGCCCGCCCCGCCTATGATACCTCCGGCGGTTGTACACACGCTGCATCCTTGCAATTGCGTGTGTTCGATTAATGCACCGCAATGCAGCGTTGTGGAAGCGTCGGGTTCCATCACGGGAACGAAAGTTCCCCGTAACCTTAATTCGGCTGAGACTCCTTATGAATCAGATGGATAGCTTTTTGATGGGCGGTCGCGGCAAGGGCTTGCCGTCCGCATTGGTTAACGACAGGATGTCGCATGCTCACGCCCACGTTGCATACCGCCCGCCTTTTTGCTGCGCCCGCTGACGGTCGCAGACGCGCCCGCGATCCAGCGCCACTTCAACAACTGGAACATCATCCGCACCCTCGCCGCCGTCGTACCCTGGCCCTATCCGGACGATGGCGCCGCGACCTTCGTGATGCTGCAGCTCGACAAGATCGCGGCCGGCGAGGAGATCTATCAATGGGTACTGGTGCTGCGGGACGGCGATGGCACGGCGATCGGCAACATCCACTTCCGGCCACGCGTCGAGTCACGCAAGGGCCACCGCGGCTTCTGGCTCGCAGAGCCCTATTGGAATCAGGGACTGATGAGCGAGGCGATCGCCGCCGTGAACGACTTCGCCTTCGGCCCGCTCGGGCTCGATCATTTCCATGTCTGCAATGTCGCGAGCAACGCCGCCTCGCGCCGCGTCAAGCAGAAGACCGGCGCAGAGTTCATCGGTCATATCGCACTCCCGCACCACAATGGCGAGACGCGATCCGAGAAATGGATCGTGCGACGGGAGGCGTGGCTGCGCCATCGAGGTTCGCAGCCGCTTCCCGCCGGAGACCGCTAGACGCCGGCCGTCACGTCGATCACCGCCTGCGCAAAGGCCCGCGGCGCCTCCTGCGGCAGATTGTGGCCGATGCCGCCGGTGATCAGGCGGTGCTCATAGCGGCCGGTGAATTTCTTGGCATAGGTTTCCGGCGCGGGATGTGGCGCGCCATTGGCGTCGCCTTCCATCGTGATCGTGGGCACGTTGATCGCGGGAAACGTCGCGAGCTTCGCTTCGAGCGCATCATACTTCGCCTCGCCCGCGACAAGACCGAGCCGCCAGCGATAATTGTGCACGACGATGTCGACGTGATCCGGATTGTCGAAGGCTGCCGCGCTGCGCGCGAAGGTCGCATCGTCGAACACCCATTGCGGCGACGCCGTGCGCCAGATCAATCTGGCGAAGTCGCGCCGGTTCTTGTCGTAGCCCTCGCGGCCACGCTCGGTCGCGAAGTAGAACTGATACCACCATTGCAGCTCGGCGGCCGGCGGCAACGGCATGCGTCCGGCCTGCTGGCTGCCGATCAGATAGCCGCTGACGGAGACCATCGCCTTGCAGCGCTCCGGCCACAGCGCGGCGATGATGTTGGCGGTGCGCGCGCCCCAATCATAGCCGGCGAGCGTCGCCGCCTTGATCCCGAGCGCATCCATCAGCGCGACGATGTCGGCGGCCACCGCGACCGGCTGGCCGCTGCGCAAGGCCGTCGGCGACAGCAGCCGCGTCGTGCCGTAGCCGCGCAGATGCGGAATGATCACGCGATGGCCGGCCGCGGCCAGAGCCGGCGCGGCGTCCGCGAAGCTGTGGATGTCATAGGGCCAGCCGTGCAGCAGGATCACCACGGATCCATCGCCAGGACCGATCTCGGCATAGCCGATACTGAGCTCACCGGCCGTGACCTGCTTGATCGGGCCCAGCGTGGTTGAGGTTCCCGGACGGATCTCAGGCAGCTTCGCCGCGCTCTTGAAGCCCTGCGCCCGGACGGCGCCGGAACCGAGCTGAAGCGCGGCGATGGCGGTTCCCGCAAGCGTGAGGAACTGGCGACGGTCGTGAGGGACGAAGGGCATGACGGATCTCCGGATTGGGGTCTGTCCTCCCTTGTGCGCCCTGCTGTCCAGATGCGCTTGGAGACGGCATTGATTTTTCCTGGAGAGCAGCTTGATTCTGCGGCTCCCGAGGTCCGATGGTGAGCCGTTCCCGTGGGACCAGACATGGCGGCGCATGTGGTGTTTTGCTTCGACGACTTCGTGCTGGATCCCGGCCGCCGCGAGCTGCGCCGTGGCGATGTGCTGGTCGCGCTGGAACCGCAAGTGTTCGACCTGCTCGCTTTCCTGGTCAGGACGCGCGACCGGGTCGTCAGCCGCGACGAGATCCTCGCCGAAGTGTGGGGCGGGCGCATCGTCTCCGAGGCGACGCTGGCGAGCCGCATCAGCGCGGCGCGCAGCGCGATCGGCGACAGCGGCGAGACCCAGCGCCTGATCCGCACCATCCCGCGCAAGGGCATCCGCTTCACGGGCGAGGTCCGTGAACCGACAGCCAGCATGCCGGCTGCCGCGACCGCGTTCGATGGCCCCGCGATCGCGGTTCTGCCGTTCACCAATATGAGCGGCGATCCGGACCAGGACTATTTCGCCGACGGGATCGCCGAGGACATCATCACCGCGCTGTCGCGTTGCAGCGGCCTCGTGGTGATCGCGCGCAACTCGTCCTTCAGCTACAAGGGGCGGGCTGTCGACCTGCGCGAGGTCGGACGCGAGCTCGGCGTCGGCTACGTGCTCGAAGGCAGCGTGCGTCGCGCCGGCGCGCAGCTGCGCATCAACGGGCAGTTGATCGATGCAAGGTCCGGCGCACATCTGTGGGCCGAGCGGTTCGACGGCCAGTTGGACGATGTCTTCGCGCTGCAGGACCGCATCACCGGCAGCATCGTCGCTGCAATCGAGCCGACGCTCGAACAGGCGGAAGGCGAGCGGCGCCGGACCATGCCCTCGCCGCATCCCGCGGCCTATGATCTGCTGCTGCGCGCCGCGAGCCTGCGCGACGCGTTCACGCCCGGCAGCCTCGCCGCGGCGATCGCGTGTCTCGACGAGGCGCTGGCCATCGATCCCGCCTACGCGCCGGCGATGGCCGCGTCGGCCTATTGCCAGGCGCTGCGCCACTTTCAAGGCTGGAGCGAAGCCGACGAGAACTATCGCGAAGCCGCCGTCGCGCGCGCTTGGCAGGCCAGCGAACGCGCGCCGAACGATGCCCAGGTGCTGTGGATGGCCGCGTTCGCGATCTGGAACATGGCCGACGACATCGCGCCCGCGCGCGACATGTTCAAGCGATCGCTCGACATCAATCCGAACTCCGCCGTGGCGCTGACGCTGAGCGGCTGGATCGAAGCCATGGCCGGACATGCCGCCGAAGGCCGGGCGCAGATCGAACGGGCGCAGCGCCTCAATCCGCGCGATCCGCGCAGCTGGCTCGCCGCCGGCGCCATGGCCGTGTGCGCCGTCGCCGACGAGGATTTCGCCAGCGCGATCCACTGGGCCGAACGTGCGCTCGCCCAGAACCGCCGCTTCGCCGTTGCGCTGCGCGTCCTGATCGTCGCGCGCGTCGGCGCCGGCGATCTCGCTCGCGCGACGGAGGCCGCGCGTCAGTTGCTGACGCTCGAACCGCAGCTCACGGTCTCCGGTTTCCTGGCGCGAATTCCCTTCCCCGTCGGCCGCATGGCCACAACCTACGCGGACTCTTTGCGCGCGGCCGGCGTGCCGGCCTGAGGCCGCTGCGTGCAACGACACCGGCTACAACTGGAATTTCTGCCATTTCGATCCAAGTGAGGAAACTTGGCGACAAGCCATTCACACTACCTTAGGTTCCATCCCGTAGTTTCGCGGTCACTGCTCCATGAGGGACTTCGCCTGATGGCGAAGGGGATCGATGACGACATTGCTACTCAAATTTTATGAAGATGAATCGGGCGCGACTGCCATCGAATACGGCCTCATTGCCGCCGGCATCGCCCTCGCCATCATTACCATTCTCAACAAGCTCGGGCTCACGCTCGAAGGCATCTTCACGACGCTCACGACCAAGCTGAACGGTGGCTGATACTTGCCGTCTGTAATGGCGTTCTCAGGGCCGGAGCAATCCGGTTGCCATGGTCGGACAGGCCGGGCCTCGTGCCCGGCCTTATCTTTTGACACACTTCTTTTTACACACTGCGCGGCGCCTCAATGCGCCATGTTGCGGCCAGCATCCTCGCAGGCGCTCATGCAGCGGCGGCAGGATTCGGCGCAGATCCGGCAATGCGCATGCATGCCGGCGTGCTGCTCGCATTCCTCCGCGCACAGCCGGCACGCGGCGGCACAGGCATCGAGCATGCGGCGGATCATCTCCTGGTCCGAGCCGGTGCGCCGCGTGGCGAGGCGGCCCGTGATGTTGCAGACATCGGCGCAATCGAGGTTGAGCCGGATGCACTGGGTCAGTTCGGCGACGCTCTCCTCGCCAAGACATGCATCCGCGCAGGATGTGCAGATCTGGGCGCAGGAATAGCACTCCTCGATGCAGCGGATCAGCGCGTCATCGACCTGCCCGCGGACATGCGGATGGGTTCCGATCATTTGTTGGGCGTGCATGAGACCTCCCATCAGTCAGCCCCCGCCTCGCGTCAATGATCGCGCACGGAAAAGGTTCTAGAAGCATGATGCGATTTCACTGAAACCCACCATCACGCGACGAAGGCGGTGCGCTCCCCTGCCCCTTGCGTGGAGGGGTTTGGGGGTGGGGGTCCCCGGGCGATGAGCTTCGTTTGGACGTCGGCCAAAATGGAATCCCGGAGGTGAGACCACCCGCGGGGACCCCCACCCCCGACCCCTCCCCGCAAGGGGGAGGGGAGTGGACAGAGCGGTGCGGATGCCGGGTGACAACCGGCATCCACCTCTGCTCCGCCGCGTGTCAGCAGCTTTGTCACCGACAGCACTGCTCAGTGACAGCAACTGCCGCCATCCGTGCCCGCCGTCCCCTCTGCACTCAGCACACTCTTCGCATTCCGCTCCGCAGGAATGTCGAACCCGGCATTGGCGGCGAAGAAGCCGACGGGCTTGAGCATGAAGCCCGCATACTCCACCGGCATGATCGGAAAGTCCTCCGGCTTGCACACATGCGTGTGCCCGAACGAATGCCAGACGACGATGTCGGTGTTCTCGATATTGCGGTTGTGCGCGATGTAGCGCGGCAGGCCGTCGCCGCCGGCGTGCACGTTCGGATAGTCGCCGCTCGCGTATTTCTCCGCCGGATCGTAGGCCGTGACCCAGACATGCTTGGTGGCAAAGCCGCCGCGGCTGCGCACGAAGCTGCCCTCCTGCGCCAGCATCACCGGGCTCGGATTGACCACCAGCTTGTAGCCGGGCGCCGCGCCGACCGAATTACTCTCGTTGGGATTGGAGATCTTCCAGTAGCGCCCGGTCTCGCCATTGGCGAGGCGCGCCGCGTCGCGCTCGCGCGCCAGCACGCGGCTGGTGGTGTCGAACACGTTGCCATGCGGATTGTCGCGGCCCCACGGCCGCGGCACGAATTCGTGCTCGGTGACGGTGTTGCCGCCGCCGTCGATGTCCATGTGCAGGCGCGCGTTGAAGAAATGCTGGTGCGTCGGGCCGCCGAGATTGTCATCGACCATGCCGCCCCAGGGATAGGTCGCGCCGGGCGCCACCGCCGCGGTCTGGATGATGCCGGTCAGCTTGCATTCGAGCTGGATGGTGCCGTCCTGGTACAGGTACCAGTAGAAGCCGTAGTCGTAATTGCCGACGGTGGCGAAGAAGCTGATGACGAGCCGGCGCGAGCGCCTCACCTCGAACAGGCCGTTGCGGAACTCGTAGTGCTTCCAGAGGATGCCGTAATCCTCCTCATGCATGCAGATCGCGTTCTGCATCACGAACGGCTCGCCCTTGCTGTCGGCGGCGGGCACGTCGAAATAATGAATGTTGCCGAGGCAGTCGCAGCCGAGCTCCAGCGCGTTGGCGAGCATGCCCAAGCCATATTCGCCGGCATCGAACGCCGACTTCCAGAAATGGTTGGCGGTCGGATCGGCGTAAGGCACGACCATCTCGGTGACGCTGGCGCGATGGATGATGGGGCGTGTGCGCTCGCCGTCCTGATAGCACAGCCGATGGAGCACCAGGCCCTCGCGCGGCGTGAAGCCGACGCGGAAGCTCCACTTCTGCCAGTCGACCTTCCAGCCATCGACCGTGAAGCTCGGCCCCTGCGGCTGCTCGATGTTCAGCGGCTTGATGTCGGTGCGCGGCGCCGTCACCTCATGGGCGCCGTAGTTGCGCTTCTTGCGCGGGATCGGAACGACCGGATCTTCATCCGTCAGATCGAGGACCCTCCCGGCGATCAGGTCGACCACGGCGACCACGCCCTCGATCGGATGCGCATAGCCATTGTCCTGCGGATGCTCGCGGAAATAGCTCACGGCGCGCACGATGCGGGCGCCGCGCTCGAACGGCAGATCGAAGAAGCCCGACGAGAACGGATCGACCTGCACCAGCTCGATGTCCTTGTCGGTGAGCCCACGACGATGCATCGCCTTGCGCCAGCCGGCATCGGCCTTCACCGCGGCCTCGCAGCGGAAGAACTCCTCCAGCATGACCGGGGGCTGGCCGTAGGGTGCCTCGCGGTTCGGCACCACCTTGCGCGCGACGACGGCCTCGGCGCCGAGATCAACGACATGCTCGATCGACTCGCCGCTCTGGATGTCGAGCGAGACCACGAAGGCCTTGCGCGGCAGCGCCTGCCCGCCGTCGGCGGCCACGAGTTCCGCCTTGGTTGGCTCCTCGAGCCGCACGATGGGGAAGCGGCAATTCTCGGCGGATGCCGCGCTCGCACGCACCAGACGGCAGGCCGCGGCGATCTCGTCCGGCGTCAGCGGATCGAGCGGATGGCTGATGGCGATTGCGGCGATGTCCTGCACGACGATCTCCTGATAGGGCCGGTCATGGCGTGCGAGACTGCCAATCAGACGCAGGACAGCGTTATCGAAATCGGGCAAGATCGCACGCCGGACCGGCCGGCGGGCCACGCTGGCGCGCGTCTTGCAACTGCGCATTCAATTTCGCCGTGATGTCATGAGCTTGAACCCGACCCATAGCAGCGTGGCGCGCCCTGGCTTCGTGCAGACGACGAGCGCCGATGTCGACGAGCATTGCGCCAAGCTCGGCGGCTGGCGGCTGCGCTATGACCAGATCAGCGCCGGCGCCTTCCATGGCAGCTTTACGCAGTTGTCGATGCCGCGCCTCGACGTCTTCCACGAGGTGACGAGCCAGCAGGTGCGGCAGCATGGCGAACTCGGCCGCAACTGCTGCGGCCTGGCCGTGCCCTGCGGCGGCGAGGGCCCGGTGAACGTCAACGGCACCAGCATCACACATGACGCACTGATCGTGTCCTTCGATGCCGAGGTCGACATCTGCACGCCGCGGGGCTTCGCTCTGCGCGGCGTAACCCTGTCGGCCCAACTCGTCGACGAGATCGCCAGCCAATTGGCGATCGAATTGCCGCGTGGCCTGCGCCATCAGATGCGCGCGATCTCGGCGCCGGCCGCGACGCTGGCTCGCTTCCGGGCCGCGCTGGCGATGCTCGACACATCGCCTCGCGCGCACACGGAACTGTCGCAGGACGCAGCGTCCGCCGCCACGCTGCAGGACGGCCTGCTGCTGTCAATCACCGACCTGTTGCCGGACGCACGGCCTTGCGATGACAGCCGCAGCGGCGCCGCGCGCAAGCGCATCGTCGATCGGGCCTGCGACGTGATGCTCGCCTCATCGGAGCGATCCATTCCATTGCTGGATGTCTGCAAGGCGGTCGGCGTCAGCCACCGCAAGCTGAGCTACTGCTTCCGGGACGTGCTCGGCACCAGTCCCCTGGCCTATTGGCGCGCGGTGCGCCTCAATCGCGTGCGGCGCGACCTCAAATCGTCGCGCGATCCACGTGACGGAATTTACGATGTCGCCGTGCGCCACGGCTTCTGGCACTTCAGCCAGTTCTCCCTCGACTACAAGCGCCATTTCGCAGAACTGCCATCCGAAACCCTGCGGCGTGCGCGTATGGACGCGTCTTCCGAGATGAGGCACAACGTCTCGCATCATTGACGTCGGCCGCGCGAGCTGCCGACCAAGAACGGCGCACAAGCAACGCGCCGATGGTTCGGAGGACGAGATGCTGATCCCGATGGCGGATGTGCCGCGCTGGTACGCCGAGCGCAAACCCAAAGACAGCATCGCTGTTCAGCACGGAGCCGATCGCCTCACCTGGGAGCAGCTCGAACGCCGCGCCAATGCGCGCGCCCGCGCCTTCGCCGCCAAAGGCGTCAAACCCGGCGACTTCGTCGCGATCGGCCTGCCCAACGGCAATGCGCTGTTCGAGACCAGTTTTGCGGTGTGGAAATGCGGCGCCACGCCGACCTCGCTGTCGTGGCGATTGCCGCGCGGCGAAGCCGCGGCCGTGCTGGAGATCCTCAAGCCGTCGCTGGTGGTCGGCGGCGAGGCCGATTGGAATGCGCCGAATACGCTGCCCGCCGATTTCACACCCCAGGGATTCTCAGACGAGCCGCTCACCGCGCCGGTGTCGCGCTATTGGAAGGCAATGACATCCGGCGGTTCGACAGGGCGCCCCAAGGTGATCCTGGATCATCAGCCCGCGGTGACCGACACCGCAGCCGAGCCGCCGCTCGGGATTCCCAGGGGTGCGTCGTTGCTCAATCCCGGGCCGCTCTATCACAACGCCCCCTTCATCGTGTCGCACTACGCGCTGTTCGCCGGCGGCACCTTGACCGGCATGGTGAAGTTCGACGCGGAGGAAACGCTGCGGCTGATCCAGGCGCAGCGCATTCAGTGGGTCAATTTCGTCCCGACCATGATGCACCGGATCTGGGCGCTGCCGGAGGCGGCGCGCAACAGCTACGATGTGTCGAGCCTGAAGATGGTGTTCCACATGGCGGCGCCGATGCCGGCATGGTTGAAGGAGAAATGGATCGAGTGGCTCGGCCCCGAGCGCGTCTACGAGCTCTATGGCGGCACCGAGCGGCAGGGACGCACCATCATTTCCGGAACCGAATGGCTGCAGCACAAGGGCTCGGTCGGCAAGATCGACGACACCTGCGGCTTGCGCATCCTCGGCCCCGACGGCCATGACGTCGCGCCCGGCGAGAGCGGCGAAATCTACTTCCTTCCGGCGGATGGTCCCGGCAGCACCTATCACTATCTCGGCGCCGAGCCGAAGCGGCGCGCCGACGGCTGGGAATCGCTCGGCGACATCGGCCGGCTCGATGCCGACGGCTATCTCTATCTCGGCGACCGGCTCGCCGACATGGTGCTGCGCGGCGGCGCCAACATCTATCCGGCCGAGGTCGAGGCGGCGCTGATGGCGCATCCCGACATCCGCTCCTGCGTCGTCGTCGGCCTGCCCGATCCCGAGCTCGGGCAGCGCGTGCATGCGATCGTCGAGATCGATCGCGCCAAGGACGCGCAGGCTATCGTCGACGGCATGGGCGCGTTCCTGGGCGATCGGCTGTCGCGCTACAAACACCCGGAGAGCTATGAGCTGGTCGATGTGATGCTGCGCGACGATTCCGGGAAGGTGCGGCGAACGCTGCTACGCGACGAGCGCGCGGCGTGGCTGAAGGATGGCCGCGACTTCCGGCTGGTTCCCGCCCGCTTGCGTCCCTCGGCGGACTGATCGGCCGCCAATTTTTCGAACGTTTACGATGCTGGCGTAGACTCCCAATCAGTCAGGAGTGCGCACGCCATGATCTCACGACGACGGTTTCTCGGCACCGCAGCCACGGCTGCGGCGCTGCCCCTGGCGCGGATGCCGGAGGCGCGCGCCGAGCTGCGCACCATCCTCAACGACGCCAGCCGGCTTAACCCGACGCCGGTCGCCAAGCATGTCGTGATTTCGAAGCCAGCAACCGACGATCTCATCGCGCGGCTGCGCGCGGAGCTGAAGGAGGCTGCCGCCGCGAAGCGGCCGGTGACCGCCGCCGTCGCCCGGCATTCGATGGGCGGACAGAGCCTGCCGCGCGACGGCACCGCCATCACGCTCGACGGCGGCGCCATCGAGCTCGACACGGCGGCACGGACCTATCGTACCGCCGCCGGCAACCGCTGGTGGGACGTCATCGCCACGCTCGACGCCAAGGGCTTCTCGCCCGCCGTGATGCAGTCCAACAGCGATTTCGGCGTCGGCAGCACGTTCAGCGTCAACGCCCATGGATGGCCGGTGCCGTACGGCCCGTTCGGGTCGACGGTGAAATCGATCCGCATGCTGCTCGCCGACGGCACGCTGGTGCAGTGCTCGCGCACCGAGAATGCCGAGCTGTTCGGCCTTGCCATGGGCGGCTATGGCCTGTTCGGGATCATCGTCGACCTCGAGGTCGAGATGGTGCCGAACGTGCTGCTGGAGCCGCGCTTCGAGCGCATGGCGCCGGAGACGTTCGCGGAGGCGTTCACGCGCAGCATCGATGGCGATCCCAACGTGAAGATGGCCTATGGCCGGATGTCGGTGTCGCGCAAGGCATTCTTCGATGACGCGCTGCTCGTCAGCTTCCGCCCCGCGCCGGATGCGCCCGCGACGCTGCCGCCGGTGGCGAGCTCGGGCAAGCTGACCGGCGTCGCGAACACGATCTATCGCGCGCAGACCGGCTGGGAGGTCGCCAAGGGTCTGCGCTGGTTCATGGAGACGCGGCTCGGCCCCGCCATCTCCGACAGCCACTACACGCGCAACTCGCTGATGGCCGAGCCGGTCGCGAACCTCGCGCAGAAGGACATGCACCGCACCGACATTCTGCATGAATACTTCGTCGCGCCCGAGCGGTTCGGCGAGTTCCTCACCGCCTGCCGCGAGATCATCCCGAAGGCGCGCGCGGAATTCCTCAACGTCACCCTGCGTTACGTCGCCGAGGACAAGACGCCGGCGCTGACCATCGCGCCGGTGCGCCGCATCGCGGCGGTGATGTCGTTCTCGCAAGTCACCTCGCCGGAGGGCGAGGTCGACATGCTGCGCACGACGGAAGCCCTCATCGACCGCATCACCGCGATTGGCGGCGCGTTCTATCTGCCGTATCGTCTGCATGCGCGCCGCGACCAGGTCGAGAAGGCCTATCCGGCCGTTGCGCGCTTCGTCGCCGCCAAGCGGCACTATGATCCGAACCTTCTGTTCCGCAACGCGATGTGGGACGCCTATTTCGCATGACGACCTCAGCCGACGGATTCTCCCTGGACCGCTATCGCATCGCAGCCCTCGCGCTCGCCGTGGCGCTGCTGTTCGCCGCGGCGACCGACTACATCCCCGCCTTCATCGATGCGCAGGGCCGCGTCTTCGGCCTGTTTCAGCTCGACATCTACAAGGACGCGCTGCATGTCGCCTCCGGCCTGTGGGCGCTCGGCGCGATGCTGTCCCGCCGCAGCGCCATCTTCTTCCTGCGCGTCTTCGGCTCGCTGTATTTCCTCGACGGCGTGATGGGTGTGTTCACCGGCTCCGGCTATCTCGATCTGTCCATCATCATCGACGGCATCCGCAACACGTCCTGGCTGGTGAAGCTGCTCTCCAGCCTGCCGCATCTCGCGCTGGGCGCGATCGGTATAGCTGTCGGCTGGTCGCCCTGGCGCAGGCAGGCCGCCATCGCATGAGCCTGCGTCGCAAAGCCCTGGTTCTTTTCGGTGCCCTCGCCGCGGCCGCCGCGATCGGCATCGCGACCACCGTGGCCACCGTGGAGACGGTGTGCACGGCGGACGTGCCGACCCCCGCCGTGACTTCGGACTACGGAATCACCGATCCCGGCTACGCCCGTTCGCAGGGCGACAGCTTCCTGACCTTCCCCGAATGGTACATCGTCCACGCCTATCGCGATCTCGCCGATGTCACCGGCCAGAGCTCCGAGTCGCAATTCCATTACCTGACGAGCATCAGCGGTTTCTGGCGCAGCCTGTGCCGGGCGACACGCCAGGCGGCGGGATCCGGTCCCGCGACATCGGACCAGAAGCTCACCAACTACATCATTGGCTTCAGCTTCACCGCCGAGATGGCGCTGCAGGGCGGATATGAGAAGACCATCGGCGCGCTCAGCGCGGAGACCACCGAAGGCGTCAACACAGCGGAGGACGCGTTCAACCTCGCTTTGCTGAAGGACTACGCGGCGTTTCTCTATCAGACGCCGTGGTATCGCTATCCCTTCGCCGCCAAGCTCCATCAGTTCTGGCGCGAGACACCCTTCGTGCCATCGCTGCGCTCGGTCGAGCGCCGGTTCTCCCTCAGCCTGCAATATGCGGGACGGGCCGCCTACGCCGCGATCATCGGCTATGCTGCGGGATACGATCCGGCCGTCCTGACGATCCGGAGCGTCGTTACCGGCCTGCCTGCGGCCGAGCTGGCCGCCATCCCCGGCGTGAAGGTGATCCGCGAGGTCACCGACAGCAAGGGCGGCAAGGGCGTGCTGGTCGAGACCGAGCGCTACGCCAAGTTCGACGCCTTCGCGCGGGAGCTCGGACGGCATCCCGGCGCCGCGTTCGGCGAGGTCGCCGGCAACCACCGCATCCTGGTGACCATCGTCATTCCGCCCGGCGACGGCCGGCTGGCAGCTTTCGACGGGCTGCCTATATTCAGTGTCCCGGTCCAGTCCCGTCCCGGCGCGCGCCGCATCGGCGTCGACGTGCCGGTCCGGTCGCTGGTTCAGGACATCGCCCGTTTCGACGCCGCCGGATATACGTTCGAGCATGCCTACGACTATTGATCGGTCCCAGCCGGCCCGCTCCGTCCCCGTCATGGGCGCGGCGGCGGTCGCCGTGGCGTGGTTTGCCGGCATGGCCGCCATGACGCTGCTGATCAAGCCCGAGGCCGTCGTCGTCTTCGGCCCGTCGGACCGCATGATTCCCGCAATCGTCGCCTCCGATGGAGCCTTGCTCGATGCCGGGCGTTTCCACGTCTCGGCACGGCCGGGGGCCACGACGATCGGCAGCCTCTACGCTGCCGGCGCCTGGCTGGTCTGGCCGATCATGGGCAAGCGCTGCGGACGCCTCTAGTCACCGCGTGGCGGGCGCTGGGTTTTCCGACACTCGGGCGGACGCCCCCGGAACTGGCGCCGCCGCGCAAAGATGTTAAGCTCGCGGTCACGCTGAGGCGGTCACGCGACACAGAACAGACGCCTGGTCGACGCTCCCTCCGGGGAGGGTCGACTGGCAGGAGAACGAAATGCCTTCTTTGACCGAATGGAAAGTGCCGTTTGCCTTCCAGCCTCGTGCCGAAGACTATCAGTATGATCTCGACCAGGTCTTGTCCTCGATCGTGGGCCTGCATGCCATCATCCCGCCGGATGCCTTCAGCGCGGAAACGCTGGGCACCGAGCGCGCCGGCAACGCCGTCGTCATCGACGACGGGCTGGTGCTGACCATCGGCTATCTGATCACCGAAGCGGAGTCGGTCTGGCTGCACCTCAATGATGGCCGGGTGGTGCAAGGTCATGTGCTCGGCTTCGACTTCACGACCGGCTTCGGCCTGGTGCAGGCGCTGGGACAGCTGGATCTGCCGGCGCTGCCGCTCGGATCGTCGGCCGAGACGAAGATCGGCGACCATGTCGTGCTCGGCGGCGCCGGCGGCCGGACGCGCTCGGTGGCAAGCCAGATCATCGCCAAGCAGGAATTCGCGGGCTATTGGGAGTATCTGCTGGACGAGGCGATCTTCACCCATCCCGCGCATCCGAACTGGGGCGGCACCGGACTGATCTCGGCGAAGGGTGAATTGATCGGGATCGGCTCACTGCAGCTCGAGCGCGAGCGCGATGCCAAGGCCGAGCACGTCAACATGGTGGTGCCGATCGATCTGCTGAAGCCGATCATCGATGACCTGCGCCGCTTCGGCCGCGTCAACAAGCCGGCCCGTCCCTGGCTTGGCATGTACGCGACCGAGGTCGAGGACCGCGTCGTCGTGATCGGCGTCTCCGACAACGGACCGGCGGCGCGCGCCGAGCTCAAGGCCGGCGACGTGATCCTCGGCATCAACGGCGACAAGGTCACGAGCCAGAGCGAATTCTATCGCAAGCTCTGGGCGCTCGGCGCAGCCGGAGTCGATGTGCCGCTGACGGTGCATCATGAGGGCGTCACCTTCGACGTCACCATCGCCTCGACCGATCGCGCCAAGCTCTTGAAGGCGCCGAGGCTGCACTGAGCGGGCGGGCGCGTCGCGCAGCACATCCCGCCGCAGTTCGGCCACAACTTCGACATGGAGCCTCCTGCGTCGGCTCAATTCATCAGCAAACGCTGACGGCCTTCGCGCGTGTTGACTTGGGCGAGCCGCGTCACGACATTGCCGCATCGCGCGACGAGCGGCGTGCCGAGATGATGATTGCCCGTGGGTGAGACGACCTGCCCCGCTGGATCGAGGAGACCTGCATGACGGATGCCGTGGTGGATGACATTCTCATCGTGTTGCCGCCACTGCTGCAGTCGCTCGAAGCCCTGTCCTACGTCGCCCGCTACCTGAACCCGCCGGACTTCGACCGCGTGATGTCGGAGATCGGTGATCCCGACCACGCGCTGCAGGTCGCGCGCGCAAATCTGACGTCATGGCCGGCGGACTTTTCCCACATCCGGATCGCCTTCGATACCGCAGCCGATGCGGCGCTGATGTCGTTCGCGGGCCTGCGCGCGGTGCAGGGCGGACAAGGCGATCTCGTCGACGTGTTCAGGGCCCTTCGCCAGCTGCCGCGCGCCCTCGAGGCGCTGTTCCCGCTTGCGGCGACACTGCCGCCCCTGAGCGAATTCTTCCTCGAACCGGCTATCGGCGAGAACGACGCGCTACGGCAGCTGCTGGCGACCTCCGCCGGCAAGGACGCCGTGTTTCACGATCACAACGAGATCGGCAATCGCGGCGGCTTTTCGCTGTATGTGCCGGAGTACTACACGGCCGATCGCGCCTGGCCGCTGGTGATGGCGCTGCATGGCGGCAGCGGCAACGGCCGTGATTTTCTCTGGGCCTGGATGCGTGCTGCGCGCAGCCTCGGCGCCATCCTGGTCGCGCCGACCGCGACGGGGCCGACCTGGGCGCTGATGGGCGAGGATTCGGATACGCCGAACCTGGTGCGCATCCTCGATCTCGTACGCAGCCGCGTTGCCGTCGATCCCGCCCGCATGTTGCTGACCGGAATGAGCGACGGCGGCACCTTCTGCTATGTCAGCGGACTGCAGAGCGGCTCTCCTTTCACCCACCTCGCGCCGGTCGCCGCGACGTTCCATCCTCTGATGGCGCAGATCGCCGATCGCGATCGCCTGCGCGGCCTGCCGATCCAGATCGTGCACGGCCGGCTCGACTGGATGTTCCCGGTCGAGATCGCGCGGCACACGCGCGACGCGCTGGCCAAATCGGGCGCTGAGGTCGTCTATCGCGAGATCGACGATCTCAGCCATTGCTACCCGCGCGAAGCCAATGTCGAGCTGCTGCGCTGGCTGATGCGGTGAGGCGCGCTGCGCCCGACATGGCCGATCGGTAATGCCGGGGACACAATCTCGGCGGATTTTGTTCTCATTGATAACAGCCTAGCCATACAGCGGGGGCGCTGCACAGGGGCGGTCATGAGGCCGCCAAAGGTCCGCTTATGCCCTCGCCTGCCGCGTCCGTCGCGCAAGTCTCGTCTGCCCGCTCCGCCACGTCCGTCGTGCTCGCCGACGGCGTGAACCGCCTCGAGGTCACGCTCAAGCTCACGACCGCGATCCTGGCGCTGGCTGCCGGCGTCTACACCTATCTCGGCGTCCGCGAGCTGCTCAACGGCAGTCCCACGACGGTGTTCTTCGCCGCCGTGATCTATTCGGTCGCGGTGTCCGTCGGCATCTACGCCTTCTGGGTGTTCATGATGCAGTTCATGCCGCATGTGACCAGCCTGATGGGCCGGCTGCTGATGGGCGGCTGCATGCTGCTGGGCTCGCTGATGATCGTTGCGATGTCGTCCTGGCTGAATGCCTCGGCGCTGGCCGGTGCCGCCGCCATCCAGCAGCATCTCGCCATCACCGTGCAGAACTACACGCGCGATCTCGATCGTGCCAACAGCCAGGCGATCGCGGCGCAGAGCCTGCTGCCGGACATCCAGCTCGCCTCCTCGCGCTTCGCCAAGCTCGCCGACGCCGAGCGCGCCGGCTCGCTCACGGGCACCTCGGGCTCCGGCACCGTGGTCCAGCTGCTGACGCAGATGTCGACGCAACTCGATGGCCTGGGGCAGCAGGTGCAGGACTCCGGCAAGCGCGTCTCCGCGCTGTATGAGCAGGGCAGCAAGAGCCTCGCCAAGATGCGCGAGCTGATCTCCGACCGCGGCCCGATCGCGACACGCAGCGACGCCTTCGCCACGGAGTCGCTGACCTTGATGGGCGTGATCGCCAATCTGCAGCAGACCTCGGTGGCGCCCGCGGTCAAGCGCGCCGCGACCTCGCTCTCGGCCGGCTTCATCGCGCCTGCCGCAGGCGGACGCAGCGGCGACCTCGCGGAGCGGCAGACCGCCGTGGTCGGCAAGGTGGAGGGCGCGATCGCGACGCAGGCCGCCTCGCTCGCGGATGCCGCCGACAAGATCCTGGCCCTGCCCCGCATCGAGCCGACGAGGTTCCAGTCGCTGTCCCCCGCCGAGGCCGTGCTGCGCTACGCCGGCGACTTCATCCCGAGCTGGGCCGGAGCGATCTCGATCGACCTGATGCCGGCGGTCCTCGTGCTGATCCTGTGCGTCGTGCATGCCGCGATCCGCCGCGAGGGCCTGCCGGCCGTGAGCGCGTCGAGCCTGACGGCGAGCGATCTCGTCACGGCGCTGCAGATCGCGCGCGAAGTCGAAGACGCGCGGCGCGCAGCGGAGGCGCGGCCGGTCGTCGGGCCGGGCGAGCCGGCGGTTGCGCCGCCTGCCGAGCCGCAGCCCGCGACAGCCAACGCGGCCGACGAGAACGTCACCACTTTGTCGTCGGCACGGATCGGGAAGTAGTTGCGTGGCCTCCGCCCTGAACCAGCGCGTTCACGCCTGGCTCGCCGGCAATCCGGACGAGAGCATCCTGCGCTGGGTGTTCCGCAGCATTGTCGTCGTGACCGTCGCAGTGCTGGCCGCGGACCTGCTCGAGATGAATGCGCCGCACGCACTCCCCGATGCGGCCCCGCCTCAACTCGACGTTCAGCGCGAGCCGGCGGACATGCCGACGGATGCCCCTTCCGTTCTGGCACCGCTGATGAAGCGGCTGATGCCGCTGCCGCAAGGCGATCGCGCCCTGCAGCAACCGATCACGTTCGAGCTGCGCGGTGCGGGCCGCCTCTACGCGACCGGCACGATCACGCCGGGCAGCGCGCGCAGCTTTGCCGACACGGTCGAGCGCTACGGCGAGTATATCAAGACGGTGGTGCTGAACTCGCCGGGAGGTTCGGTCGCCGACGCGCTCGCGATGGGGCGCCTGATCCGAACGAAGAAGTTCGCGACCGAGGTGGAGGCAGGGAAGTACTGCGCCTCGTCCTGTCCGCTGATATTCGCTGGCGGCGTCGAGCGCCGCGCCGGCGAGAAGGCGGTCATCGGCGTGCATCAGATTGCCGCGGTCTCTTCCGCCGCAACGGTCCGGTCCGGCGACGACATGAGCGTGGCCCAGAACGTCTCCGCGCGCTGCCAGCGTCATCTCGCCGACATGGGGATCGATCTCAAGGTCTGGGTGCACGCGATGGAGACGCCACATGACCAGCTGTTCACATTCAAGCCGGACGAGCTGAAAGCACTCAATCTCGTCACGGCGATGCCGGATTCCCGTCCCGAAAAACCTCGCAGTTAGTTTGTCAGGTCCGGCTTGAACCTTCCGCCGCGACGGCGGAACCAAGCCTGGACGGCGGCGTTATCGGCCGTCACACTGGAGAACATGACTATGCGGACGTTCGTGGGAATGATCCTTGGCGCGCTCCTTCTCGGGTTCGGCGTCTATATCCATGATTCGATGCAGACGTCTGAAGTCGCCAACGGCGCCTCGGCGCAGACGCGCCGGACGATCGTGAACTGGGACGTCGCCTCGGACAGCTGGAATTCGCTGAAGACCCGCGCGCATGACGACTGGGTGCGCATCTCGTCGAAGTAATCAGCACGACCGATCCTTATCTGACAGGCGCCTCGACTCCGGTCGGGGCGCCTTTTGCGTGTCCAATCAGTTCGCCGCCTTGGCCTTGCGTGCGTCGGCGATGACCTGCTCGAACTGCGCCATCGTCAGCACGCCAGGGACTCTGAACTTGCCGACGATGAAGGACGGCGTGCCACGGAAACGCAGGCCACGCGCCTGGCTGTCGTTGCGGGCGAGCATCGCGTCGATCGCCTTGCCATTGGCGGAGAGGTCGCGCTTGGCGCGATCGACGTCGACGCCGCCCTCCGCGAGCAGCTCATCGATGCGCGACTCCGTCAGCTTCGAGCTGGTGCCGATCAGCGCCTCATGCGCCTTCGCGTATTTGTCCTGATACTTGCAGGCCAGCGCCATCCGCGCCGCGGTGACGGATACCGGTCCGAGGATCGGCCACTCCTTCAGCACCCAGCGAACCTTGCCGTCGTCGTGCACGACCTGCTGCAGCTCGGGGTCGAGCTTGCGGCAATATGGACAGTTGTAGTCGAACCATTCGACGATCGCGATGTCGCCAGAGGCATTGCCGAGCACCGGCGCATCGGGATCGCGCAGCACCGAGGCCTCGTCGGGCTCGTCGGCTCCCTGGGCGCGGGCCATGCCGGGCCACGACGCCAGCGCGGCGCCCGCGCCAAGGAGTTGGAGGACGCCGCGCCGGCTGGCGGTCAGCGAAGTGTCGTCCGACATGCGGCGTGTCATCAAATCAGCTCCAGATGTGCAGCAGGCTGCGGGTCAGCATATACAGCGCCACCGCTGCGATCACGACCGAAAACACGATGTTCAGGGCGCCGCGCCGCTCCGAGAGATGGCGCGCCAGCCGGGTGCCGGCAAGCCCCCCGGCGATACCGCCGGCGATGAACAGTCCGGCAAGATCCCAGGCGACCAGGCCGGACCACGCATAGCTCGCCGCCGTGGTGAGACCGAACGTGGTCACCGCGACCAGCGACGAACTCACTGCATTCATGATCGGCATGCCCGTCGCTGCCATCAGCGCCGGCACGATCAGGAAGCCGCCGCCGATGCCGAAGAAGCCGGACAGCGTGCCGGTGGCGAGACCGAAGCCGAGGATCGCCGGCACATTGGCCATGCTCATCTTGACGTCGGGGATGCCGATGCGCGCGCGCGTCTTCAGCATCAGGAGCGCGATCACCATCATCACCAGCGCGAACAGCGCCAGCAGCTTCTGACCGTCGACCATCTTGCCGAGCAGCGAGCCGGTGAAGGCGCCGACGATGCCGGCCGCCGCGAACAGCGCCGCGATCGGCCAGATCACGGTGCCCCCGCGCGCGTGATTGGCGAGGTTGATCGCGGCATTGGTGGCGACCGCGATGGCGCTGGATCCGATCGCGATGTGCGGCTCCGGCACGCCGACGACATAGACCATCAGCGGCACCGCCAGCACCGAGCCGCCGCCGCCGACGAGGCCGAGCGAAAACCCGACCATCGCGCCGCACAACAGACCGAGCACGCCTTGAAGAGCAGAGATCATGGCCGGAGCAGATTCATGTCCCGGCCATCAAGGCAAGCCCCAAATTCACCGGAGCAGCAATGCCGTTGCGATTCGGAGAAGCGGCCGGAGGCGTCACGCCTCCGGCCAGTGAAGATGCTGCGCTGCGTCGGCTCAGGCCGCGCCCTTCAGCTTCTTGGTGCATTCGCTGAAGTAGCCGCCGCCCTTCTGGATCCACTTCAAGCCGCCATTGGCGTTGGTGGCCTTGTTGGCGTTGTACTGATCGACGCACGTATGCATGCGGGCCGTGCCCGGTTTTTCCTTGGCGTATTTCTGATCGACCGCAGTCGGGAACACGGCCGGGCCGCTCGGCGCCGGAGCCGCTTCCTCCTTGGCGGCCGACTTGGCCTCCTTGGCGGGCTTCGCCTCGGCAGCGGGTGCCGCCGGAGCAGCGGCCGGTGCCGCGGCGGTGGCGTCGCTGCCGCACTGGGCCTTGCGGAAGTCGTTCCACTTCTGGCCGTTCAGCGTGCCGGCGTCCTTCGCCTGCTTGTACTTGGCGCTGCATTCCTGCGCCGTCAGCGCCTGCGCCGGCGCGGCGGCGAACGTCGCGAGGCCGATCGCGGCCAGGGCAGCGAGCGACGGAGCAACCAACGATTTTACGTGAAAACTCATCCCAGATCTCCCTGTGGAGCATGTTGAATGGGACTATGATACTAGCGAGCCGCCCGCGCACGACAAAGCAGGCGGGAGCGTGGCGTCGCGAAAATATAATTTGCCTCGCGCGGCGATCCGGATCATTCCATTCACACCGGGTTCAGCATCGCCGGACATCGCGCCGGACCGTTTCAATCGAGGACTTCTGCATGAAATTCACTGCCCGCGCGGCGCTCGCAGCCGCCGCCATCGCCACCCTGTTGGCCGCGGGTCCCGCCTGGTCGCAACCCGGATTGACGCTGCCGAGCCGTCCCGACGCCGCCACCGACAAGTTCTCGACCCTCGACAAGACCACCCGCCGGACGATCTCGATGGCCTGCTCGAAGGAAGCCGACGAACAGGGCATCTTCCGCGGCAAGGCCCGCGGCAAATTCCGCTCCGCCTGCAAGCAGGAGAAGGCGGCGGCACTCACTGCGCCGGCTCCGGCGGCGCCCGACAAGCCGAAATGATCGGCGGGCGGTCCGCCCGGCGGCCGCGCGTGCATGACGCCTGCGCAGCCGCGTTAATTGTTCGCACATCCGGCTTTTGGCATAAGGCGCCGTGCGCCAGATCATCTCATCCCTCCCCTTCGAATGGCCGAGCCGCGCCAAGACGCTGAGCGCGCTCGAGACGCTCGCGCTCGGCACGGCCGGCGGGCTTGTCTTCCTGTTCGCCCATCTGCCGGGCGGCCTGATCTCGGGCGCGATGATCGCGACCGCGATCGCGGCCATCGCCGGCCGTCCCCTGGCGATGCCGCCGATCCTGACCCAGACCGTGCTGCTGCTGCTGGGCATCTCGATCGGCGCCATCGTCTCGCGCGAACTGATCACCCATGTCAGCGCCTATCCGGTGACGATCGGCCTGCTGGCGCTCGCGACGTTCTGCTCGACCTTCGGCTCCAGCCTGTATCTGCAGCACGTCCACGGCTGGGACCGCACCTCGGCGCTGCTCGCCGGCAGCCCCGGCGCGCTGTCCCAGATCACGCTGCTCGCGGTCGAACGCGGCGCCGACCTGCCGGCGATCGCGGTGGTGCAGACGCTGCGCGTCATCATCCTGACCGCAGCGCTGCCGCTGGTTCTGGCCATCGCCGGCGTTGCGCCGGCGGCGCCGGTCTCGCTCGACCAGAGCGTCGCCTCGCCGCTCGGCCTGCTCGTGCTGCTGGTGGCCTCGCTGGTCGCCGCCATGCTGATGCAGCTGATCAAGTTTCCGGCGAGCTGGCTGTTCGGCGCGATGGTTGCCAGCGGCGTCCTGCACGGCACTGGCCTCGTCGAAGGCGGCCTGCCGGACTGGATGCGCGGCGTGGCGCTGATCGGCATCGGCGCCCTGATCGGCAGCCGCTTCGCGCGGATGCGGGTCAAGACCCTGGTCGGACATCTCAGGGCCGCGCTCGGCTCGTTCGCGATCGCGGTGGCGATCTCCGCCGCCTTCGTGACCGTGATCGTGCTGACGACGCATGTGCGCTTTTCCGACACCATCGTCGCCTTCGCGCCCGGCGCGATGGACGCCATGATGGCGCTGGCGCTGACCCTGCACATCGACCCGATCTTCGTCGGCGCGCATCACCTCTCGCGCTTCGTCTTCGTCACCATCGCCACCCCCGGTATCGTCCATCTGTTCGGACGGCCGCAGGAGGACGTCGACGATTAGGCGGCAGCCGTCTTGCGGGTGAGGCCCCAGCCCGCGATCGCGGCGATGAAGAGCGAGATCAGCACGCTGTAGCCGGCCAGCGAGAGGCCGAGGAAGCGGAATTGCACCTCGTCGCAGCGCACGACATGGACGCTGTCCAGCCGATCCAGCAGCGTGCCGGCGCTGCCGAGATTGCCGATCGGCCCGGTGCATTCGGTCGGCCCCGGCCAGAAGCCCCATTCGACGCCGGAATGGTAGACGCCGAGCCCGGCATTGCCGAGCGCCGCCAGCGCGATCAGGCCGAGGCCTGCGAGCACGAGCACGCGTGGCGCGCCGCCTCTCGCGGCCAGCGCAATGACCAGCCCGAGCGGCACGATCGCGTAATAGGCCCAGCGCTGCTTGAGGCAGAGCTCGCAGGGCTGCAGGCCCCAGACCAGCTGCATGTACCAGGCGCCGGCCAGCGCGGCCGCGGAGATGCCGGCCGCGAGCAGGGCGGCGGTCACGGCGGGGCTGATGCGCCCGGCCGCCGGGTGGGCCATCACGGAGGTCTGGGTCATCGGTCCCTCGCACATGTCGCCGGCCTCGCGCCGGCGCCGTTCCGGCTCCTACTCCGGCCCGCGAAAGCTGTCGAGATGAGACGCCATCACGTCCGTGCGGGTTGACCCTGCCCCGCCGCCCGCTATAGTCCGCCCCGCTTCGCTGGTTCCTGCACAGGGTCCATCGCGAATGCCCCTGTGGCGGAACTGGTAGACGCGCTCGACTCAAAATCGAGTTCCGCAAGGAGTGCTGGTTCGATTCCGGCCAGGGGCACCAACTGGGCTGTTCACGCCCGTTCTAAATCGTCCGCAAGCGTTCGCCCAGCGCTCGGAACCCCTTGAAAAATAGAGCTTTCCGCGCACATCGTTGTTCGTCACCGTTTGTTCTCATCCGACCCCAGCCGGCCGACTTGTTGGTATTTTTGTTGGTATCGTGTTGGTATCGGGAGAACAAACGTTCACGGTGACTTTCGCTATTCCGAATGCAGGAATTGAGCAGATGGCCCGTAAGAACGCTGGCGCGTGTGCCGAACCCAAGCAGATCAGAACCGACGTCGACTGCCGCGCCGCCCAGCCGAGATTCGACAATGGCGCGTGGAGTCCCGCCAAGATTTCCGACGTGACCGGCGGCGGTCTCTACCTCTTCGTCACACCCGACGAGAACAGGCCAGGTAAGGCCGTCTCCAAGCTCTGGCGGATGGCCTACCGCTTCTACGGTCGCCAGAGAACCTACTCCATCGGCCCTTACGGCAACGGAAAGGACGGCACGTTTTCGCTCGCCGACGCGCGTCGCGAGCGCGATAAGGCCAAAGACCTGCTCAAGGACGGCAAAGACCCGAGCACCGAGAAACAGCTCGAGAAGCACAGGCAAGCGGCCGCCCGACCTTTCGAGCAATGGGCTGACGAGTGGCTCGCGAAGAAGAAGGTGGAGAAAGTCAAACGCGGAAGGATCGTCGCGGTGCGCGATTCCAAGACCATCAAGGTCCTTGAGCTGCGCGTCGGCTACGTCAAGGATCGCTTCGGCAAGCTGTGCAGGAAGGATATCAAGCGTCCGGACGTGCTCGCTTTCATGCGTTCATACGAAGCCGGAGGAAAGCTGGAAACGCGCGACCGTGTGCGCAGCATCGGTGCGCAAATCTGCGACTATGCCGACGTCGAAGGCGACGGCTACAATCCATTCCGCAACCTGAATGGACAGATGATTGCCAACATTTCAACGCCGCGTCCCGGCGTCACCGAACCACGCGACGTGGCGCGCGTCTTCAAGCTCATCAGCGCACCGTGCGAGAGAGCGAGGTTTGGTGACGTTGTTGGCCTTGCCTTGCGGTTCGATGCGCTGACTATTCCCCGACCAGGCATGATCAATGAAATGGAGTGGAGCGAGGTCGATTGGGACGCTGAACGCTGGACTATTCCAGCCGCCAAAATGAAGACCGGTTGGGACCATGTCGTGCCCTTGTCACGGCAGGCACTCGCAATCCTGCGCAGCGTCCAAAAGCTGACCGGCCATCGCCGGTACGTTTTTTCCTGCTCAAAGGATGCCCCGCTATCGAACAACACGCTCAACAAGCGCTTGCGGCTGCTTGGCATTGACACCAAGACTGATCATTGCGCCCACGGGTTCCGGACCACCTTCTCGACCCTGTCCCACCACGAAGAGATCAAGGAGGCCAAGGCATGGGATGGCGATGTCGTCGGACTGCAGCTCGCGCATCTCGATAGTTCGACCGTGGAAGGGCTCTACAAGAAACACGGACCGCTCGCGCTGATCGGCTCGCGCACGAAGCTGATGCAGCATTGGGCTGATCGTATCGACCACTGGCTCGATCCCAAGAAGGTGATGCCGATCAAGCGCGGGTCACAGGGCTGAGTCACGTAGCTGCCGCGTCAACACTGGCCTGCTTTCCTCATAGTCGAGCTCTCCACATGGCCAAAGGAAAGACCTCGAATGCCGGCTAGAGAACGACTGCCAACCCGCAAGCAACCGGAAGAGGAATGTTCTTTGGTTGCTCACGTGAAATCGGTCACTGCGAGCTACTACATCTCGACGCACGGTAGCGAGCGCGACGCCAGCACAGATGAAGCTATTGCTCATTTGCTTGCTGAAATCGTCATGACCAGACCCAAGTTGCCCAAGCACCTCGGCAGGGAAATCCGCTGCTCTCTGATGTGCTCTCGCGTTTATCATCGCAGCGATGCGAATGGTGCTCAGGCACAACCCTCGTTTCTGTACATGAGACTCAAGCCAGGCCTCCAACTTTTCTCTGCCTATCTTCCAGCAGACGTATTTTGGCCGCTGCAGACCGATCTGAGAAGTGGGCGGCTGCAGTATGTTGAGGCTCGGTTCAACAAGCCGCGATATGGCTCGGGCAAGCTCGTGAGTTTGTATTTCTCGGATACGAAGCCAGATGAATAGCCTGATTGGTCCGCAGCCGCTGACGGCCTAATGTGCCGGATCCCAATAGACCGTCGGTGCGAGTGGTGTAGGTATGGGCCCAGGAGCCGAATCTAGCAGACCACCTATCCATTTGATATTAATTGACTATTTCGATGTCCCGTTGTCACGTGTACCTACCAATGTACCCTAAACATTCCGCGCTTCGCAGCGAACGCCTGAGGATTTTCGTCTGAGCGACGCCCAACCGCGGTTTTAGGACAGCAATTTCAGGGAATAGCAATCAGGCCAAAGACTTTGACGGCCGCCTGCGATCCGGAGACGACCGAGAGTCTGCCAGACCCGGGATACGGCTAGTCATCCGAACCAGCAGTTCCCGAACATCTGCGCAGCGAAACTCCCCAAACCAGCGCTCGGATACTCGAACTCGCTGGTCCTTTTTGTTTATCGGCAAATTGGCGGTCGGAAGCGGATAGTACTCCATCACGGATGTATTACGAGCATCCATCCGCGCGACAATCGTGAGATTCGACCTCGTGAATTGCATCTTGCGCAGCTCCCACCGGCGTGCTGCCCGTGCGCCGTTGCTTCCGTCCTTCACAGCGCGAGCAACCGCCAGACTGACTGTGACATCGCCGTTCAGGGTCAAAAGACACAGCTCGGGCAGGAAGCTGACCCGACGTCCCTGCCGCTCAAGCTCTGCCCTGATCTGTTCAGCCAGTGCGTAGACAATCTCCTGAATGCGCGCCTGTACCTCCTTGAACCTGTATCGCACATGGGGCCTATAGCCGATTCGTCGGTAGGCCTCGTCCAAGGAACCGAAGCGTCGCGCATAGACTGAGCAATTTGGCACCCCGTCCGCCATGAGAATGGACTTCATCGTAAGGCGGCCTTCGCGTCGCAGCAGACCCCTGAGGATATCTAGCAACTCCTTGTCACTGCGGGTCCGCCCACACTCGAGCTCCCGCAGCTTCTTTCTCGCTTTCTCAAACAGATGCGGACGGATAACCGGCGCTAGCGCATCCTTATGCCTTATCCACATCTCTGGTGGGTTCGACACTGCGCGTTCGCCAAGCTTGGCGGACCGTCGGTTGAATACAATGTGGCCCACATAGGCCTCGTTCCTCAAGACGTTTCCGATCGTCAGCATACTCCACAGTTTGCCGCGGGCATTTCGAATGCCCTTGGCGTTCAACTCCGCCGCGATCTCAGTCCGATTTCTGTTGCCATTCACAAACAGCTCAAAGATTCGCTCGACGACCCTAAGCTCACGCTTTGGACCCGGTACGAGCAGCGTCCGGTCTGTCTTGAGGTTCTTGCGATCACCTCTCTCAAGGATGCCCTTTGAGCGACCGCGCTCGTCCACGAGCTGCCGCCGCAACCCGAAGGGGGCGGGGCCGCCGCGCCAATAGCCCTGGCTGGCGATTCGACTCTGTCCAAGGAAGACCTTCTTTGACAGCTGGCGGCTGTAGTCAGCCGCGGCCAGACGTTTGACGTTCTTGAGAACGACGGACGCCATGCTTCCATCGTTCTCGAATTCGTCGGCACAGTACTGAATTCCGATTCCAGCGCGCTTGCAGATGAATTCGTAGTAGGCACTTTCGTCCACATCTTGGAATCGGCCCCACCGGCTGACATCATACACGAGAATGGACTGATAATGCGCGCGGCCGATCTCGACATCGGCAATAAGCCGCTTCAAGGCGTCGCGGCCGGCCACCCTGAGGCCGCTGCGGCCACGGTCGGCATAGGTTTGAACAATTTCGTTGCCACGGCGAGCTGCATAGGCAGCAATCGCTGCCGCCTGGTTCTCGATCGAGTATTTCTGGGATTCAGTGGATACTCGCAGATACTGCGCGGCTGATCGACACTCTGCCGGCGCACCGGCTTGGCTGACCGATACCATTCGCCTGCTCCATCGCCCGTTCGCAGGGCACGTTAGCAGAACCCTGGACCACGGATGCGGAAGACTGACGTAACGGTTTGCGCTTCCCTGAACGGCCCGTTTTAATTTAAGACTTTGACCTGTGAGAGGTCGCCGTTCAAACACATAGCCGCCAGGCACCGCGGCGAACCTTAGACCATTCATACATCGATTTTCTTCAGCCCACTCAGCTACGGCTGTTTGGACGCCATTGGGCCGTGGCCATTTGCGTCGTAACTCCGACGGCCGCTTATCAGAGCCTCGGCCTGACCCCGATTAACGGACAACAGCGTCATGAAGCCGCATCGGCATCATGTCGCTTTCAGCACGGTCATCGAATTGAGAGATCAGGCTGTATGCCGATGCGGCTTCGTTCCAAGTCGCCTTCAGCAGGATAGCCGGCTCCGGCAGCGCATAGCTTGCCGAGAACCTGACGATGTCTGCCCCTTGCAGCCGGCCCAGGATCTCCAGCTCAACATTATCGGCCCTGATCGGGTCTGGTTGGAATATGATGTTGTACTGCGTGACCGCGTCTGCGGCAAGATCTGCTCCTGCAAGAGTCTTCAGGCCTGAAGCGACCACCCCTCCCGCGCCACGATGCTTCCAGCGAACAGCGAGATAGTCGGCCGATAACGGCGTTGGCCGCAAGTCGAGCACGAGCCCGGTCACTTGCAAGACCTGATTCGGCTCAAACAGAAAGCTGACCCCGGTTTCGGTGACGGGCTGCGCGACGGTCTTGGTGATTCCGGAGAGAGTCGATTCCGGCGTAAAGTCGACAGCAATAGTAATCGTGACCTCATTCGGAAACGCGACGCTATCGTCGGACACCCTGCCTTCCAGAACCCCTCCTTCGGGCCCCATGGCTCCCTGGCAGCACGTCACCCTTCCGTAAGGGCTCTGATAGGTGCATTCTGCGACGTAGCGCGACACCAGGCTCCGCGGCGCGCTTCCAAGCACGATTTTGACATTGAGAAAGCGCGGCTCGTCGTAGGTCTGCCAGCGAAAGTCCGAGCCGTTCGATAAAATCTGAACCTTTGTGTAGAGTCCGGAGCGGGTACGCATCGCGAAGACGCTTCCGGGTCGCCAGTCCTGGGTCCGTTCCGCATTATAGACAAGTTGCAACAGGCTGCGACGGTCCAGCGTTTCATAGGACGCCATACCGAGAGGACATATTCCGGCATTGTTGACCGGCGCCAGGACCCACGCAATCGCCGAGCTCCAGGCAAAGTCGGCATAAGGCGATGTCGGGCCCGATGCCGGTGTGACATTGACCCCATTCTCCAGATCATACTCCATATAGAAACTGTCAAAGGTTCCGATGCCGGACCTTGCGGGTGAAGCGCCAAATGCCGTCCGCTTCCGCATCATTGAGAGCTCCTTTGGTGCGCTTAGGGTGATGAGAGCCACGCTCACCGGCGATCAAAACACGGCAATCAGCCGGTAAGCTGCCGCCATGCCGTCCCACGAAGACTTCAGCAGCAGCGCGCTTTCAGGCAGCGCGAAGGTCTGTTCGAAGGGGATGATATCCATCCCCAGCAATCGTCCTACGATCTCGATTGTGAGACTGTCGGCCATCTCAGGGTTCGGCTGAAATGTGATGTCATACTCGGTGACGACGTTCGCGAGATCAGCGCCCGTCAGCAGTTTATGGCCGGAGGCGACGATTGTACCCATGACGCTGTAATCCCAGCGCACCTGGAGATAGTCCTGAACCATCGCAGGTGGTCGTAGATCGAGCGTCAATGCCGTGGCCTGCAGAACCTGGTTCGGCTCAAACAAGACGTTGACACCCGTATCCGTCACCGGCGCCGAGAACTGTCTGACAATGCCATTGAGATGAGTTGCGGGAGCGAAATCGACGGCGACGGAGATCAGCACCTCGGCGGGAAACGCCGAGCCGTCGTCCGTGACCTGGCCCTGCAGGACCCCGCCGTTCCGCCCGAATATCCCCGAGCAACAAATCACCCGGCCGTGCGGCGTATCGTAGACGCATTCGGCGACGTAGCGTGTAATGAAGTCGGCCGGTGCGCTGCCGAGCGCGATCTTCACGTCGAGAAAAAGCGGATCCGGGAAGGTCTGCCAGCGAAATCGATAGTGCTCGTTCAGCTCGACCTTGGCATATTTCCCCGAGCGCGTTCGAACCGCAAACACGCTGCCGGGTTGCCATCGCTGGCGTCCCTCCGGGGTGTAGTTCAGCTGTGCGAGCTGGTGGCGATCCAACGAGTCGTAAGGGGTGAAGCCGAGCGGGCAATAGCCGGCTCCGTTTTCCACCCGCAGTTCCTCACACCAGCCGAAGTCGGCTGACGGCGAAAACCCATCCATCTGGGAGACGAGGATTCCGAGCTCAAGATCGAATTCGAAGTAATTTCCGGAGAAAGATCCCGTGCCGGAGTGCTGCGGCGCGACGAGGCGATCGGTGAAATGCGGAATGAAGCGATCGACGAAATGATGATGCATCGGAGGCTCTCCCGCGGCGCGCTCGGCGCAGCTTGGGCTCAGTTCGATATATCGAGCGTCAGGGTGAATTTGTACGCTGCAGCATCCGGCCCCGAGCCGCGCCACAGCTTCAATGTGATCGTGGCGAGGCCTGCGCGCCTCGCGCGATAGCGGAACACGGCAGCAGCGCTGCTGCCGCCCGCAGGCGCGGCGACCGCGGGCACGATATGGCTGCCCTGATCTGCGAGATGATCCGTGTTCGACAGCCGATCCCATCTGAAACCGGTCGTCGCGTTCTGAGGAAGGGAGATGACGATGTCGTCGCCGACCTTGGCGGCCACCGACTTGTTGTTGTCAACAGAGGAAAATTTCAGCTCGGCCATCGCACTCTCCGTTGCCAGGTCTGGCTGGCGCAGCAGCCGACGCGGTCCCGGCGCCTGCCGAGACCGCCCAGGCCGCTGCTGCTAGCCGATGTTGACGCCCCACATATAAGCGTCGATGCCCACCTCGCCGTAGGCAATCTTGAAATAGCCCGACGCCGCCCAGTAGGGACCCCAGCTGTTCTTGCAGATCCAGCACTGCTCGGCGTCGCTGTAGCCCACGACGCAGATGCAATGGCCGCCCTGCAAAGCACCTGCGTTGGCGCTCTTGCGGTAGACTGCGGATGGATCGTTGTTGTTCTGGAAGAAGTCCATGAAGTCCTGGTAGACCGAGAAGCAGGCGACCAGCGGCCCCCGCCTCGCAGACATCCACGTCTTCATGTCTTCTGCCGAGCTGAGCAGCTCCCAGCTGTCGATCCTGGTCACGCGGCCGGACCAGTCCTGGCACACGCCGCAGGACGGCGTGGGGTCGAATGGCGAGGGCGGCGACAGGTAGGGAAAGCAGGCCTCGTCGGCGACACCGGTCTGCTGGAAGTCATCCAGCGCTCCGCCGGGCCACCAGCCGCCGTTCGGCTCCTCTCGGCCACCGACGGTGTTGCCGCAGGTCCGGCCGTGGCTCCTGCCCAGACAGTAGAACAGATGCGCTTCGGAGAAGTCCGGATTGAGCTTCGGATCGTTGCGCCGGACCTGCAGCGTGCCTTCCGCCGCGGCGATCACCCCATGAGCGACGCATGACCCGCAATATCCCTGATCCCTGACCGGCGTGATGTAGTCCACGCCATCGACGTTCCGAAGGTCATAGCTCGCGGGAGAGCGGCGCTGCATGGGCCGGGAAGCCGCCGCGTTCGCTCTTGAAATGAGCTCCCGTTCGTGAAGGCTGGGCTCCGGGTTGCGCGGGTTGCGGTCCGGCGTATAGCCGAGCGAGAAGACGCGCCCTGGCCGGCCGCCTCCGCCGGCGCTAGCACCACCGGCCGAAGCACCGAGCTTCTGCCCCGGACCGAATTGAACGGCCAACCGCCGCCGCTTCGCCGGGTCCGGAATGCCGTCGCGGGTCAAGAGTGCCGGGACCGACAGCGTCTTGCCAATCGACGTCGTCCCACTCCAGTCGAAAGCGAGCGACGTCTCGTAAATCTCGATGGTGCCGGACGCGGTCCTGTCACGCCATTCCCCGGTCAGACCTTGAACCTTGTATTGGATCTTGGGCGTCGATTCTCCCGTCCAGTCGTTGGGATGAAACGGGAATTCGATATCGTAGGTTGGCAGATTGTTCGGGTCGCCGTTCGGCGGCGTGGTCACCAGGAAATAGCCGGAGACCTTCGGCCGTGGGGTCGCGGATGTTCCCGCCGATGGCGGCGTCCATTCCCATTTGAACAGCGCTTTCGACGACGGGTCGGTCGCCACCGCGGCGATGACGAAGAACAGGCGCGTACGCTGGACGAACTGATCGGGCTCGAACAGGAAAGCCGCCCCGGTGTCAGAGACGGGCTGGGTCTGGCGGAACTCGTAGCCCGGCCCGAATGGCGCGACGAAATTGACGAGCAGGCTGATCTGCGCGGACGTCGGCCGTTGGGGCCAAGTGAACTGGATCACTCCCTCGGTCAGGCCGCCGCTCTTGCCGTCGACGGTCGCGCACTGGACGTTCTGCGGGCCCGTGGCAGTCGTGTAGCTCGCTGACGGGACCACGATCTTGACCTTCTCGCTGTTTCCGATCGCCAGCTTGAAGGGCAGCTTGATGTCGTCCTGCTCGATGAACAGGTGCCGCGCCGGATTGAATGCGCCGAGCTGCTGCTCGAAATTGAACGACACCTGGTGAAGGCCTTCGTTGATCCCGGCGAAGCTCATATGCTCGTCGAACTGCGCGCTGTCGGACAGCGAGACGCTCTTCATCGCAACCGACACGCCGCCGAAGAAGCCGCCCGGCTCGGGCGCCGACACCGGCTTGGGATCGGGATTGATCCATTGCCCGACCTCCAGCTTGATGAACATGTCCATCGCCGAATCCAGCAGCTTCTGCAGGTCGACGCCCTGCGGCGGCGAACCGACGATGCTCACATCCAGCGCCTGCTGCTGGCGCAGGTCTGCCCGGATGGACTGATAGTCGAAGGAGCCGTTCACCAGGCCGAAATAGCTCGCGCGCGCCTTCGCGTTCCAGGAGAAATAGTCATAGGCCTTCTTCTTGTAGCCGTGAGCCTGGATGTCGCATTGCGGGATCAGGTACTGGTAGTTGAACGAGAACATGATCGCGACTTGCGGCGGGAAGGGGATCGGCGTCGCACCGAGCATCGCCGCAAAATGATCCGCGCCGTCGGGCGTCAGTTCGACGGCAAAGCCGATCGACGACGAGGCACCGACATCGACATTCTTGAGCGCCTGCCCTGCTCGCGCATACATGTCCAGTCCGGACACGTTCATCTTTCCGCCGGTGAGACGTAGCGGCTGAAAGTTGAACCGTCCGGATCCCGGTTGAAGATGGTAGAGAGTTCGTATCAGGTTCGTCCACTTCTGCTGCTGATCGTCACTGGGCAGCTCGACGACGAGCTCGACCATGAAGCTGAGCACGCCTCCCAGCGTGGTCTTGGACCCGTCGGGATTGTTGCGGACCTTCTTGGTGATCGTGAAGGCCGGTTCACCGTCGGGTCCTTTCGCGATACGTCCCCATCGCGGGGCGTAGAACCAGGTATCCGGGTTGTAGCCTTTGAACAGGACAAACGGCATCTGCGGGTCGGTCGCGATCGCGACAGTACCGTCGACGAGATTGAAGTTGGGCAGGGATGCCGCGGCAAGGTCGACGAGGCGCGTGGCGTCGAACGGGTCCTTGACCATCGCGGGCAGCTGCTCCGCCGCGGTCTGCGCGCGCGGCGCCGGGGCGGAGCGACCGCGACCGGTCGCGCGCGCGTCGACCATGGCCGTCCGTCCCGACGTAAAGTCGTGTTGCTCGCCCGCACCGCTGCTTGATTTCAGCTGCTCCGTGTCGGTGATGCGTGGGTATCGCTTGTCCATTGTCATCGCTCCGATCTGTTGGCACGCCCGTCACGGGCGGCATCCGCGGTTGCTCAGTGCTGGTGAGGTCGGCTTCGCGTCGAAGCCGTCATGTTCCGAGGTGCTGGACACGGGCGACGAAACTCTTGCCCTTGCTCTGCAGCAGCACCGCGGTCTGCTTCGGCGACAGCGCGCCGATCCGCGTCGTGCGCAGGACCGGCTCCGGCGGCGATCCGTCCTGCGAGAACTGCACCGGGACGATCGTGTCCGGCTCGGAGGTCTCGAGGTTCAGGAAGAACTGATAGAGATCAACGCCGAGATATTGGCCTCCGGGAGCGCCGCCGATGATTTCGACGAGCGCCAGATGCAGATGCGCAGGGATGCCGCTGAACTGCAGCACGCGGCCGAGATAGTCGCCGCGAGAGACGACGGAGTTGACACCCAGTCCGTCCGGAACATCGGTGATGTGGGTGTAGAAGCCACCCATCATGTCGTTCGGCGCGCGCATGAAAATCTGTGCGCCGTACACGCGGCCGCTGTCGGTTGCCGGGTCATGCGGCTTGAATTTGGTAATATGCCCGTCGAACGCTGCGTAGACCGGCGTCCCCTCTTCCGCGCCGATGTCCATGCCGTAGTGGATGTACCAGTTCGGTCCGCCATGTCCGCCCTGGTTCGGGCCACCGAGGCCGGACGTGAACCCCGAAATGTCCACCGGCGCCGACACGTCGATCGTGAAGCCGTTTGCGCCGTTGGCCCGCATCGCCTGGGGGCGGCGGGCCTGCCGCACCCCGCTCGGCAGAAGCTCAGCGATTTCCTGGGGGATTTCGTCGGAATCCCACGCCAGGCTGTCGCCGGGAATCGCTCCCTCGATGTCCTGGATCTTGTCCTGCATGGCGAGCATCTGGGTATCGTCCAGATCCCCGACGACCATCGACACATCGACCTCGAGCGCCGCGGCAACGGCGTCGGCGTACTCCTCCGGATGGTTACCGTCCGACGCCGGCGCATATTTCCTGAACGCATCGAGGATCGACAGGCTCGCATAGCTCGGCGAGCGGAGCAGGAGTGCGATCGCGTTGTAGCCGTCGGCCCAGGTCGGGAAGATCAGGAAGTTGTGCCAGTTGAACTTGCCGGCGTATTGACCGAAGTCGGGGCCGCCGGGCACACCGGTCAAGTTTCCGGGATTGTTGTTGAGCCAGGCGAAGCTGCCCTCATAGTTCCGCATATGCGGGCGGCCGCGCGCGATCTCGTCAGCATGGATCACGTAGTTGTAGATCTCCTTGCCGTGCCCAAGATAGTCGTTCGGGTCGCTCGGGTTGGATCCCGGAAACCACTGCGCGCGCGGAATGTTCTTGTCGAAGGAAATGTTTCCGTTCCAGAACCACACATGATCGCCTAATTCGAGCGGCATCTTTCTCTCCCTTCATCTGCACTGCTGGTCCGATCGGCTGCGGGCAGGACAGCGTCCGTCGGCGACGAGGCCTTGTAACGTGAGGGAGCATGCGACAACGGCGTGAGACGACCGTCAGGCGAGCGTCATCGATCCGCTAAATCAGCAGGGAGAGGCAGGAATCGTGATCAAAGGAGTTCGCCCAACGGGTCGCAGGGCGGTCATGACATCGTCTCGACGCGCTGCAGGCTGCGCCCGAATTGGTGAAGCCGGCGTCACGAAGTCGTCGTCTGATTGATGGGATCAGGTTGTTCGACGGCCCTGTTGGTGCACGAGGGCTTCCGTGGGCTCAAGCAATTCCGAAGCAGCCGCCCTCCCGCAGAGCACGGAGGAGTGCGACACCGTTTCGTCGCCCACCTCGTCGTCAGTAGGTCCGCCTCGGGATCGCCTGGTCGGTCTTGTCGCGAAGCACGAAGCTTCCAAGACGAAGCAGGTCGATGGCGTTCAACGCATTCGCCCTGTTGTCGGCAATCGCGGTGAGGGCCGCCTGGCTCGGGGACAGCTGCGGAGGGGATCTGTCGTCGTCCGGCGCCTTGCCGGCGGGTGCAACGGCACCGGAATTGACCGCACCGAGATAGTCTGCCACGCGGCGGACGAGCTGTGGCGCGGCCACACTGGTCCCACGCATCGTGACGATCGAGCCGCTATATGTTCCCGCCGCCAGCACGCCCCAATGCGTCGGGCTGAGATCCGTGATGGCGGCACAATCCGGGCCTTGCCGGGACCTTGCGGGCCCGCTGGCCGTGTAATCCGTCGGCAGGCGGGACACATCCGCAGCGCCAACGACCAGCGCGCCCGCCCCGGTCGCGATCGCCGAGAGCGTGTCGGCCGTCGTGATCGGACAATTGCCATTCAGGTTGCGATAGCTGCCGTCGAGCGGCCGCCGGTCATACGCTTCGGGGTGATCGAAATGCGATTGCCGGCCACGAAGCGGATGGCCGATCGGAGTATTGTCACGCTGGATGTAGAGGCGCGCCGTGACATCATCGGAGGATCCATTGGTGAGCGCAATGCGCCAACGGCCGGCGGGCGCGGGATGGGCTGATGCGCCACGGCCGGTCCCGTTGACCGCGATGTGAATGCGGACGCGCTCGCGGCCTGCGGCCGGCCGGACGACATCGTGGTAGATGCCGGCGACCGGCCGTCCGTCCGATTGCAGTAGATGCATCTCACCGTCGCCCAACGCGCGAAAGACCGACGGTGGACCGGCGGGAGGCGCAATCGTCAATTCCAGCGCTGAGAGTGCAGCCGCGACGGAGTTGCCGTCGAGCCAGATCTCGAGATGATTGGGCGTGCCATCATCTGGCAACAGCACCCAATCGATCGAGCCGGCCCCGCCCAGCATGTTGAGCTGCATCGTCGCAGTCGCGCGATCGCGATAATTGTTGCCGGCGGGAAGAACCAGGCAGGTCGGCGCGCCGCGCTCGGTGCGGCGATCGATCATCTGTGACAATGTCCGTTCAATGTGATGCGTGCCGTCCTTCGGCCCCGCGCTGATCCCATAGCTGAAGTTGATCACCAGCGGCAGCGTCGGGTGAACCATGTCGGCCCAGAGCATGATCTGACGTGCCGCCTGCAGCACATAGCTGCCCATCATGACGCCGGATGTATCCTCGGTCACCGCCCAAGGAAGCTGAACGGCGAATAGCGGCCTAAGATCGCGCACATTGCCTGCATCGGAGGCGGGATCGAACCCGCTGGCGAGATCAAGGATATGGGTGCCGTGGGAAAGGCGGGATGCGAGAGCGTTCCGACCGGGTCGGCGGAAATCATTGAGACCAAGCGACCGGTAGATTTCCGCTTCCGACTGGCCGCTCGCCAGGAGCTTGTCGACGTCGGCGGCATGCAGCCGCTGACCGTAGGCGACGCCCTGGTCGGGGGATGGACGCTCGATGTCCTGCAACCAGATGGCCTGGAAGCGCGTCTGGCCCAAGCTGTTGCGAAACCGCTTGTTTGCGAATGCAATACCGCCGTCGATGATGCCGATCCCAACCTGGCCGGACGGCGTAAATAGCCGCGCCAAAGGCGTGCGATCCCTCGCGCCGCGCTCGCGGCGAACACCCAGTTCGCGGATCGGCGGCCCGATATCGATGATGTCATAGAACCCGTTGATCGCAGCGCTCGTCCAACGGTTCGCGATCGTTTCCGGTCGATAGACGAAGAACTGCATATCGACCGGGACGGTCGGCCGCTGCGTGCGAACTTCTCTGATGTCCGCAATCAGCGTTTGCAGCAGATCAAACTCATCCGCCGCCATGCGGATCGTGAGCGCCCCCGCCGGATCATCGTCCATCCGGCCGTCATCGACCGCCTGCTGCAACCGGAGGAGATTCGGCAGATAGGAGGCGTCGGCCGCGGGCACGACTTGAATGTGCATCGGGCACCAGCCCTCGGGATCGGTGCAGTCCGGCGTTCTGTTCTTCCATTGCCAATCGAGATAGGGAGTTGAGCGATCGACACCGGATCTGGTCCAAACCATTGTCATCGGCGTGCCCTGCTTCAACCGACAATCAGACGGCACTCATCGAGCGCCGCATTCCAGAGATGCTGCAGCAGCGGCGAACCCTGCACGGTAAACGGTCTGGTGGAGCGTTGAATGATCCTGTTGCTGCCGAGTTCGGGCTGTGCACGAGGTTCTGCGGATCGCTCGTAGGACATCGCCAGGACCCGCTCGTAGGAGAAATCGTCGTCGAAGCCGCGGCCATCGAAGCTGCGCATCGCGACCTGACCACCCCCAGAGCAGCGCGCGATATAGAACTCGGCCAACGTGCGGCCGAGCACCATTCCCGCGACGCTGTCGACCGGGAAATGGACGCCGGCGATGGTGCGATTAATTGCGATCCGTTCGGCGTGGCGCATCAGCTGGACGAAAGTCTGCTCACCCTCATCGATCTCGAGCGAGCCGGTCCGGACCGTCTGCATCAGCGCGTAGATGACAAAGGCCGCGGCAAACGCCTCGGTCGCATGTCCGCTCGGCAAGGAGCCGTGCGCCGGCGTGAGGATCATCGGCTGGATCTGCGGCGAATATTCGATCGGACGCCGGCATACCAACGCGTTCTTGACCCGCATCTCGATGGTTGCTGTCACCGGCAGCAGCACGGCAAGCAGCTCGGCGGTGCGCGGGCTGCGGCCAGGGTTGAGAAACCCAACCGACCCGAGAAAGCTCAGCACATCGTGCATCTGCGCTGCGATTTCGCCGCTGCGCTCCACCCGCAATGCGGCGTAATTGGATACGAACTCCAGCTGGCCGGCAAAATCAGCCTCGGTCGGACGGATCATGTGAACCAGCGGATTGGGCGATGCGTCGCTGCGATCGCGGAACTCCACTGACGCGGAATCCGCGGCACCATCATAGAAGATCCCCGACAACAGCTCGCTTTCGAAAATCCGCCTCCTCACATCGCCCGACCAGCGATCGAGCGCACCGGGCCCAGCCTGGTAGTGAGCGGGAATGCGCTCGGGCGCACTCCAATACCCCACGACACCTTCCCGGCTCGAGATCAGCGCGCGGGCGCGCGCCGCGAAGCTGCGGCGACCGGCCTCGCCGCTCTCACCGCTTTCGCCACTTTCGCCGCTCTCACCACTTTCTCCGCTCTCACCGCTGAACCCAGCCACGTCCGCCTCCTCTGGTGATTGCTACACGCGCTACGGAATGGTCCGGTCAGAGCCCGCCACCGTCAAGGTTCCGGCATTCGATTTGACGGCTTTCACGGATATTTCACGTTGACAGCATGGATGAATGCCATTTGACTTCAACCAATAATTTTAAGCCATTTGCGCCTGTCTCTCGATGCGGATTTGCGGGCGATGCATGTAAGCTCCGGTTCGAAGTTGCGGATACAGCTCATCGGAACGTTCCAGGTCCGGAGCGCCACGGGAGAGGATTGCACACCGCGCGGCCGCAAGGCCTGTGCTCTGATTGCCATTCTCGCATTGTCGCCTGAACATCGGCGCGCGCGCCTCTGGATTCAGGATCAGCTTTGGGGGAGCCGCGCCAAGGAGCAAGGCGCCGCCAGCCTTCGTCAGAGCTTGATGGAGATTCGCAAGGCGCTGGGTCGTGCGCGTGGCGTCCTGCTGAGTGACAGCTTCAACGTCTCACTCGATCCGGCGCTGTTCGAAACCGACCTCGAGCCCGCCTCGCGCAATCCCGGCGGCGAGTTGCTCGAGGGCTTTGACATTGCTGAAGAGGAGTTCGAGACTTGGCTGCGCCATCAGCGTCAGCGATTTCGCAGCCCTTCATATGCATCTGACGCCGTCGCGCCTGCGGCTGCGCGTCATATTCCGAAGGATGCGGTCCGAGAGCGGTCTGGCAACACGATCATCCTGGTCCGTGGCGCTCAGACCGGTTCGGCCGAGACAGCGGTCAGAGCGGATACCGTCATCGATGCAATTGCAAAGACATTGGCGGAGCTCGGTGCCGCCGATATCGTGGATCGGCGCTCAAGCAACATCGGTGGCGCTTCCGATGATTGCTCACCGCTGCCCGGTTCTCTCGCGCTACATTCCGATGTGGTTGGATCGGATCGCGAGAAACTCATCAGATTGGCGCTGTTGCAGCTGCCTTCCAACACCCTGACGTGGTCCTCGACCATTCAGCTCTCGGACCAGACGGGGGCCGACCTCAATGACTCCACAGTCATGAGAAGTGTCAATCTGGTCGTCAATTTTGCGATCGAACGGCTCAGTCGCCTCGGATCTGGGCGTTCCGACGAAGCAACCGCAGCCTGCCTGTGCCATTCGGCCATTCTTCATCTCTATCGTCTGGGCAAGAGCAATTTCGACGTTGCGGACAAGCTGTTTGCGGAGGCATTCACGATCCAGCCACGGGGAATTTTCCTGGCCTGGCGCGCTTACCTGAGAACATTTCTGCTTGCAGAACGTCAGTACACTTGCCGTCAAACCATTGAGGCGGAGGCGCTGAGCTTCATGTATCGCAGCCTCGAAATGGAGCCTCACAACTCCTACGTGGCAGGGTTGAGCGCGCACGTCCAGGCCATGATGCGGCGATCCTATGTTGCGGCGTACGAGCTGGCGGAGCGCAGCGTCCAGCTGAACCATGCCAATCCAATCGGATGGGCCTGTCTGGGCCTTGCAAAGAGCTATCTGGGCAAGCCTGAGGAAGGTTTCCGGCACACGCTTCTTGCGCGTCAGATCGCAGGGCCCGCACCGTTCAGATATCAGCTCGACGCGCTCGGCTGCATCGCCGGGACCATGGCAGGTGAATTCGACGAAGCCGTGCACCTGGCGGAGGCGAGCCATGCCTTGGCCCCAACCTTCGCACCGCCGCTGCGATACCTTACGGCCTTGTACGCTCATACTGGAAGACCCGATTTGTCGTTTGACATGGTCTGCAGGCTGCAGACCAGCGAGCCGGATTTTTCGTATGACAAGCTTCGTGACAAGGCCTACCCAGCGGCTGGCCTTCACCGGACACCAATCATCGACTCGCTTCCGACCACCTTATGACCGCGGCATCGGCCGGGCCGCGCGTTCTCCGCGGCTCCATCAAATCGACGGGCTGCCACACGCGACCACGATGTCTGCAAGACAATTTGTCAATCGGCGCCTCCAAATCTAGGCGAAGGCGACAATCCCCAAGGTCGGAGAGCGTAGCAGCATCGACATGGTTATCGAGATCGAAGGCGGGCCCGTGCCCCGGGAACGTCAAGTCCTGATCTGTTGCAGACCCAGTCGATGGACTATAGATACGCATAATGTTTCAAAGCGTGTCCCATGGTCCCGAATCACGAATTTGTATTTCAGCGAGCACTATCGCTATCAGGCGTTGAGCGCCCACGTGTCCTGGACTACGGCTGCGGGCGAGGCGAGGTTGTCATCTGTGCACGACGGGCAGGCTACTTGTTTTTCGGAGCCGATCTCGATGCCCCGCCCTCGGAACGGCCAGAGCACTTCAGGGCGCTCCGCGATGGACGCCTCGACTTTGATGACGGCTTCTTCGACGTGGTGATCTCCAACCAGGTTTTTGAGCATGTGCAAGATCCCGAGCTTGCGGTGACCGAGATTGCGCGTGTCCTGAAGCCGGGAGGGGTCTTCCTGGCTCTGTTTCCTGACCGCTCGTCATGGTTTGAGGGGCATGTGGGGCTCTATTTCGTCCATCACATGCCCGATGTGCTCGCCCATCTCTACATGCGCTCCGCGCATCGATTCGGCTTCGGCTACTATCGGGACGGCAAGAGCACGAAGCAGTGGGCCGACTTTATGCTGCGGCAGCTCAGAACCGACGTGTTCTACTACACGCCAAATGAGTTGCGGCGATGGTGGCAATCGGCCTTCGGTGCTGCTCCGGTCTCGGCTGAGGCTGATTTCATGCGGTTCCGGATGCAGTCCGCAGGAGGGCGCGGCCTCTCTTGGCTCGCTCACCTGCCAGCGGCAGCTGGGGTCCCTTGCGTTCATCTGCCGCAAACGTGCTGGCATCGTCTGGGTCACCCGCAAGGCGGATGTTACAGCCTGATCTCGATAACAGGCTCAACGCGGACATATCGGGCGGATTTGACCCGCTTTTTACCTTGGACTCAAGGTCCTGGTGCCGAAGCGCCCTATTCCTTTCCTGGGCACCATCGCTCTTCTAAGAGCGTGAAAGCCAAAGCAAATTAGCAAAATCAACGGCTTGCCCGCTCCTCAGTGGTACAAGAGAGTGGTACAATGCCGTCAGAACATGATGTTTTTTGCCGGAATCAGGATTCCCCAGGCGGTGAACTTCTGATTCAAATTCCATGCTGGAGCCGGA
>NZ_JBNPTW010000030.1:0-59999 GCF_051167855.1 Bradyrhizobium sp. HKCCYLRH3099
CCTTTGCCGGAAGGGACTTTCACCCTCTCAAGAACCGCGCCTTTCCACGGCGCACCTTATACGCGATCTCCCCGGTGCCCGGCTTGTTGGCCACCGTCGCCAGCTGGGATCATCAGGACCCACCGGCTTGGCATCAGCATCGGGATGCCAGGACCACGCGATTTCAGGTCCACGTCATGCCGTTCGTCCGCGCGCCATCAAAGCACGCTGCGACACGTCGCGGCCACCGCATCCCGCGCTCCACGTCTCGTGACGATCGCGAAGCGCCCCTCCTGTCGAGCACGGGACCAAATCAGCATAGCAGAGTATTCGGAAATATAGAAGACATTTCTTTGCTCGGCATTTGGGAGCCGGTGCGGCGCACACAGCAGGCCGAGCCAAGCTCCGAATATCCCGGTCGGCAAGGAGCCGTAGCTTGATTGCAATGCAATCAGCGCTTAGTCTCAGACGGAGGTATAAGAGGCGATCATGGCGAGTATCACCATCAGCGATGTGGACGATAGGCTGAGGCTCCGCCTCGAGGTCCGCGCAGCTCGGCACGGCCGATCACTCGAGGAGGAGGCACGCGAAATACTGCAGCAGGCGATCGGCGACGGGGTGCCGGTAGCAAACCTCGGCCAGCGGATTCACGAACGCTTTGCTGCGCTCGGTGGCGTCGAGCTTGAGCTTCCAGAGCGCAAGCCGATGCGCGACCCGTCGGGGCCGACGTGAGGCATTTTTGATCATCATCGATACCAACGTGATTTCCGAAGTTATGAGGCCTGTGCCGGCGTCGGCAGTGTTGGGCTGGTTCGCCGCTCAAGATGCAAGCGAGCTTTATTTGAGCGCGGTAAGTGAGGCTGAGCTGCGGGTCGGAGTAGCCGTCATGCCGAGCGGCAAGCGTCGCGAGGCCCTAATGGCAACAATTGATGCTATGATTGATCAGGACTTCGCCGGTCGAATCTTGCCATTCGACAGTTCCGCGGCAAAGGCTTATGCGGCCATCGCTGCAGTCCGTCGCGCTCTCGGTCGTCCGATCATGGATGCCGATTGCCAGATTGCAGCCATCGCGCAGGTCGCAGGTGCTGCCCTGGCAACGCGAAATGTTGCTGACTTCAACGGATGCGGACTCCGCATCATCAATCCATGGCAGAGTTCAGCAACGAGCGGCTGACTGATTTTGCTCGACCTGACGCGGAACGTAAATTGAACTCAGTCTTGCCAAGGTATAGCGAGCTTGCCAGCGTTTGCGGCAGCGGTCGCCACGGTGGATGAGCCTAGCCTGCGCCGATCGACGTCCGTGAAGGTTTGGTCCAGGCGCGCTCGACGGGAGGTTCAATGAACATCGACATCATCTCCTTGCGCGACCGCCCGGACTTGATCCCCTGCGTGTTCTCGCCCGAGCTCGACGCCGTCTGGCCCGAGTTCATGCGGCAGGATCGGACGGCGATGCTGTATTATGATGAGCCCGCGTTCGCTCATTACGCCGACTGCGCTTTCGCAGCTCTCGCCGGCGACGAGGTTGTCGGGCGCGCCTTCGCGGTGCCCTTCGCCTTCGGCATCGAGGGCCGCGACGAACTGCCCAATGCCGGCTGGGACGAGGTGATCCGCTGGGGTCACGAGGACCGCATGCTGGGACGGCAGCCGACGACCATGAGCGCATTGGAGATCGCCCTGCTGCCGAAGGCGCGCGTGCCGGGCAGCTCGCGCGCCATGCTCGATGCGTTCAAGCAATGCGCGCGAGCGAAGGGCTTCTCCGAGCTCTACGCGCCGGTGCGGCCGAACCAGAAGCATTTGCAACCGCGAATCCCGATGCACGCGTATCTCGATGAGCGCCGCGCCGACGGCCAGCTCGCCGATTCCTGGCTGCGCACGCACCTCGCGATCGGTGGCGAGATCGTCAAGATTGCGCCGTGCTCGATGACTATTGTCGGCACGCTTGCAGAGTGGTCACAATGGACGGGCGTGCCATTCGATCATTCAGGCGAGGTCGAGATCCCCGGCGCGCTGGTGCCCGTGCTCACATCGGTCGAGCAAGATTACGCCGTCTACGTCGAACCCAACGTGTGGATCAGGCATCCGGTGTGATATGAACTCACTTCGTCGAATTATTTCCGGCCGTGCAAAACTCGCGACGTTGGTTGCCGGCCGAGGCGAGCCCGTCGTCTTCCTGCATGCAGCGGTGTTCGACCACACCATGTGGCTTGCGCAGATCGACGACATCGCAGCCACCCACACGGCGATCGCCTACGATCGCCGCGGCTTCGGAGAGACGGTGGCAGAGATCGAAGACCATTCACCGGTTGCCGACTTGCTCGCGGTGATCGATGCGCTCGCGCCGGGCCGGCAGGCGACGCTTGTCGCCTGTTCGCAAGGCGGAAAGATCGCGCTCGACTTCGCGCTGGCGCAGCCGTCGCGGACACGTGCCCTCGTTCTGATCGCGCCATCGATCAGCGGAGCGCCAGAGCCGGTCTACCCACCGGCCATCACGGCGCTGCTGCGCGATGTCGCCGCAGCAGAGGCGGCACGCGATTGGGACCGCGTCAGCATGCTCAAGGCGCATCTCTGGCTCGACGGTCCGCTCGCACCTGATGGGCGCGTATCGGGCGAGTTGCGCGACATGTTTCTGCAGAAGAACGCCGCCGCGCTGCGCGCAGCGCCGGTGGGCGCAAGTCTCGACGTGACACCTGCCTTCCCGCGCCTCGGCGAGATCACCGCGCCGGCGCTCGTGATCTGGGGCGACCTCGACTTTCCTCATATCAAGGAGCGAAGCCGATTGCTTGCTGCGACGATGCCGAACGCGGCCGGTCACGGGATCACCGGTGTTGCGCATCTGCCGAGCCTCGAACAGCCCGCGGAGGTCACCGGACTGATCACGAGGTTTCTCGCCACATTGTGAGAGCGCCCCGCGCGAGGCTGCTCCCCAAGGCACCGGTCGGATTGGCCCCTTGGCCCCGCCCTGCGCGTTCGGTTAGAACGCGACTCCCTCGACTCGTCCGCCTTCCAAAGGAACTCTGATGGCCTTGATGCCGGTGTCCGATGCGTTGTCCGCGGTGCTTGCCGGCGCCGAGCCGCTGACTGAGGAGATGGTCGGGCTGGACGAGGCATTCCACCGCATCCTGGCGCGCGACCTGGCGGCACTGCGGACGCAGCCGCCGGAGGCGATGTCGGCGATGGACGGCTACGCGCTGCGGGCGGCCGATGCCGACAGGCCGGGCGCCAAGCTCAAGGTGATCGGCGAGGTCGCGGCCGGGCGGCCGTTCGATCGCGTGGTCGGCCCTGGCGAGGCGGCGCGCATCTTCACCGGCGGCGTCGTGCCGGAGGGCGCCGATGCGGTCGTCATCCAGGAGGATACGACCGCGGAGGGCGGCCATGTCGTCCTCAACGAGGCGGCCATCAAGGGCCGGCACATCCGCCCCGCGGGCGTCGACTTCCACCAGGGCATGGTGCTGCTGAAGGCCGGACGCCGGCTCAGCGACCGCGACCTGTCGCTGGCGGCCAGCATGAATCATCCGGCGCTGCCGGTGCGGCGGCGGCCCAAGGTGGCGCTGCTCGCGACCGGCGACGAACTGGTGATGCCGGGCTCCGAGCCCGGTCCCGGCCAGATCGTCTACTCCAACGGCTATGCGCTGCGGGCGCTGGTGCGTAGCGAGGGTGCCGAGCCGATTGATCTCGGCATCGCCGTCGACACGATGGAGGCCACCGTGGCCGGCATCCGCCGGGCACGCGAGTCCGGCGCAAATATCTTGATCACCACCGGCGGCGCCTCGGTCGGCGACCATGATCTGGTCAAGCAGGCCCTGGAGGCCGAGGGCGTCGAGATGGCGTTCTGGAAGATCGCGATGCGGCCGGGCAAGCCGATGATGCACGGCCGGCTCGGCGGCATGAGGGTGATCGGCCTGCCGGGCAACCCGGTGTCGTCCTATGTCTGCGCCATCCTGTTCCTGGTGCCGCTGATTCGTGCCCTGCTCGGGCGCGAGGAGGTCGCGCCGCCGCGCGAGACCGCCCTGCTCGGCCGCGAACTCGGGCCGAACGACTCACGCGAGGACTATCTGCGCGCGCAGTTGGAAGAGCGCCCCGACGGCACGCTGATCGCCACGCCGGTGAACCAGCAGGATTCGTCTCTGCTCGGGAATCTCGCGCTTTCGCAGGCGCTGGTGATCCGTCCGGCCTTCGCGCCGAAGGCTCCCGCAGGCAGCCCTTGCGAGATCCTGCGCCTGCCCAGGTGAGGCGTCGGTGGGTGGGCTTCCTCCGGTAAAGCTCGGTCCATTCATCATATTTTTAGGATTGCAGAACACACATCGAACAGATAGTGTCCGTTCATGATTTGTTTTTAGTATGTTGCGGGTGACGTGAATGACAGTCGTCCAGTTGGGCTCTGGGACGCAAGAGCTCTTGAGAACTTCGGACGACAACCAACCGGGGACCAGGTCGAGATGCTGACGCGCAAACAGTACGAACTTCTGCGGTTCATCAACGAACGGCTCAAGGAAGCCGGCGTGCCGCCGTCCTTCGACGAGATGAAGGATGCGCTCGACCTGCGCTCCAAGTCCGGCATCCATCGGCTGATTACAGCTCTCGAAGAGCGCGGCTTCATCCGCCGGCTGCCCAATCGCGCCCGCGCGATCGAGGTGATCAAGCTGCCCGAGCTCTCGCAGGCCGCCAACAACCGGCGCGGCGGATTCACGCCGTCGGTGATCGAGGGCAATCTCGGCAAGGTGCGCACCTCGACGCCGGCGCTCGACGATGGCGAGCGTCCCGTCGCGGTGCCGGTGATGGGCCGGATTGCCGCGGGTACGCCGATCGAGGCGCTGCAGACGCGCAGCCACACCATCAGCGTGCCGGCCGACATGCTCGGCAATGGCGAGCACTACGCGCTCGAAGTCCGCGGCGATTCGATGGTCGACGCCGGCATCCTCGACGGCGACATGGCGCTGATCCAGCGCAACGAGTCCGCTGACACCGGCGACATCGTCGTGGCGCTGATCGACGACGAGGAAGCGACGTTGAAGCGCTTCCGCCGCCGCGGCGCGTCGATCGCCCTGGAGCCGGCCAACACGGCGTATGAGGTGCGCATCCTGCCGCCCAACCGGGTGAAGATCCAGGGCAAGCTGGTCGGGCTGTACCGGAAGTACTGAGTCCCGGCTTCTGCGAGGCCGCCGGATCTGCCCAGCAGATCGGCGGTGTGAGCCGCCCGGACTCGCGGTCGCCTATTTATGAGTCAGTTGAGAATGCACATCATGATGTGCAGCGCGGCACACTCAAACGCTTGTGATCGGCAGCGCCCGCGCGCACTGCAGATCAGCGCAGAATTGCCGCGAAGCGCGCGCTAACATTGCTCCCGATGTCCACTCTGATAGAGGCCTGCGCCTGTCCGGGGGGAGCGTGGGTCAGCTATCTCTGAACGAGGAGCGATCCGATGTGTGACTACAGCCTCCATGCCGTTGCCTCCCGTCCCGCCAAAGTCGGCGAGACGCTGATCTCGACGACGTTCCGCGGCACCGCGACCCGCGGCTTCGCCTTGGAAAGCGAGCCGACCGTCGCGGTCTGCATGCTGCCCGGCACCGAGCTCGCCTTTGCCGAGGACGTCCGCTACGACAGCCGCTGGCTGTGGACCCGCACGATCCGCGAGCGGGTCGCCAAGTTCAACACCATCGAGAAGCACATTCCCGACCGCCATCACGACGCGATCGAGTTCGCGGATGGACGCCACGTGCTGGTGACTCAGCTCTGCGAAGGCCAGCGCGTCACCGTGCTGCAATTGCCGGTCAGCAAGCAGCCCGGCGAGCGTCGTGACATCGCGGAAGACGCGCCGGCACAGCAGCCGACGCCCATCCGCCGCATCAGCATCACCTGACCGGCCGGCATCAGCTAGGTCACGCGACGAGCGGATCGCATCCGCATTCGTCGTTCCGGATCGCACGCGACACTGCAACCGTCGGACGGCTCTCAGCCAGCTCTGACGATTGCGGTGGCGTTGGCGTCTGTGAATCGTGGAATGGCCTATCCTAAAGACCGCACTGGCCATGATGTGCTTCTACAGAATCGCATCTGGCGGCCCTGCGCTCGTTCACCCTCCCCTGGAGGGGGAGGGTCGGCTCATAGGCGCATAGCGCGTATGAGCCGGGGTGGGGTGATCTCTCCACTTGCACCAGCGCCCGCGGCTTCACCCCACCCCGCTCGCCCGCTTCGCGCGCGATCGACCCTCCCCCTGCAGGGGAGGTTGAGACCGATGTCGCGGTGCCTTGCCAGCGTCATCATAGGCAGTCGACGACTGTCGCGCAGAGCAGCCGGCGAAACTTTGTCCCAATCGTCAATGAGAGCATGATGGGCTCGATCGACTTCATGCTCTGGCTGTCCTGGTGCTCGCCTCCAGGACAGGGATTGGGCCGCTGCAGCGGTGGCGTGGGCGCCAGCCTAATCCTCACCACCCTGCTCCATCTCCGGCGGCGTCGCGTCCTGCGCGCGCGACGGTGACGCGCGCGGCGTCAGTCTAGCCTCGAACTCGCTGGCCTCGGCCGGCGCCGGCCACCACGGCCGGCCGGTGCCGTCGGCACGCGCCGGCGTAACGGCGAACCCCTTGCCGCTCTGCACGAGCATCAAGGCGCCCTGCTGCTGCAGGCGCGGACGGTCGATCACAGCGGCCTGGCAGGATTTTGGGGCGGAGCGCGCCGTCACCACCAGCGCAGCGCGGGCGCAATCGTCGGCGAGGGCGTCCGCGCGCAAGGTCAGCGCGACGATGCGGCCGTCGGCCATGGCGACCACGCAGCCTTGTTCGTCACAGGACACGCCGTCACTGAGTGACGACTCGGCAGGCAGCCGCGCGTCGGCGTCGGCCGCGAGCCATTCCTTGGTGACGAACACGTCCTTGCCGCTGCGCATCACATGCAGGCGTCCATCGCGGCCGCGGACGGCCACGGCACGCCCATCGCCGGAGACGAGAATGTCCGGCTGCGGCGTCACGACGGCCCAGGCCGCGGCCGCCGCCAGCAGCACCGCGCCCGACCAGCGCAGCGGCGTGCGCAAGAGGCCGATCAGCACGAGTCCCAGGCTGGCTGCGATCAGCGGCCCGATGCCGAACGCCTGGATGCGCCCGACGGCGCCGGGTAATGCGGCGACCCATCGGGTCACCGCGATCATCCAGTCGATGCCCCAGCCCATCACCGTCCAGCAGACGCCGTCGAGGCCGAACGGCGCCGCCAGCAGGCCTAGCAGGCCGGCCGGCATCACCAGTACCGACACCACCGGCATCGCCGCGAGATTGGCGAGCACGCCGTAGGGCGTGATGCGATGGAAGTGAAAGGCGGCATAGGGCGTCGTCGCAAGCCCCGCGAGCAGCGAGGCCAGCAGCAGCATCGACAACTCGCGGCCGCCCCACAGCGCGATGCGCTGCGTCGTCGAACTGTCCGGCGTGGCAAACAGTTTCGGCAGCCCGAACTGCACCAGCGCGACGAGGCCGAGCGTCGCCGCGAACGACATTTGGAAGCTCGGATGCACCAGCGCTTCGGGAGCCGCGATCAGCACGACCATCGCGGCCACCGCGAGCGTGCGGAAGGTGACGGCTCGGCGGTCGACCATCACGGCGATCAGCACCACCGCCGTCATGAAAAATGATCTTTGCGTCGCGACCTCGGCGCCGGACAGCAGCAGATAGAACGCGGCCGCAAGCAGCGCCGCGGCGGCGGCCCATTTCTTGATCGGATGGCTGATGGTCAGGCCGGGGATCAACGCGAGCAGCGCGCGCATAGCGAAGAACACGACGCCGGCAACGACCGCCATGTGATAGCCCGAGATCGACAAGACATGGCCGAGGCCGGAGATGAACATCGCGTCGTTGACGTCGGGCGTGATGGCGTCGCGGCGCCCGGTCAGCAGCGCGGTGGCGATGGCACGCTCGTCGCCGCTGAGACGGGCGCGGATGCGCGCATCGATCGCATCGCGCAGGCCCTGCATGGTCGCGGCATAGCGCAACGCCAATCCGCGCTCCTGCGCCGGGGGCTGCACGGTGATCGCACCCATCACGAAGCCGGAGGCGCCGATGCCCTGGAAGAACATGTCGCGCGCAAAATCGTAGCTGCCGGGACGCACCGGCGCGAGCGGCGGCAGCAGCCGTGCCTTGAGCTGCACGAAGCTGCCGACCTCCGGCGCCGTGCCCTTGCGCACCGCGAGCCGCACGCGCGCCAGCGTGACGCTGCTGCGCGGGCTCTCCATCGACGTCACCCGCAGCACGATGCGATCGCTGCGGTCGCGGATGTCGCGCGCTTCGACGAAGCCCGTGAGCGCGACCGAGTACAGCGGCCGGGCCAGCACGGGATGGGCGACGCGGGCGGTCTTGGCGGTCGCGACGGCAAAGCCGGCCGCCGCCGCTGCGATCATCACGGCCGCCGGAAACAGCCGATGCCGGCGCATCAGCCCGGCCGCGACGCAGAGCAGAGTGGCGGTTAAAGCCGTGATCCACAGCACGGGCTCGTGGTCGGCGGAAAAATACAGCGCGATGCCGGCGCCGAACGCGACGGGCACCCAGGGCAACAGCCGCCCTGCGCCGGCCTCCTCCCGGGCCCAGCTCCCGAGCTTGCCGGCAAGCGACGGCCATGCACCGGCGCCGATGGCGGGCCAGCCGCCGGCGAGCGCGCCGCGCGGCGGCCAGACATCGGCCATCACGCCCGCGAACCCGCGCCGCCCTCCTGGCGGCCGCACCGGCCCCGCCATGCCCACACCACCCGATACCGGACTGGCGTCAGGCTACCGGAAGCTGTACGAGCGCGCCTAGCAGAACGGAACGGGAATATCGGTCGATGCATCCCCCGATGCACTGGAACTTTCGTCCGTCCCCGGACTTATACGGGAATGGACGACCACGCGATCGACGACCCCTTCGCCGACCTCGAACTCGACAAGGCGATCCACCTGCGCTGGACCCTGCGCGACATCAAGGCCAACCGGCTCACCCTTTCTCCCGTCAGCAACGAGGACCTGTCGCTGCTCACCGAGCGCGGTCTCGTCGAAGTCAGCGACGGCGTGCCGACGCTGACCGATGCCGGCCAGGATGCGATCGGCTGAGCCGCGCGCGCCTCAGCCCTTCGCGACCTCCTTCGCGAAGGTGTCGCGCAGGCCGATGGTGCGGTTGAACACCAGCCTGTCGGGCGTCGAGTCGGGGTCGCGCACGAAGTAGCCCTGGCGCTCGAACTGCATCGGCTCGGCCGAATTGCTTTCGGCGATCGCCGGCTCGATGCGCGCGTCGGTCAAGACCTCCAGCGAGTTCGGATTGAGGTCAGCGGTGAAGTCCGCCGCGTTCGGGCTCGGATTGGCGAACAGCTGGTTGTAGATGCGAATCTCCGCGACACGCGACTGCGCGGCCGGCAGCCAGTGCATCGTCGCCTTGACCTTGCGTCCGTCGGGCGCGTTGCCGCCCTTGGTCGCCGGATCATAGGTGCAGCGCAGCTCGACGATCTCGCCGGCGTCGTTCTTGATGACCTCGCGGCACTTGATGAAATAGGCGTAGCGCAGCCGCACCTCGTTGCCTGGCGACAGGCGGAAGAACTTCTTCGGCGGGTTCTCCATGAAGTCGTCCTGCTCGATATAGAGCTCGCGGCCGAACGCGATTCTGCGCGTGCCGGCCGAGGGATCGTCGGGATGATTGATCGCCTCGAGCTCCTCGACCTGGCCTTCCGGATAGTTCTCGATCACCACCTTCAAGGGACGCAGCACCGCCATGCGGCGCTGCGCCGTGCGGTTGAGCTCCTCGCGGATGCAGAATTCGAGCATGCCGACATCGACGATGCTGTTGGCTTTGGCGATGCCGATGCGCTTGATGAACTCGCGCACCGCCGCCGGCGGCACGCCGCGCCGCTTCAACCCCGCGATGGTCGGCATGCGCGGATCGTTCCAGCCGGAGACATGGCCGTCCTGCACCAGCCGCGTCAGCACGCGCTTGGACAGCAGCGTGTAGGTGAGGTTGAGGCGCGCGAACTCGTACTGCCGCGGATGCGACGGCACCGGCAGCTTGTCGAGCAGCCATTCGTAGAGCGGCCGGTGATCCTCGAATTCGAGCGTGCAGATCGAATGCGTCACGCCTTCGATCGCGTCCGACTGGCCGTGGGCGTAGTCGTAGCTCGGATAGATCTTCCAGGTATCGCCGGTGCGCGGGTGGTGGGCGTGCAGGATCCGGTACAGCACGGGGTCGCGCAGATTGATGTTGCCGGCGGCCATGTCGATCTTGGCGCGCAGCACGCGCGCGCCGTTGGGGAATTCACCCGCTTTCATGCGCCGGAACAGGTCGAGATTCTCCTCGACGGTGCGGTCGCGGAACGGGCTGTTCTTGCCGGGCTCGGTCAGTGTCCCGCGCGCCAGCCGGATCTCCTCCTGGGTCTGGTCGTCGACATAGGCGAGGCCGGCCTTGATCAGGCCTTCGGCCCACTCGTAAAGCCGCTCGAAATAATCCGAGGCATAGAACAGGTTGTCGTCCCAGTCGTAGCCGAGCCAGCGCACGTCGGCCTGGATGGAATCGATGTATTCCTGCTCTTCCTTGGTCGGATTGGTGTCGTCGAAGCGCAGATTGCAGCGGCCGCCGAATTCCTTGGCGATGCCGAAATTGAGACCGATCGACTTGGCATGGCCGATATGCAGGTAGCCGTTCGGCTCCGGTGGGAACCGGGTGACGACCGTCTTGTGCTTGCCGCTGTCGAGATCGGCCTGGACGATGTCGCGGATGAAGTCGCGCCCTGCCTCTGCCGTCGCTGCCGTGTCGTTCGTGGTCATCAAGAAATATCCTGCTCCGGAATTTGGCAGTCTATGTGCCAAATCCGCCTCCCCCAAGGAAGGCTTTAGTTATGCGATAGGCCTGCTATACACCCCCCGCCCGCTTGAGCCCCTGCCTGGATTTCGTGCTGCCGCCCATGACCACCCCGATCGTCACGCGCTTTGCCCCCTCCCCGACCGGCTTTCTCCATATCGGAGGCGCCCGGACGGCCCTGTTCAACTGGCTTTATGCGCGCGGCCGCGGCGGCAAGATGCTGCTCAGAATCGAGGACACCGACCGCGAGCGCTCGACCGACGCGGCCATCACGGCCATCCTCGACGGGCTGAAATGGCTCGAGCTCGATTGGGACGGCGAGGTCATCTACCAATATAGCCGCGCCGCCCGGCATCGCGAGGTCGCCGAGCAGTTGCTCGCCAGCGGCATGGCGTATCGCTGCTATGCCACCGCCGACGAGCTGGCAGCCATGCGCGAGAAGGCGCGCGCGGAAGGCCGCACTCGGCTCTACGACGGCATGTGGCGCGACCGCGATCCGAAGGAGGCGCCCGAGGGCGTCAAGCCGACCATCCGGCTGCGCGCGCCGCTGACCGGCGAGACCGTGATCGAGGACCAGGTGCAGGGCCGCGTGGTCTGGCAGAACGAGAACCTCGACGACCTCGTGCTGCTGCGAGGCGATGGCAATCCGACCTACATGCTGGCCGTGGTGGTCGACGATCACGACATGGGCGTCACCCACGTCATCCGCGGTGACGATCATTTGATCAATGCCGCGCGCCAGAAGCAGATCTACGATGCGCTGGGCTGGACGGTGCCGTCGATGTCCCACATCCCGTTGATTCACGGGCCCGACGGCTCGAAGCTGTCGAAGCGCCATGGCGCGCTCGGCGTCGATGCCTACCGCGCGATGGGATATCTGCCGTCCGCGCTGCGCAATTACCTGGTGCGGCTCGGCTGGAGCCATGGCGACCAGGAGATCTTCTCGACCGACGAGATGATCAAGGCGTTCGATTTGCCGGCGATCGGCCGCTCGGCCGCGCGGTTCGATTTCGCCAAGCTCGAAAACCTCAACGGCCACTATATCCGCCACAGCGACGACGCCGCCCTGGTGCGGCAGTTCGAGGACGTCCTCAACTACGTGCCGAACGGCGCGGCGCTGAAAGCCAAGCTCAACGATACGACGCGCGCACAGCTCACCCAGGCGATGCCGAGCCTCAAGGAGCGCGCCAAGACGCTGCTGGAGCTGATCGACGGCGCCGCCTTCATCTTCGCCGACCGGCCGCTCGCCATCGACGCCAAGGCTGCCGCGCTGCTGACACCGGACAGCCGCGCCTTGATCGGCCGGCTGCAGGAGGCGCTGTCCGCGGTCGAGCCGTGGAGCGGACAAGCCACGGAGGCCGCGCTGCGTGCGTTTGCGGAAGCCAACAATCTCAAGCTGGGCGCGGTGGCCCAGCCGCTGCGGGCCGCGCTGACGGGGCGGACCACGTCGCCCGGCATCTTCGACGTCCTGGCGATCCTGGGACGTGATGAATCCTTGGGCCGTCTGCAGGACCAGGCCACCTCATAAGGTCTGAGGGACCCCATCTTGCAGCGCACAGGGCAATACGGTACGCATTTGCGCGGCACCATCTGGTGTCCCCGACTTTGACATTCACGACACGTTGCGGCGGGCTCGTTGACGGATGTGAAGGCCGAAGGACACTAGTAAGTATAAGATTCCAGTGTGGTTTCGGATTTGACCTTCGCTTAAGCACTTCGCGCAAGACTCGCCGCGACCTGAAGCGAATGCCAGAACCACCGCACTGGATAAAGTCCACCCGCCCTGCCATCTCTCACAAAGAACAAGGGCCAAGACTAACGATCAGCCTAACGATCTCATCGGGGACAAACGATGGACGCAAAATCCGCTAGCAAGACCGCGACCCTCACCGTCGGCAACAAGAATTTCGATCTTCCGATCCTGAGCGGCACGGTGGGCCCCGACGTCATCGACATCGGCAAGCTCTACGCCCAGACCGGGATGTTCACCTATGACCCCGGCTTCACCTCCACCGGCAGCTGCCAGTCGAAGATCACCTATATCGACGGCGACGCCGGCGTGCTGGAATACCGCGGCTACCCGATCGAGCAGCTCGCCGAGAAGGGCGACTTCCTGGAGACCTGCTATCTCCTGCTCTACGGGGAGCTCCCGACCGCCGCGCAGAAGAAGGACTTCGACTATCGCGTGACCCATCACACGATGGTGCACGAGCAGATGTCGCGCTTCTTCCACGGCTTCCGCCGCGACGCGCATCCGATGGCCGTCATGGTCGCCTCGGTGGGCGCGCTCGCCGCGTTCTACCACGACTCGACCGACATCAACGATCCGAAGCAGCGCATGATCGCGTCGATGCGGATGATCGCGAAGATCCCGACGCTGGCGGCGATGGCCTACAAATACACGATCGGCCAGCCTTTCGTGTATCCGAAGAACTCGCTGTCCTTCGCCGAGAACTTCCTGCACATGTGCTTCGCGGTGCCCTGCGAGGAGTACAAGCCGAACCCGGTCCTCGCCGACGCGCTCGACAAGATCTTCATCCTGCACGCCGACCACGAGCAGAACGCCTCGACATCGACGGTGCGCATCGCCGGCTCCTCGGGCGCCAACCCGTTCGCCTGCATCGCCGCCGGCATCGCCTGCCTGTGGGGTCCGGCGCATGGCGGCGCCAACGAGGCGGCGCTGAACATGCTGGCCGAGATCGGCACCGTCGACAAGATTCCGGACTTCATCGCCAAGGTGAAGGACAAGAACAGCGACGTGCGCCTGATGGGCTTCGGCCATCGCGTCTACAAGAACTACGACCCGCGCGCCAAGATCATGCAGAAGATGTGTCACGCGGTGCTCAAGGAGACGGGCCACGCCGACGACCAGATGCTGAAGGTCGCGATGGAGCTCGAGAAGATCGCGCTCAGCGATCAGTACTTCATCGACCGCAAGCTCTACCCGAACGTCGACTTCTATTCGGGCATCACGCTGAAGGCGATGGGCTTCCCGGTGTCGATGTTCACCGTGCTGTTCGCCGTCGCCCGCACCGTCGGCTGGATCAGCCAGTGGAGCGAGATGATCGAGGACCCGCAGCAGAAGATCGGCCGTCCGCGCCAGCTCTACACCGGCGTCGCGACGCGCAACTACGTCGACCTCGACAAGCGCGGCTGATCGCAGTCAGCAACAGATGAACGATGAAAAGGCCCGTCCGGCACGCTGGACGGGCCTTTTTCTTTGCGCTGAAATCCGCGCGCCGCTAACGCCGTTCGAGTAGCCCGGATGACGCGGCGGCATCCGGGTTCATCACTGCCGTCGCGGGAGACACCGGAGATGCTGCGCTCATCCGGGAGACGAATTCTACGACTTGTGAGAACGGTAAGCACGATGGCGAAGCGGTTTCCATTGTCGCTATGGGCTTGCATCGCGGCACTCGCCCTCGTCTTCACCCACACGACGCCGGCCCGCGCGATCGAAACAGCGCCGCAAGAGCTGACCGTCTCGGTCGCCGACGCGTCACTCGCGATCAAGCTGTTTGCCGGTCAGCGCGCAGGCAAGCGGCCGGCAGTGATCATTCTTCATGGTAGACAGGGGCTCGACAAGTTTCTCCCGACCTATACTCGTTACGCCGAGGCATTGGCTGCGCAGGGCATCGACGCTGCGCTTCTGTCCTATTACGACGAAGCCGACTTGCGGATGATGGCGTCGTCCGATCGGAGCATTCGGCAAAACTACTTTTCAGAGCACCTCTCTGTTTGGTCAGAACGGGTGCATGAGGTTACAAGATATTTGTCCAGACGACAGGACTGCACGGGAAAGGTCGGCCTGTTAGGTTTTTCCAATGGTGGCTTCCTGGCGGTCGCATCCGCGGCTCAGGATCCGACAATCAGCGCGCTCGTCGTTTTCTACGCTGGCATCGCTGGCACGCAAGAATCCGTCAAGTTGCCGCCGCTCCTCGCGATCCATGGCGACGCAGATCGCGTCATCCCCCTTGCATCCGGACGGGCGTTGGTCGACCGCGCCAAGGCGCTCGGTGGAGAGGCCGAACTCGTCGTTTATCCGAGCCTTGGTCACAGCTTCGATTTCGACGCAACCCGCCCCGAGGCAGCGGATGCCCTCGCGCGAGCGACCAGCTTTTTACTGGAGCGATTGAAGTGAACGATCCTGGTGTCCTGCCGTAGCGGTGGACAAAGCGGCCGCCGCAAGGCGGCAGCGTGCCCACCGTCGTGCAGCGGATTCTGCCGCAAGACGGTGGGCACGGCGCCACTAAGATCTCACATGTCGAGAGAGCACGGCGGCGCCTTTGCCCACCCTACGCTTTCATTACTAATTAGGACGTCACCTGCCGTCCCCCGCGCATCGTCGCCAGCACGATGTCCGCCGCGCGTTCGCTCGGCGAGGCCGCGCCTGTCGCCATGATGCCGTCGAGGCGATTGAAGGCCTCGACCTGGCGCGTGCGGATCGGCCCGCCGTTCAAAAGATCCACCAGCACCGGCGCGAGGTTGTCGGCCGTGCAGGCCTCCTGCAGATATTCCGGGATCACATTCTCGCCGATCACCAGGTTGGCAAGGATCACGGACTGCACGTTGACGACTCGTCTGAGAATGAAGGCTTCGACCTCGCCCACGCGATAGGCCGTGACCATCGGAACACCTGACAGCGCGAGCTCCAGCGTCACCGTTCCCGACTTCGCGAGCGCCGCATGGGCGCTTCTGAAGGCGGCGCGTTTCTCGGCTTCGCCAGTCACGATGGTCGGCGTCACCGGCCAGCTTGCAACCCCTGCCCTGACGGCGGCCTCCAGATGCTGCGTCGTCGGCAGCACTGCTTCGAACGCAATGCCTTGCGCCTGCAGGCGCGACAGCGTCTCGCCGAACACCGCCATGTGGCGCGCGACCTCGCTGCGACGGCTGCCGGGCAGCACCAGCAGCAGCGGCGGCTTGCCATCGCGCCGCGCCTGCTCCTCGGCGTTCGGACGCAAGCTCGACAATTGCTCGATCAAGGGATGGCCGACATAGCTGCAGGGCGGACCGCCCAACCTCTGAAACGCCTCGGGCTCGAACGGCAGCAGGCCGAGCACGTGGTCGATATAGCCGTGCATGGCGCGCGCACGGCCGGGACGCCAGGCCCACACGGTCGGCGCCACGTAGTTCACGATCGGAATGGCGGGATCGCGGGCGTGGACGCGCTTCGCCACGCGTTGGGTGAAATCCGGGCTGTCGATGATGACAAGGACATCGGGCTGGCTCGCCACGACGGCGTCCACCGTCTGCCGGAGCAGGCGCAGGATCTTCGGCAGCTGCTTGATGACGGCCGTGAAGCCGACGATCGAGAGCTCCTCGATCGGAAACAGCGAGGACAGCCCCTCGCCGATCATGCCGCGGCCGCCGACGCCGGAGAATTCGACGCTGTCGCCGAGCCGCTGGCGCAGCACCTTCATCAGGCTGGTGCCGAGCCGGTCACCGGACTCTTCGGTCGCGACCAGGCAGATCCTGCGGACGGCCCGGCCTGCCGACGGCGGCGTCACGCGGTGACGCCCGTGATGAACACACCGGCGCGGTCGGCGGCTTCCACGGTCTCCTGCGGATCGGCCAATAGCGTGTAGGCCGCTGCGACGGCGACACCGGCAAGGCCGGCGGCGGACAGTCCTTCCACCGTGCGCGGACCAATGGTCGGCAGATCGTAACGCAGGTCCTGGCCGGCTTTGGGCGCCTTCACCAGCACGCCGCGCCCGGCGGCGGCGCGGATGCGCCTGTTGGCACGCAGCCGGGCCACGCGGGCCAGCAGCCCGTCGGTGCCCTCGATGTCCTCGAGCGCCACGACGTGGCCGTCGATCACCACCACCGCCTGCCCGACATCGAACGGCGCCATCGCCTTGAGCACGGCAAGCCCCTTGGCGATATCGTCGCGGACCAGATCGTTCGGCGCGTTGCGCGTCAGCCGGCCCTCGGGGACCAGGAGATTCGGCGCGATATCCTTGACGCCGACCATGTGGAAGCCGTGGCGCTCGAAGATGCGCCCCACCCCCGACAGCAGATGATCATCGCCGCCGCGGAAGGCCGACCAGATGTAGGGCAGCTCGCGCAAGGTGCCCCAGTCGAAGCGGATCTCCGACACCGCCGGGCGTACCAAGTTGCCGATGAACATCAGGTCGCGGACGCCTTCGGTCTTCAGGAGCTTCAGCGCGTTGCCGAGCTGGCCGAGGCCGATCCAGTGATGGCGGAAGCGCGCCAGCGGCTTGGGATCGCAGATGCCCTTCAGCGCGAACAGCACCGGCGTCTGACCGCGCGCGACGACCGCGTCGGCCACGGCGAACGGCAGCACGCCGCCCGCAGCGATCAGGCCGATCGGAGGGGCGGTGTCTGCGGCCGGCGCGCCCATGGCTCAGTGCTCGGCGGCAGGCCTGCCGCTCTCGGGCAGGCACAGCGCGCGGTGACGGCTGCCATCGATGAAGGCCAGGATCTCGGCGATCGCAGGGTCCTCTCCGGCGAGCGGACGCACGCCCGCCAGGCGATCGGCGAACACGCCGGGGCCGTGGAACAGCTTCTGATAGAAGGCGCGGACGGCGGCCAGGCGCTCGCGGGTGAACTTGCGGCGCTTCATGCCGATGACGTTGAGGCCTTCGAGCGCGGCATACTGGCCGTTGACGAGGCCATAAGGAATGATGTCGCCGCGCACGCCGCAGACGCCGCCGACCATCACGCCATGGCCGATGCGGGTGAACTGATGCACCGCGGAGAGACCGCCGATGTAGACGGCATCGCCGACCTCGACATGGCCGCCGAGCGTCGCCGACGTCGCGAAGATCACGTTGTTGCCGACCACGCAGTCATGGGCGACATGCGCGTTGTTCATGAAGAAGCCGCCATTGCCGACCTTGGTCAGGCCGCCGCCCTTGGTGGTGCCGATGTTCATCGTCACGCCCTCGCGGAAGGTGCAGCCGGAGCCGATCTCGAGCCGGTGCGGCTCGCCGCGATAGCTCAGATCCTGCGGCGCGCCGCCGAGCACGACGAACGGCGAAATGACGTTGTCGTCGCCGAGCGTGGTGTGGCCCATGATCTGGACGTGGCTGATCAGCTTGCAGTTCGCTCCGATCACGACGTTTGGACCGACGATGCAGTATGGGCCGATGACCGTGCCTTCGCCGATGACGGCGCCGTCCTCGACGCGCGCGGTGGGATCAATCTTGCTCATCTCGACGCAATCAACTCTCTACCTGCAACCCGCAACGTCAGTCGGTCAGCATCGCGCCGACGTCGGCTTCCGCGACGACCACGCCGTCGACCTTGGCGTCGCCATGGAACCACCACATCGTCTTGCGCCGTCCGATCGAGCGCATGTGGTACTCGATGGTCTGGCCCGGCAGCACCGGCTTGCGGAACTTGCACTTGTCGATGGTGAGGAAATACACCGCGCGCGGCTTTTCCGTGCCCTCGACCGACTTGATGCCGATGACACCGGCCGTCTGCGCCATGCCTTCGATCATCAGCACGCCCGGATAGACCGGCCGCTCCGGGAAATGGCCCTGGAAGCACGGCTCGTTGAACGAGACGTTCTTGACGCCGATGCCGCTGTAGTCGGCGCGGATGTTCTTCACGCGGTCGATCAGGAGAAACGGGTTACGGTGCGGCAGCGTCTTCAAGATTTCGTTGATGTCGATGTCCGCAAACCTGATGGGTGACTCCTCCATCACTCCTGTCCTTCGTCCTTTTTCGTCGCGGTCTGATCACGCACCAGCCGTTCCACGGCGACGATCTCGCGGAACCACTGCTTGGTCGGCTTGGCAAAGAAGCCGCCCCACCGGCCGTTCGGCGGAATGTCGTCCTTGACGCCGCTCATCGCGGTCACCTGGGCGCCATCGCCGATCGTCAGGTGATTGTTGATGCCCACCTTTGCCCCGAGCGCGACGTTGTCGCCGATCGTGAGGCTTCCTGCCAGCCCGATCTGGGCCGCCAGCAGGCAATGCCGGCCGATCGTGACATTGTGGCCGATCTGAACCTGGTTGTCGATTTTGGTGCCCTCGCCGATCACCGTGTCGCGCAGGCTGCCGCGGTCGATCGTGGTCCCGGCGCCGACCTCGACATGATTCTGGATCAGCACCCGCCCGGTCTGCGGCACCTTGGTGTGCCCGTCCGCTCCGAAGAAGATGAAGCCGTAGCCGTCCTGGCCGATGCTGCAGCCGGGATGGATCAGCACGTCATTGCCGATCAGGGCGCATTGGATCACGGTCCGGGCGCCGACATTGCAGTCGCGGCCGATCTTGACGTGCGGCCCGATCACGGCGCCGGCGCCGACGATGGTGCCGGAGCCGATCTCGACATGGGCGCCGATCACGGCGAGCGGCTCGACGATGACATCGTCCTCCAGCCGCGCGGTGGGATCGATGATCGCCTGGGGCGAGATGCCCTCGCAGCCGAACCAGGATTGCGGACGCAGCGCATCGGCGTGCATCTCGCGGGCGAGTTGCACGAAGGCGCGGAAGGGTTGATTGGCGCGGAGCACGGCGACATGCGGCGGCACGCGTGCCTCGAACCGTGGGCTGACCAGGCAGGCCCCCGCCTTCGTCGCGGCGAGCTGGTCGGCGTATTTGAGATTGTCGAAGAACGCCAGGTGCATCGGACCGGCTTCGTCGAGCGACGCCAGCCCCTTGATCACCTGCTCCCCACGCGACGGATCGACCAGGGTGGCCTTGGCCGCAGTGGCGATCGCCGCCAGGGTGGTCCGCGGCGGGGATTGGAAGAAGGTCGGCTGGCCCATTCGGTCGCACTCTCAGGACAAAAAGTCAGAGCCCGGCTCCGGCCTCCCGGAACCGAGCTCCCATCTCTTACACCGTCCGGGGTGGCTCAAGCCAACCCGGAATTGGCCGGAACGGCTGGCTTAGAAGCTCGTGCCACCACCGAAGCGGAATTCCTGCGTGCGGTCGAACTGGCCCTTGGTGAGCGGGATCGCGTAGTCGAAGCGCAGCGGACCGAACGGCGACGCCCACACCAGACCGACACCGACCGAGGTCCGGACCGTGTTCTGGTCGTTGAACTGCAGGCCAAGGCAGGTGCCGGCGTTGTTCGGGTTGCGAGTCGGCGCCTGACAGCCAGCCACGTTGACCTCGCCGGTCTGAGCCCAGGACGTCGGGCCCTGATAGCCCCACAGGCCGCCGGCATCAGCGTAAACCGCACCCTTCAGACCAGTCTCCTTGGGCAGGAACCAGAACGGCATCTGCAGTTCGAGCGAAGCGCCCCAGTACTTGGTGCCGCCCAGTGCATCCTGCGTGCCGAAGGGATTGATGTCACGCGGACCAATGCCGTTCGGAGCGAAGCCGCGAACCAGGTTCGGACCCATCTGGAAGTGATCGAGCATGCGCAGCTGCGTGTTGCCGATCTTGTTCAGGATGCCGCCCTGGAGGTGGACGATGCTGACGATGTCCGACACCAGCGGGGTGAAGTACTTCGCATCGAACGCGGTCTTCAGGTAGGACACGTCGCCGCCAACACCCGCGAAGTCCTGCTTGAAGTCGACCAGCAGGCCGTCGGTGGGGTTCTTGTTGTTGTCGAGCGTATTGTAGTTCAGCGTGTAGCCAAGCGCCGAGGTCAGCGTCTTGCCGTTCGCCAGCTCCTGGCGGACCGGGAGCGAGGCCTCGCCATTGGCGAAGCAGCCCAGACCGTTGTTGCCGGTCGGATCGACGCCGCCATTGGCGTTGATGAAGGCCGGGGTCGGGTTGAACGGCACGAAGCGATTACCGATCATGGTGCCGGCCGCGATGTTGTTACAGTCGGACAGCGTCGTCGGCAGCGAGATCTCCTGGCGGTAGATCGAGTAGCGCAGCTGCAGCGACAGGTCTTCACGCAGCTGGAAGCCGAGGCGCGGGCTGAAGCCGAGCGTCTTGGTGCCGTAGGAGATGAAGTTGTTGGCGAGCTGCTGGCGCTGATAGAGGTCGAGGCCCAGCGCGACGCGGTAGTCGAGCAGATATGGCTCGACGAAGGACAGCGAGTAGCCGCGGGCGAACTGGCCGTAGGTCACCGACGCCTTGGCGAACAGGCCGCGGCCGAGGAAGTTGCGCTCGGAGATCGAGACCTCGGCCAGCGCGCCGTCGGTGGTCGAGTAGCCGCCCGAGATCGAGAAGTCGCCGGTCGACTTTTCTTCCAGCAGGACGTTCAGGACCACGCGGTCGCTCGACGAGCCCGGCTCGGTGGTGATCTTCACGTCCTTGAAGAAGTCGAGGTTCTTCAGGCGGCGCTCGGCACGGTCGACCAGGGCGCGGTTGTAGGCGTCGCCCTCGGAGATGTCGAACTCGCGGCGAATGACGTAGTCACGGGTGCGGGTGTTGCCGCGGATGTTGATCCGCTCGATGTAGGTGCGCGGGCCCTCGTCGACGGCGAACACCACCGACACGGTATGCGCCTCGAAGTTGCGGTCGCCGCGCGGCCGGACCACCGCGAACGCATAGCCGCGCCGCGAGGCCTCGATCTGCATCTCCTCGACCGACTTCTCGACGTTCTCGACGTTGTAGAGCGAGCCGACGCCGACGCGGGAATAGCCGCGCAGGGTATTGGCGTCGAAATTCGCGATCGACGACTGGAAGTCGACCGAACCCACCCGGTACTGCTGGCCTTCCTCGATCTTGAAGGTGACCATGAAGCCCTTGCGTTCGGGATCGTACTCGCTGAGCGCGGCGACCACCTGCACGTCGGCATAGCCGTTCTTCAGATAGAAGCGGCGAATCAGGTCGCGATCGGCCTCGACGCGGTCCGGATCGTAGACGTCGCCCGAACCCAGGAAGCTGAGCAGGTTGGTTTCGCGGGTCTTGATGACGTCCTTCAGGCGGTACGACGAGAAGGCAGTATTGCCGACGAACTCGATCGACTTCACGCCGGTCTTCGCGCCTTCCTCGATCGTGAAGATCAGGTCGACGCGGTTGTTCGGCTGCTCGATGAATTCCGGCGTGACACGCACGTCATAACGGCCGGAGCGGCGATAGATCTCGGCGATGCGCTGCGCATCGGACTGCACCATCGGCTTCGACAGCGTGCCGCGCGGCTTCGACTGCACCTCGGCCTGGAGCTGCTCGTCCTTGACCTTCTTGTTGCCCTCGAAGGCGACGCGGCCGATGACCGGATTCTCGACGACGCTGACGATCAGCCGCCCACCCTGGCGGTTGATCCTCACGTCGGAGAACAGGCCGGTCTCGATCAGCGCCTTGAGGCCGTCGTCGACCCGGCCGGCATCGAGCGTGCCACCGGGACCTGGCTTGAAGTAGGAGCGGATGGTCTCCAGCTCGACGCGGCGGTTGCCCACCACTTCGATCGAGTTGACCGTCTGAGCCGCAGCTGGCGACGACCCGACCACGCTCGCCAGCGGCAAAGCCACCGGAACGGCGAACATGATAAAGGCGGCCGCCAAGCCCCCCCGCACCCGCAATCCGAACTTCATGCGCTACGCGCCCTTATATTCCGTGGCCGGTTCGGTACCCCTACCAAACCGACAGATTCCCATTTGTCGTTCGCTTGTAGCCAATTTGGACCCGACGGCAAACGCCGGATCTCTCTGAATTTTCAAATTCGTTTCAAAACGTTGCCTATCCGCCACGTCGTAAAAAAGCCGCCTTCAGGAGCCGGCGAGATGCAGGATGTCGTTATAGGTTGCGAAGACCATCAGCATGAGAACCAGCCCCAGGCCGATTCGGAACCCCATCTCCTGGGCCCGCTCCGACAGCGGCCGTCCGCGGACCGCCTCGACCCCGTAAAACAACAGGTGTCCGCCATCGAGCAGAGGAACCGGGAACAGGTTCAGGAGCCCGATGGACACCGAGAGCGTGGCGCAGAGCTGAACGACGAACTGAAAGCCGAGGCTCGCCGCCTGCCCCGAGAGCTGCGCGATTCGGATCGGGCCGCCGACATCGCCGGCACTCCCCGCTCCCGCGAACAGCGAGGCGATGAACTTGAAGGTTGTGGCGATGATGAACCAGACCTGCTCGAAACCGATCTTGATCGATTCGAGGAACCCGACCGGGATCGAGCGCGATTCGTCCGGCTTGGCGTTGTACTGGATGCCGAGGACGCCGATTCGGTGGGCATTGCCGAACAGGTCCTTGACCTCCTTCAGCGCAGGCGTCGCCTTCAGGGTCAGTTCCGTCCCGCCCCGCTTGATCAGGAAGTTGAGTTCCGTGCCGGCACTCACCGAGACGACCCGCTGCATATCGGCGAAGGTCTCGATCGGCCGGCCATCGATGGCCGCGATCACGTCGCCATCCTTGAAGCCGGCCTGAGCCGCAACGCTGTCCGGCTGGACCGCATCGACCCGGGGGGTCGTGTTCGGCTTGCCGAAATACAGTGCCATGCCGGCGAAGATGATCACGGCGAGAATGAAATTGGCGATCGGGCCGGCCGCGACGATGGCGGCGCGCTGGCCGACCGTCTTGTGATGGAAGCTGTCGGCGCGCTCGGCGGCCGTCATCTTGGCCAGCGCCTCGGCCGAGGGCGTCGAGGCCTCGGATTCGTCGCCGAAGAACTTCACGTAGCCGCCGAGCGGGATCGCGGAGATCTTCCAGCGGGTGTTGTGGCGATCGTTGAAGCCGATCAGTTCAGGACCAAATCCGAGCGAAAACGTTAAGACCTTCACGCCGGCCCAGCGGGCGATCAGAAAGTGGCCGAGCTCGTGGAAGAACACGACGATCGTCAGCACGAACAGGAAGGGGACGATGTAGCCGAGAAGGCCGTTGCTCAACGTATTGAAAATATGGTGGAAAAATTCGGACATCGATGACCTTCCCGATGGGCCGAGGGCCCGTCCAACCCTTTAAGATGCTTTTGCGGCGATTTGAGGCAAGAGGCTAGCCGCCCTTTTTCGCGCATCATGGTCAATGGCGATGGCATCATCCGCCGACGTCAGCGGTGCCAAATTACCCGAGCGAGTCCAGCTCTCGAGCGTCGCCTCGACCAGGCGGGCGATCGCGCCGAAGCGGATCTGGCCGGCGATGAAGGCCGCGACGGCCACCTCGTTCGCCGCATTGAACACGGTGGTCGCGCCGTGACCGGCGCGGAGCGAATCGTAGGCCAGCCGCAGGCCGGGGAACCGCTCGAAGTCCGGCGCCTCGAAGGTCAGGGTCCCGATCTTGGCGAGGTCGAGCCGCGCCGAGGGGCCCTTGATGCGCTCCGGCCAGCCCAGGCAATGGGCGATCGGGATGCGCATGTCGGGGGCGCCGAGCTGGGCCACGACCGAGCGGTCGGAAAACTCGACCATGCCGTGGACGATCGATTGCGGATGCACCAGCACATCGATCTCGTCCGGCGCGAGCGCGAACAGATAGGACGCCTCGATCACCTCGAGGCCCTTGTTCATCATCGAGGCCGAATCGATCGTGATCTTCTGGCCCATGCTCCAGTTCGGATGCTTGAGCGCCTGCGCCAGGGTCGCCTGCTCGATGTCGGCGGCGGCCCAGGTGCGGAACGGACCGCCGGAGGCGGTGATGATCACGCGCAGCAGCTCTTCCCGGTTTCCGGATGACAGCGCCTGGAACAGCGCGTTGTGCTCGGAATCGGCCGGCAGGATGCAGGCGCCTGCCTGGGCAGCCCGCTGCATGAAGAAATCGCCGGCGCAGACGAGGCATTCCTTGTTGGCGAGCGCAACGGTGGCGCCGCGGTCGACCGCCGCCAGCGCCGGCTTCAGGCCGGCCGCGCCGGACACGGCGGCCATGACCCAGTCGGCCGGCCGCGCGCCGGCCTCGATGATCGCGCTCTCCCCTGCCCCGCAGGCGATGCCGGTGCCGGCCAGCGCCTCGCGCAGCTCTCCGAGCCGGGCGGGATCGGCGACGGCAACGAAGCTCGGGTTGAACTCGCGGGCGAGCTTGGCAAGACCCTCGATGTTGCTGTTGCCGGTCAGTGCCTCGACCCGGTAGCGCTCGGGCGCGCCGCGCAGCAGGTCCATGGTCGAATCGCCGATCGAGCCGGTGGCGCCGAGCACGGTGATGCTGCGCACCTCCGCCGTTTCAGCCTTGTTGTTCCGCAATGGCACTGCGCTCATGATCTCACCAAACATCTCGACCGGCAGCGTTGCTGCCCGTCACCAAACCAAAACACCGCGGCCGACCCCGTCGAGGCCGCCGCGCAGCAAACCGAGCAGCGCCGCAAAGACGATCGCCGCGACATAGCCATCCAGGCGGTCCAGTAGGCCGCCATGGCCGGGAATGATGTGACTGGAGTCCTTGACGCCGAAGTGCCGCTTGACCGCGGACTCGGCGAGGTCGCCGAGTTGCGACACCACCGACAGCACCGCGGCCATCGCCAGCATCGCGAGCAGGCTGCCACCCGCCAGGGACCAGCCCGCAGCGGCGACGAGACTGGCGCCGAAGCCGCCGATCGCGCCCGCCCAGGTCTTGTTAGGGCTGATGCGCGGCGCAAGCTTGGGTCCGCCGATGCCGCGGCCGGCGACATAGCCGCCGATGTCGCTGGCCCAGACGACGAGAAACACCAGCACCAGCGCGTGCCAGCCCTGCTGCTGATCGAACCGCACCAGCACGGAGGCGAGTTCGGCGCCGGCGGCATAGACGAAGCCGGCCGCTGCCCAGAGCCGGCGGCCGGCGGCGAGAACGGCCACCGCAACGAGGCCGAGCGCCAGTACGCCCACGGCAAAGTCGATCAGCCCGAATGCGCAGAAGATTCCTGCGATCGCGATCGCGAGGGCGCCCGAGGTGCCGACGCTTGCGGTGCGGACTTCGCCGACCACCATCAGCCATTCGAGATACAGCCCGACCGCGACGACCGTGACCAAGGCGGTCCAGAACATCCCGCCGGCATAGGCCGCGCCGAGCGCGAGAGGCACCAGCACCAGGGCGGCGGCGATGCGCAGCATAAGGTTGCTCGGCGCAGCCTTCTTCGGCGGCGCGGCGGCATCACCCACGGCTGCGGTGTCGGGTTTGCTCACGAGGCGGTTTTCGCCACGAGGCCGCCGAAGCGGCGTTCACGCCGGCCGAATTCGGCAATCGCGCCTTCGAGCGCGGCCTTGTCGAAATCCGGCCAATGGATGGGCACGAACACCAGCTCGCTATAGGCCGCCTGCCACATCAGGAAGTTGGACAGGCGCTGCTCGCCGCTGGTGCGGATGATCAGGTCTGGATCGGGAATGTCGGGGGCGTCGAGATGGGCGCCGATCGCATCGGCATCGATCGAGGCCGGATCTCGCCGGCCCTCGGCCACCTCGCGCGCCAGCCGCTGGGCGGCGCGCGCGATTTCCTGGCGGGAGCCGTAGTTGAACGCCACCACCAGCGTGAGCTTGGTATTGGCGCGCGTCAGCTCCTCGGCCTCGCCGAGCAGCGCGCAGATGTCCGGCTCGAGACCGCCGCGCTCGCCGATCACCCGCACGCGCACGCCGTCGCGATGCAGGGTGGCGAGATCGTTGCGGATGAAGCGGCGCAGCAGGCCGAACAGGTCGCCAATCTCGCTCGCGGGCCGCGACCAGTTCTCGGAGGAGAACGAGAAGATCGTGAGATAGCGGATGCCGAGCTCATCGCAGGCGCGCACGACGCGGCGCAACGCCTCGACGCCGCGGCGATGCCCTTCGGCGCGCGGCAGGCCGCGTGCCGCAGCCCAGCGGCCGTTGCCATCCATGATGATGGCAACATGGGCCGGACCGTCGGAGCGATCCGGCGTCTCCGTCACCGGGGCCGCGGCATTGGACATCGAACGTTTCCTTAGACGGTGAGGATTTCCTTTTCCTTCGCCGCCAGCAGCTGGTCGATCTCCGAAATCACGCTATCGGTCGCCTTCTGAATGTCGTTGGCGATGCGCTCCTGGTCATCCTCGGAGATCTCGTGATTCTTCTCGAGCTTCTTCACCGTGTCGAGCCCGTCGCGGCGGACATGGCGGACGGCGACGCGCGCAGCTTCCGCATATTTGTGCGCGACCTTGACCAGTTCCTTGCGGCGCTCCTGGTTGAGCTCGGGAATGCGCAGCCGGATCACCTGGCCTTCGGTGGCCGGCGACAGGCCGAGATTGGAATCGACGATCGCCTTCTCGACCGCCTTGACCATGGAGCGGTCCCAGACCTGCACCGACAGCAGGCGCGGCTCGGGCACCGAGACGGTGGCGAGCTGGTTGAGCGGCATGTGCGAGCCATAGGCCTCGACCTGGACCGGCTCGACCATTGATGCCGACGCGCGGCCGGTGCGCAGGCCGCCGAGCTCGTGCTTCAGCGCCTGGGTTGCGCCCTGCATGCGGCGCTTCAGGTCGTTGAGATCGAAATTGCCCGTGGTCATCACGCTTTCCTTTCCTGCAACCCCGGGCCCTTCAGCCGGTTCGGCCGCGCCTTGAAAGGCCATCGGCTGGACTCGACTGCTCCCGGACGAATTCCTGTGTCGCTTACGCTTCTACCGCAGGCACGGAGCCGGTCCAACACCGGCCGCCGACGGTGCAGCGGATCACCCCGCGACGATGGTACCGCGCCCTTTGCCCTGCAGCATCGCGCCGATCGCGCCGGGTTCGGCAATGGAGAACACAATGATAGGCAGCGACGTTTCGCGGGCAAGCGCGAATGCCGTCGCATCCATGACCTTGTAGCCGCCTTCGATGGCCTGGGAATGGGTCAGCCGGTCGAAGCGCTTGGCGGCCGGATCCTTCTTCGGATCGGCGCTATAGACGCCATCGACATTGGTGGCCTTGAGGACGGCCTGAGCCCCGATCTCGGCGGCCCGCAGCACGGCGGTGGTGTCGGTGGTGAAATAGGGGTTGCCGGTGCCGCCGCCGAGCACGACGATTCGCCCGTCGGCGAGCGCCTTGTGCGCCGCAGCGCGCGTGAACAGCTCGCAGACCTCCGGCATCACGAAGGCGGACAGTGCCAGCGCCGGGCTGCCCTTGCGTTGGATCGCGGCCTCCAAGGCGAGGCAGTTCATCACGGTGGCGAGCATGCCCATGGTGTCGCCGGTCGCGCGCGAGACGCCTTGCGACGACACTTCGACCCCGCGCACCATGTTGCCGCCGCCGACGACGACGGCGATCTCGATTCCGAGCCTCGAGGCGGCGATGATGTCGTCGGCGATGCGATCGACGGTCGGCTGGTCGATGCCGAAAGAATGCGGGCCGGCGAGATATTCGCCCGACAGCTTGACCACGACGCGACGATAGACCGGCTCAGCCATGTGCCAATATGTCCCTATCCCGCGCGTTGAGATCCGGCGCGAAGACCGCGCCGGATCGTAACTGTCTTCGTCGTTACTTCTTGCCGCTGGCGGCGGCAACTTCGGCGGCGAAGTCGGTCTCTTCCTTCTCGATGCCCTCACCGAGAGCATAGCGGACGAAACCGGCCACCTTGATCGGACCGCCGACCTTGCCTTCGGCTTCCTTCAGCGCCTGCGCGACCGACTTGCCGCTGTCATGGATGAAGGCCTGCTCGAGCAGGGTGACTTCCTTGTAGTAGGTCTTCAGGCCGGACTCGACGATCTTCTCGATCACGTTTTCCGGCTTGCCCTGCTGACGATACTTGTCGGCGAGCACGTCCTTCTCGCGCTTGACGAGTTCCGGATCGAGACCGGCGGCATCGATCGCCTGCGGGTTGGCGGCGGCGACATGCATCGCGAGCTGACGACCGAGCACCGCGAGCTCGTCGGTCTTGCCCGGCGACTCCAGCGCAACGATCACGCCGAGCTTGCCGGCGCCCTCAACCACGGCACCATGGACGTAGCTCGACACGACGCCTTCGCTCACTTCGAGCGCGGCCGCGCGGCGCAGCGTCTGGTTCTCACCGATGGTCGCGATCGAATCGGCGATCGCGGCCTCGACCGTGATGCTGCCGACCTTGGCGGCCTTGATCTTCTCCACGTCGGCACCGACGTCGAGCGCGACCTGGGCGATCATCTTGACCAGGCCCTGGAAGTGCTCGTTGCGCGCGACGAAGTCGGTCTCCGAGTTGACCTCGACGACCACGCCCTTCTTGCCCGAAGTCAGCGCGCCGATCAGGCCCTCAGCCGCGACGCGGCCGGCCTTCTTGGCGGCCTTCGACAGGCCCTTCTTGCGCAGCCAATCCTGCGCGGCCTGCATGTCGCCGCCGTTCTCGGTGAGCGCGGCCTTGCAATCCATCATGCCCGCGCCGGTCGACTCGCGCAGGTCCTTCACCATCGCTGCGGTGATATTCGCCATTGTTGAACGTCCTTTTGCCTGTCCAAAGCGCGACGCAGCGGAAGGCCCATCGCCGTCCGCTGCCAGGAAAAATACCTATCTCAGTCGCGATGGCCGGCGTGCGACGCCGGCCAGATTCTTGTCGTGTCGTCTTAGGCGTCGGCGAGCGACTTGGCCTGGGCGACCCAGGCGTCGGCCCGGCTCGGCAGACCGACTTCTTCGCCGATCTGGTGGGCCGTGTCGTGGTTGAGCTCGGCGAGCTGCCAGAAGTGGAAGATGCCGAGGTCGTTCAGCTTCTTCTCGATCGCACCCGACACGCCGGTGAGCTTCTTGAGGTCGTCGGCCGTGCCGCGCGGACCGGGCAGACCCTGGAAGGTCGACGCGGACGCAGCCGGAAGATCCTCTTCGAGCGGCGCCGCGGAGGCGCCGACGTCGATGCCGAGCTCGCCCTGGGCGCGCGAGATGCCGTCGATGGCGGCGCGCGCGATCAGGTCGCAATACAGCGAGATGGCGCGGCCGGCGTCGTCATTGCCCGGGACCACATAGGTGATGCCCTTCGGATCGCAGTTGGTGTCGACGATCGCGGCGACCGGAATGTTGAGGCGCTGGGCCTCCTGGATCGCGATGTCTTCCTTGTTGGTGTCGATCACGAAGATCATGTCGGGCAGACCGCCCATGTCCTTGATGCCGCCGAGCGAGCGATCGAGCTTGTCGCGCTCGCGCTGCAGGGTCAGGCGCTCCTTCTTGGTGTAGGAGTTCGCCTCGCCAGAGGACAGCACCTCGTCGAGGTGACGCAGGCGCTTGATCGACGCCGAGATCGTCTTCCAGTTGGTCAGCGTGCCGCCGAGCCAGCGCGAATTGACGAAATACTGCGCGCAGCGCTTGGCCGCATCGGCGACGTTGTCCTGCGCCTGGCGCTTGGTGCCGACGAACAGGATACGGCCGCCCTTGGCGACGGTGTCGCTGACGGCCTGCAGCGCCGTGTGCATGAGCGGCACGGTCTGGGCCAGGTCGATGATGTGGATGTTGTTACGGGTCCCGAAAATGAAATCGGCCATTTTCGGATTCCAGCGGTGAGACTGGTGACCAAAGTGAACGCCAGCTTCGAGCAGCTGGCGCATCGTGAAGTCGGGCAGCGCCATTTGGATATTCTCCGGTTGATTCCTCCGGAAACGCGTGAGCAAAAACGGGCCGTTTGGCCCGGCTTGCCACCGGACGCCCTCTAGGAGAGCCAAGTTTCCGTGTGAGATGGCGCGCTATATAGCCGGATTTTGGCGCAACGCAAGGAAAATGGGCCTATTCGGCCTGAAGAAGCTCCGCCAACGCCGCCTTGGCCTGCCCCTCCTGCAGCGGAACGAAGTCGACCGGCCCCTTGTTGTCAGCCCCTGACGACGCCGCGGCCATGACGCCCACCCCCAGCAGGCCGAACGCCATGCCGCCGCCCTGCATGGCGCGGGAGCGCTCACTGGGCCGGATCGAGTAGAAATAGGTCTTTCCAGGCTCGGTGCTGAAATCGAGGTAGGATTCGCCCGGAAACAGCAGCTGCGTGGCCACCACGTGGTGCGGACCCGCCGGACGGTCGACATAGGCGTACGTCCCGGGCAGCAGCCGGGGAAGCGCCACGCCATCGACCTTGGCGTCGCAATTGGTCCGGTCGAGCCAGGAGTCCTTCAGGCTCATGATGACGATGCGGGAGTGGCCCGGGCGCGGCGCCCCGATCTTCTGCGATACCACCGCGAATTCGGTGCCCTCTTTGCCCGTCAGGCACCCTGATACCAGAAGCGCCAACCCCAATCCCAGAAATGCCCGCCTGTTCATTGCAAACCCCCGTAGTTCCCCGGGAGCCAAGGCTATGACGGGAACTCGGCCGTTTTCAACCTCCGGAAGCGAAGAGAGTCCAGCTGTGCTCAGCGCTCCACACCGGCCGGCTTCAGCTCGGCCCGGTCGGCGTCCAGCCTCGCCTTCAGTCGGGCGATATCAGCGAAGAAGGCCTGATCGTCGCGAACGGGTGCCAGGCGCAGGGCCGGCGGCATCAGCACCTGGCTGACATCGGCACGACCGGAATTGGCGAAGGCCTCCGAGCGCTGCACCGTCTGGACCGCGATCGCGACGATGAGCAGCAGGCCGACGACCGCCCCCTTGATGAGTTGATGCGTGCGTCCGACCTCGCGCACATGCAGGAAGACGATCGCCGCCAGCACAATCCAGGCGATGACGTAGCCATAGGTCGAGATGGCTGACCAGGTCAGCGCGAAGGACGCGAATTGTCCGGCCTCGCTGTAGATCCAGAACGCGAAAAGGCCCGCCTCCGCGATCAGGAGATGACGCAGGAAGTGCGAGCGCCCCGCGAACAGGCGCGACAGCAGCGCCCAGACGCCGACCCAGGCCACCACGGCCCCGACCAGGACGAGGCTCGGCACGAGATAATCGGACAGGTGCGACTCGGATGTCTGGCCAAGCCAGATCTTGACCGCGTCGATCACCAGCAAAGCGAGGCCGAGCACGATCGCGGCCGCGATCGGCAGCACGCCGCGTTCGCGACCCGCCAGCCGCTCCGGCTCCACGTCATGACCGGCGTCGCGGACCCGCAGCCAGGTCTGTCCGATCCGGATCGGCTGGCTGCCATCGAGGATAAGCTGCGGCTTCCGGCTCTTGCTGCGGTCGAGATAGAGCCCGTTGGCGCTGCCGAGATCCTCGGCGACGAGGCGTCCCTCATCGTCACGGAAGATGCGCAGGTGGCGCGCGGCGACATAGGGATCGTCGAGGATGACATGGTTGTCGTAGCCGCGACCGATCCTGACCTCGGCGGCGTCGACGCGGAAGCGGCCGGCCACCTCGCGGTGCTTGGAGAGAATCTCGACCCAGATCATCGGACCACCTGCACCCGGTCGAGAAAGCTCTTGCCGAGCCGCAAGGCATCGTCATAGGCGATGGCCTGCAGGTTCAGCCGCGACACCAGCGCCTCGTCGGCATGGTCCTGGGTGACGGCAACCAGGACGACGTCATAGAGCCCGTCGAATTCGCGGTAGCCTTGCGCGCACCACAGCACACGCAGCGGCGGATGCGCCGCCGCCGGCGCGACGCCGACGAAATCCTGATGGCAATGCTGCGGCGTGTACCATTTGCGGAAACCGCCCCCGAGCGTGAGCCGCGGCTGCGCCAGGCTGGTCAGCACGGTCGCGAATTGAAACGAATTGAGATCGATCGATTTCGCGTAGGAATGGGTGACCTCGACCGTGCCGGTGTTGAGATCGGAGGCGACATAGACGCTCGCGTCAGCCTTGCAACTGGTGGAATTGATGCTGGCGCGCGGCTTCGGCGACGCGCTGGCATTGGTGCTGGCCCAGCAGTCGAACCACGCCGCTCGCGTTTCCGGCGCCTGATAGGAGCCGAGCACGCGGTCGCGAAAGCCCTCCTCGCTCAGCGATTTGTAGAGCGCGCCACGCCAGCTCGCGAGTTGCGCGATCACGTCCTTGCGCAGGTCGGCCGGTGCCGGCTTGGCATCCTGCCCGCGCGCCAGCAGCGCTGCCGCGAAGCGCGCCGGCACCAGGAAGCTGATCAGCTGGCCGCCGCGGCGGGTCGCGACGTTGATGCCGACCACCTGCCCTTGCGAATTGACGGCCGGCCCGCCGCTCATGCCCGGATTGAGCGCGCCGGTGAAGTGGATGTGATCATTGTAGCTGTGCTCGACCAGGCCGTTGTAGGTGCCCTCGATGATGGTGAAGCCGAGATCGAGCGGGTTGCCGAGCGAATAAAGCCGCTCGCCCTTCGGCAGCGTGCCGTCGAGGGCGGCCTTGTCGAAGGAGAAGAACGGCGCATTCTGCTTGTCGACGCGCACCAGCGCGAGATCATTCGGCAGATCGACGGCGAGCAGCGACACCGCGCCCTGGCTGCCATCGGCGCCCGTATATTCGAGCCGGTAGGTCTTCGGCTCGAGCGCGGCGTCGGAGACGACGTGATAGTTGGTGATGGCAAGGCCGTCGGCGGAGACGAGAAAGCCCGAGCCGGTCGAGGTCTGGCGGCCGGCATCGGCCAGCAAGGTGCGAATTTGCAGCAGTCGCGGCGGCGCCGATGCGTACACGGTTTCGGCGCCGGGCAGTGCCTGCGCTTCGGCCTGCGAACTAAAGACCCCGGCAGCAGCGATGCAGGCCGCAGCGAGGATCACACTCCGCCGCAGCAGCCCGCGCACGGGTCCAACAAACAACGCTGAAATCACTGATGCCCCCGCAACAGGACGTCGACTGCCGACATCCTGCGCCCATGATCGATGTGTCCGGCGGACCGGCCAATATCGAAAACAGGCCTGCGTTGCAACCGCGACGCCGCCGCGCCGATGCGCGGCGGTCGCTCAGCAATGCGGCACGTTCGGCGGACACCGCTTGCCTGCCTGCGGCGGCGGCGCCGCGGGCCTTGCCATCTGCGGTGGAGGTGCCGGCCGCGCCATCGCCATCGGCGGCGGGCTCGGACGCGCCATCTGCGGCGGAGGCGGCGCCGGCCGCGCCATCTGTGGCGGCGGCGCGGGGCGGGCCATTTGCGGCGGAGGCGGTGCGGGCCGAGCCATCTGCGGCGGCGGCGCAGGACGCGCCATTTGCGGAGGTGGCGCCGGACGGGCCATCGGCGGCGGAGCCGACGGACGCATCGCTTGCGGCGGCGGCATCGGCCGCGGCGGGGCCGCATGGACCATCGGCGCAGGCTGCGGCCGAGCCGTCGCCGGCGGCGGGCTCAGGCGCGCAGTGGCCGGCGGCGGCGCACGGCGTTCGCTCGGCGGCGGCGCGGCCTGCTGAATGCGCGAACGCGGGTCGGGGCCGCGCGCAGCGGTCGACGGCACGACCTGGCCGGGCGGCGGACCACCCGGCCGTGCGGGCGGCGCAACCTGCGCACCCGGCGGCGTCCGATTTGCGCGCAGGTCAGGCCGCTCTGGCAATGGCTGCGCTGGAGACGGCGACACCGGTTGAGGAGCAGATGCAGATCCAGGTGCAGGCAAACGCGGATTGGGCGCCTGAACCGATGGCGGCGCCGGAGGACCGCCGCGCCCAGGAATCGGAAGCGCGTTGGGTGAAACGGCTGCTGGACGGGGCGCGTCCGGGCCGGCTCGGCCCGGGACCGCAGCGGGCGTCGTCCCCATCACTCCCATGGCAGGCACGTTGCCCGGTCCGCGCGCACCCGGCCCCATCGGCGCGCCGGGAATCGGTGCCTTGCCCTGCTGGATCAGCGAAGCGCGCTGCATCGCCGCAGCCGGCAGGGCGGGCGCGACAACCGGGGTCGCAGCCTGCTGTGCTCCTCCCGGTCCACCACCCGGACCGGCCGGCACCGTCGGCGCCACCACGGGACGATTGATGACCGTGTTGATGACCGTGGTGTTGTGGATGTTCTGATAGATGATGTTGTTCGGCGGCGGCGCGACGATCGCCGGCGGCCGGACGTAGACCGGGATCGGCACGAACACCGGTCGCGGCAGGATGAACACGCCGACCGGCGCGTAAGGCGGAGGGAGATCAACGAACTCCGGCGGCGGCGGCGGCAGGATGTAGACCGGCGGCGGCGGCGGCGGCGCGAAGCCGAATTCCGGATCCGAGAACAGCAGCACCGGCCGATCGACATAGACCACCTCGTCCGGCGGCGGCGGCGGCACGTCGTAGTCGATCATGGCGAAGGTCGCCGGCGGCTCCGGCGGCGACGACAAGATCGCCAGGCGCCGGCGTGCATCCGCGGCGTGCGCGCCATTCGGATAGCGGCGCAGATACGACCAATAGGCCTCGGGGCTGTCGGCGCGGTAGGTCCGCCGCCAGGTGATGGCCTCGCGGCGCGCCGCGACGATGGCGCGCACGCGCCGTGCGAGCGGATCGTCCGGATAGGCGGCGATGAAGTCCTCATAGCCCTGCAGGGTATCGCGCTCGAGTGCGGCCGTGTAGGCCTCCTGCACCGGGAAATCGCGGATCGGCCGCGCGCGCAGCGCGGCGGTCTGCTCGGCGGAGGCCTGCGGCGCCGGCGCGTCCGGCGCGCGGTCGAAGAAGGTGAAGGGGGCCTGGATCTTCTGCGCATTCCACGGCACCTGGGCGCCCTTGGTCGCCTCGTTGACCCGCAGCCGCAGACGATCGAACACCTCCGGCAGCGACAACCCGCCGGTGCGGATCATCTCCGCAAGGGATTGCGCATAGATGCCGTAGGAGCCGGTCTCGTTCGGCGCGATCGTGCCCGGCGCCGCATTGAACGCGATCAGCATGTTGTTGTCGGGCTCGACCAGCGCCAGACCACCGGCGATCGTCGCACCGCTGGTGATGAACGGCTGCTGCCGCGCGGCGTCGAGCACGACGATGCTGGCCTTGACCGGAGTCGCCGCGAGCTGGCGGACATAGTCGCTCAGGCGCAGGCCTTCGGTCGGAATATCGACATCGCTGCCGATATTGGCATCGACCGGAATAAAGTAGTTCTCGCCCGCGAGCTGCATGCCGTAGCCGGCGAGATAGACCATCGCGACCGTGTTGCTGTCGGCCGACTGGGCCTTGTGAATGAAGTCGCGGAAGCTCTTGCGCAGCGTGTCGGCATCGAGATCGCGCGCACCGACGACGTCGAAGCCGGCCGCCTGCAAGGTCTGTGCGATCAGACCGGCATCGTTGGCCGCGGTCGCCAGCTGCCCCTTCGCATAGGCGCCGTTGCCGATCACCAGAGCAATGCGCTTCTCGGCCGCGGGCTCCTGCGCCGCGGCGGAGCCGAGCCAGGCGGCAATCGCCACGAGGCACAGGGAGACAGAATAGACGAATCGTGAGTGGATCATGGCCGCGCGCATCACTGTTCCCGCCCTTTCGAGGCAACCCCGCCCCGGATTCAGCGCGTCGATGGCTGAACCGCGGTTGAACGGAGACATGTCCATACAACTCGGTACAGCCCTCATGCGGCTTTTTTGTTCCATCTCGCCGCCCCGGCAGGGCCGAACGGCGAGCGATTAGAGCTGGTGGACGTCCACCACCCCGGTGACGGCCTTGATGGCACCCGCGATTTGTGGCGAAACCTTGAAGCGGCCGGGCAGCTTCATCTCCACCTCGGTCTCGAGGTCCAGGATCATCACCAGCGAGACCTCGCCCTCGCCCGCAGCGGCGCGAGGAGCGATCGGCGGCGCCGCGGCCTTGGCGGCAGCGCCATTGCCATTGGCCGCAGCCCCCTCCGGTCCCTGCAATCGCTTCACGATGGAATCGAGCGGCTTGGTGTCGCGCAGGAAGATGCGCAGGCCGCGCTGGGTCTTGGCGGCGGCATCGTCGAGCGGCTCGGCATGGAGCACGCGGGCGCGGACGTCCTCGCCCTGCAGCTCGGCGCCGAGCTGCAGCAGCACGGCGGCACCCGGCTCCAGCACGTCGCGATACTGCGCCAGTCCTTCCGAGAACAGCACGGCTTCAAAATGGCCGGTCGGGTCGGACAGGCCCATGATGCCCATCTTGTTGCCGGTCTTGGTGCGGCGTTCCATGCGCGACACCACGGTCGCCGCGACCTTGCCGGCGGTGGCGCCGGTCTTCACCGCGCGGGAGAATTCCGCCCAGCTCTGCACCCGCAGTCGCTTCAGCGCTGCCGCGTAGTCGTCGAGCGGATGGCCGGACAGGAAGAAGCCGATCGCATCGTATTCGCGGCGCAGGCGCTCGGCCGGCAGCCAGTTCTCGATGTTCGGCAGGATGATCGCCGGCGCGTCGGCGGCGTTGCCGAACATGTCGTTCTGGCCGGAGGTCGCAGCCTCGTTGGCACGCTGGCAGGCGGCGACGATCGCGTCCGCGCCGGCGAACACACGAGCGCGGTTCTTGTCGAGACAATCGAAGGCGCCGGCCGCGGCCAGCGTCTCGATGATACGCTTGTTGATGGCGCGCGGATTGACGCGGGATGCGAAGTCGGCGAGCGAGGTGAACGGGCCGCCCTTGTTGCGGGCCTCGACGATCATCTCGATCGCCTGCGGGCCGACGCCCTTCAGAGCCGCGAGCGCGTAGAAGATAGTGTTGCCGCTGACCTCGAAGGTCGGCCCCGAGCGATTGATCGACGGCGGCTCGACCTTGATGCCGAGGCGCTGCGCCTCGGCGCGGAATTCCGACAGCTTGTCGGTGTTGTTGAGATCGAGCGTCATCGACGCCGCGATGAACTCGACCGGATAATGCGCCTTCATGTAGGCGGTGTGGTAAGACACCAGCGCGTAGGCGGCCGCGTGCGACTTGTTGAAGCCGTAGTCGGCGAACTTCGCCAAGAGGTCGAAGATGGTGTCGGCCTGGTCCTTCGGCACGCCGTTCTTGACGGCGCCCTCGACGAAGCGGACACGCTGCTTGTCCATCTCGGCACGGATTTTCTTGCCCATGGCGCGGCGCAGCAGGTCGGCTTCGCCGAGCGAGTAGCCCGACATCTGCTGCGCGACCTGCATCACCTGCTCCTGGTAGATGATGACGCCGAAGGTCTCCTTCAGGATCGGCTCCAGGATCGGGTGCAGATACTCCGCCTCCTCCTCGCCGTGCTTGCGAGCGCAATAGGTCGGGATGTTGGCCATCGGGCCCGGGCGATAAAGCGCGACCAGCGCGATGATGTCCTCGAACCGGTCCGGGCGCATGTCGATCAGCGCCCGCCGCATGCCCTGACTTTCAACCTGGAACACGCCGACCACGTCGCCGCGCGCCAGCATCTGATAGCTCGGCGCATCGTCGATCGGCAGGGTCGCGAGATCGACATGGATGTCGCGCTGCTTCAACAGCTTCACCGCGACGTCGAGCACGGTCAGCGTCTTCAGGCCGAGGAAGTCGAACTTCACCAGACCGGCCGGCTCGACCCATTTCATGTTGAACTGGGTGACCGGCATGTCCGATTTCGGATCGCGATACATCGGCACGAGTTCGCTGAGCGGCCGGTCGCCGATCACGATGCCCGCGGCGTGGGTCGAGGCGTGGCGAGTCAGGCCCTCGAGGCGCATGGCGATGTCGAAGGCGCGCGCCACGACCGGATCCTCGTCGCGGAACGCCTGCAGCTTCGGCTCGCCTTCGATGGCGGCGGCGAGCGTCACCGGCGCGGCCGGGTTCTGTGGCACCAGCTTGGTCAGCTTGTCGACCTGGCCGTAGGGCATCTGCAGCACGCGGCCGACGTCGCGCAGCACGCCGCGCGCCTGCAAGGTACCGAAGGTGATGATCTGCGCGACCTGGTCGCGGCCGTAGCGCTGCTGGACGTAGGAGATCACCTCGCCGCGGCGGTCCTGGCAGAAGTCGATGTCGAAGTCCGGCATCGACACGCGCTCGGGATTGAGGAAGCGCTCGAACAGCAGCGCGAACCGCATCGGATCGAGGTCGGTGATGGTCAGCACCCAGGCGACCAGCGACCCTGCGCCCGAGCCGCGGCCCGGACCCACGGGAATGCCGTGCGCCTTGGCCCATTTGATGAAGTCCGACACGATCAGGAAGTAGCCCGCGTACTTCATGCGCATGATGACGTCGAGCTCGAAGGCCAGGCGCTTCTGATAGTCCTCCTCCGTCATGCCCGGCGCCATGCCGTGCACCTTGAGCCGTCGCGCGAGGCCCTCCTCCGCCTGCCGCTTCAGCTCGGCCGCCTCGGCGCTGGCCGCGTCCCCGGCCTCGGCGCTATTGCCGGCGCCGACGGTGAAGAACGGCAGGATCGGCTTGCGGGTGCGCGGCCGGTAAGAGCAGCGCTCGGCGATCTCGACCGTCGAGGCGAGCGCCTCGGGGATATCGGCGAACAGCACCGCCATCTCGGCGCGGGTCTTGAAGCGGTGGTCGGGCGTGAGCTGCACGCGCTCGGTGTCGGCGATGAGATGGCCGCCGGCGATGCACAGCAGCGCGTCATGCGCCTCATAGTCGTCGGCGGTCGCAAAATACGGCTCGTTGGTCGCGACCAGCGGCAGGCCCTTGCCATAGGCGATGTCGATCAACCCGCCCTCGACGCGGCGCTCGCGGTCGGTGCCGTGGCGCTGCAGTTCGATATACAGCCGGTCGCCGAACAGGCTCGCGAGCCGCTCGCAACGCTGCGTCGCCAAGGCCGCCATGTCGTGCTGGAGCGCGAGCGAGATCGGGCCGTCCGGCCCGCCCGTCAGCGCGATCAGGCCGTCGACCCCCTCGTTCAGCCAGTCGAACTTGATGTGCGGCGCCTGGTGCGTCGGGGTGTCCAGGAACGCGCGCGAGTTAAGCCGCATCAGGTGGCGGTAGCCCTCCTCCTTCGCCGCCAGCAGGACGATTCGCGAGGGCTGCGCGACCGCGCCGGCATTGCGGGCGTTGGGGTCCATGTCGCCGAAATCGATCGCGAGCTCACAGCCGGCGATCGGCTGGATGCCGTAGCCAGCCATCTTGTCGGAGAATTCGAGCGCACCGAACATGTTGTCGGTGTCGGTGAGCGCCAGCGCGGGCTGCCGGTCGGCCTTGGCCAGTTCGCCGAGCTTGGCGATCTTGATCGAGCCCTTCAGCAACGAATAGGCGGAGTGGACGTGGAGATGGACGAATCCGGCGCCGGACATGCTTGACTGCAGCTTCCCTGGAGGGGTTTCCGTGATCGCTTTCCGGGATCACGGTGCGACGTCAGCTTCGAAGGGCCTGGAGCCTCATCGACTGCGTCGATGACCCGCCTTCCAACCGACTCGCTCGCATCATACCGGACGGCCATGAGCGAGTCCGGCACGCTCGCCCTGATGTCCCCAGTCGCTGCGACCCTGCACTAAAGCTGTGGAATGATTTGCGCCCAGAGCGCGATCATGCCCACGAACAGCGTGATGGACGCCAGTGCGGCGGCTTCTTGAACGAAAACCTTCAGCATCGGAACCTCCGTCGGTCAGAACATATGAAGAACAGTGTTCCTTTTTTGTTCTCGGGTCAAGCACCTTCCTCAGCTGGCCCTCCGACACCGTCCTTGCGTGGTTAACTGGTCTCTGCGGGAGGAGCGATCGAACGAAAAAAAGCCCCGGCGAGACGCCGGGGCTGGTCGATTTGATCGGGTTCGATCCGCGGATCAGTAGCGCGTCGCCACCGGGCCGCCGAATCGATAGTTCAGGCGTGCCGTGAAGATGTCGGCGTCCTGCTTGATGCTGTCGGAGCCGAGCGCACCGAAGCTGACGGTCTGGCGATCCATGAACAGATGGTTGTACTCGACGCCCATCGACCAGTTCGGTGCGAAGCCGTATTCGAGGCCGGCACCGACCACGCCACCCCAGCGGGTGCTGTCGTTGGAGGCGAGGAACCCGCCCGTCGCAGCGTTGGTGATCGTGTAGGTGTTGCTGGTGATCGCCGCACCGCCCTTGGCGTAGAGCAGCACGTTGTTCCAGGCATAGCCCACCTGGCCGGTGAACAGGCCGAACGCATCGGTCTTGGTGCGGTTGCGGGTGCCGAAGATGGCGCTCTGGTTGTCGCCGGAGAAGTCAGCCCAATTGCCCTGCGCCTCCAGGCCGAACACGAACTGGCCCATCTGCCAGCGATAGCCGACCTGACCGCCCACGGTGCCGCCCGACGAATCGTGCGAGCCCTCGCGGCCGCCACCGACCACATCCCAGGTGTTGTGAGTCCAGCCGCCACCGCCGTTCACACCGATGTAGAAGCCGCTCCAGTCATAGATCGCGGCCATCACCGGCGGCGGTGCCTTCGTGTAGGGACGCGCGGCGAGATCCGCGGCCAGCGCTGGCGAGGCCAGCACCACGAGCGCCGTCGTCGTCAACAGAAGTTTCTTCATCACAGGTCCAGTCTCGTCTCATTTGGCCCCCAGGCCAGCCGCACCTCTTAACGATCTCAGCCACAATTGCTGTAGCGTCACGGTCACAGCTCGCGTCCGAAAGCGCGTGGGACATGTCTGGAAATTAATGTGCAATCACAGTGTGTTGATGGAACTTTCCGCCTTGCATTCGGGGCGCCAGCAGTTACACAAAAGGCGCCGCTTCCGCGCCCTGGCTCCGCCATTTCGCGCGCGTGTTCCGGTCATCATGAAGGGGAGATCGCCGATGCGTGACGTTCTATTTGCGGCCTTGGCTGCGACCGGCCTCGTGGTCGCAACTCATGCTCCGGCGCAGGCCGTCGGAGTGAGGCACGCATTCTGTCTGCAAGGCGACGAGTTTCCCGGCCTGAGCAACTGCACGTTCGACACCTACGCGCAGTGCCAGGCCACGGCGTCGGGACGGCTGCTGAACTGCATCGCCAATCCCTATTTCGCCGGCGTCAGCAACGACCCGCGCGCCACGCCCTATCCGTATCCGAACCGGCCGCGGCTCAAGCCGCGTCCGCCAGCGCCGAATCCCTACGCGCCCTTCCCCAACCCGTTCGTGTTCGAAGAGGACTGAGCGCGGTCTCGCGACTCTGTTTCGCGCTTGAAAGCTCGTCGAAGCCTTGGCTTCGACGAGCCGTCGCGACCCGCCTGCCTCAATGCATCATACCGAAGCCGGGACCGAACTTGTAGTTCAGCCTCACGAGGCCGATGTCGACATCCTGCTTGATGCGATGGGTCATCGCCGGCTGCCCGGCGGCCGCGACGAAGTTCAGGTTCTTGTTGCCGAGGAAGATGTGGTCGTATTCGACGCCCACGGACCAGTTCGGCGCGAAGCCGTATTCGAGACCGGCGCCGATGGTGGCGCCCCAGCGCGTCGTGTTGGCGCGGTCGAGCATCACGTTGGTGCCAGTGGTGAAGGTGTCATAGCGATCGCCGACGACGGCGGCACCGCCCTTCACGTAGCCCAGGATGTTGTCGAAGGCGTAGCCGACCTGGCCGGTGAACAGGCCAAAGCCGTTGGTGCGTGAACGGTCGCTGACATTGGGCAGAATCAGGTTGCGATTGGTGCCCTTGAAGTTCGCCCAGTCGCCCTGCGCTTCGACGCCGAACACCCAGTTGGCCGTCTGATAGCGGAACCCGACCTGGCCGCCGACCGCGGCGCCGCCGCCGCCGGAGCAGCCTTCGCGGTTCGCCGCCGGGTTCACCGCGACGCCTCCGACCGACACCAGGCTCCAGCAGTCACGGCTGGAGCCGCCACCGGCGTTGGCGCCGATGTAGAAGCCACTCCAATCGTAGACCGTGGCGACCACGGCGGGCGGCGCCTTGGTGTAGGGCCCCTTCCTCACCGGGAGGTCAGCCGCGAAAGCAGACGTCGCCGCGGCGATCGCGCCGAGCCCCACCGTTGCGCCGAAAAGCGTCTTCATCATCGAACTCCGTAGCTTCTGTCCCAAAGTCCCCAGGCCCTCTGGTTCCGCTCAAAACACGCAGCGTGACGAAGCGTTCATGCTCCAGCGCACTCGCTTCGCCCGTATCAACCGATGTGTCAGATTAGAACCGTTCTTTCCGGCAATTATGGGATTGCGCGCAAATGCCTGTTTTCAAAGGGTTTGGCCGCTATATGAACAAACAACTAATAAGATGTATGGAGGAGTCGTGACCGATGTCCGCCGCTCGCCACAATGCGACGCGACGTCGAAATCGTGACCGAGAGCCCTCTCGTCACCGAACAACCCTCGACGCGTCTCAGTCGTGATCTCTTCTGGGCAGAACGGCTGAGTTTGCGAATGCTTGGCATCATCAACCGCAAAGCGGTCGATTGTATGGTGAGCCCGCGGTTCAACCCGCGATATGCGGCCGATGCCTATTCGCACCAATGACGACGCTCACGTGTAGTAGATCGCGAGCTTCAGCGCGGGATCGTCGTTGGCTTGAAAGGTCGCGTAGCGCAGCTTCACGCGGCCCTTCTTCGGATGATCGAGCAGCTTCTCGCCGGCCGCGAGCGCGTTGATGTCGTGGGCCGCCCACAACTCCTCGAAGTCACGGCTGCCATCTCGCAGCCGCGCGAGCAGATCCAGGAAGGCCGGATCGCCGGCCCAGAGATCGTAGGTCGCGCGAAACTGCGCGACCATGCGGCGCGCCAGCTCCTTCCATTGCGCGCCGAACAGCCGCCGGACTCGAGGCCTGCACAGCATCAGCAGCAACGTATTGCGGTCGGCGTCGGCAAGTTGCGAGAAGCCGAAGATCTCGTCTGCCGCGTCATTCCACGCCAGGACGTCCCAGCGCCGTCCCGAGATGTAGGCCGGCTGATTAAGGCTTTGCACGAGCTCGCGCAATCTGTCCGGCACCTGCTCGCGTACGAACGGCTTGCGCGCCGTCTCCCGAACCAGCGCCTTGAGATGGGCATGCTCCGCCTTGGTGAGACGCAGCGCGCGCGCCAGGGCATCGATGGTCGTCGACGACGGCTTCACCGCGCGGCCCTGCTCGAGCCGGATGTACCAGTCGACCCCGATGCCGGCGAGCTCCGCCACTTCCTCCCGGCGCAGCCCGGCCGTGCGCCGCCGTCGTCCGGCCGCGAGCCCGAGCGCTTCGGGCGCGAGCTTCTCGCGCCGGGAGCGCAGGAAGTTTCCGAGCTCGGCGTGGCGCGGATCCGTCATCGTAGTCTCTCCTGCGAGCCGGTCGTGCACACTGGGTGCAGACAATCCTAGGATAATACCAGGCCTTCTCGCGCGCAGCATAGAGCGCCACCGTACATCGCCGCCACTGCCAATGGAGACGATCATGAAAGCCGCCGTGCTGAACCGTTTTGGATCACCGCTCGCGATCGAGCAGGTGGAAGACCCCGTGCTCGGCACGGGCGAAGTCATCGTCGACATCGCCGCAGCGAGCGTGCTGTCCTATGCGAACGAAGTTTTCAGTGGCGAACGGAAGTACCTGCTGGAGCTGCCCGTCATCCCTGGAACAGGCGGCATCGGGCGGGTCCGCGCGCTTGGTCCCGACGCGACGCATCTTGCGATCGGCGACTGGGTCTACTGCGATCCGACCGTGCGCTCGCGCGACGACGCCGTCGCGCCCGATATCACCTTGCAGGGCCTGAGCGCGCGCGGACCGGGTGGCTTGAAGCTGCAGCAGCATTTCCGGCACGGCTCGTTCGCCGAGCGCATGCGCATCCCGACGGAAAACGCCAAGCCGATCGGCGGCATCGCCCCGGGCGACGCCGCGCGCTGGTGCGCGCTCGGCACGCTGCTGGTGCCCTATGGCGGCTTCCTCGCGGCCTATCTGCAGCCCGGCGAGACCGTGCTGGTGAGCGGCGCCACCGGACGGTTCGGCAGCGCCGCGGTTGCGGTGGCGCTCGCCATGGGCGCAGCTGCCGTGGTGACGCCCGGCCGCAACGAGGCGATGCTCGCGGAGTTACGGCGCCGGTTCGGCCCGCGCGTCCATCCGGTGAAGCTCACGGGCGACGCGAACGAGGACACCGTCCGCATGACGCGCGCCGCACCGTTCCCGATCGACTGCGTGCTCGACATCATGCCGCCGTCGGTCACGACCGACGTCGTGCGATCTGCCATCATGACCGTGCGGCCGTATGGACGCGTCGCATTGATGGGCGGCGTCGGGATGCTCGGCGGTCCCGGTCTCGACCTGCCCTATCCCTGGATCATGCGCAACTGCGTCACGATCCACGGCGTCTGGATGTACCCGCCGAGCGCAACCGTGAAGATGGTGGGGCTGATCAGATCGGGCCTGCTCGACCTCGCGCAATTCGAGCCGACCTGCTTCGCTCTCGATCACGCCAACGAGGCGGTCGCCCATGCCGCCAAGCACAGCCAGCCGTTCAAGATGACGGTGATCACGCCCTGACGGCGACGAGTCTCAATCGAGCTCGACGACCTTACCGCCGACGATGGAGACGCGCCGGTCCATGCGGCCGGCCAGCTCCATGTTGTGGGTCGCGATCAGCATCGCGACCCGCGTCGCCTTCACGAGCTGCATCAGCGCGTGAAAGACATGATCGGCGGTCTCGGGATCAAGATTGCCGGTCGGCTCGTCCGCCAGCAGCGCACGCGGCGCATTGGCGACGGCGCGCGCGATCGCCACGCGCTGCTGCTCGCCACCCGACAGCTCGGCTGGACGATGCTTGATGCGCTCGCCGAGCCCAAGATAGGCCAAAATCTCGGTGGCGCGCTTCACCGTCTCCGAACGCTTCAGGCCGCGGATCATCTGCGGCAGCATCACGTTCTCCAGTGCCGTGAATTCCGGCAGCAGGCGATGCGACTGATAGACGAAGCCGATATCCGTGCGGCGCATTTGGGTGCGCTCGATGTCGATCAGTTGTGAGGTCGGCACGCCGCCGACATAGACCTCGCCTTCGTCCGGGCTCTCGAGGAGACCCGCGATGTGCAGCAATGTCGACTTACCCGAACCCGACGGCGCCACCAGCGCCACCGACTGTCCCGCCCATAAGGCGAGCTTTGCGCCGTCCAGAATGGTCAGCTGCTGCTCGCCCTGCATGTACCGTCGTTTGATCTCATGGAGATAAACGACCGGTACATCCTCCGCCCCCTGCTCGTCCATCAGCGCCTCACTCGTAGCGCAGCGCTTCGACCGGGTCTAATCGGGCCGCGCGCCAGCTTGGGTAGAGCGTCGCCAGAAAGGACAGGGTCAGGGCCATGATGAGAACAGCCGCGGTCTCACCCGCATCGATCTCGGCCGGCAGCTTTGAAAGGAAATAGAGTTCCTGAGGAAAAAGATCGGTGCTCGTGAGCCAGGACAGGAACTGCCTGATCGACTCGATGTTGGCGGAGATCAGCAATCCGACGACGAACCCGGTGAGCGTGCCGACCACGCCGATCGCGGCGCCCGTGATCAGGAATATGCGCATGATCGCGCCCTGCGAGGCGCCCATGGTCCGGAGGACCGCGATATCCTGGCCCTTGTCCTTCACCAGCATGATCAGCCCGGAGATGATGTTGAGAGCGGCAACCAGCACGATCAAGGTAAGGATCAGGAACATCACATTGCGCTCGACCTGGAGCGCGTTGAAGAAGGTCGAGTTGCGCTGGCGCCAGTCGACCAGGAAGATCGGACGCCCGGCCGCCTCGGTCACCGTCTTTCGGAACTGCTCGACCTTGTCGGGATTGCTGGTGAAGATCTCGATCGCTGTGACGTCGTTGTTGCGGTTGAAATAGGCCTGCGCTTCGGCCAGCGGCATGAACACGAAACTCGAATCGTATTCGGACATACCGATCTCGAACACGGCCGCGACCTTGTAGGGCTTGATCCGCGGCGTGGTGCCCATCGGCGTCACCGCGCCTTTCGGGGCGACCAGCGTGATGCTGTCACCGGCATGCAGCGAGAGCTGGTCGGCGAGACGCCGGCCGATCGCCACCCCCTGCCCCTCGTCAAACCCTTCCAAGGAGCCCTGCTTGATGTTTTTGGCGATCGACGTCAGGTTCGTTAGGTCCTGCGAGCGGATGCCGCGGATGAACACGCCGGAGGCGTTGAACGGGGAGGAGCCGAGGCCCTGGCCGTCGACGACCGGCGCGGCAAGCCGGATCCCCTGCACCTGCGCGATGCGCTCGGAGACGTCCTTCCAGTCCGTCAGCGGCGATTCCAGCGGTTGCACCAGCAGATGGCCATTGAGGCCGAGGATCTTGTCGAGCAGCTCCTTTCGGAAGCCGTTCATGACCGCCATCACGATGATCAGCGTCGCGACGCCGAGCATGATGCCGAGGAACGAGAACCCCGCGATCACCGAAATGAACCCTTCCCGGCGCCGCGCACGCAGATAGCGTCCCGACAGCATCCACTCGAAGGGGGCGAAGGGCGCGGTCTGCACGGGTTCGGTCATGGCGTTATCCATTGCGCGATCATCCCATGATTCGGGCCGATTGTGGCCGGATTGGCCGGAAGGAAGGGGCTACCCCCGGTGGATAATCCGATGATCGAACGCCCGCCTCAGGCCGGCTGAGTTCCGCCGCCGAGACGCGCCACGACGTCGGCGGGCGACATCATCTGGCGCGCGCCGTCGCTGCGGGTCTTCACCTCGACCTTGCCCTCGGCGAGGCTCTTGGGTCCGACCATGATCTGCCAGGGGATGCCGATGAGATCGGCGGTGGCGAATTTGCCGCCGGCGCGCTGCTCCGTGTCGTCGTAGAGCACGTCCACGCCCTTGGCGAGGAGATCGCGATAGAGCTGCTCGCAGGCCGCATCGGTGTCGGAGCCACCCTGCTTCAGGTTCAGGATGACCGCGCGGAACGGCGCAACCTCTTCCGGCCATTTGATGCCGGCATCGTCATGGCAGGCCTCGATGATCGCGCCAGCCAGACGCGACACGCCGACGCCATAGGAACCGCCATGAATGGTGACCTCGGCGCCATCGGGACCGGCAACCAGGGCCTTCATCGGCTCGGAATATTTGGTGCCGAAGTAGAAGATCTGGCCAACCTCGATGCCGCGGGTGTGAACGCGGCGCTCTTCCGGCACCTCGCTCTCGAAGCGGGCGTGATCATGCACGTCCTCGGTCGCCGCGTAGAGCGAGGTCCATTCCTTGATGATCGGCGTGAGGTCGCCGTCGTAATCGACCGAGGCCGGCGGGATCGGAAGATCGAGAACGTTGCGATCGCAATAGACGCCGGACTCGCCGGTCTCCGCCAGCACGATAAACTCGTGGCTGAGATCGCCGCCGATCGGGCCGGTCTCGGCGCGCATCGGGATGCCCTTCAGGCCCATCCGCGCGAATGTGCGCAGATAAGCGACGAACATCTTGTTGTAGGCGCGCCGCGCGCCGGCCTCGTCGAGGTCGAACGAATAGGCGTCCTTCATCAGGAATTCGCGGCCACGCATCACGCCGAAGCGCGGACGCTGCTCGTCGCGGAATTTCCATTGAATATGATAGAGGTTGAGCGGCAGGTTACGGTAGGACTTCACATAGGCACGGAAGATTTCCGTGATCATTTCCTCGTTGGTCGGCCCGTACAGCAGCTCGCGCTTGTGGCGGTCGCTGATACGCAGCATCTCCGGACCATAGGCGTCGTAGCGGCCGCTCTCGCGCCAGAGATCGGCGAGCTGGAGGGTCGGCATCAGCAACTCGAGCGCGCCGGCCCGGTTCTGCTCCTCGCGCACGATCTGCTCGATCTTCTTCAGCACCTTGAAGCCCAGCGGCAGCCAGGCGTAGATGCCGGCGGCCTCCTGCCGCAGCATGCCGGCGCGCAGCATCAGCCGGTGCGAGACGATCTCGGCTTCCTTCGGATTTTCTTTCAAGATTGGCAGGAAAAACCGCGACAAACGCATGGGGCGAGGCCTTCGAGATTCGGTTCGGGCTGGCGCAGTCAAACCGGATCAGGCGGCAAAACACAAGACTGGGATTGAAAAAAGGCGGCTAAGCCTCCGTATTCCCGATCATTTTACTGCCCTCGCTCACGTGGAGGATGAACCAGCACAGGCGCCTCGTTGCGAACCGGCCGCGCCCGCGCGGCCAGCCCGAGCCGCCACGCGGCGCCACCCTATCGCGGGCGTCCCTGCTCCGACCACCATTTGTCGAGATCACTGATCTCGGCGCTGCCTTCGATCGTCGACATCGCGCCGTCGCGGGAGACCAGAATGGTGCGGGGAATCTCGCCCTGCCAGGACGGATCGATCTCGAACCTGAGACGCTCGGCATAGCCGTCGTTGAAGATGAAGTTCTCGGCTCCGGCAAGACCCGCCTTGTCCAGCATGGCCTGGGTCGCGGCATCAAGATTCGGCACGAGGTCGGCGCTCACGGTGACGACGTCGATCTCAGGATGATCCGCCATGAACTTGCCGAGTTGCGGCAGCTCGATCTTGCAGGGGCCGCAGGTCACGCCCCAGAAATGGATCAAGGTCGGCCGTCCCGCATGGGACCGCAGCACCTCGCGCCAGGAGCCGCGCTCGAACGGCTTGAGCGACGGCGGCGCCGCGGTGCTCGACGCGGTCAGGGCGAGAAGTCCCGCAATGGCCAAGCCCAACATGGCGCGCTTCATGACTCGTCTCCGATCGCCTGCAGCCGATAGCCATCCGCCTTGGTCATCCAGGACAGAAACACCTTGCCGCCTTTCGACACAAGCAGCGGATGGTCCGACGCATTGTCGGTGCTGGCGAGGGCGCGCGGCTTCGACCAGGTTTCGCCATCGTCGTGCGACTGCATCACCATGACCGTGGTCCGCTCGCCGTCGAACTCCTTCCACACCAAAGTTGTCATCTCTGAAGTCGCAAGCAGATAGGGCCGCGTGGGGTTGCGGTCGGGGCGGCCGATCGGCATCGGCTCGGAGAAGGTCCGGCCGCCGTCGCGCGAATGCGCATAGAACAGGCCCTTGCGGACCTTGCCGCTGGTGAACCAGGCGACATGGTAGGCGCCGCTGGGCGCGACCGTCAGGGTCGGCCCCTGATGCGGGCAGGCCTTGATCTGCCAATCGTCGGTACTGACCCGATAGACGTCGCCGGGCGTGGCGAGGTCCTTGAAGGTCACCACCGCATGATCGCGGACGCTGCCCTCGAAGATGTTGCGGAAGATCACGACCGGACGTCCGGGCCCCGCGAACGCGAGGCCCAGCCGGCAGCATTCGCAGGTGTTGTCCTGGGCCATCGTCGCCTCGGCATAGGTGGCGCCGCCATCGCGCGACGAGGCGAAGAACAACGCGGCCCCTTCGTAAGCACGCCCCGCAGCCTTCGCCGGCACGCGGTTGCGCTTGTCGAGCCAGGCCACGAAGACGGTCCCATCCTGGTCGAGCGCCAGCGCCTCGAAACGCTGGCTTTCATTGCTCGCCGTGACCGGACGGACGGCCGCGAAGCTCTGGCCGCCATCGTCAGAGCGCGTGGTGAGCACCTGGCCGTTGAACGCCTGGTCGCGGAAGATCGAGAACGCCACCGCGATCCCGCCCTTGCCGTCGACCACCAGCTTCGGGCGGGCATCCGGTCCCCAGTCGAGATTGAGCGGCTGGTCGTTGACCGGCACCGCCGCGGACAGCGTGCGGCCCTCATCACTCGAGCTTGCGACCGACACCCGCCCACCGGCCATCCAGGCCAGCCAGAGCTTGCCGTCAGCGGCGAAGTACGGCGTGACCTTGGTGGCGCAACGAAGCTCGGTGCCTTCGCAGGCCGCGTCCGAGCCGTGCTGATGCGCCATCTGGGCTTGGGCGATCGGCGCGCAAAGCAGACCTATCGCTACTCCGAGCAGAGCACTCTTGAGCCGTACCGTTGCTGTCATGCTGGTCCTCATCGGAATGCCACCTTCATGCCGGCCAGGAACGCGCGGGGCGAGCCGGCGTAGATCGTCCCGGTGGTCGCCACGTCCTGTACGCCGGATTTCATCGCATTCTGCAGGTTGTTTGCTGAAGCGATGTAGGTGCGGTCGAACACGTTACGGACTTCGAAGAAGACGTTCAGCGACTTGAACGTCTCCGAAGCCAGCTCCGTCTTGTAGTGAACGTTCAGGTTGACGAGCTCGTAGCCGGGCGCCTTCTGCAGGTTGCCGTTGTCCATATAGAAAGAGTCCTTCCATTGGACCTCGACGAAACCACCGAGCCCGGCCAGTCTGCCGCTGTCGTGATCGTAGCCCAGCCGCGCCGTCAGCTCGTTCGGCGAGATGCCAGGGATCTTGTTGCCGGCGCGGTTGAAGCTGAAAAGCGTCGATCCGCTGGCGAGGTTCTCCGTGTAGTCGGTGTAGACTTGATCGAGGTAGGTGTAGGCGGCTGTGAACCGCCAGCCCGGCAGAAATCTCCAGTCCGCCGCCAGCTCGACGCCGCGATGCTCCGAACGCGGCGCGTTGAACGTGTAGGACGAGTTGAGCGGACCCGTAACGGCCTGGGTGACGATCTCGTTGCGGAAGAACTCGTAGAAGCCGGTCGCACTGACTGTCACCGTCCGGTTCGGCGTCCAGTCGAAGCCGACATCGTAGCCGAGATTGGTCTGCGATTTCAGCTGGGTGTTGTTGCCGAAGGCGCCGGTCGGCAGAACGAACAGGTTCGACGCCTGCGGCGTCCCATAGCCGGTCGCGACGCGCGCGCGCAGCAGCCAGTCGCTGTTCACCTTGTAGAGCAGCGCCAGCTCTGGAGCGAGATTGTCGAACTGGCGGTCCGCGGTGGTGATTGATGTCGTCGCAATGCCCGTCGCGTTGTAGCTATACGCCGTGTTCACCCCGCGCAGATGCGTGCGCTCCCAGCCGAGTCCGGCCACCGCAGTCAGGGCAGCCGTCAGCTTGAGCTCTTCGCGCGCCCGGAAGCCATAATTGGTGGTTTCGCTCCACGTGTTGCCCGAAAGACGTCCGAGCGCCGCGTTGCCGCCGGGCACCACGAAGCGCGTATCCCCCGACGCCGTGAGCGTATTGTAGAAGGCACCGAAGAAGGCGGTCGATTCCAGGCCGAAGATCTCACCGCGCCTGGTGATGTCGCTCATGTAGTTATAGGAGGGATAGTCGCCGATCGCGCTAGTGGATCCCGTGGGCTGGCTGATGTTGCGATCGTCGAACACGAATTGGTTGCGCCATGTCGTATTATTGTCGAAGTCATGCTCCCAGCGACCGCCGACGATGGTGCGGCGGTCGTTGCGGCCGAGGCCGGCCTGCAGCGCGGTTTCCGTGTCGACGCCACCCAGCGTATTGAATCCGTTTTTGTTGAGGCCGACGGTCTGGCAGCCGGCGGCAAACGACTTCCCGTTGGTGCAGCCCTGCTGATATGGATTGAGATAGTAATTGCTCAGCGTGTATCGGACCGGCAGCCGCGTCGTGAGATCGTTGTTGATGATCTTCACCGTGAACCGATCGTCCGGCGTCACCTTCACCGTGCCCAGGAAATTGACCGTCTGGGTGTTGAACCAGCTGTTGCCGAGATAGCCGTCGCCGCGGACATCGCTGGTGAACAGCGATCCCTCGAAATTGCCGACCTTTTTGCCGAAGGCGAGATAGTTGCTGAGATAGCCGAAGCTGCCGCCCTCGCTACCGATCTCCGCGCCGTCGATGCTGCCGCCGGGGCGGGTGCGGAAATTGATCGCGCCGCCGGTCGCGTAGTTGCCGTACAGCGCCGAGGACGGTCCTCTGATGACGTCGACCGCGCCATAGGCGTGCGGATCGATCAGATCGCTGCGCGACAGGCCGTCCGGCTGGGTGACCGGGAAGCCGTCCTCGAACAGCACGATGTTGCGGATGCCGAAGCCGTTGCGCGCATTGGAGCCGCGGATGGAGATGCCGAGATCGCGCGGGCCGTTGCCCTGCTTGACCGACACGCCGGGGCTTTCGCGCAGGATGTCGCCGACCGAGAAGGCAGGCCGGTCGTCGAAGCGGCTGCGGTCGATGGTGGTTGCCGTCTGGCCGGACGGCGACTGGCTGAGCTGGTCACGGGCGGCGCTTGCTCCGGCGAGCCGGCCCGACGCGGCCTGCCCCTGGCCGGAGATGTTGGCGGCCGACGCCACCGGCTTCGGCGCGCGGGCGCTGACCGAAATGGGCTGCGCCGCCGGCTTGCGCGCGGCGCGAGGCGCCGCAGGACGCGGGGCATCGACGGTGACGGATGGCAATTCCCTCACGGACTGGGCGGACGCGACGGTGGCCGGCGGCAACAGCACGAGCTGCAAGGCGACCACGCTCACGCCACCGAGGGCATGACGACGAAACATGTGAGACTTCCCCAATGCCGGCTCGACGGCCGGTCTTCCTGATCAGTTTGCAGACCGGCGCAAGCGCTTGTCGCGACGGTGATGATTTGCTTGGTCAGGAGAGGACGGGAGGTCCGCGCGGCTGCGTTTGTGAGCGAGAGGGAAGATGGATGAGGGTGAGTTCGCGCCCAATCCAGGCGATCCGCGCCCATCCGCGCAGCGGGGCCGTGTTGGCGGCAACAGGCGGCAGATCGAGGGCGACGGCGGCGTGGAGCACGCAGCACATGACGCAATCGAGGCCGCAGGCCGTGCGGTCGGTCTCGCGATTGGACGGGGCGGCGTCCACTTCGGCATGGCAGATCGCGGCGCCGTCGAACGGATCGAGGGTTGAGGCCGCGGCAGCCGCGATGGTCGAAGCTGCCACCGGCGCCAGCACTTGAATGATCAGCGCCAGCAAGGCGATTGGCAGCAGGCGCGCGATCCAGCCACGCCGCGCACCGCAATTGTCACGGCCATTGCGCGTGCGAGGATAAGAAGGGATCGCGCGACCTGGACTCATCGGACGCCGAGCCTCGATCCGGCCGCGCGCGCCGCCTGCTCGGCCTGCCGGATCAGCGGGCCGCGCTGCGTCAGCACGGCATTGGCCGCCTCCACACCGGCTCGCTCGGGTGATCCGGCCGCAAACGGCGGCTGCGGATCATATTCGATCAGAAGCTGAATGCGCTTGGCGTTCTCCTCGCTGGTGAGTTGCGCAGCCAGCGCGAGCCCGAAATCGATGCCCGCGGTGACGCCGCCCGCCGTGATGCGGTTGCGATCCGACACGACGCGGTCGGCCACCATGGTTGCGCCCATCAAGGGCAGCAGGTCGCGGACGTACCAATGCGAGGTTGCCTTGTAGCCTTTGAGCAGGCCAGCCGCGCCCAGAAGCAGCGCCCCCGTGCAGACGCTGGTGACAAAGCGCGCGGTCTCGCCGCGCTTCGCGACGAAGTCGACGGTCCGCGGATCGTTCATGCCGTCGACGGTGCCCTTCAGCCCGCCCGGCACGAACAGAACGTCGAGATCGGCTGTCGCGGTCTCGAAGCTGTGACTCGGGCTGACGGCGATCCCGACGTCGGTCGCGACCGGCGCCATGGATGCGCCGATCAGCCTGATGTCGGCCTGCATGATGTTGAAGACGGTCAGAGGACCGGTGAGATCGAGCAGGATCATGCCCGGATAGACCAGCAGGCCGATGACCGGCCTGCCGGGCAATCGCTGTCCCGGTTCGGCATGTGCGCCGGGCAGCAGCAGGCCGCTGAGCGATCCCGCCAGCAGCGCCTGGTTGAAGACCCGTCGGTCCATGAAAAGCCCCTGGTCCAGGACGCTACATCTTCATCCCGGAATGATCGTGCTGCTTCATCATGCTGCCGCCGCCCTCGCCGCCCGGCCCCTTCGCGCCGACCGCCTGAACCTCGATCGTCACCGCCACCTTCCCGGCCTTCTCGAACTCCAGCGTCACCGGCAGCTTGTCGCCCTGCTTCAGCGGGCTCTTGAGATCCATCAGCATCAGATGATAGCCGCCCGGCGCCAGGGCCACGGTCTTGCCCGGCTCGATCGTGAGCCCGTTCTCGAGCGGACGCATCGTCATGACGCCGTTGTTCACGGCCATTTCGTGTACCTCGATGCGGCCGGCGACCTCGCCGGACACGGCGACGAGGCGATCCGGCGCCGTGCCCTTGTTTGCGATCGTCAGATAGCCCGCGCCGGTCTTGGCCCCGCCCGGCGTGGCCCGGCTCCAGGGCTGGCTGATGACGAGGTCACCGGCCTTGATGTCCGCGGCGAAGCTGGCGGGCGAGCCGATCAGGAGAAGAGCAAATGCAAACAGGGAACGTCCAAGCAGAGTCATGACGGTGATCCTTCGATGAAAGTTGCCGCAAATACGCTGGTACGACACATGGACCCATATCCGTACGGACCGGGGCCGGACGAACAGAGAGACAGCGTCTTTGCGATTCGGAGTGGAGAGGAATCTCTTCGGCCGCGGAGCGGCCAGGCCGTCATGCCGCAGGAGGCGCTCTTGCGCGCGCAGAGGACGACGCCAGGGCGGCCCGGATATCCGCAGCCATTGACCGCCACACGACGACCCGCGCTTCACGCTGGGGAAGATCGGCGCGGATGGGCGCCGGCCCCTCGAACACGACCGGCTGCACCGTGCAGCAGAGCGCACACGCCGAATGGCCAAGCTTGCCGGAGGGTTCATTGTCGGCCGGCTGGGAACCCGCTCGGCTGTGGCAGATCTCGACACCGCGCAGCGGATCGGATGCGTTCGCGGCCGTGGCCCAGGCAAACCCGATCGGCGCCAGGATCTGCACCATCAGTGCGATCAGCACGATCGGAAAAAACGCTTGCAGCCGCTGCCGCATGGATGCCCGCCAATTGAACCGGGATCTTGTGCCCCAGCCCTGCCCCCGAGTCGAGGACAGGATGGGCACAGTCCGGGACATTCGGACGGCGGTCGTTGATTAAGAACAACGCCGCGTCCGCTTTCGGGCCGCCAGATTACGAGGTATTTTAGCACCTAGTGAGGGAAAAAACGAAAATAAAACCCGCCAATTGCAGGCACTTATCGATCATTTCATGGAATGCGCGAAATTTGAACAATCGTTGCCGAAAAGGATGACAAACGCAAAAAGATCGTCTACGAATTCGGGCCTCAGGCTAACGCTTGCGGAAGTCTGGTGGTCCAAGTCTCGGGAGGAGCCCTGGCGCGCAAAAAGCAGCGTCACCCCGCTTAACAAGATCAAATCTGAACTTGCGGGATATCAAAGGGTCGACACAATTTCCGAGCAGGGCCCGCTGCCCTGCTCTATTTTTTTGAGCCGGCAGATCATCTGTCCAGAGACTATGCCTCTCCTCATGAACGCTGCCTGAACGTGGTCCGCCGCGGCTCTGCGTCAGCTCGTCGCGAATGACGGCAAGGGCGCGCGCCAGTGCGATTTGGTTCTCCGCCATGGCAGCATGAGAGACACCGGCTCTCTGCCCCGCACCACCCAGCGCAGTTCATCGGCCTCGACCTCCAGCACGCCGAACGACTCGGCCGGCTCGCCGGAGATGAAGGTCTCGGTCAATGATTGAAGCGTGATGTGCGGCGTGCCGTCGACCGTGGTCAGCGTATTCCAGTGTACATGACCGGCGAGCGCGACGATCGGACAGGGCGCGCCGGCGATGACCTTCCGGATCTCGCCGACGTCGGCATAGGTCGCATGCCCGGGATTGGCCTCGAAGTAATAGTTGCCGGTCTGCGCGTGCCCCGACAGCGGCACGTGGCTCACGAGCAAGGTCGGCCGCTCATCCTCGCCGAGCAAGGCCTCGAGGCCGTCGAGATCGCCGTCGGACAGATGCAGCCCGCGCGCGCGGGTGAGACGGACATCGGGCTGCCAGAACACGCATCGGATGTCGCCGATGGGGAGTGAACGCGACCCGCTGGGGAGATCGAAAATCGCTTCATTGTCGGCAAGCGTGAGACATGCGACATCATGATTGCCGCTGAGGTGATGGTGTGCCACCGCAAGGCTCGCGAAGCCCATCGCGACGTCGCTCTGGAGCAGGCGGTCTCGTTCGGGATCCTCATCCGAGATTCGGTCGCCGAGATCGATCACCGCATCGACGCGCGCGTCGTTGACCTGTGCGACAAATCGCTCCAGCAGCGGCAGCGCCATCGCGCCGCGCTTCGTTGGTGTGTCCTGTCCGTGATGGATGTCGCCGATCACAGCAATGCGCGTCGTTGCCAAAACCGCGTCTCCAACAAATGCATGGCGCAAGACGATGTCATGCGCCGCGTAGCATGGACGCATCACCGTTTTCTGACAACGCGTGCGCCGCGACATCAGTTGGATGCAGCGCACAACATCCGGCTGTAGCGTGTTCTCTGGGGTTGTGAAACAGTGCAGCTCTTGGCGGCGCGATCAATGACGACGCCAGACAACAATGGGACAGGGAGCACGGCATGTCCGGCACTGACGAAACGTCCAAAAAGTCATTCAAGAACAGGCGCGATATTCTCCAGGCGGCGACCGCCGCGGGCTCTGCGGCGGCATTGCTCGCCGGCTTCGGCATCAACCCGGCGCTCGCCGCCGAGATGGGCCGCTCCGAGAAGCCGCTGAAGGCGGCGTTCTCCAATGCAGGTCTGCAGGCGACGTGGTGCGCGCAAGGCAAGCAGGCCGCCGAATGGTGGGGCAAGCTGCTCAACGTCGAGGTGACCTGGTTCGACGGCCAGCTCGATGCGGTGAAGCAGCGCGCCGCGATCGACAACATGGCCTCGCAGAAGTGGGACTTCGTCGCCATCCAGGCGTTCGGCATCGGCACGCTGACGCAGCCGGTGCAGAAGATGATCGACGCCGGCATCCCCGTCATCGACATGGACACGCTGATCGCGCCGCTCGATCAGATCAACGTCCACTCCTTCCTCGCACCCGACAACGAGTTCATGGGCGCATCCGTCACCCAGGCGCTCGCGAATGCGATGGGCGGCAAGGGCAAGATCATCATGACCCAGGGCGCGCTCGGCCACACCGGTTCGCAGGGCCGCGCCAAGGGCTTCAACTCGGTGATCAAGCAGTTCCCGAACATCGAGGTGCTCGACACTCAGCCGGCCGACTGGGACGTGTCGAAAGCGGCGCGCCTGTGGGAGACCTATCTCACGAAGTATCCGCAGATCGACGCGGCCTTCTTCCACAATGACGACATGGCGCTCGCCGCCTACAACATCATGAAGGCGCGCAACCGCACCAACATCCTGATCGGCGGCGTCGACGCCATGCCGCCCGCGATCCAGGCCGTCAGCGACGGCCGCATGTTCGCAACCGTCCGCAATCCGTCCTGCCGCATCCATGGCGGCGCGATCGTGGCCGGCGTCGCGGCGGTGACCGCGGGCGAGAAGAGTGGCCAGGGCATTCCGAAACATGTGATCACCGACGGCCCGGTCGTGACCAAGGCCAATGCGCCGGGCATGCAATGGATGGAGGATCACTTCCTGATCTGAAGTCTCTTCCCATGCTGGACAGCCGCCCACCACTTCTGCAGTTGCAGGACATCACCAAGTCGTTCGGCGGCGTCACCGCGTTGCGCGGCGTCGACTTCACCCTTCGACCCGGCGAGATCCATGGTCTCGTCGGGGAGAACGGCGCCGGCAAGAGCACGCTGATGAAGATCATCGCCGGCGTGCATACCGGTTTCTCCGGCCGCTTCCTGCTCGACGGTCGCGAGGTCCATTTCAATTCCGTCCGCGACGCGCGCGCGGCCGGCATCGCCATGGTGCATCAGGAGCTCAGCGTCGCGCCTGATCTCACCGTGGCCGAGAACGTGTTTCTCGGCAATCAGCCGACCAATGCGCTCGGCATCGTGCAGTGGCGACGCATGGCGCGCGAGGCGGCCGAGCAGCTCAAGAAGCTCGGCATCGACGCCGACCCGATGAGCCGGCTCGGCGATCTCCCGATCGGCGTTCAACAGCTGATCGAGATCGCGCGCGTGCTGTTCTCAGGCGCGCGCATCATCATCCTGGACGAGCCGACCTCCGCACTGTCGCCTCCCGAGGTCGAGCGACTGTTCGCGGCCTTGAACCGGCTGCGCGCGCAAGGCACGGGCATCATCTTCATCTCGCACTTCATCGAGGACATCCTGCTGATCTCCGACGAGGTGACCGTGTTCCGCAACGGCCGCAAGATCATGGAGACCAGGTCCGCCGACACCAGCAAGGCGGCGCTGATCGAGGCCATGATCGGCAAGGGCCGCGATGCACTCGAGGACAGCTACACCCATGACATCACCCTGCCCGCGCCGCCGGCCGACAAGCCGGTGGTCGTGGAAGCCGAAGGGCTGTCGCTGGCCCGCAATCTCAAGCGCGTGTCGTTCTCGGTCCGCGCCGGCGAGGTGCTCGGCATCTATGGCTTCATGGGGTGCGGCCAGCTCGAGCTGGCCCGGATCCTGTTCGGCAAGCTCGCGCCCGATGCCGGCGAGTTGCGCGTTTCAGGTGAGCCCAATCGTTTCAAGAGCACGGCGGATGCTTGCCGCGCCGGCATCGCCTTCGTGCCGGAGAGCCGGCGCGACATGCTGTTCCTGCAGGAGCCTGTCTACAAGAACGTGTCGATCAGCATCCTCGACCGCATCAATGCGGTGCTGCTGAAGCCCTCGCGCGAACGCGAACTGGCCCAGAAGCAGGTCGAGCAGTTGCAGATCCGCCCGGCCGATGTCGAGATCGACCTCGGCCTGCTCTCGGGCGGCAACCAGCAGAAGGTGGCACTCGCGAAATGGCTCAGCCATCCGCCGCGGCTGCTGGTGCTGTGCGAACCCACGCGCGGCATGGATGTCGGCGCCAAGAGCGACGTCATCGGCATCGTGCGCAAGCTGCGCGACCAGGGCATCGCCGTGATTGTGATGTCGACGGAGCCAGAGACCGTGCTGTCGATGGCCGACCGGGTCATCGTTCTCAAGCGCGGCGAGGTCGTGCGCGAATTCGCCGGCGAAACAATCAGCAAAGACCGTCTGCTCGAGGCGGCGTAGGGAGACTTTCATGGCGCATGGCGAGACCGTTCCGATGCCCGAGGCGCAGCCGCGACGCGCGGGCGGGGTCGCCGCGCTGCTGCGCTCGCAGATGCGCAACATCGCGCCGTTTTTGACGCTGATCTTCCTCACGGCGTTCTTCGCGATCGCCAGCCCGTCCTTCGCCACGCTGGACAATGTCGGCAACATCCTGACGCAGGTCTCGATCACCGGCATCATCGCCGTCGGCCTGACATTCGTCATTCTTTGCGCCGAGATCGACCTGTCGATCGCCGCCATCGCCAACGTCACCGGCATCGCGGTCGCCTACTTCACCTTGCAGGACTCCTACGTCAACATCGCCAATGTGCCGATGCCGGGCTTTGCCGCCATCCTGCTGGCGCTCGCGTTGTGCGCCCTGCTCGGCGCCGTGAACGCCTTCGGCCTGACCGTGATCGGCATCCCCTCCTTCATCATGACGCTCGCGATGATGCAGATCGCGGCCGGCGTCTCGGCGATGCTGGTGCGCGGCCAGATCGCCTACAAGGTCCCGCCGATCATCACGACACTCGGCTCAGGCTCCATCGCCGGCATCCCGTGGATCGTGATCGTCGCCGCCCTGATGCTGCTGCTCGGTCACCTCGTGCTCACCTACACGCGCTTCGGCCGCTACGTCTATATGGTCGGCGGCAACCGCGAGGCGGCGGAGTACTCGGGCCTGAACGTCAAGCTGATCCTCGGCAGCGTGATGGTGATCTCGGCGGTCTGCTCCGGCATCGGCGGCATGCTGGGCGTGGCGCATTTCGGCAGCGCGCAGCAGAACGAGTTCGACACCTATCTGCTCGACTCCATCGCCGCCGTCGTGGTCGGCGGCACCAGCCTGTTCGGCGGCCGCGGCGGCATCGGCAACACCATCGTCGGCCTGTTCGTGCTCGGCGTGCTCAACAACGGCCTCGACCACGTCAACATCGACAGCTTTTTGAAGATCCTGATCCGCGGCCTGATCCTGCTCGCGGCGCTGGTGATCAACGTCTATGCGCAGCGGCTGCGGGCCAAGGCGGCGGACTAACTGAGATGCCGTAGGGTGGGCAAAGCCGCCGCCAAAGGCGGCAGCGTGCCCACCGCCCATCCCCGAGCGCGGTGCGCGATGGTGGGCACGGCGCGAGAGGGACCGAGGCCGAGCCGATACATCATGGCGCGCCTTTGCCCACCCTACTCAGCGGTTTCCATCACCAATGGCAGAGCGACGCTGCCGTAGATGGGGTAACGGGCCGACCACCCGAGCGTCTCGCTCGCTACGGCGCGATTTATAAGCGCGCTCGCGAGACGC
>NZ_JBNPTW010000031.1:0-34581 GCF_051167855.1 Bradyrhizobium sp. HKCCYLRH3099
CCCGCGTGGACCGCCGCCTTCGGATACCCATCGCAACCTCCCCATCGAGTGTTGCGATGACCGATTGAATCCGCCCCCGGCCTTCCCCGCGCGATGGTTTGAACGGCTGCTTCGCGATCTCCCTGGGGACCGGGCTTGTTTGCCCCCATCACCGCCGAGACGCGTTTCCGCATCATCGACCGGCTTGACCTCAGCATCGGGAGGCCAGGACCACGCGACTTGACCGTACGCACCAGGCTCGCTCGCCGGCCCGCTTCTCGCAAAGGCCCCAAGCCCGACACGTCCACCGCTCCCCGCTTGCTACGCTCCGTGACGATCGGCCGAAACGCCCCTCTTCATCGCGAACGGGATGGCCGAGAGCATCGACCTGATTTGCCCGACGACACAAGCCGGTGAGCGTGTGACAAACTGGCTCGACGGGCAGTTGGCGCATGAGAGGGATGCGGAGAGTGCCCGTCGGGCTGGGAATGGCGTTCTGTGAGCAGCTTCGCGGGCAATTGCGCAGCCCAATCACCCGTCATATATTTGTTGGTCACAGACCGAAGGACTGCACGATGCCACCGACCACCTTGACCGTGCATGTCGATGCAAGCGTCAATGAGCGCCTCGAACGGTTGGCCAAACGCACGGGCCGAAGCCGAGACATCGTTGCGGCCGAGCTGATCAATAGCTCTCTCGATGTCTATGAGTGGCAGGTAGAGGGCATCCAGCAAGCCATCTCATCCCTGGATCGGGGCGAGGGCATTTCACATCACGAGGTCAAGGACTGGGTGGCCTCCTGGGGAACGCAAGCCGAGAAGCCGGCCCCTGGCAACACGACCAAGGCTGCCTCCAAAAGACCATGACCCCGATCTGGTCTCCTGAGGCGGTCGCCGATCTTGTCGCCTTGAGAGTCTTTATCGCGCAAGACGATCCGGCTGCGGCTCAGCGCTTCGCCCTCCATATCCTTCGAAACGTCGAGACACTGCTGGCCAATCGCCCGCAAATGGGACGGCCAGGGCGCGTTCATGGCACGCGTGAGCTCGTCATCCCGAAGACGCCCTACATCGTGGCGTATCGACTCTCCGATGATACGATCCAAATCCTACGCGTTCTTCACAGCGCGCGGCGTTGGCCTGAAACCCTTTGAATCGCATGCCGCGCACCGCTCCCGTCAGATGGATGTCTGACGTAGCGGTTCGTGTGAAGCCAGGGCCGACACAAGTGTCCGGGTCTTCGATGAACGACGTCCAGGGCTCGGGGGTGGCTCGGTGCAAACGAGTGCGAATGTCGGCAAGGCCGTCGTCAGTCAGCATAGGTTCAATCTCATACGTGCTTTTGCAAACGACAGAAGGCACGCAAAAAGCTAGCAGCTCGAGTCCCCGCTGGCCCACCGATAGATGCGGCTGCTGAGCGGCCCCGCGCCCAGCGGATTGCTGACCTTGATGGTGACGCGTGAACCGGAGCCGGACTTTTCGATGCGCGCGGCGACGAAGTAGTTCATCCGGATCCCATAGCTGCCTGCGACCAGGCGGAACTCCGCAAAGCCGCGGTCGCGGTGCAGCTCGCCTTCGGCTTCGATCTGTCCCCCACCCGGGTTGGCCGGATTGCCAAAGACCCGGACCGGCGGATTACAGCTTTTGCCGGCCTCCATCAGGCGGCGGTAGATCTCCTCGTAGCTTTCGGAAAAGCTTCTGCTGTCGGCGACGTCGCGCGAGTTCAGGCCCTCCGGCGACGCCGCGCATCCACCGAGCATGGCCATGGCGGCGGCCGTCAGCACCGCGCGCAATGCGAACTTCATCCCCATCGATGCCCCCCAACGCCCACGATCGCCTCGCCCCAGAGGCATCATCATCATGATCCGGCCACGGAACAAATACGCGACAAGAGAGGACACGTGCAACACGCGATGCCACGCGAAGCGTCCGGGCAGCCGCTTTTTGCGACGTCTGAAGTCACGCGGCAAAAGCCAACCGGGATTCGGTATGCAGTTCAGCACTGTTACGGCTTTCCCCGTCGCCCCAGGCGATCGAATTCGCGCCGGCGGACGGCCTCCCTGCCCAGGTGAAATTCGCCGCACAGCCTGCTATACACACCATGTCTACGGAGAGCGCAGATGCCGACCGTCTCTTTTGAGTTCGAAGCCGCACCAGACATGGAAGACCGCTTGCAACGGCTTGCCGAGGCGCGCCGGCTTTCACCGGATGCCCTGATGCGCGAGGCGATCGAGCAATATGTGGATCGCGAGGAACGCCAAGCGGGTTTTCGGCAGGACGCGGCGGCTGCATGGAACGATTATCAGGTCACGGGACAGCACGTCACGGGGGAGGAAGCCGATGCGTGGCTCGCATGCCTCGAGGCTGGTGAGGACACCGATCCGCCCACGCCCCACAGCTGACGGATGACAAAGGTCGTCTGGACGCCTGCAGCACTGCGCGACGTAAGACGCCTCCACGCATTCCTGGTTTCGAAGAGCCCCGCTGCGGCCCAGCGGGCGGCGCGCGCCATCCGCGCCGGAGCGGCAGCGCTCAGAGACCATCCGCAACTGGGTCGCCAAGTCAGAGAGATGCCGCCGGAATTTCGGGAGCGACACGTGCCGTTTGGAAACAGCGGTTACGTCATTCTCTACCGATACGACGGTCAGCAGGCAACGATCCTCGCCGTTCGGCACAGCCGCGAAGCCGGCTACTGAATGGGGACAACAGGCATTGCGTCCGTGAGGCTGGGACCGTGAAACCCTGGGCTCTGCATCTGCTCGCCGCCGTCGCCGCCCTCGCCGTCTTCGGGCTGGCCGGTCTGGCTTATGCGACCGTCTCCTTCATGATCGATTTCGCCGCCTGCACCATCGTCGAGGAGCGGTCGATTCCGTCGCCGATCAGTTCGCGGTGATGTTGTGCAGATGCAGAGCCATCATCGCATCGTAGTGGGAGTTGCTGGCGTAGGGGTCGTGCAGCGCGGCCTCGTGCATCATGCCGTTGGCATGCGTCGTCGTGCCGGCATCGGTGCCATTGAGTGCAGCCGCATCGGCCTGGGCGTTCGCCAGCACCTGGGCGGCGCCGGCGGCATCGCCGAGCTTGGTGAGGCTCGCCGCCGTCTCGGCGGCGACGGCGGAGGCGATCGCGGCGGCCTGCGCCGGCGTCTGCAGCGGCGCGGCGACGCCGGCGGCGTGGGGAATCTGGGCGAGCAGCGCCGCAGTGTCCGGCGTCTTGATGTTGTAGCCGAGCGTCTCCAGCACCACGAGGTCGATCGGCGACAGCGTCTGCGACGTGGTCGGATTGTAGAACTCGTTGAGGGGATCGCGAGCGCCCTGGATGCCGGTGTTGAGGAAATCGGCCGGGTCCGACATCTGGCCGTAATCGGCGATCTTGGTGACGCCGCCGTCGAGCGAGAAATAGGCGGGCGGGCCGGACGCGATGTTGTTGTTGATCAGATTGTGGCCGGCCCTGGTGAAATCGAACAGGTCGAAGATGTCGAGATTGCCGGGCGACGGCACCCGGCCGAGCGCATGCGACAGTTCGTGCAGCGCGACGCCGACCAGCGACTGCGTCGGGATATCGGTGTTGAAGACGGCGAAGCCGTCTTCCGTGGTCGTATTATTGGGGTCGATCAGGCCGAGCACCTTGGCCTGCGCATTGGCGACGAACACCTGGGAATGACCCTGCACGGCCCGCGTGGTCGGCAGATTGTCGAACACGGTGTCGCCGGCCGCGGCGTGATCCTGCAGCTCGGTCCGGAGCTGCGTGTAGTTGGCGAGCACGCCGTTGCTGACATTGGCGCCGGCGCCGCCGCCGGTGCCGGCGAAGTCGATGGCCAGATTGATCGTGGCCTCGTCGGTGATTGCCGACGACAGGATCGCCGCCGCCTGCTCGACGCCGGCGCGAAAACTCTCGGGCGCGGCGGCTGCGGCGGCATCGAAGGTGAGGTTGAAGGTGAGCCCGCCGGTGTGCACCGAGACCGTCTCCGAGCCGTCGGCATGAACCACGGGATCGGAGACCGCGCCGGCCGGGAGCGTAAACGGTGTCGCGGCCGCCTGCGTGGGCGTCGTCGTCTTCGCCGCGGCCGCCGGATCTGACATCATCAGGGAATCGGAGCTCAATCCGAGCTGGTCATAGGTCAGCTTGTTCATCAGACGGACTCCTCAACCGTTGCCTCGGATCTCCAGCTGCGAGGCGCTCGCAGGCGGGGACCATCGTCGGCAAGTGCGAGAAAAGTCTGACGCTGACGGAACCTCTTCGGGGCAGCCGCGCCATGGTTTGGATGCAGGCGGGCCGCTCCGCCATGCTCCTGCCGCGCTGGTCACGCGCGACGAAAGCAGGCAAGCTGGCGCAGGCATTCGCCAGATTCAGCCATCCTCCTTCCATCGAGAGCTTCCCATGAAGATGCGCCCGCTCGGCCGCTCCGGCCTCAACGTTCCGCCCCTCTGCTTCGGCTGCAACGTGTTCGGATGGACCGTCGACGAGGCGGCGTCGTTCCGCCTGCTCGACAAGGTGCTCGAGTCCGGACTCACCTTCCTCGACACGGCCGACGTCTATTCGCGCTGGGTGCCCGGCCACACCGGCGGCGAGTCCGAGACCATCATCGGCAAATGGATGAAGCAGCGCGGCAACCGGGACAAGATCATCCTCGCCACCAAGGTCGGCATGGACATGGGCGACGGCAAGGTCGGTCTGAAGGCCGACTACATCGCCCGCGCGGTGGAGGATTCGCTTCGCCGGCTGCAGACCGAATTCATCGATCTCTATCAGTCGCACAAGGACGACGAGAGCACGCCTCAGGAGGAGACGCTCGCCGCCTACGACAGACTGATCAAGGCGGGCAAGGTGCGCGTCATCGGCGCCTCCAACTTCTCGGCCGAGCGGCTGCAGGCGGCGCTCGATATCTCCAAGGCCAACAACCTGCCGCGCTATGAGAGCCTGCAGCCGGACTACAGCCTCGCGGAGCGTTCGGTCTATGAAGGCGCGCTGCAGCGCGTGTGCGAGCAGAACGAGGTCGGCGTCATCACCTTCTTCTCGCTTGCCGCCGGGTTCCTCACCGGCAAGTACCGGTCGGAAGCGGATTTCGGCAAGAGCCCGCGCGGCCAGCGCGGCATTCCGAAATACATGAACGAGCGCGGCATGCGCATTCTCGCGGCGCTCGATGCCGTCGCTGCCGAGACGGGCGCGCAGCAGGCCTCGGTCGCGCTGGCCTGGCTGCTCGCCAAGCCCTCCGTCACCGCGCCGATCGCGAGCGCGACCAAGCCGGAGCATGTCGATACGCTGGTGGCGGCGACGCAGCTCACGCTGACAGCGGATCAAGTAGCCCGGCTCGACGCCGCGAGCGCCTGAGCCGGCGGCACGCCGGTTCGCCATGATGTGGCGCCGGCACCGCGTCATTTCCACACGCTGCGCGGCGACATGCGATCTCGCACGCTTTGTAGTCGCAAGCCCGGCGCCATTGGTGCCGGGCTTTGCCCATGATCGCAACTGATACGGCCCACCGCGATCGCAATTCCAGCCCAGGAAAGGAGCAGGCCGGGCCATTATGCGGCATATCGCGCGCTGCCACGTCGCGGACAAATTTAGGCCGGGATCGATCTGCACGGTCGAACACATAAGCTGAATGACGCGGGGAAACGTTCGGTGAGTTGTGTTGCGCGCGCCGTCGCCGGCGCATCGGTCTTTGTATTCGTCCTTTCATCTCTCGTGCTGCCGGTCAAAACCGCCTGGGCTCAGCAAGCCCAGCGCGCGGGCGCAGGCACGGTCGGCACGCTGCCGGAGCGCGAAGCGCTGAACTCCGGCACCGTCACCGTCATCACCGCGCCGATCGGCGGGCCGATGTCGGTGATGGGCTCCGACATGGCGGCGGTGCTCGACGAGGGCGAGAGCCTGCGGGTGCTGCCGATCCTCGGCAAGGGGTCGGCGCAGAACCTCATCGACATCATCATGTTGAAGAACATCGACATGGGCTTCGTCGCCACCGATGCGCTGGAATTCGTCAAGACGGAATACAACATTCCCGACATCGCCCAGCGCGTGCGCTACATCGCGCAGCTGTTCCACAACGACGTTCACATCGTTGCGCGGCGCGAGATCCGGTCGCTGGAGGATCTCAACGGCCGGCGCGTGTTCGCCGAACGCTCGATCGGCCTGCCGGCGGCGCGCACGATCTTCCGCCGCCTCGGCATCCGCGCCGACATCGATTTCCAGACCGACCCGACCGGAGGTTTGCAGAAGCTGATCGACGGCCAGGGCGATGCCTGGATCGCCTCGGTGTCCAAGGACGCGCCGATCATCAAGAGCATCAAGAACGAAGGCGGCCGGCTGCATCTCCTGACGATCCCCTACGACCGCGCGCTGCAGGACGTCTATCTGCCGTCGTCGTTCTCGTCGGAGGAGTATCCGAACCTGGTGCCGCCCGGCAGCAAGGTCGAGACGGTGGCCGCGTCCACGGTGCTGATGGTCTACAACTGGCCTGAGAACAGCGAGCGCTATCGCCGCACCGCGCGGTTCGTCGAGGCGCTGTTCGGCAAGATCGAGGTGCTGCAATCGCCGCCGCGACACCCGAAATGGCGCGACACCGTGCTGTCGGCGCCGGTGCAGGGACTGGTCCGCTTCAAGGCGGCGCAGGAATGGCTGGAGGGCGCCCGTGCCATGCAGTCGCCCGCGCCGGAGGGCAGCCCGGCGGAATTCCGCAAATTCATCGACGAGCGCAAGGCCCAGGCGCGGATGTCGACGGACGAGGCGGCGAAGCTGTACAGCGACTTCCTGAAATGGCAGCGCAGCCGCGAGGCGCGCTGAGCCGGCACACGTGACGCGCTCAGATCGATCGCGGCAGCGGGGCGGCGTGCCGGGCGATCGCCCGCGATCCCGTGCCGCGCGCGGCCGCGGCATCATGCTGCCGCGGCGCTGAAGGCGTAAAGCTGAGCTCGACCGTGGTTCCGCCCCCCGGCGTCTCGCGCAGCGCGACGCTGCCCTGATGCGTCACCATCACCTGCGACACGATCGAGAGCCCGAGCCCCATGCCCTCGCCGCGCGCCTGGCCGCGCTCGAACGGCTGCAGCAGGCGCTCCGGCCGGTCCGCCGGCAAGCCGGGTCCGGAATCGATCACGCTGAGGCGCGCGGGCGCGTCGACCTCGACCAGAATGGGTCCACCCGTGCCGGCATGCGCGACGGCGTTCCTGATCAGGTTGGAGAGCGCGACCGCGATCGCGGGCTCCGAGCCCTGAATCCAGACCGGCGAATCGAGCCCGGAAAATTCGATCTCGAGGCCGGCCGTCAACGCCATCGGCACATGCTCGGCGGTGACCCGCCGCGCCAGCGCGACGAGATCAATCTGGCCGAGTTCGACCTCCTCCATCGAAATGCGCGCGAGCTGCAGCAGCATGGTGACGATCGACGACAGCTTCTGGTTCTCTGCGATGAGCTTCGCGCGCAGGGCCGGCTCGGGGATCGTCTCGAGCATGGTGCGCGCATTGGTCAGCGGCGTGCGCAGCTCATGGGCCGCGTTGGAGAGGAAGTTGCGCTGTGCCGCGGCGGCGTGATCGATGCGCGACAGCGCGCGGTTGAACGCCGTGACCAGCGGCAAGAGCTCGGCCGGCGCGTCGCGCTCGGGCAGCCTGCGGCCATCGGGCACGCCGTCGATCAGCTCGGCGGCGCGCGCCACCGCCCGGACCGGGCGGGCGATCAGCGTCGGCACGAACAAGAGCGCCGCGGCCACCGTCGCGACCAGGACCAGGATGATTGGCAGCGCGACGATGGTGGCATCGGTGAGGGTGCCGAGCATCAGCTGCGTCGAGGTGTAGGCAACGCCGCCGGTCTCGATCCAGACCTCGCCGACCGGCGTATTGCGCACGGCGGTCATCCGCTTCAGGCGGCGCGTCTCGCCGTCGATCGCATAGGCCAGGAAGCTGGTGCGGTCCTGCGCAGTCGGATTCTTGTTCGGCCGCCAGGGCGGGATCGAGCCGTAGCTGACCTCGCCGCTCTTGTCCGAGACGACGTACCAGAACGACGGGAAGTCCTGCATGATCTTGTCGAGGCGAGCCGTCTGCTTGACCTGGAGCTGGCCGCCGGCATCGCGCGCCACCGCCTCCTTCAACGCATCGGCGACGTCGGCGGCGCCCCAGGTGCCGTCATCGTCGCCGCCGAACCTGATCAGCAACGCGGCGGCGCAGATCAGCATGATGGTGCTGAGCGCGCCGATCAGCGTCGCCGAGAGCAGCGTGATCGAACGTCGGACACGTGAGAGCTTCTGCCAGTAGCACATCGCTCACTCGCCGCTCAGGAGATAGCCGAGGCCGCGCACGGGCCGGATCGTCGCCTTGCAGCTCGCCTCGCGCAGGCGGCGGCGCAGCCGCGAGACATGGGCCTCGATCGCATTCGACTGGATGTCGTCCTCGAAACCATAGGCCGCGGATTCCAGCGTCTCGCGCAGCACCACCCGGCCGCTGCCGCGGACCAGCGCCTCGAGGATCGCGAGCTCGCGCCGCGGCACCACGATCGGCGCCTCGTCGACGCACACGGCGCGATTGACGATGTCGTAGCTGAGATTGGCGATCGAGACCATCGCGCCGCGGTCCAGGAAGAGCCGCCGCAGCACGGCGCGCGCGCGGGCCACCAGCTCGATCGGCTCGAACGGCTTGGTGACGTAGTCGTCGGCGCCTTCGTCGAGCGCGCGCGCGACGTCGGCGGGATCGTCGAGCGCGGTGAGCACGACCGTCGCCGGACGCGGCTTCTGCTGCCGCAGATCGCGCAGCAGCGCCAGCCCGTCGCCGTCGGGAAGACTGCGGTCGATCACCACCAGCTCGAAATTCCGCACGGCGAGGGCGGCACGCCCTTCGTCGAGCGTGGTCACCACGTCCGACGAGCCGAACGCCGTCGCGAGCGCATCCCGCAGCCAGAGCCCCAGCTGGGGATCATCCTCAACGACCAGAACGCGCACGCTCGTCTCCTGCAACATCGTTTCCGCGTGTTGCTATCATTACGAACGGATTACAATAGAATTACGTCGTCGGCGCTCTGGTACCTTCCGCACGAATGAATGGTAGAATTTCTCTATTCTGCCGGCCAATTCGTTCATGTTCACTCACGCCATGCTGATACGTGCCACGTTCAAGAGCTCCATGCAGCCAGGTTGCGGCGCGACGAATGCCGCTGTGATTGTCGCTTCTCTTTACGGCGTCGTTTAGTTGCAGCCAGCGGATCGAGAGCCTCGCGCCGGATCGAGCTGCAGCGGCCGCGCGGGCAATCCTCCCACGTCTCGGCGGGCATCATTCCTGCGCCCCGCGACATCCTCGGTTAACGAGCGCGGCGCTTCTCGTCCGGAGCGGTTACCGTCGTATGACGTGACGGACATCCGTGCGGCGCCGGCCTCATCAGCACAACAGCGGAACGTCAGCTTGGCGTAATCGTCCGGGCGCAGACATCGGCCGCGCGACAACATCCGCTTCGCCTCCGCCCCGCCCTCTTTCGTTCAATCCGACATGTTTCATGCATTTGCGTTTTCGGCTCTCGCCGACCGGTCCGCCGGCCATCCGGCGTCCTGGCGCCGTCCCTTTCTGCGCTGGCTCGACGGCATCGAGGCCGGCTGGGCCGTGCCGCTGCTGCTGGCCTGCTTCGTCATCGTCTGGACGATCTATCTGTGCATCGCCTATGCCGGCGCCGGACTGCATCCCGACGTGCTGGAGACCTGGAGCTTCGGCCGGCAGTTCAGCTGGGGCAACGTCAAGCACCCGCCCCTGATGGGCTGGATCGCCGGAGCCTGGTCGAGCGTGTTTCCGGCCTCCGACGGATCATTCCACCTGATGGCGATGACCAATTCCGCGCTGGCGCTGTGGTGCGTCGACCTGGTGACGCGGCGCTTCGCCGCCGGCGACAAGCGGGTCATCGTCCTGCTGCTGCTGATGCTGACGCCGGCCTATCAGTTTCACGCACAGCGCTTCAACGCGAACTCGGTGCAGCTCGCGACCTGGCCGCTGGCGACCTACTGCTTCCTGCGCGCCTTCGAAACGCGGACGCTGCCCTGGGCGGCCGCAGCCGGTCTCACCGCCGCGCTCACGGTGCTCGGAAAGTACTATTCGGTCTTCCTGTTGGCGAGCTTCGCGCTCGCCGCCGCGGCGCATCCGCAACGCCGCGCCTACTTCACATCGGCCTCGCCCTGGATTTCGACCGTCGTGGGCCTCGCTGCGCTGTCGATGCATCTCGACTGGCTGATGGCCCATGATGCCACGCCCATCCAGCATGCGCTGGCGCATGCGAGGTCCGACCTCGCGACGTCGCTGCGGGATGCGCTGTTCTTCGTGCTGGGCCTGCTGGCGGCGATGGCGGTTGCGGCCGTGACCTGGATCGTCGTCGCCGGCCCGAGGATCCGCCGCTTCGCAGCCGAGATGTCCGGGCTGAACGACGGTCTGCGGCTGCTGGCCTACATCGCCATCGGCACCGTCTGCCTGCCCGTCGCCAACGCGCTGATCATGGGCACCGACCTGCCCTCGCTGTGGGCGCTTCAGGGACTGTTCCTGTTCGTGGTGGTCGCCGTATGCGGCGCGAGCTATCCGGTCGAGCGCTTCCACACGGTCAACATGACGGTGCTCACGGCGGCCATCGCGGTTGCAGCCGCCCTCGTCGGGGCACCGCTGCACGCGCTCTACCGCAACACGCACGGCTATGAGGAAGGGCGCACGTACTACCAAGAGGTCGCGAACGAGGCGACACGGCAGTGGCGAGAATGGACAGGGCGGCCGCTCGCCCGGGTCGACGGCACGGAAAGTCTTGCGCTCGCGACGGCCTTTTACAGCCCTGACCACCCGGTTTACGGCAGCGGCGCAGCGGATCAGGCCGGACATTCAAACGACGATTACGGCAGGGTTTCGCTGTGCTTCCAGGATCAGCCTGATTGCATCGCGGCCGCAGAGGACGCGGCCGCTCGCTCGGGTTCCTACGTCAAGCGCGAGTTCGTCGTGCAATCGCGGCTGCTCGGGTGGCTCGGATGTACGCGGGGAGTGGTGGCGTTGCTGGTCACGCGCTGAAGCTGGGAGCAGTGCCGAGTTGAGGAGTGATCGCCGCGTGCCGGGCAGGACAACAGGCAGGCGATCGGATGGAGCATGGTCCATCATTGCAGGCCGTCCGGATGTGTGGGGCTGGTACACAATCCGAACGGCCTGCCGACTGGACCTTTGACGTTCGAAGCCATGCGGTGCCAGCTCATGATGAACGATACCGCGGGTGGCAATGAGCCGACCTGATCGGACGATTCAGATTCCGCGGCAGCAGTCCATGTCCTTGCAATCGAATGCAGCATCGCGATGACGAGGGATTGCTCGCCTTCACACGCGGTCGATAGCGTCGATACTCCGCGACGATCACGAGGACATGGGAAAGCTAGCGTGCCCGCCTTACCGCAGCCTTACGACGACCGCCGCCACGCCATGGAACTCACACGCTGAACTACTTCGCTGCGCAAATTCGTTCACGATGTCGTTGTCTCTGTCCGTCGCGTCGACCGAGAGCACGGGGCGTGTACGAGACCCATGACTGGCCGGGAAAAACTCCATGATAGGACAGGATGAACAACCTTGTGTCTAAGCTCGCGATCCTCGGCCCGCTCGGCTGTCCGGTATTCGCCGGCACGCCGCACCAGTTCCCCGAGCTGATGGCCGGCCTCCTGGCGCGGTCAGATTGCAGCCAAGGCCCTGACGACATCATCGCCCAATACCGGCGGTGATGGTTCCCCCGTCAAGAGGTGGCCCTACTGGAACTCATCTCGACTTGTGTTATAATGCCGCTGTGCACGATCTACGGGAGCCTTCGGTACAGCGCGCGCAGCTCAAGGTCGACGTCCGGGCCAATGAGCCGGACTGGACACCTGCGCGACAGGAGTTATGGCGGCGCATCGCCGCGCATGATTTCGAGCCGGCTACGCCGTTCAACTTCACCCAACGTTTGGCGCGCGATCACGGCTGGAGCCTCGACGACGCCCGGACCGCGGTCGACGCCTACCGGCGCTTCTGCTTCCTCGCGATGGTCTCGCCCAAGCCGGTGACGCCGAGCGAGGTGGTCGACGAGGTCTGGCACCAGCATCTGATCTACTCGCGCGACTATTGGACGACCTGGTGCGGCGAGCGGCTGCAGGCCCCGCTGCATCACGATCCGACGCCCGGCGGACCGGAGGCGCAGATGACCTACCGCCGGCAATATGCCGAGACGCTGGCGCTGCACGAACGCTTCTTCGGGCCGCCCAGCCCCGATCTGTGGCCGGCGACACATATCCGTTTCGCCGGACCGCGCTATCACGTCACCGACCTCGCTTATTGGCTTGTCCTGCCGCGGCCCCGCGCATGGCTGCGGCGGCTGTTCAGGAGATGATTATGGCGCTCAATCCGTTCGACTGGACGGCCGGCCCATTCCTGCTTCTCTATATCGTTCTCGGTGCCATTGTTTTCCTCAAGGGCTTCGCGCTTCGCGGCACGATCGGACCGGCGTCGGTCAGCGCCCGGCCGTCCTTGAGCGAGCTGGAGCTCGCCTATCTCGCCGGTGGCGCGCCACGTCTCGGCGACACCGTCCTGCTCGGCTTCGCCGCGAACGGCACAGCAACTTTCACGGCCCGCGATCATAAGATCACGGTGACCGACCAGGCGCCGCTGGCGGCGCTGATGGATCGTCCACCGCGGCTTGCGCTGCGCCCGGACATGACGCGGCAGGAATTCCAGGAGGCGCTGGCGCCGCTCACGGCGCGCATCCAGGCGCGGCTGGAGACGCTCGGCTACGCGCCGACCGACAGCCAGATGACGGCATTCCGCAAGTCCGTGCTGCCGTTCGTCGGCGCGCTCGTCATGTTCGGACTGATCAAGGTCCTCGTCGGCGTTTCGCGGCATCACGACGTGGGCTTTCTGATGATGCTGATCTTTGCCACGGTGCTGGGCACGGCCGTGCTCGCACGGGCGCCCACCCGCACCCACGCCGGCAACGCGGTGCTGCGGAGCTATCAGACGACGCATGCGCGCGCGGCCCGCGCCCCGCGCGAGCACGAATTGCTGCTGGCCGTCGCGCTGACCGGCGCTGCGGTGCTGTCCGGCACCGCTTACGCCTCGGTACTCGCAACATCCAAGGCGCTCAGCAGCAGTGGTGGCTGCGGCGGTGGTGGCTGCGGAGGTGGTGGCTGCGGAGGTGGTGGCTGCGGAGGTGGTGGCTGCGGAGGTGGAGGTGGCGGCGGAGGTGGCTGCGGCGGCTGCAGCTGACCTCAACCAAAGGGAGACGCCGAGTGGCGCCGTCGCTCATGCGCACATCCGGCTCTGATCGCGGCGTCTGATCACAGCCTTTGATCATGGCATCAGCCCAGCTGATTCAGCATCACCCCCACAACCGATGGACGCACCTAGTCCCGTCACAATCCATGTAGCAAGCCAGCAACATCTCAAGCGTGTCTGGTTGCCTCATACCATTTCTCCAAGCCTCTGCATGTTTCCGGTGATAGGGTTCCATCGGGAACATTGTTGTCGTTGCGTACACGGGGCGGGACATGAGGGCTGGATTGCAAGTCGATGGGTACATCTGTGCGTTGAGTGAACTGAGCCCACGTCGCCGCCGGCTTCCCTACGAGAGCAGCGTCTCAGCGCTGGCCCTCGGGCTTGCTCTGCTGACGCTCGGCACCGCTGCCGCCAACGCAGACTGTACGCCCGCCGCCGCCGACAACGTCACGGCGTCGTGCACCGGCACGACCACCAACCAGGGCGCAGGCGCTCCCGGAACGAGCGGCAGCACCTTCGGCTACGGCACCGGCGTCGAGACGGGCGTCTCCCTCACTATCGCGGTCGGAGCGAACGTGACCGGATCGAACGCCGGACTGAACATTCACGACGGCAGCATCCTCAATTCAGGGACGATCACCGGCACCGGCTTGAACGGCGTCCAGGGCTACAACCTCGCCATCTCGAATGCAGCCGGCGCCACGATCACCGGAAACAACAACGCCATCGAGGCCTATTCGTCCTTCATCATCGTCAACTCCGGCACCATTTCCGGCGCGGCGGGCTTCGTCAGTCCCTTCGGCTCGGGGACCGTCACGAATCTCGCCGGAGGCCTCATCACCGGGACGAATCTAGGCGTCGGCGGCGGCAACGGCGTCCTGGCGGTTCTCAATTCCGGCACGATCAGCAGTCCAGGGGGAGCCGTCTTCCTCGGCAGCAACTCACTGATCTACAATGACGGCACGATCACCGGCGGCGTCTATGGCATTTCCGCCTCCGGCTCCGCGATCGTCAACGCCGGCACGATCAACGGCGGGATCAGCTTCTTTGGTCCGGGCAACACGCTGACGCTGCTGCCGGGCTCGGTCATCAACGGCCTGGTGGGCGGCAGCACCAACAACGCGCTGCAACTCGGCGGCAGCGGCAACGCAACCTTTGACATTTCGCAGCTTGGTGATGCCGCGCAGTATCGCAGCATCTCGACCTTCAACAAGGTCGGTGACTCCTCCTGGACCCTGACCGGCACCAGCACCTACACCGGCGCCGTCAATGTCAATGCAGGCACGCTGCGGGTCGACGGCAATCTTGCATCCGCCGGCAATCTCACCGTGAATTCGGGCGGCACGCTGAGCGGCACCGGCAGCATCGGCCGTACGACGGTGGCGAGCGGCGGCATCCTTTCGCCCGGCAACGGCACCGCTGGCACATCACTCGGCGTCTCCGGCAGCCTCGCCTTTCAATCGGGTGCGATCTATCTGGTGCAGGTCTCGCCCGCGACGGCGTCCACGACCAATGTCAGCGGCACCGCGACCCTCGGCGGCGCGACCGTCAACGTCACCTTCGCGCCGGGCAGCTATGTCGCCAAGACCTACACCATCCTCACCGCGAGCGGCGGCGTCTCCGGGAGCTTCGCGCCGATCGTCAACGCCAATTCGACCACGCTCACGCGGTCGCTCAGCTACGACGCCAACCACGTCTATCTGAACGTCGCGCTGGGCTATGCCGGCATCGCGGGTCTGAACGGCAACCAGCGGGCCGCCGGCAACGCCCTGACCAACGCGTTCAATGCGGCCGGCGGCATTTCCGCGGCCTATGCATCCCTGACACCGGCCGGCCTCACGCAGGCGGCCGGCCAGCTCGGCGCATCGCCGCAGCAGACGACCTTCGGCGCGATGGGACAGTTCATGGGCCTGTTGACCGACCCGCAGCGCGGCAGCCCGGCGGCTGCTCCGGGCGGAGCCGCGGGCTATGCGGAGGAAGACGATCGCGCCAGCGCCTATGCGGCGCGCCGGCGCGGTGATGCCTTCGCGATGGCGACCAAGGCGCCGGCGGCAGCCTTCGCGCCGCGCTTCGGCTTGTGGGCCTCCGGCTTTGGCGGATCGCAGACGACCGACGGCAATGCGGCCGTAGGCTCAACCAACACGACGAGCAGGCTCTACGGCACGGCCGTGGGCGCCGACTATCAGATTGATCCGAGGACGCTGGTCGGTTTCGCGCTCGCGGGCGGCGGCACCAATTTCGACGTCAGTGGCCAGGGCTGGGGTCGCTCCGACCTGTTCCAGGCCGGTGCCTATCTGCGTCACGTGCAAGGCCCGGCCTATGTCGCTGCGACGGCGGCCTATGGCTGGCAGTCGATCTCGACCGATCGCATCGTCACCGCGGCCGGCACCGATCACCTGAGCGCCGCGTTCAACGCCAACGCCTATTCCGGCCGCGTCGAACTCGGCAGCCGCTTTGTCGCGCCCTGGATCGGCGGCATCGGCCTCACGCCCTACGGCGCGGTCCAGGTGACCGCCCTCGACCTGCCGGGCTATGCGGAGCGCACGGTCTCCGGCAGCGGCGCCTTCGCGCTTGCCTACGCCGCCCGGACATCCACCGACACACGCACCGAGCTCGGGCTTCGGACTGATAAATCCTATGTCATGCAGGATGCCGTGCTGACCCTGCGCGGCCGAACCGCGTGGGCGCACGATTTCAATCCGAACCGCACGGCCGCCGCGACCTTCCAGGCGCTGCCCGCCGCGAGCTTCGTCGTCAACGGCGCGGCGCAGGCGAGCGAAGCCGCGCTGAGCAGCGCGTCCGCGGAGCTCAAATGGACGAACGGCTGGGCGGCGGGCGTGACCTTCGAGAGCGAGTACTCGAACGTCACGCGCTCCTACGCCGGAAAGGGCGTCGTCCGCTACGCCTGGTGAGACCTGCCCGTAGCGGGACCGGCGCGCTCCCCTGCCCCCGAGATCTCAACCATTCCGCGCCAGCACCTCGCGCAGGGCGTCGGTCAGCCGCGCGAGCTCGGGCGCGGAGCCGATCGTGATGCGCAGATAGTCTGCGATCCGCGGCGCGGTGAAGTGGCGAACCAGCACCGCGCGTTCGCGCAAGGCGGCGGCGAGCCGCTGGCCCGAATGGTTCGGATGCCGCGCGAAGACGAAATTGGCGCTGGAGGGCAGCACCTCGAAGCCCAGCCGCAGCAGCGCTGCGGTGAGGTCGGCGCGATTCTGCATGATGGCCGCGCGCGTCTGCTGGAAATGCGCTTCGTCCTCGATCGAGGCGATCGCGCCGGCCTGCGCGGGCCGCCCGAGCGGATAGGAATTGAAACTGTCCTTGACCCGCGTCAGGCCCTCGATCAGTCCGGCATCGCCGATCGCATAGCCGACGCGCAGGCCTGCGAGCGCGCGCGACTTCGACATCGTCTGCACCACCAGCAGATTGGGATGATCGGCGATCAGCGGGATCGCGGTCTCCGCGCCGAAATCGACATAGGCCTCGTCGATCACGACCGCCGCGTCGCTGCGGCCCTGCACGAGCCGCGCGATCTCGGCGCGCGACAACGCAATGCCGGTCGGCGCATTCGGATTGGCGATAATCACCGGCCCCGGCCGATCGAGATAGTCGTCGATGCGCACGCGCATCTCGGCGTCGAGCGGGACCGTCGTGGAGGCGATGCCGAGCAGCCGGCAATAGACGGGATAGAAGCTGTAGGTCACGTCGGGAAACAGCAAAGGCGCCGGCTGCTTCAACAACGCCGCGAAAGTGTGCGCGAGCACCTCGTCCGAACCGTTGCCGACGAACACCTGCGCGGGCGACACCTTGTGGTAGTCCGCCAGCACCTCGCGCAGACGCATGGCCTGCGGATCGGGATAGAGCCGCAACGTGTCGGCCGCCGCAGCCCTGATCGCCTCGATCGCCTGCGGCGACGGACCGAACGGGCTCTCATTGGTGTTGAGCTTGACGAGGCCCGGGATCTGCGGCTGCTCGCCGGGCACGTAGGGCGACAGCCCATGGGCGAGCTCTGACCAGAAGCGACTCACGATCGTTCTCCTGCGGACGCGAGAAACCACGCGCAAGGCGACGTCGCGCTGTTCCGAAAGTACGGATGGGATGATGGAGGTTTCATCGGCAAATGGCGCGCCCGGAACGATTCGAACGTCCGACCCTCAGATTCGTAGTCTGATGCTCTATCCAGCTGAGCTACGGGCGCGTTTTTCGCATTTGGCAGGACCGACCGCGAAGGCCAAGTCCCGGAAGGCCGGGGCGGCAATCGCCGGCGGCCTCGCGAAGGGCCTCTGACTAACGGCTCGGAGGCCGCTTGGCAAGGCGGAAGCGGGAGTTTTTGTGCGCCTTTTTTGGGAGGGCTGATCGGCGCCACGGGCCGAGATGACCTCCCGTGGCCATCGGCGGTTCAGGCGCTGGCGCGCTCGGTCCAGAAGGTCTGCAGCTCGACCGGCCGATCGGGGATGGTGATCCGGAACGTGGCGCCCAGGGTGCCTTCCACGAGCTGAATGTCACCGTCATGGGCCCGCACCAGCTCGGCGGCGATGGCAAGGCCGAGGCCCGAGCCGCCGGGGCGGCCGGCGCCGCGGAACGCCTCGAACAGGTGCTCGCGCACCTTTGCCGGCACGCCGGGACCGGTATCGGACACCTCGAGAATCGCCACCGCGCCCTCGCGGCGGCCGGTGATGCGGATCTGGCGGACGCCGGCATCGCCCGACAGGCTCTCCAGCGCCTGGGCGGCGTTGCGCACCAGATTGAGCAGCACGCGGAACAGCTGGTCGGGATCGGCATCGATCTTCAGGCCGCGCTCGACCGCCGCGACCCAGGTGATGGAGACGTCCGGGGACAGCCCGGCGGTCTCGCGCACCTCGGCAACGACCGGCTCGACCGCGACCATGCGGCGGTCCGGCGCCGGCTCCTGCACCTTGCCGTAGGACAGGGTGGATTGGCAGAACGCGATCGCGCGCTCCAGCGAGCGCATCAGCTTCGGCGCGAAGCGCTGCACCCGCGGATCGGGCACGCTCGCGAGCTGGTCCGACAAGAGCTGCGAGGAGGCCAAGAGGTTGCGCAGGTCGTGATTGATCTTGGAGACGGCGAGGCCGAGTGCCGCAAGCCGGCTCTTCTGATGCAGCATCGAGACGAGGTCGCGCTGCATGTCGGCGAGTTCGCGCTCGGCGACGCCGATCTCGTCCGAGCGCTGGCTCGGCACGATGATTCGCGCCGCGCTCTCCGGATTCTCATGGAACCCGACCAGGCTCGCGGTCAGGCGCCGCATCGGCCGCACGAACAGGTAATGCAAGGCGAGATAGACCAGCGCCGCGGTGAGCATCGCCAGCAGCAGCGATACGCCGAGCAGGTTGCGCGAGAACCGGTACATCGCCCGGCGCAGCGGCTTCTCGTCGGTGACCACCTCGATGAATTGTGCGCGGCCCGGCGCCGGCCCGATCACGCGCATGGTGTGATCGCCGGTCTCGGTCATCATTTTCAGCGAGTTCACGATCGACGACCACACGGTCATGTCGCGCATGTCGTAGTCATGATCGATCGAGGCCGGCAGATCGGCGCTGGCGAGCAGGCGGCGCTGCTGGCCCATCTTGATCGCGACGCCGCGCGCATTGATGGAGGTCAGGATCTGGCGCGCCAGCGAATCCGGCACCATGCCGGAGGGCGCGGCGTCGAGCACCAGCGCGGCGGTATTGGCAGCGGCGAGGCGGTCGTTGAGCCGATTGGTCCAGAAATTGGCGATGGCGGGCACGTAGACGAGAACCGCCGCGATCATCACCAGCGGAATCGTCAGCAGCAGCAGCTTTCCGGACAAGCCGAGCCGGCGCGACCGCTTCGGTCGCAGGCGCTCCAGAATCGGCTGGTTGTCGCTCTCTGTCACGTCTCGCCCTTGTAAGAGACACCCCCACCCTTACGGCTCCGCAAGATGGGACTGCCCAGGAGTCCGGTCAAATTACGGATCGCTCATGTTGAGGTTTCCAAGTCGTTCACAATGGAACCCAGAATTGTACGATCCCGGCCGTCCTTGGCCTCATCGGGACACTCGTCTAGCGCTTGTCTTGCATCCGCGTCTTGCACGCTATTGATCCGGTCACATTACGGGACGCTGACCAGCATCCGTGACGAAGGCGTTTACGCCGCCTGCTTCGCACCTCCTCCGAGCGGCCGGTCGGACGTCTTGTCGCGATCGTTTTGCCGCGATTGACGAAGGCGGGACGCTCCCTTATAAGCCGCGCCAACCGTCCGCGATGACCCGGCCCGCCCGGGAGCGGCTCGATTTCTGGGCCGGCAGCGGTCCACTTTGGGCCCAAAAGCATCACCGGACATCAATCGACATTTCAAGCCGGCAAGTTGTCAACTGGCAAATTGCCCGTCAGCGGAGAACGACCCGTGAAGCGGACTTATCAACCCAGCAAACTGGTGCGCAAGCGCCGTCACGGCTTCCGCGCCCGTCTCGCCACCACCGGCGGCCGCAAGGTCCTCGCCGCGCGTCGCGCCCGGGGCCGCAAGCGTCTCAGCGCCTGATACCAGGGCGTCTGTCCCGGAGATTTCCATCATGGATCGGCTGCGGCAGCGGGCGGACTTTCTCGCCGTTGCCGATGGCGTACGGGCGAACAGCCCTGCCTTCGTGGTCCAGCGCCGGGAACGGCCGGACCAGGGACCGGTCCGGATCGGCTTTACCGTTACCAAGAAGAATGGCACCGCCACGGAGCGTAACCGCATCCGTCGGCGGTTGCGCGAGCTTGTGAAACGGCTCGATCCCCTGACGATGCGGCCGCACAGTGATTATGTGCTGGTCGGCCGGCGGGACGCACTGTCACGCGACTTCGATATCATGCTCGCCGACCTCCAGGCGACGCTCCGCCGCCTCGACCGGCCGCAGGCCAAGCAGCAGCAAGCCAAGCCGCAGCCTCATGTTAAGCCGCAGCTGCGCAAATCCTCGGATGCGAGCAGGCGACACGCTCCCGCGCCGGACGCGCATTCCAGTGAAACCGGACTGAACGACGAGACGATAAGAAAACGATGACCGACAATCGCAACACCATCCTCGCCGTCATTCTCTCCGGCCTCGTGCTGATCCTGTGGCAGGTCTTCTATAATGGCCCGCAGATGGAGAAGCAGCGCGCCCAGGCGCAGCTGCAGGCCGAACTCGCCAAGAAGCAGGCGCCGGCCGCGCAGCCTGACGGCACTGCGCCGTCGGCGACGCCGCAGCCGAACGCCGCTGCGGGCACGCCGAGCGCCCCGGGTGGCGCAACGGCTCCCGCCACCGGCGTGATGCCGCGCGAGACCGCGATCGCCGCCAATCCGCGCATCAAGATCGACACGCCGCGGCTGACCGGCAGCATTTCGCTGAAGGGCGCGCGCCTCGACGATCTCGCCTTCGTGCAGTATCGCGAGACGGTCGACCCGAAATCGCCCGCGATCGTGCTGTTCTCGCCGTCCAACACCGCGGAACCCTATTACGCCGAGTTCGGCTGGGTCGGCGCGCCCGGCGCCAAGGTCCAGGTGCCCGACCAGAACACGGTGTGGCAGCAGGACGGCAGCAATGCGCTGACGCCGTCGACCCCGGTCAAGCTGACCACGACCAACAGTGACGGCCTGACCTTCAAGCGCACCATCTCGGTCGACGAGCACTATCTGTTCACGATCAAGGACGAGGTCACCAACGCCGGCAGCGCGCCGGTCACGCTGTATCCGTTCGGCCTGATCTCGCGCCACGGCACGCCGCACGTGTCCGGCTATTACATCCTGCATGAAGGCCTGATCGGCTATCTCGGCGACAAGGGCCTGCAGGAATACACCTACAAGAAGATGGACGACGAGAAGGCGGCGAAGTTCGACGTCACCAATGGCTGGCTCGGCATCACCGACAAATATTGGGCGACGGCGCTGCTGCCGATGACGGACGCCCGCCTGACGGCGAACTACTCGTCGAAGCTGGTCGACAACCAGCACCGCTATCAGACCGATTATGTCGAGACCGCCCAGACGGTGGCGGCCGGCGGCTCGGCCGCCGTCTCGACCCGGCTGTTCGCCGGCGCCAAGGAGGCCGGCGTCGTCGGCATCAATTTCCCGATCGGCGGTCTCGGCGGCTACAACCAGCAGCTCGGACTGAACCATTTCGATCTCATGATCGACTGGGGCTGGTTCTACTTCCTGACCAAGCCGATGTTCCTGGCGCTCGACTTCTTCTTCCGCTTCTTCGGCAATTTCGGCGTCTCGATCCTTCTGGTGACGGTGCTGGTGAAGCTCTTGTTCTTCCCGCTCGCCAACAAGTCCTATGCCTCGATGGCCAAGATGAAGGCGATCCAGCCGCAGCTGCAGGCGCTCAAGGAGCGCTATCCGGACGACCGGATGAAGCAGCAGCAGGAGATGATGGAGATCTACAAGAAGGAGAAGATCAACCCGGTCGCGGGCTGTCTTCCGGTCGTGCTGCAGATCCCGGTGTTCTTCTCGCTCTACAAGGTTCTCTTCGTCACGATCGAGATGCGGCACGCGCCGTTCATCGGCTGGATCAAGGATCTCTCGGCGCCGGATCCGACCAATCTGTTCACGCTGTTCGGCCTGATCCCGTTCGATCCGACCCAGATCCCGGTGTTCGGGCACTATCTCGCGCTCGGCATCTGGCCGCTCATCATGGGCGTCACGATGTGGGTGCAGATGAAGCTCAACCCGGCGCCGCCGGATCCGACCCAGGCGATGATCTTCAACTGGATGCCGATCATCTTCACTTTCATGCTCGCCGGCTTCCCGGCCGGCCTCGTGATCTACTGGGCCTGGAACAACACGCTGTCGGTGCTGCAGCAGGGCTTTATCATGCGCCGCAACGGCGTGAAGGTGGAGCTGTTCGACAACATCAAGGGCACGTTCAAGAAAAAGCCGGCGTGACGAGCAAGGCGGCGTGAGAAAGTCGGCGGCGCCACTGGCGGCCGTCATTGCGAGGAGCGCAGCGACGAAGCAATCCAGAGTCCTTGCTCAGCCCTGGATTGCTTCGCTTCGCTCGCAATGACGAGGCGAGAGCGTTTCATGACCACCAGCGCCGATGCGGATGAGCGCCTGATCGAGAAGGGCCGCAAGCTGTTCGCCCAGGCGTGGCGGTTCACCCATGCCTCGCCGTCGATCGCGAGCCTGCCGCCGATGTCCGGGCAGATCGAGATCGCCTTTGCCGGCCGCTCCAATGTCGGCAAGTCCAGCCTGATCAATGCGCTGACCGGCCAGAACGCGCTGGCCCGCACCTCGCACACGCCGGGCCGCACCCAGGAGCTCATCTTCTTCGAAGGACCGGCGAGTGCGCCGCTGCGCCTGGTCGACATGCCCGGCTACGGCTACGCCGCCGCGGCCAAGACCAAGGTCGCGTCCTGGACCGAGCTCATCCACCAGTTCCTGCTCGGCCGCGCCTCGCTCGCCCGCGTCTACGTGCTGATCGACGCCCGGCACGGGCTGAAGGAGGTCGATCAGGAGATCCTGAAGACGCTCGACAAGTCCGCCGTCAGCTACCAGCTGGTTCTGACCAAGGCCGACCAGATCAAATCCGCCGAGCTCGCGAGCCGCATCACCGAGACCGAGGTCGCGCTCGCCAAGCATCCGGCGGCGTTTCCGCACGTGCTGGCGACGTCGTCGCGCTCCGGCACCGGGATGCCCGAGCTGCGCGCCGCCATGGCCCGCCTGCTCGAGGAGCGCGGCGCATGACGGCGCTGTGGCGCATCCTGATCGCGCTGGCCGGACTGATGGGCGCCGCCGGCGTGGCGCTGGCGGCCAAGGCCGCGCATGATCCTGATGCTTCGCGGCTCGCGACCGCTTCGACGATGCTCCTGTTCCACGCCTGCGCCCTGCTCGGCACGGTCGCGCTGGCTGAACGCGGTATCGTTCAGCGCCGCATCGGCATGGTCGCGGCCCTCGGGCTGGTGCTCGGCGCGGCTCTCTTCTCCGGCGATCTCATGATGCGGCAATTCGCGGGCGACCGGCTGTTTCCGTTCGCCGCGCCGACCGGCGGCATGCTCCTGATCGGCGGATGGCTGGTGCTCGCCATTGCCGCAGCGTGGCCGCGGCGGGCGTGATCCCGCGCTTTGCGCGAGCCCGGCAATCGGATAGAACCGCGCCCGACGTCCCGACAGCCGAGATCCCCCCGACATGACCGACGCGACCACCATCAGCCCGCTCGATCAGGCCCGCATCCTGTCCGAAGCGCTCCCGCATATGCAGGAGTATGACGACGAAACCATCGTCATCAAATATGGCGGCCACGCCATGGGCGACGAGGACACCGCGAAAGCGTTTGCGCGCGACATCGTGCTGCTCGAGCAGACCGCCATCAATCCGGTGGTGGTGCATGGCGGCGGCCCGCAGATCGCGACCATGCTCAAGCGCCTCGGCATCGTCTCGGAATTTGCCGCAGGGCTGCGCATCACCGATGCCGCGACCATCGAGATCGTCGAGATGGTCCTGGCCGGCTCGATCAACAAGCAGCTGGTCGGCTACATCAACGAGGCCGGCGGCAAGGCGGTCGGCCTGTGCGGCAAGGACGGCAACATGGTGCGCGCGGTGAAGGCCTCGCGCACGATGGTCGATCCGGACAGCCACATCGAGAAGGTGGTCGATCTCGGCTTCGTCGGCGAGCCCGACAAGGTCGACCTGACGCTGCTCAACCAGCTCATCGGCTATGAGCTGATCCCGGTGCTGGCGCCGCTCGCGACTTCGAAGGAGGGCCAGACCTTCAACGTCAACGCCGATACCTTCGCCGGCGCGGTGGCTGGCGCGCTGAAGGCCAAGCGCCTGCTGCTGCTCACCGACGTTCCCGGCGTCCTCGACAAGTCGAAGAAGCTGATTCCGGAACTGTCGGTGAAGGACGCGCGCAAGCTGATCGCAGACGGCACGATCTCCGGCGGCATGATCCCGAAGGTCGAGACCTGCATCTACGCGCTCGAACAGGGCGTGCAGGGCGTCGTCATCCTCGACGGCAAGGTGGAACACGCCGTGCTGCTCGAGCTGTTCACCAACCAGGGCACGGGCACGCTGATCCACAAGTGAGCGCTTTCCGCCAACTCTCTCAGTCATGGCCGGGCTTGACCCGGCCATCCACGTCTCGCGGCGGTGCCGGACGGAGAGACGTGGATGCCCGGGTCAGGCCCGGGCATGACGGCTGGGTGAGAGCAGGGCAAACAAACTCTGTCTGGCCTCGTGTAATTGTTGCCCTGGCTGCGCTTCTTCTTCCGCTTCTCGCCACCACCCCCGCCCGCGCCGATCTCAAGCTCTGCAATCGCATGAGCTACGTCGTCGAGGCCGCGATCGGCATCGACGAGAAGGCGGCGACCGCGACGCGTGGCTGGTTCCGGCTCGATCCGGCGACGTGCCGCGTGGTGCTGCAGGGCACGATGACGGCGGATCGCATTCTCCTCCATGCCCGCGCGCTCAGCCTGTATGGCGCCTCGCCGATCGCCGACAACGGCAATGACCAGCTGTGCGTGGCCGCGACTGACAACTTCGTCATCGCCGCCGCGCGGCAATGCCGCAGCGGGCAGACGCCTGCCGCGTTCACGCAGGTGACGCCGACCAAGACCGATGATGGCACCTTGATCGCCTATCTCGCCGAGAGCGCGGAATATGACGACGAGCAGGCGCGCCTCGCTGGCATCCAGCGTCTGCTCGGCATTGCCGGCTACGACGCCTCGCCGATCGACGGCGTCGACGGGCCGAAGACGCAGGCCGCGCTCGCCGCGTTCCTGAAGAGCCGCGGTCTGGCGTCCGATGTCGTGTCACAGCCGAGCTTCTTCGCGACGATGGTCGATGCCGTGCAGACGCCATCTCCGGTGGGACTGACTTGGTGCAACGACACGCCGCACAAGGTGATGGCCGCGGTCGGCACCGATGACGGCCGCACCGTGGTCAGCCGCGGCTGGTATCGCATCGATGCCGGCAAGTGCCTGCATCCCGACATCACCGGACAGCCGAAGAAAGTCTACAGCTTTGCCGAAGCGGTCGACGACGAGAACCGCACCATCAAGCTGAAGAACAAGCCGCTGAACTGGGGCGGCCTGGTGCAGCTCTGCACCCGCGAGAACAAGTTCGAGACGACGGAGCAAGGCGACTGCCCGAGCCGCGGCTTCACCGCGACCGGCTTCACCGCCGTCGACATCACCCGCGGCGGCAAGACGCTGCGCTTTGCGCTGCCGTGATGCCGTCGATGATGCCCGGCCTGCCCCCACAAACTCCGTCATCCCGGCGAACGCCGGGATCCATAACCACCGTCCGTGGTGTGGGCCGCCGGCGGCAGCCATCGTGCCCCAAGATAGCTTCCGCGGTATGGGTCCCGGCGTTCGCCGGGACGACGACGGAATATGACGCGCCAGCCGGTCAGAACCGATCGAGGCAACAATGACAGAATCCCCCCGCGCCTTCGATCACGTCGACACCTGGGTGTTCGATCTCGACAACACGCTGTATCCGCATCACGTCAATCTGTGGCAGCAGGTCGATGCGCGGATCGGCGAATTCGTGTCCAACTGGCTGAAGGTCGATGCCGCCGAGGCGCGCCGCATCCAGAAGGACTACTACCGCCGCTACGGCACGACGATGCGCGGCATGATGACCGAGCATGGCGTGCATGCCGACGACTTCCTCGCCTACGTGCACAAGATCGACCACTCCCCGCTGGAGCCGAATCCGGCGATGGGCGCGGCGATCGAGAAGCTGCAGGGACGCAAGCTGATCCTGACCAACGGCTCGGTCGACCATGTCGACGCCGTGCTGGCCCGGCTCGGCATCCGCGATCATTTCCACGGCGTGTTCGACATCATCGCCGCCGAGCTGACGCCGAAGCCGGCACGCGAGACCTACGACAAATTCTTGCGGCTGCACGACGTCGATCCGACCCGCGCCGCGATGTTCGAGGACCTCGCCCGCAACCTCGTGGTGCCGCACGACCTCGGCATGACCACTGTGCTGGTGGTGCCCGACGGCACCAAGGAGGTGGTACGCGAGGACTGGGAGCTGTCGGGGCGCGGCGATCCGCATGTCGATCACGTCACCGATGATTTGACCGGATTCTTGCAGCGGCTGGTGGCCGCGTAGCCTGCTTTGCGTCGTCCCGGACAAGCGGCCGGCTGGCTGGTCATGAGTTGCGACGGCGGTCCGCCAAACTCGGTGTCGTCCCGGGCTTGACCCGGGACCCATAACCACAGGCGGATGAGTGAGGCACGCAAGTGGCTCAGGATGTGCCCACACATCTCCCTGTGGCTATGGGTCCCGGACCGGCGCTCGCGCGAGGGAGCCTTCGCATCAACGGACGGCGTGGCGCTCCGCTTGTCCGGGACGACGGCGGCGGGTGCCTTGACTCCCCTGCCCCAAACTCCGAAAAAGCCCGCCTGCCCCACCCTGCTCGTACATGACCGGCCCAGGCGACCCGCCCGGGACCAAGCGAGGATCGACCGATGTCACTGTCCGCCCTGGAATCCACCATCAACAGCGCCTTCGATGCCCGTGACGGTGTCTCGACCACGACCAAGGGCGAGATCCGCGACGCCGTGGAGAGCGCGCTGGAGCTGCTCGACAAGGGCGAGGCCCGCGTCGCCGAGCGCGCCGCTGATGGCAAGTGGAGCGTCAACCAGTGGCTGAAGAAGGCCGTGTTGCTGTCGTTCCGCCTCAATGACATGAGCGTGATTCCCGGCGGCCCCGGCCAGGCGTCGTGGTGGGACAAGGTGCCGTCGAAGTTCGAGGGCTGGGGCGAGAACCGTTTTCGCGATGCCGGCTTCCGCGCCGTGCCCGGCGCCATCGTGCGCCGCTCGGCCTTCATCGCCAAGAACGTCGTGCTGATGCCGTCCTTCGTCAATCTCGGCGCCTATGTCGACGAGGCCACCATGGTCGACACCTGGTCGACGGTCGGCTCCTGCGCCCAGATCGGCAAGCGCGTGCACATCTCCGGCGGCGTCGGCATCGGCGGCGTGCTGGAGCCGCTGCAGGCCGGCCCCGTGATCATCGAGGATGACTGCTTCATCGGTGCGCGCTCGGAGGTTGCCGAGGGCGTCATCGTCCGCAAGGGCGCGGTGCTGGCGATGGGCGTGTTCCTGGGCGCCTCGACAAAGATCGTCGACCGCGAGACCGGCGAGACCTTCGTCGGCGAGGTGCCGGAGTATGCCGTGGTCGTGCCGGGCGCGCTGCCGGGCAAGCCGATGAAGAACGGCCAGATCGGCCCGAGCACGGCCTGCGCCGTGATCGTCAAGCGCGTCGACGAGCGCACCCGCTCCAAGACCTCGATCAACGAGCTGCTGCGCGACTGATCGTCCAGGCTCGGGCGGCCGGACTAGCCGCCGCCCGAACGGCCATGATAAGCGGAGGGCATGACCGATGCCCTCACCATCACCCGCGACCTGATCCGCTGCCCCTCCGTCACCCCGGCCGACGCCGGCGCGCTCGGCGTGCTCGAAGCCCTGCTGAAGGACGCGGGCTTCACGACCCATCGGGTCACGTTTTCGGAAGCCGGCACCGCCGACATCGACAACCTCTACGCCCGCATCGGCACCGAGGGCCCGCACATCACCTTTGCCGGCCATACCGACGTGGTGCCGCCCGGTGACGAGACGGCATGGAGCCTTGGCGCCTTCTCCGGCGAGGTGAAAGACGGCTACATCTACGGCCGCGGCGCGGTCGACATGAAGGGCGGCATCGCCTGCAGCGTCGCGGCGGCGCTCGCCTATCTGCGTGACCACGGCGGACAGCCGAAGGGCTCGATCTCGTTCCTCATCACCGGCGACGAAGAGGACGTCTCGATCAACGGCACCATCAAGCTGCTGCAATGGGCCGCTGAGCGCGGCGAGAAGTTCGACCATTGCGTGCTCGGCGAGCCGTCCAACCAGGAAGTCATGGGCGACTGCATCAAGATCGGTCGCCGCGGCTCGCAGTCGGGCACCCTGATCGTCGAAGGCAAGCAGGGCCACGTCGCCTATCCGCATCGCGCCTCCAACCCGGTACCGGACATTTCGCGGCTGATCGTGGCGCTGTCCGACGAGCCTCTGGACCATGGCAGCGCGCAATTCCAGCCGTCGAACCTCGAATTCACCACCGTCGATGTCGGCAACACCGCCACCAACGTCATCGCGGGGATCGCGCGGGCAAAGTTCAACATCCGCTACAATGACTGCCATACGCAGCAGTCGCTGCGCGCGCTGGTCGAGGAGCGGCTGGCGAGAGCCTGCGGCAACCGCATCCGCGCCCATATCGACTGGCTGCCGTCGAACTCCAACGTGTTCCTGACCAAGCCGGGACCGTTCACCGATCTCGCCGTCGCGGCCATCGAGGAGGTGACGGGGCGCAAGCCGGAGCTGTCGACCACCGGAGGCACCTCGGACGCGCGCTTCATCTCGTCCTACTGCCCGGTGATCGAGTTCGGCCTGGTCGGCCAGACCATGCACCAGATCGACGAGCGCGCCTCGGTCGCCGACATCGCGACTTTGACCAAGATCTATCGCGGCATCCTCGATCGCTATTTTGCGTGACGCTCTTTCCGGTCGTCATTGCGAGCGCAGCGAAGCAATCCAGGATGTCTCCGCGACGATGATCCTGATCAGTAGTCGACCCTGACGAGGTACAGCCCCTCCGGCGGCGCGACAACGCCGCACGCTGCACGGTTGCGCGCGGCGAGCGCGGCCGCGAGATCATCCGCCGTCCAGCGGCCCTGCCCGACCCACACCAGCGAGCCGACCATCGAGCGCACCTGGCTGTGCAGATAGGACCGCGCGGAGGTGACGATCGTGATCGCATCCCCCTCCCTCACGACGTCGAGCTGATCGAGCGTCTTCTCCGGCGACTTCGCCTGGCACTCGGTATCGCGGAACGTGGTGAAGTCGTGCTTGCCGATCAGGCGTTGCGCAGCGACGTGCATCGCATCGGAATCGAGCCGCTGCGGCACCCGCCAGACGCGGCCGGCCTCGAGCGCGAGGTTGGAGCGGCGGTTGACGATGCGATAGCGGTAGTGCCGCTTGCGCGCCGAGAAGCGCGCCTCGAATGTATCGGGGACGATCTCCGCGTCTTGCACCGCGACCGGGTTGGGCCGCAGATGCGCGTTGAGCGCGTCGCGCAGCTTGTCGGGGCGGAATTCCTTCTCGATATCGCAATGCGCGACCTGTCCGGTGGCGTGGACACCGGCATCGGTGCGGCCGGAGCCGTGCACGCGGGTGGGCACGCCGCAGGTCGCCTGCACCGCGGCTTCGAGCGCGCCCTGCACCGACGGCAGCGTCTCCTGCAATTGCCAGCCGCAGAAGGGAGTGCCGTCATATTCGATGGTGAGCTTGTAGCGGGGCATCGCCTCGATCGCATGTGGCCGTCATTGCCGGGCTTGGACCCGGCAATCCATCCAGGGACGAAGCTTGTTCGCGAGATGGATGCGCGGGTCAAGTCCGCGCATGACGAGCTGAGATGGTCAGCTGAAGCGCAGGCCCGGCGCGACAGGCGTGCCGCGCAGGAAATCCGCGGCCTTCATCGGACCCTTGCCGGCGCGTTGCAGCTCGGTGATGCGGATGGCACCGCCGGCACAGGCGATGGTGAGCTGGTCGTCGAGGACGGTGCCCGGCTCGCCCGTGCCGTCGGCCAGCGCGCAGCGCAGGATCTTCAGGCGCACCGCCTCGCCGTCCAACACGACCTCGCTCCAGGCGCCGGGGAACGGCGACAGGCCGTGGATGTGACGCAGCACGGCGTGCGCAGGCTTCGCCCAGTCGATCCGCGCCTCGGCCTTCTCGATCTTGGCCGCATAGGTCACGCCGTCCTCGGCCTGCTTCGTCAGTGTCAGCCCGCCGCGCTCCAGCGCCGCCATCGCGCGGACCATCAGGTCGGCGCCGATGCGGGACAGCTTGTCGTGTAGGTCCGACGCCGTCATCGCATCCGTGATCGGCAACCGCTCGGCCATGGCGACGTCGCCGGTGTCGAGACCGACATCCATCTTCATGACCATCACGCCGCTCTCGGCGTCACCCGCCATGATGGCGCGATTGATCGGCGCGGCGCCGCGCCAGCGCGGCAGCAGCGAGGCGTGCAGATTGTAGCAGCCGAGCCTTGGCGCATCGAGGATCGCCTGCGGCAGGATCATGCCATAGGCGACGACCACCGCGGCATCCGCCTCGTGCGCGCGGAATTTGGCCAAGGCCTCCTCGGTCTTCAGCGTCTTCGGCGTGAGCACGGGAACGCCGAGCCGGCGCGCCTCGGTCTCGATCGGCGTCGGCACCAGCGCCAGGCCACGGCGACCGCCGGGCTTCGGCGCACGCGTATAAACGGCCACGATCTCGTGGCCGTGGCCGGCGAGTTCGAGCAGGGTCGGCACGGCGAAATCCGGCGTGCCCATGAAGATCAGGCGAAGCGGCATGCTGCTCACTCGATGCGTTCCCTCCCCCCTTGTGGGGGAGGGCTAGGGAGGGGGGGTGAGCCCAGAGAGCGGTGCACGTGGGCCCCCCTCTCCCGCTCTCCCCCACAAGGGGGGAGAGAGCCCAGCGAGCAAGCCGGTGGGCCGCGAACTCGATCACTCGCCCGCGCGCTTGGCGGCCTTGGTGAACTTCTTCATCACGCGGTCGCGCTTGAGCTTCGACAGGTAGTCGATGAACAGCACGCCGTTGAGATGGTCGATCTCATGCTGGATGCAGGTGGCGTAGAGGCCCTCGGCGTCCTCCTCGCGGACCACGCCGTCGAGATCGGTGAAGCGCACGCGCACGCGTGCCGGCCGCTCGACCTCCTCGTAGTATTCGGGGATCGACAGGCAGCCTTCCTCATACACCGATAGCTCATCTGACTTGGCGATGATCTCGGGATTGATGAACACGCGCGGCTCGCGCTTGGTCTCGCCGCCGGAATCCGGCTTGGCCAGATCCATGGTGATGACGCGCAGGGGTTGCGCAACCTGGATCGCCGCCAGCCCGATGCCGGGCGCGTCGTACATGGTCTGAAACATGTCGTCGACCAGCTGCCGGATGTCCGGCGTGACCTTCTCGACAGGCTTGGACACCAGCCGCAACTGTCTGTCGGGCAGGATGATGATTTCTCGTAGGGACATGGCGCGCGATTTAAGCCCCGGAGCAGGCGCGGTCAATGTGAGGACGCGCGGTTAAGACTTCGCTAACCATGAATTTCAACGATCCGTTAACCATACGTCTTAACCCGGCCTTAACCATAAATGTTCTCTCTTCGTTCGCCACGGTTTGCGAATCGGATAGACGGGGGTGATGACCGCCAGCCCATCGCTGAATCCTGCGCTGAATTCTGCGCTCAATCCTGTCGTCGTCATGGTCGGCGACCTGCCCGTCCGCGCCAGCGACGCGCTGATCGGGTTCGGCGTGCTGGTGCTGCTGCTGCTCGTGATGATCGGCCTGGCGGTGGCCCGCTCCGGACGGCGCAGCGCGGAGCTTGCCGCCCAGCAGGCGCTGCGCACGGAGGAGATCGAACAGCGGTTCGGCGAGATGATCCGGGTGCAGAGCGAGGCCTCCGGCCGGGTCGATGCCATGGCGCAGCTGCTGGCCGGGCGGCAGGTCGATCTCGCCCGCAGCGTCAACGAGCGGCTCGATGCCGTCACCCATCGGGTCGGCCAGTCGATGGAGCAGACCACGCGCCACACGATGGACAGCTTGCGCGTGCTGCACGAACGGCTCGGCATCATCGACAACGCGCACCGCGATCTCAGCGAATTGACCACGCAGGTCTCCACGTTGCGCGACGTGCTCGCCAACAAGCAGTCGCGCGGCGCATTCGGCCAGGCGCGGATGGAGGCGATCGTCCAGGACGGGCTGCCGAAGGGCAGCTACGCGTTCCAGTACACGCTCGCCGGCGGCAAGCGGCCCGACTGCGTCGTGTTCCTGCCCGACAGCAGGCCGCTGTGCATCGACGCCAAGTTTCCGCTGGAGGCCGTGACGGCGCTGCACGATGCGGAGACGGACGAAGAGAAGCGCGCGGCTGCGCAGCGCCTGCGCACCGACGTGCTGCGGCACGTCAACGACATCGCTGAGAAGTATCTCGTGGTCGGCGAGACGCAGGATACGGCGCTGATGTTCGTGCCATCCGAGTCCGTTTACGCCGAGATCCATGACGGCTTCGACGACATCATCCAGAAGGCGTATCGCGCCCGAATCGTGCTGGTGTCGCCGTCGCTGCTGATGCTCGCGATCCAGGTCATGCAGCAGATCATGAAGGATGCCCGCATCCGCGACGCCGCCGACCAGATCCGCAACGAGGTGATCCATCTCGGCGACGATCTCAGCCGGCTGCGCGAGCGCGTGCTCAAGCTGCAAAAGCATTTCGGCGACGTCGGCGAGGACATCCGCCAGATCCTGATCTCCGCCGACAAGATCGAGAAGCGCGCCGCCCGGATCGAAGAACTGGATTTCAGCAAGCAGGACGCCGCAATGGAGTCGCCGCGGATCGCGCCGGGCACGGGCACGACGCCGGACCTGTTTCCGCTGGCGGGACGGATGCAGGCGGGGGAGTGATGGCGGCGTCGCGACAGCCGCGCAAATCTGCTACCACCCGGTCATGACCGCACCCGACGCGACCTCCGACCTCACAGCGAACGCTGCAAAGCCTGACGCCAAGCCCACTCCGACTTGGCGCGAGAGCATGGCCGTCTACCTGCAGCCACGCGTGCTCGTGGTGCTGTTCCTCGGCTTCTCCTCCGGCCTGCCGCTGGCGCTGTCGGGCTCGACTTTGCAGATCTGGATGCGCGAGCTCGGCGTCGATCTCGGAACCATCGGACTGTTCGCGCTGGTCGGCACGCCCTATACGCTGAAGTTCTTGTGGGCGCCGCTGGTCGACGCGCTGCATGTGCCGCTGCTGACACGCGCGTTCGGACGGCGGCGGGGCTGGCTGGTGTTCGCGCAGCTCCTGCTGATCGCCGCGATCCTGCTGTTGGCACTGACCGACCCGGCCCATGCGCCGTTCATGGTGGCGCTGGCCGCGCTGCTGGTGGCCGCGATGTCGTCGACCCAGGACATCGTGGTCGACGCGTTCCGTGTCGAGAGCCTGCCGGAGAGCGAGCAGGCTGCCGGCATGGCCGCCTATGTGGCGGCCTATCGCATCGGCATGCTGGTCTCGACCGCCGGCGCGCTCGTCGTGGTCAGCGCATTCGAGAATTCAGGGCTGACCCGCCCGACGTCCTGGATGTGGGGCTACGTCGTGATGGCCGCGCTGGTGCTGATCGGCACGATCACGGCGCTGGCCGCCACTGAGCCGGCACAGTCGAAGCAGGCCGAAGCCGCCATGGGCGCAGAGACCGCCCTCACCCGCGTGGCCCAGGCCGCCGCCGGCGCGTTCGTCGAATTCCTCGGCCGCCGCGATGCGCTCGCCGCGCTCGCCTTCGTCGTGCTGTTCAAGTTCACCGACGCCTTCTCCGGCACGATGACCGCGCCGTTCGTGATCGACCTCGGCTTCACCAAGGTCGACTACGCCGCGATCGTGAAGGGCGTCGGCCTCGCCACCACGCTCGCCGGCGGCTTTGCCGGCGGGTTCGTCGCGCGGCGCTATTCGCTCGCCACGAGCCTCTGGATCGGCGGCGTGGTGCAGGCGCTGGCGAACCTGTCGTTTTCCTGGCTCGCGATCGTCGGCGTCAATCAGTGGGCGCTGGCACTGGCGATCTCGGCGGAGAACTTCACCAGTGCGATCGGCACGGTGATCTTCGTCGCCTATCTCTCGGCACTGTGTAAGAACCCGCTGCACACCGCGACCCAGTATGCGCTGCTCACCGCGCTCGCTGCGGTCGGCCGCACCTATCTGTCAGCAGGCGCGGGCTACGTCGCGAAGGCGACCGGCTGGCCGCTGTTCTTCGTGATCTGCGTGCTGGTGGCGGTCCCGAGTCTCGTGCTGCTCGCCTGGCTGCAGCGGCGCGGACATTTCGATGGTTTGCAAAGCCGCGTCTGAGTTAACGCTTCAGGTCTTGCCGCACCTTGTCGTTCACACGCTCGAACTCCGCGGCGACAGAGTCGCAGGCCGGCTTCACTGCCTCGCACCGAATGTCCATCTCGATGAAGATGTCGTCGCCTTCCTGTACGATGCGGCGGCGAATCGCCGTGGGATAGGCCGTGTGACCTTCGGGTGGAAACGACCAGACGGCGCCTGACTCGAGATCCTCGAAGATGGTCCATCCGGATCGCGTAGAGCGCGTGACGCCCGGTTTGGCCCCCAGCCCGGCCATGGCAGCAGCAACATCGGGATAGCCGAGATCGACCTTGGCAGCTTCCTCGGACACTGCCGCCGAGATTGTCGAAAGTGCCGCTGTAACGAACACCAATCCGACCTTCATCGGCGCTCCCACACAGATACACACCAGTTAACATAGGGTGCTATTGTAGGGGAGCTTAGTACTACTGAGTCAAAAATCGACGATATGGCCGGCTGAGAATCAAGTATTTGTAGAGATTCAGACTTTCACGCGCGGG
>NZ_JBNPTW010000032.1:0-30803 GCF_051167855.1 Bradyrhizobium sp. HKCCYLRH3099
GCGTGAAAGTCTGAATCTCTACAAATACTTGATTCTCAGCCGGCCATATCGTCGATTTTTGACTCAGTAGTATTAGCCGCAGGCGTAACCCGCCGCCTTCGTTGTCTGCGGCCATGGCGGAATGCGCTCCGCTAATCCGCCCTACGCACTTCGCGTCGTAGCCTGGATATCAGCCCAGTCGTCATTGCGAGCGCAGCGAAGCAATCCAGAGTCCTTGCTGAGCTCCTGGATTGCTTCGCTGCGCTCGCAATGACGGCAACTAACTCTCCCTGCTCTTCTCCGGATAGTATTGCGGCGCTTCGCGACGGTCGTACATGCCGTAGTCTCTGCTGACTTCAACGATCCGAATGTTGTCGGCGCCGGGTTCGGCAAGCAGCTGCGTGCTCAGCGCGATGCCGGTGGGCTCATCCGGCAGCTCGATCAAATGCGCGAAGCGGCCTTCGCGATACACGCTGGAAAAGCTCTCGACCGATAGCTCCGTTGCGGCGCTCAGCTCCGGCTCTGACGTCTCCAACACCAGCACATAGGTCGGTGCACGCCGCTTCGGATCGTTGTACGTCCCTCTCCGCTCTGGCATCCACGCCGCCTGCCCCAGTCTCACCTCGTGGACCAGCTCGGCGACGCGCAGGCGATAATCTGAAAACACCTTGTCGCGGCCGAGCGTCTGGATGTCGTGGTGATGCGCGTGCACGCGCCAGGCGGTGATCGCGCCCTCGTCCTGCCAGATCTGGTAGGACAGGATCAGGTTGGCGCGCGACAGGCTCTTGAAGCGGTCGAGGAACAGGCAGCCGCCGAGCGCGTCGAGCTCCGGCCGCAGCGCGGCGGCCAGTTGCAGATACTGGTCAAGATGCCCGGGCTTGACCTCGACCTCGAAGAACAGCGACAGCATGTAGCGCCTCCATGTCCCTGGTATTGGCCGAGCTTGAAACCTCGTGGCTGGCCAAAACCGTCATTGCGAGCGAAGCGAAGCAATCCAGAGTCCCGCAACGGCTCTGGATTGCTCCGTCGCCTTCGGCTCCTCGCAATGACGGCCGTGGTGGCCGAGGAGGCCTACGCCGTCAGCTCCAGCCGCATGCCGTCATAGGCGGGCACCACGCCGGCCGGCAGGCTCTGGCGCAGCACCTCGTAGTCGAGGTCGGCGGTCATGTTGGTGATGACGGCGCGCCTCGGCTTGAAGCGCTCGATCCAGGCGAGCGCATCATTGACCGAGAAATGGCTGGGATGCGACGCCGGGCGCAGGCCGTCGACGATCCACAAGTCGAGATCCTCCAGCGCGCCCCAGCTCTCCTCGGGAATGTCGTTGAGGTCCGGGGTATAAGCGGCGTCGCCGATTCGGTAGCCGAGCGCGGGGATGTTGCCGTGCTGGACCAGGAAGGCGGTCAGCTTCAGCTCACCGCCCTTCCCTTCCACGGCCTGGGTCTCGCCGGCCTCGATCGAGTGCTGCGTCAGGATCGGGGGATAGTCGCTGCCCGGTGGCGAGATGAAGCAATACGAGAACCGGTGCATGATGTCCTTGGCGGTCGACTGGTTCAGGTAGACCGGGATGCGGCGGCGCTGATGCAGCACCACCGAGCGCAGATCATCAATGCCGTGGGTCTGGTCGGCATGCTCATGCGTCAGGAACACCGCGTCGATGTGATCGACATGGGTGTCGATCAGCTGCTCGCGCAGATCCGGCGAGGTGTCGATCACCACCCGCGTCGCGCCATGGGCGCCGCGGCGCTCCGCCAGCAGCGAGCAGCGGCGGCGGCGGTTCCTGGGGTTGTTCGGATCGCAGGCGCCCCACCCCAGCGCCGGGCGCGGCACGCCGGCCGAGGAGCCGCAGCCGAGGATGGTGAGCGTCAGGGTCATGAGAGCTCCTCGGGCCGCGGCACCTTGGAGAACAGCTTGAAGAACGTGTCCGAGGTCTGGCGCGAGAACTCCTCGAACGACACGCCGCGGGTTTCCGCCAGCACCTTGGCGGTCTCGACCACATAGGCCGGCTCGTTGCGCTTGCCGCGGAACTTTCCGGGCGCGAGATACGGCGCGTCGGTCTCGACCATGATGCGGTCGGCCGGCACCTCGGCGGCGAGCGCGCGCAGCGTGTCCGACTTCTTGAACGTCACGATGCCCGTGAACGAGATGTGCAGTCCGAGATCGATCGCCTTCATCGCCAGCTCGCGTCCGCCGGTGTAGCAATGCAGCACGGCCTTGAAAGGTCCGCGCGCCATCTCCTCGTCGAGGATGCGGCCGCACTGATCATCGGCCTCGCGGGTGTGGATCACCAGCGGCAGGCCGGTTTCGCGGGCGGCCGCGATATGCGCCCGGAAACCGCGCTCCTGGGCGTCCTTGGAGCCGTGGTCGTAGAAATTGTCCAGCCCCGCCTCGCCGAGCGCGACCACCTTCGGATGCTTGGTCAGCGCGATCAGCTCTTCGGCCGTGATGCCGTCCTCCTCATCCGCATTGTGCGGATGCGTGCCGACCGAGCAGAACACGTTGTCGAACCGCTCGGCGATGGCGAGCAGCTCGGGGAGCCTGCGCACCCGGGTCGAGATCGTCACCAGGCGGCCGACGCCGGCGGCGGCGGCGCGCGTGACGATGCCCTCCAGATCCTCTGCGAAGTCCGGAAAATCCAGATGGCAGTGACTGTCGACCAGCATCACGCCGCCGTCGGCTCAATGTAGCGCGGGAACACTGCCTGCGGCGCCGGCAGCTGCGTGCCCGCCGCGATGCGCACCTCGCCGCCGAGCTGCGCGAAGGTCCGCTCTCCTTCGGGGATGCCGAGGCTGTCGAGCAGCTTTGCGGATGCCGCGGGCATCACCGGCTGGGTCAGGATCGCGACCTGCCGGATCACCTCGGCGGTGACATAGAGCACGGTGTGCTGGCGCTTCGGATCGGTCTTCGCCAGCGCCCACGGCGCCTCGCCCGCGAAATAGCGGTTGGCCTCGGCCACGACCGACCACACGGCATTGAGCCACTGATGGATCTGCTGCGTCGCCATCGCCTTCCGCGCCGCGCCGATCATCGCATCGGCCTCGGCCAGGATCGCCTGGTCGTTGGCCGAGAACTCGCCAGGCTCGGGCAGTACGCCGCCCAATTGCTTCGTGATCATCGACAGCGAGCGCTGCGCGAGATTGCCGAGGTCGTTGGCGAGATCGGCGTTGATGCGCGCGACGATCGCCTCGTGATTGTAGTTGCCGTCCTGGCCGAACGGCACCTCGCGCAGGAAGAAATAGCGCAGCTGGTCGACGCCATACTGGTCGGCAAGGTTGAACGGATCGACCACGTTGCCGACCGACTTCGACATCTTCTCGCCCCTGTTGAACAGGAAGCCATGCGCATAGACCCGCTTCGGCACGGGCACGCCGGCGGACATCAGGAACGCCGGCCAGTACACCGCATGGAAGCGGATGATGTCCTTGCCGATGACGTGCACGTCGGCCGGCCAGTATTTCCAGTTCGGAGTGCTCTCGTCGGGGAAGCCGACGCCGGTGATGTAGTTGGTCAGCGCGTCGACCCAGACATACATCACGTGCTCGTCGTCGTGGGGCACGCGGACGCCCCAGTCGAAGGTCGTGCGCGAGATCGAGAGGTCCTTCAGCCCGCCCCGGACGAAGCTCGTGATCTCGTTGCGCCGCGCGTCAGGTCCGATGAAATCGGGCTGGCTCTCATACAGCGCCAAGAGCTTGTCCTGATAGGCGGAGAGGCGGAAGAAGTAGCTCTTCTCCTCCACCCACTCGACCGGCGTGCCCTGCGGGCCGCGACGGACATTATCCTCGCCGACCACGGTTTCTTCCTCGGCGTAGTACGCCTCGTCGCGGACCGAGTACCAGCCCGAATAGGTGTCGGCGTAGATGTCGCCGTTCTCGAGCATGCGCGTCCAGATCGCCTGCACCGACTTATGGTGGGCGGGCTCGGTGGTGCGGATGAAGCGGTCGAACGAGACGTTCAGCCGCTCGTCCATCTCGCGGAAACGGCCGGCATTGCGGGTGGCGAGCTCGGACGGCGTCAGGCCCTCGTTCTGCGCGGTCTGCACCATCTTCAGGCCGTGCTCGTCGGTGCCGGTCAGGAAGAACACGTCCTTGCCGTCGAGCCGCGCAAAGCGCGCGATGGCGTCGGTCGCGATCGCCTCATAGGCGTGGCCGATATGCGGGCTGCCATTGGGATAGGCGATCGCCGTGGTGACGTAGAAGGTGTTGGCGTCGGCCGGCGCGGCGGTGACGGGCTCGGCGGCTTCCTCGGTCTCGGTGACCTCGATATCGACGATCTCGACCTCAGCCACTTCCGCCTCGGCGATCTCGATCTCTGGAGCCGCGACGGCCTCGACCTCTCGCTTGCGCGGCGCCTTCGGCCTTGCCGCGCGCGGCGGCTTCGGGCTCTCGGTGGCCGCTGGCGCGACCGGCTTCGGAGCAGGCGCGGCCTTCGTCGCAGCGGGCTTCTTTGAGGGCGTGGGCTTGGTGGCGGCGGCTTTGGTCACGGTCTTCTTGGCCGGTGCCGCAGGCTTGGCCGCGGCCTTCTTGGCAGGAGCCTTCACGTCCTTCTTCGCGGCGCCCTTGGATGCCTTTGACGTCGCGGCCTTGGAAGCTGGTGACTTGGAAGCTGGTACCTTGGATTTCGGTGCCTTGGCTTTGGCAGCTGCGACCTTGGCGGCCTTTGCCTTGTTCGCCTTGTCCTTGGTGTCCTTGCCCTTAACTGCCTTCGCTTTCGCGCCGGCCTTGGCCTTCGCGGGCGACTTCGCAGCCTTCTTGACGGTCTTCTTGGCGGCAGCCTTCGTCGCGGCGCCCTTGGTCGCCGGCTTGCCCTTCTTCACGGTTGTCTTGCTGGCCTTGGCCACGGCAGATTCCTCTTTGACGCCGTCGGTGGACGGATTGATCCTGATGATCCCGGGATGATGGTCGGCGCGTTACCGCGTGGCTTCGGCGAGCATCCCGAACACCGAGAAAACCAGCGGTTTTCGCTCCAGATTATAGGATTCGGTGTCGCGCGCGGCGCGGACGATCTTTTCCCATACCTCCGCCAGCCGTGCAAGGCGCGGCAGTTCCGCGTTGGGATCTTGCGCCCGCAGCCGTTCCGCCACCCAGCGTTCGATGCTGTCGAGGAAGCTCGCCAGCGCCACGCGGTCGCTGGTGCCGAGCGCGTCGCCGAGGGCATGCAGCTCGCCAGCGTCGATTCGCGGCAGGCTTGCGAGCAGCGCGGCAGTTCGGGTCTGCAGCTGCAGCCCGTCGCCGCCCATCAGCATCAGGGTCCTGGAGACGCTGCCCTCGGAGGCCTTGGCGGCCTCGCGCAGCGCCGGATCGCCGCCGTCCATGCCGGTCGCCTCGGCCGCGGCGCTGATGACGTCCTCGGTCGACAGCGCCCTCAGCGAAAGCCGTCGGCAGCGCGACTTGATCGTGGCGAGCACCCGGGCCGGCGCGTGGCTGACCAGCAGGAACAGCGATTGCTGCGGCGGCTCCTCGAGGATCTTGAGCAGCGCATTGGCCGCATTCGGATTGAGCTCGTCGACGGTGTCGACGATGCAGACGCGCCAGCCTTCGACGGCCGCCGTCGAGCCGAAGAACGAGATCGTCTCACGGGTCTCGTCGACGGTGATGACGGTGCGCAGCACGCCCTTGTCGTTCGCCGAACGCTCCAGCGTCAGCAGCCCGCCATGGGCTTCGGAGGCAATCAGCCGCGCGACGTGGTCGCCAGCATCGACGTGGAGCGAATCGGCTGACTGCACGTCCACCGCCATGGGATCGCGATGCGTCAGCACGAACCGCGCCATGCGGTAGGCCAAGGTCGCCTTGCCGATGCCCTGCGGCCCGCCAATCAGCCAGGCGTGCGCCATTCGTCCGCTCCGATAGGCGGCCAGCAGCGCGGCCTCCGCCTCGCGGTGCCCGAACAGCGCCGTGGTCTCGCGCGGATGGCGGACCGCGATCTCCGGCTCGACCTTGCGCGCGCTCATGATGCCGCCGCCACGGCCGTGAACAGGCGCTCCCGCACGGCGTCCCAGACGATATGCGATACCGTCTCGGCATTCGCGGTGGCATCGATCAGCACGCAGCGCCGCGGCTCAGCGGCGGCGATGTTGTGAAAGGCGTCGCGCAGGCCCTTGTGGAACTTGATGTCCTCGCTCTCGAACCTGTCCGGCGTGCCGCTGCCGCGCCGCGCCGAGGCGCGCTGCAGGCCGACCTCGACGGGCACGTCGAGGATGAGCGTCAAATCCGGCTTGAGGTCGCCGATCGTGACCCGCTGCATCGCGTTGAGCACGTCGGGCGCGACCTTGCCCTGGCTGCCCTGGTAGGCGCGGGTCGAATCGAAGAAACGGTCGCACAGCACCCAGCTGCCCTGGTTGAGCGCCGGGAGAATCACGTTGCGCACATGGTCGTCGCGGGCGGCCGCGAACAGCAGCGTCTCGGCCTCCGCGCCGAGCAGCTTGCCCATGCCCGAGAGCACGAGGTGGCGCATGATCTCGGCGCCGGGGGAACCGCCGGGCTCGCGGGTCAGCACCACGCGCACACCCTCTTTCTCCAGACGATCCGCCAACATCTTGATCTGCGTGGATTTTCCGGCGCCCTCGCCGCCCTCGAAGGTGACGAATCGGCCGCGGCCAGGACCACGTTTCAAAGCTGCATCCGCCATGTCTCTAGAGCTTCTCGGCCCCGGCGCGGAACATTCCGATCACGAGCTCGCTCGCCCCATCGATCGCCCGCCGCATCGTGGACCCCCTGCCCACGGCTTCCGCCGCATAGACCGGGGCCTCCATGGCGATATTGGGGCCGCGCCAGACCCTGACAACCCCGACCTTCTGACCCGGCTCGACCGGCGCCTTCACCGGGCCGCTGTAGATGATGCGCGCGAGCAGCTTCTCGCCGCCGTTCTTCTGCACCATCACCTTGACCGGGACCGGGCTCGACAGCTTCACCGAGCGACTCTCGCCGCCGAACACTTTGGCATAGCCGAGCGTCTGGTCGGCGGCGAACAGGGTGCGGGTCTCGAAATTGCGGAACCCCCATTCCAGCATCTTCTTGGCCTCGGTGGCGCGGTCCTCGGGATCTTCCAGGCCGTTGACCACGACGATCAGCCGCGTGCCGTTCTGCACGGCCGAGCCGACCATGCCGTAGCCGCCCTCCTTGGTGTAGCCGGTCTTCAGCCCGTCGGCGCCTTCCATCGCGTTCAGCAGCGGATTGCGGTTCTGCTGGCGGATCTTGTTCCAGGTGAATTCCTTCTCGCCGAACAGCTTATAGAATTCCGGGAAGTCCAGGATGATGTGCCGCGCCAGCATCGACAGCTCGCGCACGGTCATCTTGTTGCCGGGATCGGGCAGCCCGTTGGAGTTGGCGAAAGTCGATTTCGTCAGGCCGAGTTCGCGCGCCCGCTTGGTCATGTAGTCGGCCGCGAAGATCTTCTCGTTGCCGGCCATGCCTTCTGCTAGCGCGATGCAGGCATCGTTGCCGCTCTGGATGATCGCGCCGTGCAGGAGGTCGCTGACGGAGACCTTGCTGTTGAGGGCCGCGAACATCGTCGAGGTGCCCGACGGCGCGCCGCCCTTGCGCCAGGCATTCTCGCTGATCCGGTACTCGTCGTTGAGCTTGATCGTGCCGTCCTTGACGGCGTTGAAGACCACCTCGGCGGTCATCAGCTTCATCATGCTGGAGGGGGCGCGCAGCTCGTCGGCGTTCTTCTCGAACAGCACGCTGCCGCTGTTGGCCTCGACCAGGATCGCGGTCGGCGCGTCGCCGTCAAAGCCGCCATCGTCTTTCTTCGCGCCCTGAACGCTCTGGTTCGCGGCATAGAGCATCCCGCTCCAGCCGACGGCCAGCGCGGCCGCCAGGGCGATGAGGGCACGCGTCGTCCGGCCGGACGTGGCGCCGGCGCGACGGAACGGTAAAAGCATGAGATTCATCGGCTAAGCTCTGGAGCGCGCTCGGAATCTAGCATTTGGCCGCTGCGCAAACAACTCGGCAGTCCGCCGCCAAAGGCGGCTGTCCCGCGATTTGCACCGCCCTGCGCGCGATGCGATACCGTTGGACCAAGAACGAACAATCGACCGGGAGGACGCGGTGTCAGAGGGGCGGATCGTCAAAGCCAACGGGATCGAGCTGTTCGTGCGCGAACAAGGCGACGGTCCGCTCGTTCTGCTCTGCCACGGCTGGCCGGAGCTGTCCTATTCGTGGCGGCATCAGATCCCGGCGCTCGCCGAGGCTGGCTATCGGGTCGCAGCGCCCGACATGCGCGGCTTCGGCCGCTCGCAGGCACCTCGCGATATCGCCGCCTACTCCATCTTCGACAACGTCGGCGACATGGTCGCGCTGGTCTCGGCGCTCGGCGCAGACAGGGCCGCCATCATCGGCCACGACTGGGGCGCGCCGGTGGCCTGGCACGCGGCGATGTTTCGCCCGGACCTGTTCACCGCTGTGGCCGGACTGAGTGTCCCGCCGCCCTTCCGCGGCCGCGGCCGGCCGCTCGACACGCTCAAGGCCGGCGGCATCGAGAACTTCTACTGGCAGTATTTTCAGACGCCCGGTGTCGCCGAGGCAGAGTTCGAGCGGGACGTCGCGCTGACGATGCGCACGATGCTGGCGCGCGGCTTTTCCGATCCGCAGTCGCTCTTCGTCGCGTCAGACCAAGGCTTTCTTGGCGATGCAGATCCCGATCGGCCGCTGCCGGCGTGGCTGAGCGCGGCCGACCTCGCCGAGTTCATCGCGGCCTACCGAGCCTCCGGCTTCCGCGGCGGCCTCAACTGGTACCGCAACATCGATCGCAACTGGGAGCTCACCGCGCCGTGGCAGGATGCGCCGATCCGGCAGCCCTCGATGTTCATCGCAGGCAGCGACGATGCGGTGATCAAGGGCATCATCGGCGCCAAGCGCGTCCAGGACATGGAGCGCGTGCTGCCGGATCTCCGGCGCAAGCTGATCATCGACGGCGCCGGCCACTGGATCCAGCAGGAATGCGCCGCGGAGGTGAACGCGGCGCTGATTGCGTTCCTGCGCGATGTCGCTCCGGTTCGCTAGGGCGTGAGCGTGAGTTCCATCCGGCGATGCGAGGCCGTGGCCGCATCCGCGATGTCGCAGAAGCCCAGTCGGGCATAGAACCGCATCGCATCGTCGTTCGTGGTGGCGACCGCGAGCGAGAGCACCTCGGCGCCCTGCTGCTGGGCTGCCGCGGCGACGGTCTGCATGATCTCGCGCCCGACGCCTGCGTTGCGCGTGCCCGGCAGCAGCGCGAGATCGACCACGTGCCATCGCGACGCTACGCGATCGAGCAGCAGCCGCCCGACCGGTGATCCGTCGCGCAGGATGATCAGCGATTGCGCTGCCGGACACTGCGCCGCATGGCCCGCGACCTGCGCGCGATATTGTTGCGCCACCACCAGATCGAGCATTGCTTCCGGCAGATTCGCTGCGGAAAGCTGCGCGCCTTTGACGGATTTGAACAGGTCGCGCAGGAACGGCTCGTCATCGGCTTCGGCAAGCCTGAGCCGCAAACGGGCATCCTGCGAGACGATCTCGCTTCCGATCGTCGTCACGCTCGGTCAGGAGTTGTTGAACGACGGGAAGACGCCGGCATAGGCGATGCACCAGATCAGCGCCTGGGTCGGCTGCATGTTGTCGTGCGGGATGTTCTGCCCGGTGAATGTCATCGCCTGCGGTGAGAGAGTGGCCTGAGCGGGCGGCGGCAGGAAACCGTTGAATGCGGGATCGATGGCCGCGATGGCGTTGCCGGTGCCGGGGCCGAGTGCGCCGCCCTCCGCAGCCTTGTTGCCAAGCTGGAGCACGTGGGTGTGCCCCGCCAATTCGGCGGTCGTGAGGCTCACGGTGCTGCTGCCCATCGTCTGGCCGATCACGCGCGGCTGCAGGCCGGGTCCGTCACCCTGGCCGTTGGTGATGCTGCCGCTCAGGTTGGGCAGTTGGAAATTGCTGGTGCCGTTGCCGCCATAGTAGGTGCCGATCAGCGCGAATAGCGGCGAAAAACGCTGGATCGGGACCAACTGACCGAAACAAGGCAGCCAGGCATTGTTGAAGCCATCAGTGGCGAAAGTGAAAGGGAAGGCCTGGATTTCGCCGATATAGGGATCTGACAAGTTGTGCCTCCTTGGAATGCGCCATCACGTCGATTGAAGCGCAAACGCTCAACCGGGAGACGGAAAAACGCCCACGTAGCAGATGCAGTAGTTGCCAACGACGGTCGGCATCAGGTTGTTGTGGCCAAGGCTCTGCCCCGTGGTCGCGACGGCTTGGGTCGACATGGTCGTGTAGGGCGTCGCGTTGGTGGCAGGCGCATAGAGATTGTCGGCGGACGCCGTGCCGAGAATGACGAATGGGCCAGGTGTTGCCGTGCTTGCGGCCTGCGTTGACGCCAGCAGCGAATGGCTGTGCGACGGAATCTCGTTGCTGTTCAGAATGTGCTCATCTTCACCCGCGGCTTGGCCGATCACGTAGGTCTGCAAGCCGGTCCCCGTGCCTTGTCCGATCGGAACGCGGCCGCGCAAATCAGGCGTATTGAAAGTCTGGACACCATCGCCGCCATACGTGGTGCCAATGACCGTATACAGCGTCTCATATTCCGAGATCGGCAGAGACTTTCCGTCGCACAACAGCCAGCCATCGGGAACGCGTGGAAATGCAAATAGCCTGATCTCGGCGATAAAGGGGTCAGACATCCCGAACTCCTTTCATTTGGCGAGCGCGGGCCTGGCTTCGCGGCTCGAGCAGGAACTTCTTTCGTTGGGAAATGGGTGACTCGACGCGAAGGACGAGACACCAGATCGAGACAGCCGAGAGCGGCCAGCGTAACGCTCAGTTCCGCGAGGGATAGACGCCGTTGAGCGCGATCAGATAGCTGATCGCCAAGTAAGGCTGCATGTTATTGTGGGCTTGGCCGCCTCCGGACAAGCCGATGTTGGTGTCGGGCGCCAGCGGCACCTCGCCTGCCCCCGTTGAGGTGAAGATCAACCCTGGATTGTCGGTCGGCAGCGTGTTGGTGGCGAACAGATTGTTCAACGGGCTCGCCCCTCGCCCAGATCCGGTGTCGGTCCTCGCCGAAAGCAGATGATTGTGAGACGGCAGCTGCGGAAGGATCAGAGTCACCGTCTCCGAGCCGCTCATCATTCCCGCCGGATACTGCCCCGCGCTTCCCGTCGATCCGAGAATGGCCCGGCCGCGGAGGTCGGGCAGCGCAAACGTCGTTACGCCGTTGCCGCCGTAATACGTTCCGAGCAGCGAAAACAGGGCTTGGTTGGTTTGAATGGCCAGCAACGCGCCGTTGCAGAACGCCCATCCCCTGGGCGGCTGGGCTCCAGCAAAGGGCATGATCTGCCCGAGGATGGGCTGCAATGGCATGCGTTATCTCCCAAAAACGAATTGTTCTTAATTGGGTCGATCAAGCCGCGGTCAGCAGCACGCCGCCCCCCGAAGCATTATCTTTGACTGTGGAAATCAGGAACTCAAGCACAGATTGTAGGTCGAGAGCAGCTGTCTGGTCAAGCGGAGCGATTCCGGCAGACGAGATTGTGGCAGTCATGCAACTTGGCAGAGAAACGCAATCCGTGCGCGCTGAAATGACTTGCCCGCGAGAACGCCGACCTCCAAGTTCAAACCTTCGCTATCTTAATTTGGAATCAAGTTTTTTGGGTGCGGCGCTCTCGAATCACGAGATGCCGTGAGGGGGCATTGTGGAACTGGCAGCCAGACTCGGGGACCGCGTTCTTCAGCGGGTGCACGCGCACTTGCAGCGCTTGTCGAGATTATCCTCATACGTTCTGACCGCCATCATCGTGCTCGCGGCGGCAGCATCGCTCCTGCCGAGCGCGGCGCAGGCTCAGTCGTGCACACCCAGCTCGAGCGTGGACATGAACGGCCAGGTGGCCAACGGGTCGGGTGTGACCTTCTCCGTGCTCGGCAACTGCGCCGCCATCAAGAGCGGCTTGTACCAGCAGAACGGCGCCGACATCGGTAACAATTACCCGGTTTCGGGATCGGGTGGAACCTCGGGCAACGGCGACGCGGGGACGTTCTCCACCGCGAAAGCCACCTATCAAGTGATCGTCGGCCCGACCGGCATCAACGGCATCTCGGGCTATGTCGTCGACTACAAGGTGACGATCACGTCGCTGGCCGTGGGTGAGACGGGCGGCGCCGACAGCTTCACGATGTACTACGCGCCCGGTTCCGACACGAACAGCAATATCTACGGCAACGCCACGACCCCTTTCACGGTCAACATCACCAATCTCCCGGCCAACATCGTTGCGCCGACCATCTCGGCAGCGTTCTCGCCGACATCGATTCCGTCGGGGTCGAGCGCGACGCTTACATTGACGATCAACAACCCCAATGCCGGCTTTGCCCTGACCGGCGTCGCGGCGGCTGCGAGTGCGCTGCCTGCGGGCCTGTCAGGTTCCGGTGCAGCGACGACCTGCAGCGGCGGCACGGCGACGCTCGCGGGCAGCAGCCTCAGCCTGAGTGGCGCCACGGTGAACGCCAGCGCAAGCTGTACCGTGACCCTGACCGTGTCGTCGCCGACGCCAGGCTCGTATTCCTACACGACTGGTATCGTGTCGGCGACGGGACCGGGCTCCATCTCGGGCAGTACGGCGACCACCCCGACCCCTTTGAGCGTGGTCGGCCCCACGGCAACCCAATCTATCGCCTCGAAGGCGTTGACACAGAACGCCGCGGCCACGTCGTTCACACCTGTCACCGGTTCAGGCGGTGCGGCGCCTCTCACCTATGGGGTCTCGCCGTCGCTCCCCGCAGGCCTGTCGTTCAACACGTCGTCCGGCGCCATCACCGGCACGCCCACGGTGACCAGCGGCGCGACCACTTACACGGTCACAGTGACCGACGCCAACAGCGCCACCGCCAGCAACACTTTCAGCCTGACGGTCAACAGCGCGGTCACGGCCACCCAGTCGGTCGCGTCGAAGACGTTGACGCAGAATGCGGCGGCGACATCTTTTACGCCGGTCACAGGCGGCGGCGGCACGCCATCCTATACCTATAGCGTCTCGCCGTCCCTGCCCTCGGGCCTGACGCTCAACGGTTCGACCGGCGCGATCACGGGCACGCCAACCGCCGTGAGCGGGTCGCAGACCTATACGATCACCGTCACAGACGCCAACTCCGCGACGGCCTCGAACACGTTCACGCTCGCCGTCAACGGCGCGGTCACGGCCACGCAGTCGGTCGCCTCGAAGACGCTGACGCGGAACGCGGCGGCGACCTCGTTCACGCCGGTCACCGGCAGCGGCGGCACGCCGTCGCTGACCTACAGCGTCTCGCCATCGCTGCCCGCGGGCCTCGCGCTCAGCACCAGCACCGGCGCGATCACGGGCACGCCGACGGTGACCAGCGGCGCGACCACCTATACGATCACCGTCACCGACGCCAACAACGCCACCGCGAGCAACACATTCAGCCTGACGGTCAACAGCGCCGTCACGGCGACGCAATCGATCTCCGCCGCCACCGTCACCGTCAATACGGCGATCACGTCGTTCACCCCGATCACCGGCGGCGGCGGCACGTCACCCCTGTCTTACGGAATATCGCCGACCCTGCCTGCCGGCCTCAGCTTCAACACGTCCACCGGCCAGGTCAGCGGCACGCCGACCGCCGTCAGCAGCACCACGACCTACACGGTGACGGTGACGGATGCCAACAACGGCACGGCCAGCAACACCTTCCAGCTGACGGTCAACGGCCCGTTGAGCGCCACGCAGGCGATCGCCTCCAAGGCGGTCACACAGAATGCGGCCGTCACATCATTTACGCCCGTCACCGCGGCGGGCGGCACGCCGTCCTACACCTACAGCGTCTCACCGTCCCTGCCGACAGGCCTGACGCTCAACTCGAGCTCCGGCGCGATCACGGGCACACCGACGGTGGCCAGCGGAGCGACCACCTACACGGTCACGATCACCGACGCCAACAGCGCCACCGCGAACGCCACCTTCAGCCTGACCGTCAACAGCGCGGTGACCGCGACGCAGGCGATCGCGTCGAAGGTCGCGACCGCGAACCAGGCGGTCACCGCCTTCACGCCCGTCACTGGCGGCGGCGGCACGACGCCGTATACCTACAGCGTATCCCCATCGCTGCCTTCGGGTCTGACGATCAACAACGCGAATGGCAGCATCAGCGGCACGCCGACGACCGCGAGCGGCGCCGCCACCTACACGGTCACCGTGACCGATGCCGCCAACGGGACCGCCACCAACACCTTCAGCCTGACAATCAGCGGCGCGGTCGCAGCGACCACGGCCGTGCCGTCCACCACTCTGCCGTACAATCAGCCGGTCACACCGTTCACGCCGGTCACCGGCTCCGGCGGTACGGGGACGCTGACCTATGCAGTGTCTCCGACTTTGCCGGCCGGCCTCAGCTTCAATACGGCGAACGGCCAAATCACCGGCACGCCGACCGTGCCGACGGCGGCGACGACCTTCACGGTGACCGTCACCGACACCAACAGCGCGACCGCGAGCGCGACCTTCAACCTGACCGTCAACGGTCCGGTCGCGGCAACGACGGCCGTGCCCTCCACCGCGCTTCCGATCAACCAGGCGGTGACGCCGTTCGTGCCGGTGACCGGCTCCGGCGGCACCGGCGCGCTGACCTACGCCGTGTCTCCCGCCCTGCCGGCGGGACTCAGCTTCAACACGGCGAACGGCCAGATCAGCGGCACGCCGACCGCCACGACGGCGGCGGCGACCTATACGGTGACGGTGACCGACAGCGTCAGCGCGACCGCGAGCGCGACATTCAGCCTCTCGGTCGGACGGCTCGCCACCCAGGTGACGCTGACCTCGTCGCAGAACCCGAGTCAGTTCGGCCAGGCGGTGACCTTCACCGCAACCGTGGCGCCCCAGGCCGGCGGCGGTGGCGGCACGCCGACCGGCACGGTGACCTTCAACGACAACGGCTCGCCGATCGGGACCGCGACCCTCGCCAGCGGTTCGGCGACCTTGACGACCACGACGCTTTCGGTCGGCAGCCACACCATCACCGCGAGCTATGCCGGCAGCGCGCTGTTCACAGCGAGCACGTCCCCCGGCTTTGCCCAGACCGTGAACGTGCCGGTCGACAGTGTGCGGCTGCGCTCGCTGCAGCAGACCGTCAGCAAGATGGTGGCGCAGAATTCGGGACAGGCGATCTCCGGCGCGATCGATGATGCCATCGCCGACGGCTTCAGCGACGGCGGCGGCCAGTTCCTGACACCGGGCAGCACGCGCATGCGCTTCAACTTCTCGGCCGATCCGCGCGATCAGGATGAACGGCCGGCCGTGGCCGACCGGGCCGGCAGCGGCGGCACCGACGCCTATTCGTCCGTGCTGCCGGGCGCGCCGCAGCGCGGACGCGCCGTCAATCGTAACCGGGTCGACGATGCCTTCGCGGCCATCGACCGCGGCGACAAGAAGCAGGCCGCGCCGAAATGGCACGAGCAGAAGGAGTGGCTGCTGTGGGCCGACGTGCGCGGCACCGGCGTCGATCGCTTCGGCACGACCAACACGTTCGGCGTGACCCAGTCGAGCCAGGCCTCGCTCTACGGCCAGCAGCTCAACGCCATGATGGGGCTGACCTATCGCGCCACGCCGAGCGTCCTGGTCGGCGTGCTCGGCGGCTACGAGACGTTCAGCTATACCCAGCAGGACATCAACGGAAAGCTGAAGGGCGACGGCTGGACCACCGGCGCCTATCTCGGCTGGAAGATCGTGCCGACCTTGCGCTTCGATGCCGCCGTCGCTTATTCCGGCATCGGCTATAATGGCAGCGCGGGAACGGCGCAGGGCAACTTCACCGGCCAGCGCTGGATGCTGTCCTCCGGGCTGACCGGCAACTACAAATTGGCGGGTGTGGTGCTGGAGCCGTCGGCCAAGGTCTACGCGCTGTGGGAACATCAGAACGCCTACACCGACTCGCTGGGCACACGGCAGGGCTCCTACGACTTCGCCAGCGGCCGCGCCTCCAGCGGTCTGCGTGCCGCCTATCCCGTCGCCTGGCTCGATAGCGGCCTGTTGCTGACGCCCTTCCTCGGCATGTATGGCGACTATTACTTCAACAAGGAGGACGCCAACGCCCTCGTCGCCGGCGCATTGGCATCGACGCCGCTGCTGCAGGGCTGGTCGGCCCGCTTCACCGGCGGCCTCGGCATCGAGACAGCCGGTGGCGCCGGCCTGGGTCTCGGCGCCGAGTATGGCGGCATCGGTGGCAACACACGCGTCTGGACCTTCTCGGCCAAGGCACGCGTGCCGTTCAGCGCCCGGTGAGGCGACAGCGGCTGCTGGAATCAAAACCGCCCCATGCGGGGCGGTTTACGGCGTCCGGCTTGGTCGACGGCGAGTTCAGTACAGCCCGCGGCCGCTCATGATGTCGCGGGCTTCAGCGGCGCCGTCATTGGCTGTTGTCTCTCCCTGCGAGACGTAGCGGCCGCTCTGGTCGTAGGACACCGCGCGCGGATTATCGAGGCTGCGGCCGCGCGTCCTGCTTGAGGCCGACAATTCCGAGGTTGCGCCGATCGAGGCCATGTCGGCCGAGGTGTTGCCGAGCGTATAGGGCCTGCCTTCCGGCAGCGGGATCTCGCCGCGAATCGGACGGCTCGCGCCCATCTCGGGCACGAAGGGCTTCGCCGAGGCGACGCGCACCAGCGACGGCGCGGGCGCCGGGATGCCGGTGCGCAGGGTCGCCATCAGCTGGGTGTCGTCGGAGCCTTCGAGCGGCGCGCGGCCGACATATTCGACGCGGACGCGGGCAACGCCGTTGCCCTTGAATTCCAGCAGGTCGGCGGCCTTGTTGGAGACGTCGATCAGGCGGTTGGCATGGTAAGGGCCGCGATCGTTGATACGCACAATCAGCGACTTGCCGTTGGCGAGATTGGTGACCCGCGCATAGCTCGGCATCGGCAAGGTCGGATGCGCCGCCGTCAGCGACGTCATGTCGAACACCTCGCCATTGGCGGTCAGCCGGCCATGGAAGTCGTCGCCGTACCAGGAGGCCATGCCCTCGGCGCGATAATTGGCGTCCTCTTCCGGGACGTAGGTCTTGCCGGCGACGGTGTAGGGCTTGCCGATTCGGTACACGCCGCCGCCCTTCGGCACCGGCTCGCCGAATCCCACGACACGCGGGCTCGACGACACCCCGTATTTCGGATCGACCTTGCTGGCGAACTTGTTCGACGAAGCGCAATTCGCGACCGTCAGGCAGGCAAGGACAGCGACAGCAGCGCGCGCCGCTCTCCCGACCGGATCTGTTTGACCAATCCCCATCGACCCCAAATACCATCACGGCGGCTGTCGCCCTGCCCGCGCCAGCCTGCTTGTCCCCGAGTCGCATCCCCTGCAACTCAATGCACGAGACTAACGCAACCCGAACACGGCGGAAATGGGGTCGCCCCCGCCGTGGTTAACCGGAGCTTTCCAGCCGTTGTTGCGCACGTACGGTCACCGCCCAAGCGTGCAGCTCTCCGCCTCGGCGTGTTGTGAGTGCACCTTTTGGGTCACATATGTTGCTCGAAAAGCTCAGTTAGGGGCGTTCTCATTTACCGGCACCTGAATCATTTTGACTGTGCAGGGCTGCACGTCGTTTGGTTCACACGGGGGCGACAACAGGGTGTGTTCGCTATGATCGAAGCAATGACGGCAGTGATGGGCTTGGTTGGCGCCGGGATCTTCCTTGCTCACGCATTCGAAGGCGTCCGTTCGCGGGCCTGACTTCCGGACGACGTCGGACAGTCGACCACCCGGTCGACTTTCGTCCGCCTCCGGCCATGACGCTTCGGAACGGATCTGAAGCCTCGTTCTGACCAGCGGGTCAGACGACGAGATCTCCCCGAGGGAAGATCGGTTTGAAGAACGGCGCGAGGCCGTTCGCGACGTCCAGCCACGAGAGGTGGCCCATGCGACATCGAGCTTTCATCCACCGACATTTTGTTCATCGCGACTTGCTGTCGGGCGCATTCCTCGCCCTGGCGCTGTCGAGCACCGCACTGCTCTATTCCAGCCTGATCGCCTTCGCGCTGCGGTGACCGCCACCTGGCCTTTCGTCGCGACAGTGTCGACCCGCAGGCCTTCAACACTGTCCGAATCATCGAGCGCACGATTCGTCGAGGCGCATCGTCGCCGCGCTGACGACGCCGGTGGCCGATCTGCTCAAGTCGCGGGGACACCATCTGCCCGAGATTCGGCGCACCTCCCATCGTTCGCCTTGCGTTCAGCCCACCCATTCGATAAGCGATTGAGATTCCTGCTTCGGAAGGGTGGCCGAGTGGTTTAAGGCACCGGTCTTGAAAACCGGCGTGCCCGCAAGGGTACCGTGGGTTCGAATCCCACCCCTTCCGCCATCATCTCCAGCCTGCGCGATCTCGAAATCTCCGACCCAGCGTCACTCCCGAAGCGACGCCGCTGGACGGCGGCGCACGATCGGCCGCGCAAGTGCGGCTGCCTCGGCGGGAGCCGTTGAGACAGTGGCCAAGCGCGCATCCCGGTCGGATCACCAGGCGCAGAGCGATCGTGAGGTCGGCGTCAGGTAGGACACCTCGATCGGCCGCCAGCACTGCCGGTCGAGACGTGGCTGCACATCGTCGGTCCACTCGGTGATGCGCGCGAGCTGCTCGCGATGGCGGGTCAGGCTCGCCTCGTCCGCGTGGCACTCGAACCAGACGAACACGGTCTCGCCTTCGCGCACCGGCAGCCGCGGGAAATTGTTCGCGCCGCGTTCGCTGACGAACATGGCCTCGATCCGGGCGCCAGTCTGGCGCAGGATCGGACAGGCGCGCTCGGAGAACAGTTCGGCGAAGCCGGCCTCCTTGCCGGGCGCGAGCGAACAGACGCTCGCGACAACGAGTCCTGTCGCCTGCGACCGGGCCTTTCCCTCGGCGCGCGGCAGACTGTGCGCGAACGGCGCCAAGGCGCCGGCCAGCTTCAGCAGCAGCACATTGTCGGAGTTGAGCATCGTCGCATTGGCCGCAGCGCCATGCGCAGCCCAGACCGGCCCGCCGTAGAACGCCTGCAGCGCACGCGCTCTCGAATCCCAATCTGCGAAGGAGCGCACCCAGACGAAAGCATCGGGATCGTCACGATCCCAGAACTCGCCCTCGATCCGCATCCCCAGCGCCTCCTGCGGCTCGACGAAGGCGGCGTCGAACAGCTCCGTGAGCGCGGCCCTGCCCCCGGGACGTAAGCGGTAGCGGCGCAGTTCGAAGATCGCGTGCGGGTTCATCCACGTCCTCCAACAGGTCGATTGTCCTGTTTTTCACTACAGGATGATTGACCTGTTTTGTCAACCCGCTATCCTGACCCCGATGACGGCAGCGAAACGAACCAACGATCCCGAAGGCGTGCGCAGGCGCATCGTCGACAGCGCCTATGAGGCCTTCACCCGCCACGGCTATCTCGCCACGGGGATGCTCGAGATCCGGGAGAAGGCCGCGGTGTCGGGCGGCGCCATGGCGCATCATTTCCCCGCCAAGCGCGCGCTCGGGCTCGCGGTGATCCAGGACCGCGTGACGCAGGCGGTGATGCAGACGTGGATCGCGCCACTGGACGCCCATGCCGACGCGCCATCCGCGATCGACGCGATCTTTGGCGCGATCATCGGGGAGTTGACGGCCAAGCGCGCCGTGTCTGGCTGCCCATTGAACAACATGGCGATGGAGATCTCGGCGCATGATGCCGACATGCGCGTCGCGCTCGGCGCGATCTTCGCGCAATGGCATCAGGCGCTGCGGGCGAAGTTCTATGCCGACGTGCTCGCCGGCCGCGCCCGCGACCTGCATCCGGACAGCCTCGCGACGCTGGTCATCGCCGCCTATTCCGGCGCGATGGCGATGGCCAAGGCGCGGCAGGACGCGATCCCGCTCGCCGATGCCCGGGCCGAGCTGGCGGCGCTTCTCGCCGCCAAGTATCGCGGCGCAACGTCGGCAGGTTGACGCGCGTCATCGCCCGAACTAATCGAGCCCGCGCTCGCGGCTGAGCCGCACCATCTCGTCGATGAAGATCTGCTTCTGCTTGTCGTCGAGACTGGTGAACAGCGGCTCCGCCGCGTCGGAGACGGCGCGCTGGTCGGCGGCGCGGTCGACCAGGAACTGCGCCTCGTTGCGCATCTGCTCGATGATGTCGTCGGGCGGATCACGCTTGGCGCGGGCGATGCGCAGGTTCAGGCGATCGGCGCCATTGCGGCCGAGCGCGTGCATCGCGTTGGCGAACGGCCCCCAATTCTTCGCCTGTTCTTCGGTCAGATTGAGGCCGGTCTTCAGGCGCTCGACATTGGCGTCGCTGTTGGCGACGATCTGCTCGGCGGTGAGCTGAGGCACGCCCGGCTGGGTCAGCATCGGCGCGGCCTTCGCGACCTTGGTGGCCTTGGCTTTGCTCGCCCCCTTGGCGTCCTTCGCCTTCGGGGCGTCCGGCGGCGGCGGCGCCGGCTGTGCGCTCGGCTGGCCGGTGTTTCCGGTGAACGCGCCGGTGACGCCCGTGACGACGCCGACCACGCCGCCAATCGCACCGCCGAGCACGCCACCCACCGGGCCTGCCGCCTTGTTGCCTTCGCGGGCGCCCTGCTCGACTCCCTTGAACAGTCCCTGCGCGTCAACCTGACGCGGCAGCGACATGACGCTCAGCATCAGCAGCACCGCTGCTGCGGCGCAAAGATTGCGGCGCACCGTTTGTCTCCATCGGCTGGTCGTCATCGTCTTCCGCTCCCTGCCGACACGCCAAGAGGTGGCTGTCGAAATCATCAGCATGTCTCCGAGTCGGCTGAATTCTAGCGTTGCCGCAACGCGCAAGTCCATCTGCCGCGGCAGATCTACCGATCAGCAGGACGCGGCGACCGCCGTGTTCACGCATTGGCACGGCGGCCTCGCATTGCAGCGCCTCATCGCTGCAGAGCAAACAACATTGCCCTCCTATGCACGCCATGAGTTCTAAGTTCCACCTCACCTGATTTCTCGACAGCCGCGCGCAATTCTGCTCTGATTGCATTCAAGCGAAATCCACGCGCGCATGACGCGACGCAATAACTAACAAATCGGATTCGCACCTAACAACGCTTGGCTCACCAGGGAGGGAACGCCATGTCACGGAGGAAGCTGAACCGCCGACAATTCGTTGCTGCGACCGCTGCCACCTCGGCGGTCATGATTGCCGCACCCTATGTGCGCGGCGCCTATGCCGCCGGCAAGCTCTCGATGGGGTTCTGGGATCACTGGGTGCCCGGCGCCAACCAGGCCTCCACCGACCTGGTCAATGAGTGGGCCGCAAAGGAAAAGGTCGAGGTCTCGATCGACTACATCACCAGCCAGGGCAAGAAGATCGAGCTGACCATCGCCGCCGAAGCCGCGGCGAAGTCGGGCCACGACCTGATCGCGATGCCGACCTGGTGGCCGCACGCCCATGCCGAGCTGCTCGAGCCCGTCAACGACATCATGGGGCCGATCATCAAGGAGAACGGCGAGGTCAACGGCACCGTCAAATATCTCGGCCAGTCCGGCGGCAAATGGCTGGCGGTGCCGGCCTGCGTCGGCAGCCAGATCAAGGGCCCCTGCACCCGCATCGACCTGATGAAGAAGCATGCCGGCATCGACGTGCAGGAGCTGTATCCGGCCGGCAGCGCGCCGAAGGCCGATAGCTGGAACACGGAGACCTTCCTGAAAGCGGCGGAAGCCTGCCAGAAGGCCGGCGTTCCCTTCGGCATCGGCCTTGGCGAAACCACCGACAGCGTCGATTCCGCCGGCGCGTTCTTCCAGGCCTTCGGAGCCGAGCTGGTAAACGCCAAGGGCGATGTCACGGTGAAGACCGACGCCGTGCGCCAGGCGCTCGAATTCTACAAGCGGCTGATCGCGGCGCTGCCGCCGGATGTGGCCTCGTGGGACGACGCCTCCAACAACAAATGGCTGGTCTCCGGCAAGGGCGCGATGATCATGAACCCGCCGAGCGCCTGGGCGGTGGCCAAGCGCGACGCGCCGCAGATCGCCGAGCAGTGCTGGACGCACGGCTTCCCGGCCGGACCGAAGGGCCGCTTTGCGCCGTTCCTGCCGTACTTCTGGAGCATCTGGTCGTTCTCCAAGAACAAGGAGGCGGCCAAGAGCCTGATCGTGCACCTGTCGAAGCCGTCATCGATCGAGAAGATGGTGGAGGCGAGCGGCGGCTACGATCTGCCGGCCTATGAGAAGCTGACGACGCTGAAGATCTGGCAGGAGCAGGGTCCGCCGAAGGGGACGCTCTATCACTACCCCAACCCCTACAATCACCAGACCCTGTCGATCGCGGCCTCCCCTGCTCCACCCAAGATCGCGCAGCAGATCTACGCCCAGGCGACCATGACCAAGATGTGCCTGCGCTACGCCCAGGGCGAGAAGATGGAAACCACCCTCGCCTGGGCCGAGGGCGAGTGCGAAGGCTTCATGCGCAGCTGAGTGCGCTCCTGCATCACGGCGGCCCGCCGCGCGCGGGCCGCCACTCCCAGCACCGTCTTTCAGCCCGCCTGTGAAGCCCGGCCCGCGGCCGGACGCGCCACGAGGAGCCTGCTCTCATGGTTGATGCCGCCATCGGCGAAGAGTCCATTGCCCGCCCCCGCAGGGCCGCCAGCCGCAGAGGCCTGCGCAATGCGCTGAAGCGAAAATCGACCACAGCCTTCCTGCTGACGCTGCCGCTGATCCTGCTGATTGCGCTCTTGGTCGTTTATCCCGCGATCTATTCGGTGCATCTGGCGACCTTGAACAAGTCGATGCAGCGCTTCGTCGGCTTCGGCAATTTCGAGTTCCTGTTCAAGCGCGACACGTTCTGGCTGGTCGTCAAGCAGTCTTGCATCTTCGCGATCACCGCGGTGGTGTTCAAGGCGCTGATCGGCTTCATCGTCGCGCATTTCGTCCACAACATCCCGGCCAAGGGCCAGCGCAAATGGCGCGGCATGCTGCTGGTGCCCTGGGTGATCCCGCCGGCCATGAGCACGCTCGCCTGGCTGTGGCTGTTCGACCCGTCCTACAGCGCCTTCAACTACACGCTGGCGTTCTTCGGCATCGGCCCGATCCCGTGGACCGGAGATGCCGCCTGGGCGCGCTTCTCGGTGATCCTGGTCAATGTCTGGTACGGCGCGCCGTTCTTCATGATCATGTACCTGGCGGCGCTGAAATCCGTCCCCGACCAGCTCTACGAGGCCGCCGCGATCGACGGCGCCAATTGGTGGCAGCGGATCTGGTATGTGACCCTGCCGATGATGCGCAACATCATCGCCATCACCACACTGTTCTCGCTGATCGTCACCTTCGCCAACTTCGACATCGTCCGCATCCTCACCGCCGGCGGCCCGCTCGACAAGACGCACATCTTCGCGACCTGGGCGTTCCGCGTCGGCATCGAGGGCAGCGACATCCCGCTCGGCGCCAGCGTCTCGCTGTTCATGGTGCCGATCCTGGCGGTCGCGGCGATCTTCATCCTGCGCGACGTCAACAAGCGGGGGAACGAATCCTGATGAGCACGATGACCGTCGACAAGGCCGGCCCGACCCGCAATGTGAAGTACGGCTCGATGAGCCGCGACCGCGCCTGGGCGCTCCGCTGGTCGTATTTTTTCCTGACGCTGTTTGCGATCTTCTCGCTGGTGCCGCCGCTCTACATGCTGATCACCTCGCTGAAGGGCAGCGCCGAGATCTCGGCCGCGACCAATCCGTGGTGGGTGTTCCATCCGACGCTGGAGAATTACATCGGGCTCTTGACCTCGAACCAGTTCCTGCGGTTCTTCTTCAACTCGGCGATGGTCTCGATCATCGTCGTGATCATCACCATGCTGATCAGCATTCCCGCGGCGTTTGCGCTGTCGCGGATGAAGTTCTGGGGCTCGGCGACGCTCGCCACCGGCGTGTTCCTGACCTACCTGATCCCGGACAGCCTGCTCTTCATCCCGCTGTTCAAGATGTTCGCGCTGATCGGCGACGTCACCGGCATCCAGCTCATCAATCGCTGGTACGTGCTGCTGTTCATCTATCCGACCCTGACGGTGCCGTTCTGCACCTGGATCATGATCGGCTATTTCGCCTCGATCCCGAAGGAGCTGGATGAAGCTGCGATCATCGATGGCGCCTCCTGGCTGCAGACCTTGACGCGGATCTTCATCCCGGTCGCCCTGCCCGGCCTGATCGCCGCGACGATCTTCGCCTTCACCGTCTCCTGGGCGCAGTTCCTGTATCCGCTGGTGTTCACGACCTCGGCCGACCAGCTGGTGCTGCCGGTCGGCATCGTCACTACCCTGATCAAGGGTGACGTCTTCAACTGGGGGCAGATCATGACCGGCGCGCTGCTCGGGGCAGCGCCGCCGCTGATCATCTACGCGTTCCTGATGGACTATTACATCGCCGGCCTCACCGCCGGCGCGACCAAAGGCTGATGACGGGGGTTGATCTGATATGGCTGAAGTGAGCTTGCGCAAGGTCGTGAAGCGTTACGACGAGGTCGAGGCGGTCCGCGGCATTGATCTGGATATCGCCGACCATGAGTTCGTCGTGCTGGTCGGACCAAGCGGCTGCGGCAAGTCGACGACATTGCGGATGATTGCGGGACTGGAGGACATCTCCGATGGCGACATCTCGATCGGCGGCGACGTCGTCAACGACGTCCCGCCGAAGGACCGCGACATCGCGATGGTGTTCCAGAACTACGCGCTCTACCCGCACATGACGGTCGCCGAGAACATGTCGTTCGGGCTGCGCCTGAAGCACTACCCTAAGGCCGAGATCAAGAGCCGCGTCGCGGAGGCCGCGCGCATGCTTGACATCGCCGACCTCGTCGACCGCAAGCCGAAGCAGCTCTCCGGCGGCCAGCGGCAGCGCGTCGCGATGGGCCGCGCCATCGTGCGCAATCCAAAAGTGTTCCTGTTCGACGAGCCGCTGTCCAATCTCGACGCCAAGCTGCGCGTGCAGATGCGCATCGAGATCAAGAAGGTGCACCAGAAGGTGCGCACCACGACCGTCTACGTCACCCATGACCAGGTCGAGGCGATGACCCTGGCGGATCGCGTGGTCGTCATGAACAAGGGCCGCATCGAGCAGATCGGCACGCCGACCGAGCTCTATCACAACCCGGCGACGCGCTTCGTCGCCGGCTTCATCGGCTCGCCGGCGATGAACTTCGTGCCGTGCCGTCTGGAAGAGGCCAACGGCCAGTTGCACATCCGCCTCACCGACCGCATCAGCTTCCCGCTGCCGCCGGCGCGCGCGGCGCGCTATCAATCCGTGTCGCGGAATGACCGGCTGCTGCTCGGCATCCGGCCGGAGCACATCACCGAAACCCGGCCGCACGCCGAGCCCGGTCTCGAGCCGTTCGAGGCGATGCTCGACGTCACCGAGCCGATGGGCATGGAGACGCTGGTCTACTTCGCCCTCAACGAGACGCCGGTGTGCGGACGGGTCAGCCCCAATGCCGGCGCGCGGGATGGCAGCCCCCTGCGTATGGCAATGGACCTCAACAACATGCACCTGCTAAACGAGGCTTCAGGACTCGTCATCTGACGAGCATAAGAAGCTTCAAGGGCAGGACATGACCACCAGGACGGCAACCAACAAGAACAAGATCCTCGTCACGGAATCCTTCTCGGCTAGGGGGCGCGCGCTGCTCGCGGCGCGCGACGACGTCGAGATGATCGAATTCCCCAACATGATCTCGGCGGCGGATTTTTCCGACCTGTTGAAGTCCCACGCGCCGGTTCACGGCGTCGCGCTCGGCGCGACGCGCTTCGGCGAGCCGGAACTCGTTGCCGCCGGCGACATGAAGGTGGTGACGCGCATCGGCGTCGGCTTCGATGCGGTCGACGTCCCGGCCCTCTCGCGACACAAGGTGCCGCTGATGGTGGCGGGCACCGCGAACTCGCCCTCGGTCGCCGAGCAGGCGCTGTTCATGATGCTGACGCTCGCCAAGCGCGCCAGCGAGATGCATGCGATGGTGAAGGACGGCACCTGGGGCTCCCGCCTCGGCGTGCTGCCGTTCGACCTCTACGGTAAGACTGTGCTGATCATCGGCTTCGGCCGCATCGGCACCCGCACCGCCAAGCGCTGCCTGGCGATGGAGATGCAGGTGCTGGTGTACGACCCCTACAAGCCGGCCGCCGAGATCACCGCCGCCGGCTGCGAGCCGGTCGCCGATCTCGACGCCGCGCTGCCGCGTGCCGATTTCGTCAGCATCCACTGCCCGAAGACGCCGGAGACCATCGGCCTGTTCAACGCCGCGCGCCTCAGGCTGATGAAGCCCACGGCCTATCTGATCAACACCGCGCGCGGCGGCCTGATCGACGAAGCCGCTCTGTACGACGCGCTGTCCTCGGGCCGGCTCGCCGGCGCTGGACTCGACGTGTTCGAGCAGGAGCCGCCGCCGGTCGGCCACGCGCTGCATGCGCTGCCCAACGTGATCATGGCGCCCCACGTCGCCGGCGTCACCCGCGAGGCCGTCGATCGCATGAGCGAGCAGACCGCGCGCAATATCCTGAGCGTCCTCGACGGCGATCCGATCCGGCAGAACGTGATCAATCAGGACGTGCTGTAGGCACGGCTGCGCGCGTCGCGCACGAGACCACGCCTGCGCGTCCTCGCGCGCAGGTGTCGGGTTCCCGTCACTGGCCTGTGGAGTTGTTTCTCCACCGCGTTGTTGTCAAACTTTTAACGTATTGTTGCATCTCGCCGAGATTTGGCTACAACTGTGACTGTCGACGCGGGTCTTTTCGCGCGCCGGTAGGAATAGAGGCGATCATGAGTGTGGCCACCGAGCACGCCCTCGCAACGATAGCGAGCATCCTCGACAAGCCGGAGTCCGTGAAGGGCGACGAGCGAGCGGCTGCACCTGCCGCGGGCGGTAGCGCGAAGAAGAACGTGGCGACCGTCGTGCCGTTCGATCAGGCCGACGGCTACACCAAGGTCGGCCCCGGCCCCATCTCCGCGATCCGCTTCCGCTGGACCGCGCGCCGCGGCGAGGATGGCTACTATGTCGACGAGACCGTCGGCCCGACGTCGATCGCCGTGAGCAGCGGACCGATGTCGGCCGAGGCCGCCATCAAGATGGTCGATACCCGCGCCCACGAAGCCGTCGAGCGATTCGAGCTGCTGAAGAGCGAGATGATCGGTAAGGGGCCGGCCCGGAGATAGTCCGCGGCGGGCGTGACGGCTTGGCTCGCTCCTCTCTCCTGGCCTGATGAAAGGGGCCGGCTTCTCCCAGCGACGCCCCGCGACAGCCTCTCGTCCCGCGCGCCGACCTCGGCTAAGACTGATCCAGTCTGTTCAAGCGAGGTCGTTCGAGATGGGACTTTTGAATCGCGCGCTTGCCGCGCTCACCGCTGTTGCAATGGTCGTTGGGCTCTGTGGCGCGGCGGCTGCCGACCAGCCCTCCCGCCTCGACGAGATCCTCCAGCGCGGCGCGCTCCGGGTCGGCATGACCGGCGACTACAAGCCCTTCACCTATCTCGACAAGGCCACCGGCAAGTTTTCCGGCTTCGACGTCGACATGGCTGAGGCGCTTGGCAAGGCGCTCGGGGTCAAGGTGGAATTCGTGCCCACCAGCTGGCCGCAACTGATGAAGGATTTCGAGGCCGACAAGTTCGACGTCGCGATGGGCGGCGTCTCGATCACGCTCGACCGCCAGAAGAAGGGCTACTTCTCCACCCCGATCATGCGCGAGGGCAAGACCCCGATCGCCCGTTGCAGCGACACCTCGAAATTCCAGACGCTCGCCGACATCGACAAGCCCGGCACCCGCGTGGTCGTCAATCCCGGCGGCACGAACGAGCGCTTTGCCCGCGCCAACATCAAGGCCGCCGACATCCGCGTCCACAACGACAACACCACCATCTTTGAGGAGATCGCCAAGGGCGACGCCGATTTGATGATGACCGACGCCTCGGAGACCCGCTACCAGCAGAAGCTGCACCCCGGCGTGCTCTGCGCCGTCCACCCCGACAAGCCGTTCGACTTTTCCGAGAAGGCTTACTGGCTGCAGCGCGACGTCGCACTGAAGGCGTTCGTCGACCAGTGGCTGCACATCTCGATGGAAAACGGCAGCTATCAGGCTGTCTACAAGGCTTGGTTCGACTGACCGGACTCCGGGTTGAGACTGATCGTCGGTCGGGCGCGGACCACGCTCATGTGCATGAGATCGGAAAGACGTATCCAGATACATCCAAGCGTCCTACATCTCGGAGCTCGTTAGCGACCTGTTAACCCTAACTGTGTCCCATCTTCCTCAGCACGACTGAGGAGTCGCTGGGCGAGATGGGACTGAACTCGGGTGCTTGGGGCTGTTTGCTCGCGGGAGGGCTGCTGATGACGTCTCACGCGGCGCTGGCGCAGCAATGCCAGTCCACCGGCACCAATCAGACCTGCACCAATTCGCTTGCCCTGACTGGAAGCGCCACCGGGCTGCAGGATAACGCGACGGCGACGGTCACCAATAGTGGCGGAGCCAGCATCTCCGGCAGCGCCGCAGCCGGCTTCGGCCTGAGTGCCCAGACTGCCAATGTGACCAATTTCGGGACTATTTCCGGCTCCGGCCAGCAAGCACAGGGAGTGACCACAGGTGCGAACGCCACGGTGGTCAATGCTGGCGCCATCACCGGGATCTCGACGCTCGGCGGCACGCTGGGCTACGGCATCAATGCCGGCAATGACGGCTTCGTCGCCAACTCGGGCACGATCGCCGGCATCACAGGCGCCAACGGACTGGGTTTCGCCATCATCGCTTTCGGGAACGCCAATGTGACGAACTCCGGCACGATCTCGGGCAGTTCGGGCGAAAACGGCTCCAGCTACGGCGTATTAGGTGGTCGGGACGTACGCCTCGTCAACTCGGGCTCGCTGCTGAGCAGTAGCACCGGCCAGAACGGCTCTGCCATCGCGGTCCGCGGCGTCAACAACGTTGACGTCAGCAATTCGGGCCGCCTCGCGAGCAGCGGCGGCGACGGCAGCCAGGCCTTCGGTGTGCTGTCCGATCTCGGCGATCTGCGGATCGCGAATTCCGGCACCCTGACGGCCATGGTCGGCGCCTCCGGCCAGGCCAGTGGTGTGGTGGCGATTGGTGGCGCGGCGAATGTGACGAACTCCGGCATCATCGCCGTGACCGGGGGGACTTCCGGCTTCGGCATCCAGTCCGGGCAGGACGCCACCCTCGCCAACTCCGGCAGCATTGTCGTCAGCAGCGACCAGCAGGCCATTGGCCTCCTCACCGGCGGCAACGCCACGGTGACCAATTCCGGCACAATCACGGCGGTCGCCGGCGGGGCGGGCAGCGGCATCGGTATCTCCGCCGGCAACAATGCCGCCATCGTCAACTCCGGTACTATCATCGGCGTCACTCCGCAGGGTAGCCAGGGCTTTGGCATCCAGGCCAGCGGCACGGCCAATGTCACCAACTCCGGCGAGATCTCCGGCAGCCTGGCCGCGCTGCAGTTTGCCGGCGGCGCCGACACCCTCACCGTTCTGCGCGGCTCGCGCATCATCGGGGCGATCAACCTCGGCGGCGGCGGCGACACCGTCAATTTCCGCGGTGGCAACCACAACCTCACCTTCGACACGCTGGCCGGGGCGACCGTGACCGGCACCACGCCCTTCGTGGTCTCCGGCAACCGGGCCGTCGCGATCGATCCAACCTCGTTTGCGTCCACGGGACGCACCTTGAACGACTTCAGCCGCGGCGTCTCTGACGCTGTGCCGGTCTTCACCGGAAGCCGCGCGACGGGTGGCGCACCGCTGGGGTTCGCCGCGCCCGAAGCGTCCTCCCGCATCGACGATGCCTTCGCTGCGATGTCGGGGCTCTCGGCCTATGCCAGCCCCGGCATGGCCTACAAGAATCCCACCGTGGTCTACGGCGACGGTAGCGCTGTCTGGGGCCGCGGCTTCGGCGGCCAGCGCATCCAGCAGCAGGACGGCGTGCTGCCGCGCACGACCAACCTGTTCTATGGCGGCATGATCGGTGGCGACTGGCAGGCCGGTTCCGGCTTGCGGCTTGGCGCCTTCCTGGGCGGCGGCCAGACCCGCAGCTCGGCCGATTTCAACTTCGGCACCACCAACGCCGATCTCGTGTTCGGTGGCGCCTATGCGCGCTACGACCTCGGCGCCTCGTTCCTGAATGCGGCCGTGCAGGCGGGCGGCTCACGCAACACGGCGAGCCGGACCATCAACAACAACCTCGTCGCCGGCGGGCTGGAGACGGCGGCCGCTAACTTCAACGGCTGGTATGTCAGCCCGGAGGCGACGTTCGGCCACCGCTGGGGGCTCGGCAGCCTTGGCGGCGCCACCTACACGCTGACGCCGTCGTTCCGGCTGCGCTATCTCTACGGCTCCTATGCCGGCTACACCGAGACCGGCACCACCGCGCCGCTGACGGTGAACGGCCAGACCGTGAGCCTGCTCGAGGAGCGCGGCGAGATGAAGCTGACCCGCAGCGTCGTATTCGCGCCGACCGACGTGCTCTCGACCAGCATCACCGCAGGCCTGCTCGGCACCCATAAGGTCGGCAGCAATACGGTCAACGCGTCCCTGCTCGGCCAAGCCATCCCCTTCGCGATCCCCGGCCAGTCCAACGTCTGGGGCGGCTTCGGCGGCCTCGGGCTGGAATGGCAGAGCCGCAACGTGACCCTGTTCTCGGCCGCCGAATATCTGGCGTTGTCGGACCGCTCGAACGTCGTCAGCGGCCGCGCGGGGCTGCGCGTTTCGTTCTGAGGCGCGACGCCATCCTGGCGTCGTCACACCTCGCGCGGTCGGATGATCTCGCGAGACGTGCTCGAGAACTTCACAAGCTTCAGCGCCTGACCGACCGGGTTGATCCCTGACATTTTGAACCGGGCTGACTCCTGACAGTATTCGATCACTGCTGGCTTGTCT
>NZ_JBNPTW010000033.1:0-6747 GCF_051167855.1 Bradyrhizobium sp. HKCCYLRH3099
AGATCTGAACAAAACGAGAATTGTGTCAACTATGTCGTCGGTCAGATCTGTCACCTATGTCCCCGGTTGCTCAGGGGTGGGGGTCCGCGGGCGCCGAAGTTCGTTCGGGGCTGGCCTTCTCAAAGAAGATTTGGGCTCATCGAGAAACTGCCCGTGGGGACCCCCACCCCCGACCCCTCCCCGCAAGGGGGAGGGGAGCGCGCCGTTCGCGGGGGGAGCGCTCGATTCCGACTGCTGAGCTGGGGTGCTCTTGATGCTACCGACACCTGAAGTGAGACGGCTGCAACGATGGTGGGCAGGCCATCGCAATGACGACTTTGTTGCTGCTGCCCAAGGCGATCACGGCCACTCCGCAATAAAGCCCCTCGCCTTGTAGCTCTCGATCTTGTCCCACTCGCTCAGCACGCGGCGGCGAAACTCCGGATGGGTGTGCCAGAGATGGCGCGGCACGCTGAAGCTATCCACCGTCAGCAGCATCTTCTCCACCTCCGGCCAGTGCCGCTGCAATGTCATTGCGTAGCGGCGCGCGGTCCAGCTGTTGCCGAGGCAGATGACGCTGCGGATGTTGGCGAGGCCGAGCGCGGCCTCGATCACCGGCAGCGAGAACACGACGTTCTCGCCGGTGTTCAGAGCCTGGTGCTCCTCGAGGATGCGCTCGGCCGGCACGCCGCGTCTGACCATGGCGGCCTTGATGAGCGTGCATTCGGAAGCATCGGCGCCCGGCGTGATGCCGCCGCTGACGATGGCGTGGCGAAAATAGCCCTGCTGCCACAGCCGGCCTGCCGTCTCGGCGCGCAGATCCTCCTCGATCCTTGTGCCGAACACGAACAGCAGATCCGCCGGCCGAAGCGGCGTATCGGCAAAGTGCCGCGCAGTGATCGCAGCGATCTCGGCAGCGTCTGGCATGCGCAGCGCGCGATCCTGCATCATCCATCTCCAACGGCAGTTGCGGATGCTCGCATGACCGGCCGCTGTCGCGCAGTCACATTCGGTCTCCAACGATGTCGCTGCGTGATCAGGGCAGCAGCGCGGCTGGAATCTTCGCGAAGGTGTAGGTCTGCGGCCGGTTGCGCAGGACGAAGCCGCCGACCTGCCAGGCGAACAGCGCGGCGAAGCCGATCAGGAACAGCGCCCCGGACCATTCCGTGATGAGAAGCGCGCGCACCAGCAGCGCGGCCATGGCGACGGTCAACACGCCCATCACCGCGACGGCCGCGGCATAGACCGTGCGGCCGAGGCCACCGGCGAGCCGCGCCGTGCTATCGGCGGCCGCAAGCCGCGCGTGCAAGGCGATGATGAAGGCCCTGTACATCTCGCTCTGCGGCACCATCAAGGTCACGGTCTGCCAGGTGGTCGAGATGACGTTCAGCTTCCGGCCGTCGCGGTGCGTGATCTCGGCGCGGAAGCGCTTGGCCTGCATCGACACCGGCCGGTACGACAGCCGGATCGACGCGATGTCGGCATAGGGCCACAGGCCGGCGTGGCCGGCGAACCGCCACGACAGGCCCTGCTCGGTCAGCTCGAACTCTTGCGCGGAGCCGATCAGCGACGCCTTGTAGGCGTAGCCGATGGGCGAAACGGATGCTGGTGCGGGCGTGGAAATGGCGCGGTCCTGTTGCGTGTGGAGCGCGCCTTATCCTACAAACCAGGCATGAGCGAAACGATCTATTTTCCCCGCCACCTGATCCTGGCCGGCGCGATGGCCGCAGGTATCCTGCTCGCGCTCGCCGTGCACATGCTCGGCGCCCGCTATGGGCTCGATCTCGGCGGCCTGTGGCAGAGCGACGGAGCCTTCATGCCGGCGGGCTCGGCGATCGCCTGGTGGCTGATCGCGACCGTCGGCTTCTCCTCGGGCTATTTCATCGCCAACATCATGCACAGCGCGGTGTCCGGTGAGATCCCGCAGCGCGCGCGCAATTTCCTGGTCGTGGTCGGCGTGCTGATGCTCGCCGGCATCGGCCAGGCCATCTCTGGCCCGAGCCCGGTGCCCTCGGCAGCCGGCGTGCTGGCGGGCCTCGCGGCCCTCTGCCTCGGCGCGCTGATGGCGTTCTGTGGCGCCAACTTCGCTTTGAGGAAGAGCTGACCAGAACGCCGTCGCGAGAACGGCCGGACATGCAAACGCCGCGCGGGACAACCGCGCGGCGTTTTGTCTCACAGTCGACGGATCAGCTCGCAGCGCGCAGGTTGACGCTGGTCTCGGCGAGCTTGGTCAGCTTCATGTCGGTCGCCTTCTCCTCGTCGAGCGTCTTCTGCAGCACGGCGGCGCTGTCGCTGCGGCCGAGCTGCTTGGCCCAGGCGATCAGGCTGCCATAGCGGGTGATCTCGTAGTGCTCGGCGGCCTGGCCGGCATTGATCAGGGCGGCATCGAGCACGGTCTTGTCGGCGACCTCGCCGGCGACCTCCTCGGCCTCCTCGATGATGCCGTCGATGGCCGGGCAGTCGACCGCCTTGGGTGAGAGGCCCTGCATCTCGAACACCTGCTCGAGCCGCTTCACATGCGTCCGCGTTTCCTCCAGATGCGTCAGAAAGCCCTGCTTCAGCTGCTGGTCGGTCGCCTTGTCGGCCATCTTGGGCAGCGCTTTGACGAGCTGGTTTTCGGCGTAATAGATGTCCTGGAGCTGATGAACGAACAGATCGTTCATCGTCTTGATGTCCTTGGTGAAGAGTCCCATTTGCCACCTGTCCTTCGGTTCGGAACATGACGGGTCCCTCCCCGACCGCGTGTGCCATGTTCGCTTTGCGCGTGCGGCTAACCGGCGGAGGGACGCGTTGTTCCGGCATCGCAGCGGACGGCATCCGGAACCTCGCCCGACGGCGGCACGTTTGCGTGAGCTGACGGCGCGTGCCGTCGCAGGTAACCAATTGGACCGAACTGAGGCAGCCCAAGCTATGTGACTGGAGTGTGACAGACCCGCGAAGCCAAGCCGGAGCTGAGCTGAGTCAAGGACTGCACAAGGCGCGTATTTTAGCTTAAGGAACAGGCTGTCACGGATTGCCCGCCCAACATCGTTCTATGGTTTTGCCCTTCTTCAAAGATCTGATGCCGCCCCGCCGGGAGGATGAATGCAGCGCCTGCTGACCACGCTGTCGCGTGGCTTCAAGAAATGGATCGGCTGGAAGCGGCTGGGGATTGCAGCGAGCCTTGCGATCATCGCCTTCGCGATCACCACGCTCGTCCGCACGCTGAAGGGCGTCGACGGCGGCGTCATCCTGACCGCGCTGACCGAAATCCCGCCCGGTCACATTGCACTCGCGGCCTTGTGTGTGGTCGGCGCGTTCTGCACGCTGACCTTCTATGACTATTTTGCGCTGCGAACGATTGGCAAGAAACACGTGCCCTATCGCATCGCGGCGATGAGCGCCTTCACCAGCTATTCGATCGGCCACAATATCGGCGCCACCGTGTTCACGGGCGGCGCGATCCGCTTCCGGATCTATTCGGACTACGGCCTGTCGGCGATCGACGTCGCCAAGATCTGCTTCCTGTCGGGCCTGACCTTCTGGCTCGGCAATCTGTTCGTGCTCGGCATCGGCATGACCCTGCATCCGGCGGCCGCGACCGCCATGGACCAGTTGCCGCCGGCTGTGAACCAGCTGATCGCGATCGGCATCCTCGGCGCGATCTTCGCCTATCTCGGCTGGATCTATGCCGGCAAGAACCGCCGCCAGCTCGGCCAGAACGGCTGGAAGGTGGTGTTGCCGTCGGCGCCGTTGACGGTGGTGCAGATCCTGATCGGCGTCGTCGATCTCGGCTTCTGCGCGCTGGCGATGTATCTGCTGGTCCCGGCGAACCCGCCGATCGACTTCCTGTCGCTCTCGGTCGTGTTCATCCTCGCCACCCTGCTCGGCTTTGCCAGCCATGCGCCCGGCAGCATCGGCGTGTTCGACGCCGCGATGCTGGTGGCGCTGCCGCAGTTCGGCCGCGAGCAGCTGCTGGCCACCTTGCTGGTGTTTCGCGTGCTCTATTTCGTGATCCCGTTCGCCACCGCGATCTCGATCATGGGCATCCGGGAACTCTGGCTGAACGTCGTCAAGCCCTGGCAGGAGCGGCGCCGGCTGCAGGCGGCCGTTTCGGACGAGGTTGGCGCCAAGCGCGCCGCCGCCACCGCGACGGCGGCCGTTCCCCAGCGCATCAAGCGCCACTCCCAGGGCTGAGCCGACCATTCCGCCGCGTCCGGCGCCCGCGTTCGACCGGCGACCGGTTGAACTCGCGCGTACCCCTCTTATTTCCGCCGCATCGCTGACGTGAACCCTTGCGTATGACCCGAATGTCCCATCGCTCAATGCTCGCCGCCTGCATGCTGGCGGGCCTGCTTGCCCCTCTCGCTGCCAGCCCGGCGGCCGCGCAGTTCGGCGGCGCGGCGCCGCAGTTGCAGATCAGCTGGGAGGTCCGCAACCGCTTCCGGCTGTTCCGCGAGGAGCGCGACTTTCTGCTGCATGTCGAGAGCACGCGCGACCGCTCGATCCTGGCCGCCGAGCAGGCGCTGGGCATCCAGAGCGACGGCCGCGGCTGGGCGCGCAACGTCGTCAACCGGCTCTGCATCGATCTCGCCGGCCGCGTCAACGAGCCCTGCACCCGCGACAACGTCAAGGAAAGCTACCTGACCCCGATCGACCATCCGGTGACGGTGCGGCTGACCGGCCCGGTGCCGGTCGGCGCCACCTGCGCTTGGTCGTTCGACGATGGCGATGGACCGCAGACCTCGACCTTCGACTGCGCCGAGCCGGTCAATCTGCGCGTCCGCTACGGCCGCCAGACCGTTGCGACCGTCGATGTCACCAGCCCCGAAGGCACACAGCGGGCTCAAACCGGCATCCAGGTACGCGACGTCCTGATCGCCGGCCTCGGCGACAGCATCGCCTCCGGCGAGGGCAATCCGGACCGGCCGATCGCGCTCGCCGACGACGGCTTCTGCTTCCGTTCCTATATGGGTGGTCCGACGGCGCAATATTACCGGCCGAGCCGCGCGGGCTTCAAGGGCGGCCGTGCCTGCGAGGCGCCGGACACGCTGCAGAACTGGCAGAAGCACAGCGCCATCTGGTTCAACGCCGCCTGCCATCGCTCGCTCTACAGCTACCAGACCCGCACGGCGCTGGCGCTCGCGGTGCGCTATCCGCATGTCGCGGTCACCTACCTGCCGCTCGCCTGCACCGGCGCCACCATCGCCGATGGCCTGTTCGGCAGCCAGCGGGCGCGGGAATGCACGCCCGGCCGCTCCGTGGCGACCTGCGCCGGCGGCGTCAACGGCCAGATCGGCGAGCTTCGCGAGGCCCTGACGGCCGCCCAGCGCCGCCAGCCGGACCGCCGGCTCGACCTGATCCTGTTGTCGATCGGGGCCAACGACATCAACTTCTCCGGCCTCGTGGCCGACGTCATCGTCGACACTCCGACGGAGCGCACGCTGTTCAAGCGCTCCGGCGTGATCGGCTCGGTGGACGAGTCACGGAGCGAACTCGCGCGCGACCTGCCGCGCGGCTTTGCCAAGCTGCGTGAGGCGCTCAAGCCGATGGTCGGCGATCTCTCCCGGGTGATCTACACCTCCTACGGCAACCCCGCGCTGAGCGGCGCTGGCACGCCCTGCCCCGGCGGTCCCGCCGGCTTCGAGGTGCATCCCTCCTTCAATGCCAATCCGCAGCGGCTCGCCAATGTCGCGGGCTTCGTCGAGAACGAATTTCTTCCCGCTTTGGCCGGCCTGGCGCAATGCACCGCGGGCGTGCTGTGCCGCGACCCGCGCACCGATCGCATGACCTTCGTCGATGCGCATCAGCCGGCCTTTGCGCAGCACGGCTTCTGCGCGCGCTCGCCGCAGGATCCGCCGTTCGACCGCGAATGCTTCGCCGCCAATGGCGAGAGTTTCGATTCCAACATCGTCTCCGCCGCCAACGAGCCGCTGCTGTGCGGCCGCGGCGCCAGCGAGTATCGCCCCTATCTGCCGCGCGCCCGCTGGATCCGCGACGCCAATGACAGCTACTTCTCGGCGATGACCTACCCGCAGGGCCTGCCGGCGGCGATGCAGCCGTCGGACATCCACGATGCGAGCTGGGGCGTGCTGTCGGCGGTCTATGGCGGCGCCGTACACCCGACCGCCGAGGGCCATGCCGCGATGGCCGATGCCGCCTTCCCGGCCGCCGCGCAGGTGCTCAGCCTCGATGCCGTCGAGGCGAACGTCACGGTGCAGCCGCTGCCGCCGGCGGGGGTGGTCAGGCAGTAGTTGGCAGAACGACAAGCTCGCGAGCGTTGCCGAGGAACTGATCGTTCGCACCCGATGCTGAGTCGCCCGTCGGGCGTCTCACGGCACGCGACGAGCCTTCGCGTAGCGCTGAATGGGCCGAAAAGCGCAGGCGTTACTGAACGAAATTCGCCTGCTGCCGCAGCACGATCGGCACTGCCGGTCCCGCCGGGAATCATTTCTTCGTTTCTTTTTTCCAGAATTCATGCTCTGATGTCGCATCCCGTGCTCATGAGAGGGGCGGTTCGCGGTCGTCACGAGCGTGGAGTGCGGGATGCGGTGGGCGCCTTTGGTCGCAGCGCGATCCGATCATGCCGACGAACGGTCGGAGGCGCACGGTGAAGTCGTATGGTCCTGGCATCCCGACGCTGGTGCCAAGCGGGCGGTCATGATGATCCACCCGTGACGGGGGCAAGACAGCCCGGTCCCCGGGGAGAGTACGTATAAGGTGCGCCGTGGAAAGGCGCGGTTCTTGAGAGGGTGAAAGTCCCTTCCGGCAAAGGTCGTTCCAGCCGGT
>NZ_JBNPTW010000034.1:0-2654 GCF_051167855.1 Bradyrhizobium sp. HKCCYLRH3099
TTGCTACCGGCTGGAACGACCTTTGCCGGAAGGGACTTTCACCCTCTCAAGAACCGCGCCTTTCCACGGCGCACCTTTATACGTGATCTCCCTGGGGATCGGCGTTCTTGCCCCCATCATCAGCGCGTGCCGTCAAGCAACACGTTGACTTGACCTCAGCGACGAGAGGCCAGGACCACACGACTTCATCGTCCGCAACCGATCAGTCGTCGCGCATCAGCGCCTGATCCACCACGGCCACCGCATCCCCGCCCCACGTATCGTGACGACCGCGCGTACGCCCCTTCGCATCGGGACGGGATGCACGGATAAGACCACTGATTTGGGGGTGGGCGTCAAGAATTTTTCTGGAAACCGGAAGAACGCCCCAGGTCGCGGTTCGCGGCAAACCAGGATGGGCGGCAGATTGGGATCCATGCGATGAACAGTCGGAAACGTCCGAGAGACCGAGCTTGTCTACTGCGGCGATTCAGCCCGCCTGGTAACCGATGAAGCTGAGCAAAGATGCGGTTGCCTTTCTCAAGCACGTCGTCTCGGCCCAAGGCGGCTGTCTTGTCTACGATCGCTATCCGGACGTGGAAGTCAGCAGCCTGATCGACGCCGGCATTCTACGCGTGCGCCCCATCAATCCGAAACTCACGCATTACGAGATCACGGAGTTAGGACGGCGCGCGATCTCGTCATGCACGGGCGGAAGCGCCGCTCGGTGACGCGGAGGCATTCCGCCTGGATCAGAGATCAACGACTTCGAATCGGGGCGGCGCCTTGCAGAGCACGTCCATGCATCCCCATCCCGTGATGAAGCGATAGTGGCTGGCAGGATGGAAGCTCACTTTCCAAGCCTCCGATTGTACTGCCGCAAACACGGCGCCCTCGACGCGGTAAGCGAAATGACGTGACACCAGACCTTCCGGTTTGGTGTCCTGCTCTGTGCTGAGCGGAAATTCGTCCAAGAGACGGACGATCGTTTCGTCGTCGAAGTGAACGTGAAGTACGCGCTTCTCTGCACCTGGAAGGATGAAGTCTGCCGCAAGATGATCCCGCTGCCAGTTGACGGCGAGAAGGTCGCTGTCATCGCACGCAAAGCTCACGCCTGCATCGATTGGAAAAATGCGTCGGCATGTTCGCTCCGGTTATCTGATCGAGCAGATTCGGGACCCTTAAAAAAGTGGGGGAGCGGCCCCTCACTCGGATTTTGAGGCCGGGAGAGATCTGATCGAACGGAAATGCGCCCCCAGCGCCTGCCATCGGGGTTCGAGCTTCGCTTTGCCGCCGGCGAATGCCGTTGCCTGTCCCCCTACATGAATAACGCCAAAGATGGGAACGCCAGTAAGCTCGGTGTGGAACGGCGCTTCGACCATGTAAGCATTTTTCATGGGCATCCACTTGCCGTTGTTAGTAGATGATCGGATCGCGTTGAAGGGAGCAGATCCAAGGCAGATGACCATCTTCGGCCTTACAATGTCGATCTGCGGCACTGCGTACTCAGAAGCACTTTTGACCAAATCCCGAAACGGATTTTTTGCACCCATACTTCCTTCCTTGATGAACGGAAACACGTCGGCCGCATAAGTCTCTTCGAACGACAGATCAAACTGCTCACGGAGGATTCGCTTGATATTGATGTTTGTCGGAAGCGTAGCGTCGTGGCCACACTGTTTCTGCCTCTCATTCATTCCGCGGCTTGTTGAGGAAGTCTGGCGACGCCCAGTCTTGGCAGATCAGCATCAGATCGGCATCAACGTTACAGGCCGAAATCGTCCACGGCACACATGGTCAGTTTCGTAATATCCGTCGTGGAAATCAGCCAACTTAAACTAAGGTTTCGAATAGCGTTCGAATTTCGCGTCCTGTCGCTTCTTCGCCAGCCGCAACAGCGCCTCCCGCTTTTTGACGGCCTCAGCGGACGAGATAATATTGCCCACTAACTTTTCCTGTGCATTCACGCGGTCGCCTCGCGCCAGATTGCTTCCGGCAGCGCTGTTCGATCGTATGGATAGTCTTGCCAGAAATCACCGCGCCGCGCTCCCGTGTCCCTTCCAGCCGCAATTGCATCGTCGGGCCGATCAACCATGACCGAGAGCGTGACGACGATGCCCCCGGGGACACGCCCGATGCTCGCGCCATTGATTTCGAGAGAAGCGATGTTCTGGTTGTTTGCTGTCTGACGACCCATGAAGCGTGATGCCGCCGCGAGTGACGATGCTCCAGCGGCTTCTGCCAATCCACTCCCCATGCTATCTCCAGAGCTCCTTCAGTCGATCCTCACTGTTCGACGTGAAAGACCGGGTCTGCGGCAGTCCCGGCGATACTCTTCGTTTGATTGGCAGGACGTCACCGAAACGCCGGGTACTGGCGCAGCCTCGTGTCGGGCGCACCACGCATCCGAAATTCGCCCGCCGCTGCTGCAACGCGGTCGTGCAAGTCATGTGCGGGAACGGCTGATCGCTTGCCACCTTGGGCCACCTCCGCGGCTTGCGCTTCATGTCAATGAAGCAAAGCCACTGCGATCACCTGCGCTCGGCGAACAGCGTGTCTTGCTCCGCCGACAACGATCCCGATGGAATGAAAGCAGACTAGAGCATGCTGTTTTTATACGGAAACATATCCTGAGTTTCTGAGATAGTTGGCGCACTCCTTTTCCGGGAAGAGAT
>NZ_JBNPTW010000035.1:0-2231 GCF_051167855.1 Bradyrhizobium sp. HKCCYLRH3099
GAGAGCGACAAGGTCGCCAACCAGTCGATCCGCGTCAATGTCGACACGCTCGAACATCTGATGACGATGGTCTCGGAGCTCGTGCTGACGCGCAACCAGCTGCTCGAGATCGCCCGCCGCAACGAGGACACCGAGTTCAAGGTGCCGCTGCAGCGGCTCTCCAACGTCACCGCCGAGCTGCAGGAAGGCGTCATGAAGACGCGCATGCAGCCGATCGGCAATGCCTGGCAGAAGCTGCCGCGCATCGTCCGCGACCTCGCGACCGAACTCGGCAAGCAGATCGAGCTCGAGATGCACGGCGCCGACACCGAGCTCGACCGCCAGGTGCTCGACCTCATCAAGGATCCGCTCACCCACATGGTGCGCAACTCGGCGGACCATGGTCTGGAGACGATGGCCGAGCGCGCCGCCAGCGGCAAGGCCGAGCAGGGCACGATCCGCCTCTCCGCCTATCATGAAGGCGGCCACATCATCATCTGCATCGCCGACAACGGCCGCGGCCTCAACACCGAGCGCATCAAGGCCAAGGCTCTCGCGAACGGTCTCGTCACCGAGGCCGAGCTCGAGAAGATGACGGAAGCGCAGATCCACAAGTTCATCTTCGAGCCGGGCTTCTCGACGGCGGCCGCCGTCACCTCGGTCTCCGGCCGCGGCGTCGGCATGGACGTGGTGCGCACCAATATCGACCAGATCGGCGGCACCATCGACATCAAGTCGGTGGCCGGCGAGGGCACCTCGGTCACCATCAAGATCCCGCTGACTTTGGCCATCGTTTCGGCGCTGATCGTCGAGGCCGGCGGTGACCGCTTCGCGATCCCGCAGCTGGCCGTGGTCGAGCTGGTGCGCGCGCGCGCCAATTCCGAGCACCGCATCGAGCGCATCAAGGACACTGCGGTGCTCCGCCTGCGCAACAAGCTGCTGCCGCTGATGCATCTGAAGAAGCTGCTCAAGATCGACGACGGCTCGTCGTCCGATCCGGAGAACGGCTTCATCGTCGTGACGCAGGTCGGCAACCAGACCTTCGGCATCGTGGTGGATTGCGTGTTCCACACCGAGGAAATCGTCGTCAAGCCGATGTCGACCAAGCTGCGTCACATCGACATGTTCTCGGGCAACACCATCCTGGGCGATGGCGCGGTCATCATGATCATCGATCCGAACGGCATCGCCAAGGCGCTGGGCGCCGCCGGCTCCGCCTCGCAGGCGGTCGCCGACGAGCATGCCGCGCATCACGCCATCGGCGGCGAGCAGCTCACCTCGCTGCTGGTGTTCCGCGCCGGCACGGCGCATCCGAAGGCGGTGCCGCTGGCGCTGGTCACGCGCCTCGAGGAGATCGCGGCCGACAAGATCGAGATCAGCAACGATCGCTACATGGTTCAGTATCGCGACCAGCTGATGCCGCTGGTGCAGATGGAAGGCGTGTCGGTGCAGACCTCGGGATCGCAGCCGATCCTGGTGTTCGCCGACGAGACCCGCGCGATGGGCCTCGTGGTCGACGAGATCATCGACATCGTCGAGGAGCGGCTCCACATCCAGGTCTCCGGCGCCAGGGACGGCATCCTCGGCTCGGCCGTGATCAAGGGCCAGGCCACCGAGGTGATCGACGTCGGCCACTTCCTGCCGATGGCGTTCGCCGACTGGTTCATCCGCAAGGAGATGAGCTCGGAGGCGCTGACCCGATCCGTGCTGCTGGTCGACGACAGCCCGTTCTTCCGCAACATGCTGGCGCCGGTGCTGAAGTCGGCCGGCTACAAGGTGCGCACCGCTTCGTCGGCCATCGAGGGCCTTGCCACGCTGCGCTCGGGGCACACCTTCGACATCGTCGTCACCGACATCGAGATGCCGGAGATGAACGGCTTCGAGTTCGCAGAGGCGATCCGCGCCGATCAGAACCTCAATCAGCTGCCGGTGATCGCGGTGTCGTCGCTGATCTCGCCGGCCGCTGTCGAGCGCGGCCGCCAGGCCGGTCTCTACGACTACATCGCCAAGTTCGACCGTCCCGGCCTGATCGCGTCGTTGAAGGATCAGTTCGACGAGCGGGAACGCGCCGAAGCCGCCAAGCGCGCGGCGTGATGTGACGACCAGCAGGAGAAGCGTGCGATGAGCAGCAACAAGATCGAGACCACCGACGGCGCGGCGTCCGAATTCGTCACCGCCGTGATCGGCGGCCAGCTGTTCGGCCTGCCGATCTCGCGGGTGCAGGACGTGTTCATGCCCGAGCGGGTGACGCG
>NZ_JBNPTW010000036.1:0-1891 GCF_051167855.1 Bradyrhizobium sp. HKCCYLRH3099
GGGATGCTGTCCAAGCTGGTGCCTGACATCAAGAAGACGGCGGAGCTGGTGGTGGAGATCACGGCCGCGTGCCGCGAACAGGACATCGGGGCGGCCCAGATCAACCAGGCCATTCAGCAGCTCGACAAGGTCGGTCAGCAGAATGCGAGTGCATCCGAGCAGGTATCCTCGACCTCGGAGGAACTCGCCTCGCAGGCCGAGCAGCTGCAGTCGACCATCGCCTTCTTCCGCATCGATCGGTCCTCCGACGCTGGCATTGCTGCGCCGGCGGTCCCCACGATTGATCGCGCTGTTGGCCAGCTGAGGGCCAAGGCCGCCAGCATGGCCGCCGCAAACCGGGACGCCCATAATGCGCCGCGGAAGCCGGTTGCAAGGCCAACGACTGGGCGCGGCGTCATGGCCTCGAGCGGCGGCGGCTTCGCCTTCGACATGAGCGAGGCCAGCGATGCCCGCGACCGCGAATTTCAACGTTAGTGGCACGCGGGGTCGTCTGCGGACGGCCTCCTGCGATGGAAATTGGATGTCTGGACATGAGATTCACGATCAAGGCCAAGCTGGCCGGCGCTTTCGGTGTCGTCGTTACGCTCTCGATGATCATGGGCGGCATCGCCTACATGAACCTCTCCTCGCTGAGTGAGGCGGAGCAGCGCACGGTCGCACAGGCCGGCCGCCTCAAGATGGCGGGCGATCTCATGAACGGCATCCAGGGCCAGCAGCGGTCCGAAACCCGTATGATCAACGCGATCACGGACAAGGATATCCAGGACTACTACAACACGATGACGGCGCGCCGCGACAAGGTGCTCAAGCTGCGCGACGAGCTCTATGGCCGCGCGAGCGAGTCCGGCCGGCGCATCCTCGACCAGGCCACCAGCTCCATCAAGCGCATGAACGAACTCGAGGATCAGGCCAGCAAATTCGCGCTCCTCAATTCGAACAACAAGGCCGCCGAGGTATGGCGCGGCGAGGGGCAGCCGGCGACGCGCGAGCTCGACGCGACACTCGATTCGATCGTTGGTGAGCTGAACAAGGATGCGTCCGACAGCCAGCGCATGGTCACGGCGCTGTTGACCGCAAGGCTCGATGCCGCGCGGCTGTCGCGCGCCATCATCTCCGCCTATACGAGTGCGAACGTCCAGGATATCGACGCTGACTTGAAAGAGGCCCAGCAAAGGCTCGCCGCCGTCAAGGCGGATCTGGTGAAGATCGCCGGCGAGCAGGCCGGGCCTTCCAGCGGCGCGATCAAGGGGGAGCTCGAGCGGTTGAGCAAGGCGGTCGAAAAGGCTGCCAACTTTGCTGCGGAAGCCGGCAACGTCAAAGCGATAGCGATCGCCAACGGGGATGGCCGCAAGGCGTTCAACGATAGCCTCGATATGATCGAGCAATACGTTCAGCAGAACGAACGACAGATGGCCGAGGTTGCCGAAGACGGAGCGCGCGGGGCAAGCTTCGCCAAGACGCTGATGGTCAGCATCATCATCGGCGCGCTGGTGATCGCTGTCGTCTCGGCGACCTGGATCGCACTCAGCATCAGCAGGGCGCTGGCTCGCGCCGTCGGCCTTGCCGACGCCGTGGCCATCGGCGACCTGAGCCAGACGATCGAGGTACGTAGCGACGACGAGATCGGCGATCTGGTCAAATCGCTCAATGCCATGACGCAGAACCTTAACGTGATGGCAGGCATCGCCGACGAGATCGCGCACGGAAATCTCACCGTCGAGACCAGGCGCGCCTCCGACAAGGACAAGCTCGGCATCGCGCTCGAGCACATGGTGGACAAGCTCCGGCAGATCGTCGCTGAAGCCCTGACCGCAGCGCACAACGTGTCGGCTGGCAGCCAGGAGCTGTCGGCGAGTGCCGAGCAGCTGTCGCAGGGCGCGACCGAGCAGGC
>NZ_JBNPTW010000037.1:0-1500 GCF_051167855.1 Bradyrhizobium sp. HKCCYLRH3099
TACTACTGCGTCACAAATTTCTTCTTTTTGGCTTTGGCGCGAGGCCGCAACATGGGCATCGAGGTAAAGTTCTGGCCAGCATTCGATTCAGCCGTATGCGCATGGTTGCAATCGAGTTCGGGATATGGCGCTCAGGCCGCGCGGGCGGCGCCTCTGGGTCTATAATCGTCGGGTAAGGCAGGCGGTTGGATTTTCCAGTTGCAACGCGGTCCTGAGGGGGGAATCGTCGCCTGCTCGGCGATGAGGAAGCCGTAAGCCGCGATGCATAGCGCGGCGTGGTGATGGAAGCCGCGCCACCCCCGTCCCTCATAGTGGCCGAGCCCGATCTCCTGCTTCAGCTCTTCATAGTCGCGCTCGACTCTCCAGCGCAGCTTGGTGAAGTCGACAAGCTTCCGGAAGGTGGTTGTCGCGGGCAATGTCGAGAGCCAGTATCTGGTCGGCTCCTTCTCCTCCTTGGGCCATTCGATCAGCAGCCACTCCGATTTCAGTTGCTCCGGGATCAGCTTGTTGTGCCCGACACGAACGCGCACCCGGGCGAAGCGTGATGACAGCCATTCGGCAGAACCCTGACGCCAACGGATCGTCTGCCAAGCCTCCTTTGGCAAGCCACACGCCACCTTCTTGGCCGAGACCAGGTCAGGCTCGTCGCGACGACCCGTGTTGTTCAGCGGCTTTCCGTTCCGCCGCGGACCGCTCCCGGGAGGCCACATCAAGGTGTTGGGCAAAATGCCCGCGACATAGGTCAATCCGAGCGCCGTGATCTCCGTACGCAGTTGCGAGTCACGGCCGTAACCGGAGTCCATCAAGACAACCCCGCGCGGCAGACCAGCGTCGCATGCAGCGCGGATCTGCTCGATCGCGATCTGCGACTTGGTCTTGAACTTGATGTCCTTGGGCACGCCCGCCTTCTTTCGCCGCGTGCGGTCCTTGGTCCAGGCGTCCGGCAGATACAGCCGGTAGGCCACTGGCAGGCTGGCGGCGTGGTTGGCGATCGACAGCGTCACCGCCACCTGGCAATTGGCCTGCTTGCCGAGCTCACCGCAATATTGGTGGTGGACGCCGACCGAGTGGATGCCCTTTTTGGCAAACGAGGTATCGTCGAGGATCCAGGCCTCGATCGGTCCGGTTTTCTCCATCGCCGGCAGCACCATCGCGCGTACCTTGGCCAACACCTTCTCGTCCGACCAGGGTGAGGCATTGACGAAGTGCAGCAGCGACTGATGCTGCGCCGCCGTGCGCGCCGGCGCCGTCCTGGCCGCCATAGGTTCTACGCTCTTGCGTTCCCCGGGCAGCATCAGGCCTGTACAATAATCGTGAAGCGGGTTCACTCTGTCCGCGTGCCCGATCTCGCTGGCGAGACCTTCGACATAGGCCGAAAATCGACGCGCACTGGCTTCCTCTGGCTTGAGATCCATTCGACCCTCCCGCGCGTGAAAGTCTGAATCTCTACAAATACTTGATTCTCAGCCGGCCATATCGTCGATTTTTGACTCAGTAGTA
>NZ_JBNPTW010000038.1:0-1286 GCF_051167855.1 Bradyrhizobium sp. HKCCYLRH3099
CTGCTGGCTTGTCTCCGCCGTTTCCTGCGCGACGCGGAGCCGCGCACGCGGCGGAGCAAAGCGCAGGAAACGGCGGTCGCGGTCAATGAGGCCGAGGTCTCGGCCGTAGAAGCGGACGATGTGGCTGTCGTTCTCATGCGGGACCATGCCAATCAGCTCGTTGGCGAGCGCCTCGCCAACGAAGACGTACTCGCCCCGCCATTTGATGTCGCCGGTGGGACGCACACGGCGAACTTCGTGATCAGCATCGTACCAGGGATCGCCGAGGCGGCTTGGCATGGAGCGCGATGGCAAGCGCCAAAGCTTGACGGGTGCCACCTGATCGAGCGCCTCGTGCGGACGCTCCTCATTGAAGTGGCGGCGAAAGGCATCGAAGCGCCGCTGCTGCTCGGCGGCGCTGTCTGCCGGCGGCGTCGACGTCTCGGCCTTCAGCGTGCGATGCATGCGTTCGTGGCGGCCGTTGTCCTGCGGGCTGGCTGGCGGGATGTAGCGCGGTTCGATGCCGAGCTTGAGCCACCACACCGAAAGCGCCGAAAGACCGCCGGCTCCGTTCGACCCGAACGGCACACCGTTGTCGGAGCGGATCGCGCCGGGAAGGCCGATATCCTTGAAAACACGCTCCAGCGCGCTCTTCACGCCAGCCGATGTCGGATCAACGATGCGCACTTCGATGAGATAGCGGCTCGCCGCGTCGGTGATCGTCAGCGGATCACAGCGCGTGCCATCGATGGTGCGGAACCAGCCTTTAAAGTCGATCGCCCACTCGTCATTGGGGCCCTCCGCCGGAGTCATGACCTCGCCTTGCGCAATCCCCCGACGCCGCTGCCGTCGCGCTTCGACCAAGCCTTCACGCTTCAGGATATCGCCGATCGTCGAGGGCGCGGGCCAGTCGACCTCCGGCCGCTCGCATGCGAGCCAGGCCTTGATCTTCTTTGGTCCGAAATGCGGAAACTGCCGTCGCGTTGCGATGATGCGCCGAACCAGCCGGTCTGCTGTGGCGTGCGGGCAGTTCCGCACCGCGTGGCTCTTCTCCTCGAACCACTGCGGGTCTCCGCTCTCGCGGCGGCGCTTCAATACGTAGAACGTCTCCCGGCTGATGCCGTGCCGCGCGCAAAGCTCCGTGACGGTAAAGGCTCCCGTCTCATACTCTCGAAACAACCCGATACGCTGCTCCACAGGACTGCTCTCCCTGAAAGGCATCGACCGATCCTCCTTCGAATCGGACGAAGCTTGCCTGTCAGGAATCAACCCGGTCTAGAATGTCAGGACTCAGCCCGGTTCATACC
>NZ_JBNPTW010000039.1:0-1269 GCF_051167855.1 Bradyrhizobium sp. HKCCYLRH3099
CTGATCTGCCCCTAAGAATTTCCTCCAGAAGGATTTAGAGTCCGGCCTGACGAAGGACGGACAGATGAAGCGGAAGCGGTTCACGGAAGAGCAGATCATCGCGGTTTTGAAAGAGCACGAGGCCGGTGCGAAGACGGCCGATCTGGCTCGCAAGCACGGGATCTCGGAGGCGACGCTCTACAATTGGAAGGCCAAGTTCGGCGGCATGGACGTCTCCGAGGCCAAGCGGCTCAAGGCGCTCGAGGACGAGAATGCCAAGCTGAAGAAGCTGCTGGCCGAACAGATGCTCGATGCGGCGGCGCTGCGGGAGCTGCTCTCAAAAAAATGGTAGGGCCTGCCGCCAAGCGCGCCGCGGCGGCGCACCTGCAGGCCAAGCTGGGCCTGTCGGAACGGCGGGCCTGCTCGATCGTCGGGGCGGATCGGACGATGGTGCGCTACCGGTCTCGTCGCCCCTCGGACGCCGAGCTTCGGGGCAGACTGCGCGAGCTTGCCAACGAACGGCGGCGGTTCGGCTATCGTCGGCTGTTCATCCTGCTGCGACGGGAGGGCGAGCGATCGGGCATCAACCGTATCCATCGGCTGTACCGCGAAGAAGGGCTTACGGTGCGCAAGCGACGCGCCCGTCGAAAGGCTATCGGGATGCGGGCTCCGATCCCGGTGGAAGCGAAACCGAATGCGCGCTGGTCGCTGGACTTTGTCTCTGACCAGTTCGCCAACGGTCGGCGCTTCCGCATCCTCAACATCGTCGATGATGTCACCAAGGAGTGTCTGGGCGCGATCCCGGACACCTCGATCTCGGGCCGGCGGGTGGCACGAGAGCTGACGGCCATCGTCGCCTGGCGCGGCAAGCCGGGATCAATTGTGTCCGACAACGGCACCGAGTTCACCTGCAATGCGATGCTGGCTTGGTGCCAGGACAACAGCATCGCCTGGCACTTCATCGCACCGGGCAAGCCGATCCAGAACGCCTTCGTCGAAAGCTTCAACGGCAGGATGCGCGACGAGCTGCTGAACGAGACGCTGTTCTTCGGCATCGCCGAGGCACGGAGCAAGATTGCTGCATGGGTCGCCGACTACAATGGCGAGCGGCCTCACTCCTCGCTGAAATACCAGACCCCGGCGGCCTACGCTGCCACATTCACCGCAACGGGCGATCGGCTGCGCAACCCCGACCAGCTCCGCCGCTCGCCCGTTGCTCCACCCGCGCCAATCGGCGTAAAACCCACTCGGACTCTAGATGCTGCTGGATGAAACTTCGGTGGCAGGTCA
>NZ_JBNPTW010000040.1:0-1030 GCF_051167855.1 Bradyrhizobium sp. HKCCYLRH3099
AGAACATGATGTTTTTTGCCGGAATCAGGATTCCCCAGGCGGTGAACTTCTGATTCAAATTCCATGCTGGAGCCGGAGGCCAGCACGGATGACACGGCCCTATTCGGAAGACATTCGCGAACGCGCTCTGGCGCGCGCGGATGCAGGTGAGACGGTCCGCTCGATCGCGCAGGCGCTTCGGATCAGCCCGTCCTGCATCAGCAAGTGGAAGAACCTCAGACGACAGACTGGAGGCGTCGCTCCGGGAAAAATCGGTGGCCACAAGAAGCGGACTTTATCCGGGGCCCATGCCGAATGGCTTCGCAAACGTATTCGTTCCGGTCCATTCACCTTGCGCAAGTTAATAGCTGAGCTGGCCGAGCGTGGCATCCGGACCGATGTGCGGGCCGTGTGGACCTTCGTCCACGCCGAAGGCCTGAGCTTCAAAAAAAACGATGCGGGCGGCGGAGCAGGATCGTCCTGATATCGCTCGTAAGCGATCACGCTGGAAAGCTCACCAAGGCAAGATTGATGTGTCTCGCCTGGTCTTTATCGATGAGACCTGGATCAAGACCAATATGGCCCCGCTGCGTGGTTGGGGACCATGCGGGCAGCGGCTTGAGGCATCTGTGCCGTTCGGTCACTGGAAAACGATGACATTTATCGCAGCACTGCGCTGCGATCGGATCTCGGCACCCTGGGTCATCGATGGTCCGATCAACGGCGAACTCTTCACGCTCTATGTCGAGAAGGAGCTGGCTCCGACCTTGGTCAAGGGAGATGTCGTGATTCTCGACAATCTCGGAAGCCACAAAGGAAGGGAAGCTCGCGACCTCATCCGCGCAAGAGGAGCGCACCTGCTCTTCTTGCCTCCCTACAGTCCTGACCTCAATCCGATCGAGCAGGTCTTCGCCAAACTCAAGCACCTGATGCGAGACGCAGAACCTCGCACCATCGAAGCGACTTGGCGAAAAGCTGGAGATCTCCTCGATCTCTTCCCGGAAAAGGAGTGCGCCAACTATCTCAGAAACTCAGGATATGTTTCCGTATA